>CAYIYJ010000021.1:0-4814 GCA_964367655.1 uncultured Candidatus Saccharibacteria bacterium | reverse complement strand
TTCCAGATCGGTAAGGAACAGTGGACCCATGAGCAGGCAGGTATCTTGATGAGACTTGCCCCTCAGCTTCGTCAAAGCCGACATTCGCTTGTTGAATTGGCGGCAGCCCACAGTTGCCGGCGACAGCAGGGGATTATCCGACAGTTCGGTCTGGTGGAAATTCCAGAAATGTCTCATCCACGAACACAGTCGTTCGCTGACAAGGCGTTATTCGTCTTCCATGGTAAAAAGCCTCAACCTGCCGAGCAGGCCCCAACCATTACGACTCTCCAAAGTCGTCAGCCAGGACTCGTCAGTCTCAGCGCACTGTTCTCGGCAGTTTAACCCGCGGAAATCTCACCCTCGCCCCACACGTCCTCCCAAGGACCTCTGTGTGGCGGGGTTTTTTATTACCTACATCACTTCTCAATCCCTGCCATCTCTCTAAGTATTTTATTAATATCCACCGCCCTCGAATGCTGTTTTACAAAATTTAATAAAGAAACGAGTAGCTTTGCAATTTGTTTATTCTTCACTTCAATAAATACCTCTTCTCGCATGGACACAAGATAGAGTTTGCTGCCAAAAATAAACATCTGACTATCATAGTCTAAGTACTGTGCGTCTATAAAGTGTACTTGAGTAGCACGTCCTTCAAAGTTCTTGGCCCAGTCCACTCCAAATATATCAACTTGTTGTTTAAACCAGTCTTCTGAAGTAATCATCTCGGTTAGGAGTCCGGTTTTTTTGATTCGAGCATTAATAGTATTAATATCTTCCACTGGAATAACGTTCTTCCATGAATCAGCTGATCTGTCTCCTGACATACCTAAGAGTCTTTGCCCATTGTGGCTTTCCGCAAACTCTGCAAACAGATTTAAAACAGCCTGACCTCCTCTGTGAATAGTTAAATCTGTATTGTCAGTTACATGTATTTTATTGTATTTTCCTTTGCTAGGAGTTAAGGTCTCTTTTAGATTCTCAATTTTTTCTTTTATAACCGAAGTATCTGAAACATCCCAAACTTTTTTCTTTTGGAACTTTCGACATTGTGCAAGACCTCTTTCTTTAAGTTTTTCTAAAGTTATGTAGATAGTAGGACGGGGGATGGCACACAACTTAGCCAAGCTGGCGGGAGTGGATTGGTTATGTATCTGTAGTAGGTGGAGGATCACGGTCTCGTTAGAGGTTAGTTTTAAGAGTTCTGGGGCGATGAAATCGGTTGTTTTCATGCTCATATTGTATCTTTTATCATGTAAATGTCAACTTTCCTGACATTACCATATGCCATAATATCCTTACGATATATAGGTATTATTAGGACAGGCTCGCCGAAATGACGTTTATTTCTGTTATTTCACCATATGTGGGATGATTTGTCTATGACTAAACAAACAAAAATTATCTGGGGTATTATAGTAGTCCTTGTTATCGGGGCTGTTACAATGTCTCGTGCAAACAAAACAACAACAGAAGATGCACAGACATTCAAAATCGGCATGATTTCTATATTAAGTGGAAATTATTCAATGGTTGGAGAAAACTTTAGAAATGGTGCCACTCTTGCGGTAGAGCAGTATAACCTAGCCCATCCAGACAAAAAGGTTGAGTTTATCGCAGAAGACGATGGTTTTGATACAAAAAAAGCCCTCAGTGCCTATCAAAAACTTACAAGCATAGATCATGTGAATGGATTGATCAGTGTGTCAACTCCAAGTATTGGTGCGATATATGATCTTGTTACAAAAACAGATATTCCTGTAATCCAAGGTGGAGAACAGACAGAATCACCTACAGCGGACAATGTGTTTCAGATTCTTCCTGGAAACATCGAACTTGAAAAACAACTTGGTGCTTATATAAAAGAAAAAGGATATAAGAATCCAGTTATCGTGTACACACAACAGGATACAATGATTCGATTTAAGGATGCTTTGGTTAGTGGGTATAGAGGATCTGTAAAAGAATTTGCTATCAATGCAGATGAAAAGGATTTTAAGACCCATGTGTTCAAAGTTGCTGAAAGTAATCCTGACATTGTTATTGTCATGATGTTTCCTGAGCCTGGTGCACAATTTATAAAACAATATTCTGTATTGAAAGGTGCATTACCTCAAATTGCATTTGATGCAAATGCACAATCGGGTCTACAAGATTACAATAGAATATTGAGTAATAAATCATTGCTCGATGGGGCAATAATCGCAGTTGTGTCGTCCGAAGTCGCTCAAGAGTTTAAGGATGCATATAAAACACGCTTTGGAATAGAAGCTGGTATTTGGGCAGATCTTGGATATGATGCTGCAAATTTGCTAATTAGTACACATGCCACTGATGGTAAAACGTGGATCAAAAACGTTCACGATACAAAGTTCACTGGCGCTAGTGGGCAGATAGTATTCGATGACGTTGGAGTTAGAAAACCAGAAGTGAGAATCACTTCTATAAAAGGAGGGAAGATTCAATAGGTTATTAATATGAAAATCACCGCCGTATCTCTATGGCGGTGATTTTTATATGGAAAAGTTGTACCTAGACTAAATAACCTCGAATTGCATTATTTTGATCATATTTGCCGGATTTGTTTTTCATCTGTAAAAATAGTTCTTTTATCAAGGTGTATGTATCTGTATCATCAATACAGATTGCGAATTCTTCTTTCCAGTTTATGATTGCGCAGGTAGAGTCATACAGATAGATCTCCGCACAAGTGTTTTTTAAGACATCATGGTACATACGGGCGGTATCGGCTGATCGTCCATGTATACTTTTTAAAACTTCAGCATTATCAATAAAAGCAATTGAATCCTCGTGTACTAAGCCTTCGATAATAATCCCTTTATCCTTTACTGTCTTATTAATCTGAATTAAGTCTTGCGTAGGAATTTTTTTTACAGCCCACTCAAGTGATGCATGGGGTTGTATACCGTATATTCTTGAAAGCTTAGGTAGTGATGTTAATTCATATAAGATACTTACAATATCTGCTGCAGTTGTAAAGACTCTAGCTTTTTGGTTAGAAAAATTGCTTTTAATACCTAGCGTCTCTACATAGTTTGTATGATACTCATCTAAAGGAGAAGGTTTCCAGAGAATCTTTTTTTGAAACTTCTTTTTGGTGACAAAACCTCTGTCTAAGAGGTAGGGGAGAGAATAGTACAGGCTTGTCCGTGGGATATGAAGCTTTTTAGAGATATCATCTATGGTGAAAAAATCATCTAAAGTATTGATTATTTTAAGATGATCAGACTTTAACCCTAGAAATTTACCCTGGACTGGTGATATTTTCACAGGTTAATTATAGGTTATGTCGAAAATTTAGTCAAACTAATCTACAAAATAGGCTTATAAATAAAGATGGAATCAGACTTAAGGTCCTTTGAATTGGATTATTTCTTGATAAAAGGATAAATCCGTATAATAACCACATGAATAAAAAAATATCAACCACACTGATCCTGATTGTTGTTATCATTGTTGCGATAGTTAGTTTCAGTCAATCAAAAAAAGATGTATCAGTAAAGCTAGGTCTTATGGCGCCACTTTCAGGTGAGTATGCTGTGGCAGGACAAAATTATCAAAAAGGTATAGAGTTGGCTTTAGAAGTTTATAAAACCACGCACCCAGATTCAAATATCGAATTCTTTCTAGAAGATGATGGTTTTGATGTAAAAAAGGGTATTTCTGCGTTTAAGAAACTGACGTCAGTAGATCACATAGATGCCATGATGATGCTTTCAACTCCAGTTATAGACGCTATACATGAGGATGTTAAGAAAACTGATCTGGTTGTTATGCAGCTTGGTATACAAACTATAGGAGTGGGTCCAGACAATATCTTTCAAACAAGTCCTCTGCCAGAGTCGTCTCTTTCGACATACATAGGCTATCTTAATGATAAAACAGACTTCAAAAAGATCGCTGTAGCCTACGATAATACAGCCGGAGGTATTAATTTCTATAATACCTTTAAGAAGGTGTATACAAAGGAATACGTACCGATGATTATAAACAATAAGTCTGATTTACGATCATATGCAACAGAGATCTCTAAAAATGATAGTATCGATGCCGTGTTGTTTTTAACCTCTCCCGACAATGGAGCGTTGTTAACCAAAGATTTGCTTGTGCTTGATAAGACAGTTCCTCAACTTGTGTTCGATGCACAGATGTATACAGGTTATGAGAACTACAAAAAGATTCTTGGTGATATGAGCAAAATAAATGGTTCGATCTCTATGTGGCTAAAAGATGGAGATGCTGTCCGATTTAAGGAATTGTACAAAGCAAAATACAAGGAAGACCCTGGTTTTCTAGCTGATTTCGGGTACGACACCTTTAACATTTTGATGGCCAGTTATGATTCTGATCATAAAAAATGGATGAACAATATTCAGACATACAATGATAAAAGAGGTGCGTCAGGCTCAATCTCATTTGATGAGCAGGGTGTGCGAGTACAGGATATCGTTATAAATACGATTAATGATGGAAAGTTGGTGCCTATTCAATAAGTACGTTCTGTCAATATTGCTACCCCAACCTCAAAAGTTGGGGTTTTATGTTAAAATAAGCTCACATGTCCATCATCCCACAACTCATCGTCAACAGTATTATCGCCGGATCTATATATTCACTCGTAGTTCTCGGGTTCAACCTTATATACGGAACAACCAAGTTTTTCAATCTGGCTCACGGAGTTTTAACGGCTGTTGGAGGATATACAGTTTTTTATGTTTCTCAAAAACTTGGTTGGCATATAGTAGTTGGTATTATACTCGGAGTCTTAGTCTCAGGGTTGATAGGATATCTGCTTGATAAGGGAATATTTTTAC
>CAYIYJ010000020.1:0-4991 GCA_964367655.1 uncultured Candidatus Saccharibacteria bacterium | reverse complement strand
AAAACGTTCGTAGTTTCCCATATCTTGATCTGTTTCTAAACCATCTTTCATCACAAACACTTCACCGTGTTCAGTTGGATTCATTGTTCCCGCATCAACGTTTAGATACGGATCAGCTTTAACAAGATTTACTCGATACCCTTTAGATTTTAAAATAAGCCCTATAGACGATGAAGCAACACCTTTTCCAACTCCTGACATAACACCTCCGATAACAAACACGTATTTACGTGTAGAACCCGCCTTGGCTGTTTTTTTCATATCTTTATTGTACATGTGTCAGAACCCCTCGTTTATATTGACATCTATCTCAGCTAGTCCTATACTAGATTACGGCACCTTTAAGACAACACTCTGTTGTCCAAGGAAGCCACTGAACCAACCAGCCAACACCATGAACCACATTGGTCGTGCGATTAGTCGCACAAAGAAACGGGACGCACCTCGGAACGGGAAGCCTCAATTCAGCCCTGGGTACCAGGGCAAGGCCAAACCCAAGTAAATACAGACTTCCTCGTCTACCCCCCCCCATTTCAAAGCCCCACCGGACTGCACATCCGGTAGGGCTTCTTTTTTTGTCTCTATAGACGACCGTCAATTTACGAACTAGTAGATAGCACCTTCTGCAACAACTGTGTTCAGAGTAGGTCTCCATAGAACTACTTTATTATTCTTCTCATAGAATATTACAAAGTCTCCGTTCTGTGCATAGTCGAATACCTTGTTCTTTCCTAGCTCAGTTTTTTTAACCTCGTATATATCAGTGATGGTGAAGAATGCTGGAGTTTCTGGAGTAGGCAATGTGACTAATTTTGAAACTTTATTTGCAACAGTCTGCTCAGTATCGGATAGATTTGAAACAACATTTGATTCTGCCTGTCGACCCATAAGTTCTGTCATAAAATCCCTCACGTTAATATCTCGGGCTTGAGGAATAGTTATAGACTCAGTTGGCAACACCAATCCTTTGAACAGGATCTTTGCCACTGTTGTAGTGGTCTGTGGAACTTTTTTATTATTTTTTCCATATACTTGACGAGTCTCAACCTCATTTATATTAAACGTTCCTGAGTATGACACAAGATTTCCATCTTGAGCTACAACTTGTATCTTTCCTTTCTTTAGGAAATCAACCATTTCTCTGTTGTTTTTTAGAACAGAAGCAGTTAATCTCTTACCGCCTGCTTTCATGTAGGCATTAATTTTTTTCAACAATACATCTCCTTTAATATTGATTGTGTATACATCTTGTCCGTTTACTTTTTTCACAGTAGCTTTGAACCAATCAGTATTTTTAGTTAACACAGAATTACTGTTTGAAACACTATTAAGATCTGAGAAACGAGCCGTGTCTTCTCCACCGATACGTAACCATGTGTTGTTATATGTATCAAGAGTAGTTATTCCCAACATAGATTTTGCCAACTCTGAGTAGGCTGGGTACATATATATGTACATAGAATCAATATCTAAACCATTTGGTTTTTCAACCAGTAATAGTTTAAATGGAAGTGTCATGTTCATAGTACTGTCACTTGTGTCAGACATAGTAAATGAACCTTCAACCATTGCTGCATGTTTAGATATATCTGTGACCAGTTTTAGATCAATATTTACCTTAAACTTTGCAGTACGTGTTGATTTTCCTTTTTCGACAATAGTTTCTTTACCATCCACACTAACAGTAAACTGGCCAGTAGAACTAACATCGCTATTCATGAATGAGCTTGATAAAAGCTGAACTACTTTATCCTCAACAGCTCCAGCGTGTGCGGTTTGGAATGAAAGTGTCAGTAATAAAATTAATGTACTATATATAAGTTTTTTCATACCTATTATAATATCATATTAGCCTTGTATTTTAAGAGGATTCGAGCACTTGACTTTTGGACTCTAATATAGTATAATACATATATCCCAAGTTCGGCACACAGTGTGCCAAAACTTAGGGGTTTCCAACCTTCAAAACTACTGCTACCATGAAAGTTCTTCGCCTTCTCGTCCTCGCTCTTACCGCCCTGCTCATGTCATCCTGCGCCGTCGAATTCGCTGGCGGGACCAACGGTCGGGTCGTACACAACGGTCCCCAACCCTACCCGATTGTCGGGGGTGGTTACGGAGGCCAGTGGGGCGGGCCGCAATACGGCCAACCCCAGTACGGTCAACCGCCTCAACAGAGGCAGGCGGCATACCCGCCGCTGGCCCCGCTCCGGCCCAACCCCTCTTATCCGGGAGGGGGAACGACGGCAGTGATGCCGTCCCACCCCGAAACTTGGAACTCGTCACCGTACAACCCGGCAAACGGGTGGGTAAGGTGAAAAACCCCCGCCCAGATCTACATGATCTGGCTCCGGGGGTCTTTTTTTTACTTCACAACTCCAACCTATACCTTTAGATACCTTCGAATCGCCAAGAAACTTGACACGGCACCTAAGAATGATCCGGCAACAACCAAACCAAGTATGAGCCATGCTAGATTATGTTGATAGTACGTAAAGAGATTGACTCCAGTACCCAGCTTCTCTGTCCATTCACCGGCCCAGTGTGACAGTGGGAATAGTATCAATACCGTAACAATAGCTGAAACCAATCCGTACAATACACCAACGGTTACAAACGGACCACGGATATATGTCTCACTCGCACCAACAAGACGCATCACAGAGATCTCTTCGCGGAAGATGTATATTGCCAATCGCACAGTGTTGAACGTGATCAAGATAGACACAACTGCAAAGAATGCAACTAGAAGTAACCCAAGCTTGTTTGAAGCGGTAATGATTCTTGAGAGTGAATCAATAGCTTGTTTATTTTTTGTGTAATTAATCTTATCGATAATATCAAGATTACTTCCCTCCTTTTTCTTCAAGTATTCAACAATACCATCATACTGTGCAGGATCTTTTGCTTTGATGTTCATACTTGCAGGTAGAGGATTTTCCCCGATCTCATCGAGTGCTTGTAGTGTTGCCTCTTCTTCCTGATGTCGAGCACGGAAACGATCGTACGCATCTTTACGTGAGATGTATTCCACTTGTGCAACCTCTTGTAATTTTTGTACATCTTTTGTAACCGCAAGTATCTGATCTTCACTAGCAGTTTTTACAAAGTACACATTGATATCAACTTTATTTTTTATAGTATCAAGAGTTGATGAAAGCACCACTCCTGAAAATACAATCATTGAGATAACTGTAAGTGTTACAGTCATGATCAATACAGAAGCTAGAGAAACAGAACCATTTCTCCAAAAACTAATTGCACCTGATTTTATTATTCGTTTTATTTTTGTAAGTAACATAAGATGTGTGTATTATAAAATATATTTTCCTTCATAACTATCCAAGATAACTTGTCCGTCTTTCATAGTGATAACTCGACGATTCAAGTTATCAATCACACCCACATTGTGTGTTGTAAGAACAATAGTTGTTCCAAGATCATTGATCTTCTTTAGGAGTTGAATAATCTCATATGTGTTTACAGGATCCAAGTTACCTGTAGGCTCATCAGCAATGATCATATCTGGCTGATTCACAATAGCTCGAGCAATAGCGATACGTTGCTTTTCTCCACCTGACAATTCATCAGGAAAATTATGAGCTTTATGTTTTAGGCCTACAAGTTCTAGAGCATGAGGCACATCGGAAGCAATCTCCTCATCTTCTCGTCCAGCCGCCTCCATAGCAAAGGCCACGTTTTCATACGCTGTCTTATCTGGTAACAATCGAAAATCTTGAAACACAGTTCCAACGCGACGACGATATTCATTTATAAATTTTCTCTTTAACTTATGAACATCCATACCTTCAAATATCATCTCTCCCTCCGTCGGAGATTCTTCAGCGAGAATAAGTTTGAGTAGTGTGGTCTTACCCGCACCCGAGTGTCCTACAATAGACACAAACTCTTTCGGTTTGATGTGTAGATTAATATCTTTAAGTGCCACATCACCTGTGTGATACAGTTTCGTAACTTTATTGAACTTCAACATACCGTTTATTATAGCATGTTTATCTCTGCGTCCAAAAACCCATCTATCTCTCCATCAAACACATCATCCACAGAACTCGTTTCGTACTCAGTTCGATGATCTTTCACCATCTTATATGGATGTAACACGTATGAACGAATCTGATTTCCCCATTCAACACTTATCGCTGAAGTTGTTGATAATCCTTTTTCTTTAGCTTTAGCATCATCTTCTTTTTTCTTGAGTAACTTTGCAGCAATAATAGCAATCGCTTTTTCTTTATTCTGACCTTGAGAACGTTCTGTTGTAACGTGTACTGATATACCTGTTGGCTTGTGCACAACACGAACCGCAGTTTCTCTTTTGTTTACATTCTGCCCACCAGGACCTCCAGCTCGCGCAAATGAAATCTCCAATTCACTTTCTGGTAAACTACTATCAACTTTAAACTCAATCTTTGGCACAACTTCAACCAGTACAAATGAAGTATGTCTTTGACCTTTAGCGTTAAACGGTGATGTTCGAACTAGTCGATGTACACCTGACTCACACTTTAGTCGTGCGAATGCGCCCTTACCCTTGATCTCAAACATAACCTGTTTATATCCTCCCAATGTATTTGTGTGATCATGTAGCAGTATTGTTGACCAATTCTTTTTATCTGCGTATTTTCTATACATGGAAAAAAGCATACCTGCGAAGTCTTCAGCGTCATCTCCACCAGCACCTGCAATAATAGTTATTATGGCGTCCATCTGTGAGTGGTCTGTGTCGGCAAGCTCCTGCTTTAAGTCCTGCAATTCACGCATCATAAGCTTAGCCTTCTCTGCATCAGTCCAAAAATCAGAAGCAACCATTGCCTCCTCTATCTCAGCTATGCGGTTTTTTATCTCTGCGTGAGTCATACAGTTATGGTTGATATAGTAACACACAACAACCAACTTGAGCCAAAGGCGAGGATCGAACTCGCGACCTATACGCTACGAGTGTATTGCTCTACCAACTGAGCTACTTTGGC
>CAYIYJ010000019.1:0-6258 GCA_964367655.1 uncultured Candidatus Saccharibacteria bacterium | reverse complement strand
GGGAAGGAGTATGTTGTGAAGGATGGGGATGTGATGGAGTTTAAGATCTAGGCAAGTGTTAATTTGTATAATTTAGTAATGTTTGATAACATTTCTCTTATGAATTCTCAAATACTATTTTTTCTAATACCGCTACTGGTAACAATTGTATTGTTTATTTGTGGCTTTATATCTGTGTTGGTAATGGAGATAAAGTCATACAAATTACGAAAATCTTTGAAGAATACTGGATATCCAGTAGAGAACATGAAATGTGTTGTATTGCCAGCTCGTAATCAGATGGCAAATATTAAAGATTCTTATGGAAAAAGTATGTTTAGTTTCGAGAATTATATGATAATGAGTTTTGGTAAAGATGTGTTAGACCTTAAAGATGCCTCAATCCAAGCTTCAATTTCTGCATTGAAAAAGAACCATAAAATGTACATGACTTTCTTTGTCCTGACTGGTATATTCTTGATTATTTCAATGCTTATGTTTTTCGTTGTAGGAAAGATTCTGTAAACTTGTAAATAAGAACTTTAGGATATAAATAAAATTATGGAAAAAACTGGCGTAATATTTGCCTTAATCCGCGACAATAAAATCTTAATGCAACAGCGTGATGAGAACTGTAAAAAGTTTCCATTAATGTGGTGCTTGCCAGGAGGAGGTGGCGAAGAAGGTGAATCTTATGAGACAACTCTTTTGAGGGAAATTAAAGAAGAATATAATCTTGATCTTGAGTTAGCTCAATGCGTGTATCTTATGGATTATAGTAATGGGGCTGACAACAAAGTTTATATCTGCAAAATTAATTCAGACCAGGAACCAAAACTCAGAGAAGGTTTGGCCATGAAATGGATGGCAATGGATGAAATAGAAAAACTTGAACTTGGTTTTCATCAGGAAGGAATTATTTCAGCCCTAAAGACTGTAATGTTATAAGTTGTTGAGGTCTAATATATTGACGACGAAAAAACCTGTGTACTGGTTCTAAAGAAAAATTAAATTTTCTTGCTTTTGGTATATCGAAGAATATAATTGTGGGTAATGAAAGGGGAGATGTCTGTCCATAAAGGAATAACTCTGGAACAATTAGCAGATATTATGGCTGCAGGTTTTCGACGTATAGATGATCGTCTCGATAAGATGCAGGCTTATGTAGATGATAGATTTAACGACATTGATAATCGCTTTGAGCAGATGGGGATTCTTATTTCACAAGAGTTTGATAAGGTGTATCGGAGGTTGGATAAGATTGAAGAACGGCTAGATAGAGTAGAGGAACGACTGGATAAAGTAGAGGCTAGACTAGACGCTGTTGAATACAGACTGGGAAAAGTTGAATTGAGACTTGATAGTATGGAAAAAAGTATGTATATAGCTGATAAACGACTGATGCTACTTGAAACCTCAATATAGATGTTGATATCTACATTGACATATATAAAAAACGGGGTAGAATTAAATTCCGGAAGTACTTTAACGCTCTTGTTTTGGTATTCCAATCTACCGCAATCCAATCCAATCTAATGATATGAAATTAATCCTGCTACTCCTCATCTCCACCTGCATCACTGGCGTTGTTGTCTCAAAATATTACAGAGATAAAGGGTACGAGGAAGGTCGAAAGGAGGTGTACAGCGTCTACGCCCTCGGCCTCGGCCGTACGGAGGGGACCAACCAGGTCTACCTCCAGGGTGACCCGGGGAAAAACCTGCCTGATATCCGAGTCTACTTTGGGCTCTTTAAGGAACCCATTATCCTGAACGGTAAGGTGATCGCCTTCGACGAGGACGAAGGGCCGCCACCCAGAGATGGCTCAAAGGTCGTCACTGCCACCATCCAAAAGGCTGGCCCACCGGTGGTACCAGTCAAAACCCTCCTCTGGACCCCCAAATACCCTCCAGGGAGCAAAGTACCTGTCCGCTCTGAAGGAGGAGCACAGAAACTGGGTAGGGTGGTAATTCCACCTATTCCCTAAAGCAGACCCCTCGCAGCTCCAAGCTTCCCCCAAGAGCTTGGACCTGCGGGGTTTTTTCATTTCCTCAATCGTGGTACAATCGATCCATGATATTAAACTTTTTCGGCAATCAGTTCTTCAAATTTCAAGTAGGAGATACAGTTCTTGCCACAGATCCATTTTCAAAAGAGTCAGATTTTAAAGCAGCTAAGTTTGGTGCAGATGTTGTTCTACAGTCAACATTACACGAAGATATGTCTGGCGGCGCAGATCTTTTTTATGGTACAAAAACACCAAACCTTGTTAAGGGTCCAGGTGAGTACGAGATCTCAAATATTTTTATAAAAGGATACGGTGCGTACACAGGATACGGAGAGATAAACCATGAGAGTGGTACAACATATTATACGTTTGAGTTTGATGGTATTCGAGTTGTATTCCTAGGTGCTCTTGGAAAAGACGAGGCTAAGAATGATAAAAAGTTTCTAGCAATCGAGGGAGATGTTGATATGCTTTTTATTCCAGTATCAGGAGAGGGAAGACTTACACCAAAACAAGCTGCTGAATATGTAAACAATCTAGAACCTAAGATTGTTGTTCCTATGGGTTTTTCAGATGTAAAAGACGCCAACCTCCAGTCTTTTGTAAAAGAAATCGGTGATAGTACTGCAGAAACAGTTGATAAATTAACTATCAAGAAAAAAGAAGTAGATGCATGTGCACAAAAACTGTACATCATCAAACCATAACTGATATACTTATCGTATGAGTAAGAAAGTGTCTCTCAGAGAAAAAATAGAACATGAGGCTGAGGATCTTTTTACTGATGTAGAAGATTTTATTCAGGAAAAGTGGCATCATAAATTGCACAGACATGCACAACATCATGTGCATCGATTACGCCAAAAACCTACACATCATAAACAGGTGGTAGCTTTTGCGATTTCATTTTCAGTAACAGCTTTTGTGTTTGTGCTTTGGTATGTATTTTCAGTGCCTCGCATCATGCAGTCGTATCAAACAGCTCAGAAGCAAAACAGCCGTTTAGAAGTATCTGCTAATCCTATTGAAGAGATCAAAGACATGTATAATGCCCGAAAAAATACCGCAGAAGTAGGTGCTGCTATAGAGCTTCAGTAAGTGGAAAGAATGTGGTAGTATAGCCATATATGACGCAAAAAAACCTATATACAGAAAGAGTATTTACCAGTGCGCTCCACGACCATATCGGAAAAGAGGTGCAGATTTTTGGTTGGATTCATGTACGCCGAGATCAAGGAAAATTGATCTTTCTTGAGTTGCGAGATAAGGACGGTGTAGTTCAAGGTGTTGTATTACCAAATAGAACAGACGTTCTTGAGGTTGCATCAACTTTACGTGCAGAATATGTGGTTTCTGTTAAAGGTATTGTAAACGCTCGACCAGAACGCAATGTTCAAAAAGATACTCCAAACGGTGATATAGAGATAGAGATCTTGCATATAGAGATTATTAACGCGTCAGAGACTATGCCGTATGATATCCATAACTCAAAAGAAGTGGGTGAGGAGGTTCGATTGAAGTACCGGTATCTCGATCTTCGAGGTAAGCGTGTTCACGACAACATTATTATGCGTGATAAAGTTATCACTTTTTTCCGAGAGTATATGCATACCAATGGATTCATTGAGATTGAAACTCCAATGATGATGCGAGGAACTCCAGAGGGTTCACGAGAGTACTTGGTGCCTTCACGATTACACCATGGAACATTTTACGCATTGCCACAGTCTCCACAGCAGTTTAAGCAACTACTTATGGTTGCGGGATTTGAAAGATATTTCCAGATCGCACGATGTATGCGTGATGAAGATCAACGAGGTGATAGACAACCAGAGTTTACACAGTTGGACTTTGAGATGTCATTTATTGACCAAGAGACTATTCTACAATACACAGAGAAGATGTTTATCGAGATGGTGCAAAAGTTGTATCCACATAAGAAAATTTCAACTACTCCATTTCCACGACTTACATATGCTGAAAGTATGGAAAAATACGGATCTGATAAACCAGACCTACGAGTAAACAAAGAAGATCCAGATGAATTAGCTTTTGCGTGGGTTGTTGATTTTCCAATGTATGAAGAAGGAAAAGATGGTAAGTTAACTACCGCACATCATCCGTTCTGCTCTATGCATCCAGAAGATGTAGATATCTTTATGAATGCAAAACCAGGTGACAAAGAACTTCTTAAGGTTCGAGCAAATTCATACGACCTTGTGTTAAATGGCTTCGAACTTTCATCAGGAAGTATTCGAATTCACCAGAAAGATATTCAAAAGAAAGTGTTTGAATTACTTGGTATGAGTGAAGAGCAAATCCAATCAAAGTTCGGACACATGCTTGAAGCGTTTACGTTTGGAACTCCACCACATGGAGGATTCGCGCCAGGTATCGATCGTATCGTTATGCTTATGCAGAACGAACCAAACATTCGTGAGGTTATTGCATTTCCAAAGACGGGTGAGGGAAGAGATCTTATGACGGGAGCACCTGCTGCGATGCCGGTTGAGCAGTTGACGGAGTTGGGGGTGAAGGTGATTAAGGAATAAGTGTTCTTACGTGGCTTGACCTATTTGTTATAATAGACCTATGAACCCACAATACTTATACAAAAACAAAACTGAGAATACTATCAAAACCATAGCCCTTATGGGTGTAACTTTTGCCATCGTGGCTGCACTTGGATGGTATCTATCATACCAATTTGGAAGTATGAACTTTTTGTACGGAGCGCTTATATTTGTTGTTGTCCTAAACCTGATCTCATACTGGTTTTCTGATTCTATTGCACTCAAGATGTCAGGCGCACAACCTATTGATATGAACACTCCAACAGGTGCGCACCTACACGCTACTGTTGATACTCTTTCACGTACAGCAGGTATACAAACACCTCGTGTGTATATTATCGAAGATCAGAACATGAACGCGTTTGCTACAGGACGTAACGAGTCTCATGCTGCTGTTGCTGTAACAAGGGGATTATTGGAACATCTTGAGCAAGATGAACTTGAAGGTGTGATTGCTCATGAGCTTGCACACATCGGTAACAAGGATATTCTTATCTCATCTGTAGTTGCAATACTTGCTGGTATTATTGTGCATCTTGTACACATCAGTGCTTTTAGTAGAAGCAGTGACAATCGTGGTAGTGGTATTATCGGTATCATTGCGATTGTTGTCGCGCCTATTGCAGCGACTCTTATACAACTTGCAGTATCTCGAAGTCGAGAGTTTCAAGCTGATACAACAGCTGCACTTATAACAAAGAATCCTAATGGATTAGCAAAAGCTTTGCAGAAGATTCATGATGGTAATCATCACAGGCCACTAGCCAGTGCTTCAAATGCAACTGCTCATATGTATATCAGTAATCCGTTTGGTGCTGACGCAGGGGAGGAGGGTCCTGGTGCTTTCGCTAAACTTTTTATGACGCATCCTCCAGTTGAGGAACGGGTTGCGAAGCTTAAGGGTATATAAATAAAAAAAAGACCCCGGATGGTCCGACTGGTGTCGGGTCCGGGGAGTGCCTTAACGCGTAGATCTGGTTGTGTCGTCATGGTGACGACCGTTATAATTCCAGTTATAGGTCGTTACACGCGCGATAACGCGCAGTCCTCGCAACCTCCTTATTTTTGCCTGACATGTCAGGAAATAGGCCGATTGTTGCGGTCGCAGCATTGTCCCGTCTTCGATACAGGCCTCTACAAGGAGGTTGAAAGCACGAAGCTTCCGAACCTCCTTACGGATGCACCCCCACTCGATAGCGAGGGCGGTGTCACCGGGGGATAGAACCCCATTGTGTGTCACCAAGGCTGCACCTGTGGTGACGATAACTGCAACCATCAGTGCGAATGGAATAGTTGCGTTTATCGCCATGAGGGCAGTGAAGACAATAAGGAAGGCAAGAACCGGAACCACCCACCGGAAGAATCTGTCCTTCCGGTAGGTCTGCCACAACTCTTCCGAGTTGGTGGCGCGGGTTATGACGTGTTCGGCACCGAGGGCGTGCCAAACCACTTGTAGTATCTCTTTCATGGTTGGTACTGGTCGTTGTGTAGACGGTGTCTAGAGGGTCACAGAAGTGTGAATCTCATCCATCTACGGTACCTGTATTATATCACATTTGACAGATAAATGCAAGTATGATGTAAAAGGAATAACCTTTATATTTACATGATATGGAGAGGTGGCAGAGCGGTTGAATGTACCACCTTGGAAAGGTGACGTGCTCGAAAGGGTACCGAGGGTTCGAATCCCTCTCTCTC
>CAYIYJ010000018.1:0-8918 GCA_964367655.1 uncultured Candidatus Saccharibacteria bacterium | reverse complement strand
GCAACAAGATCTGCTTTGATTAGATTCCAGAAGTATTACAAGATTAAACCTGCGACGGGGTATTTTGGGCCGGCGACGAAGAAGAAGGTGAATGAGATGATGAAATAAGTTTGGTCTATTCGCTTAGGGTCAACACTTGCAAAACAAAAACCACCTTACGGTGGGTTTTGCTCGTGTGACCCCACGGAGAATCGAACTCCGCTTAACAGATTGAAAACCTGCTGTCCTAACCGATAGACGATGGGGCCAATATGTGCTTCAATATATCAATAAGTCCTTGGGAAATCAAGGTCTAAAAAGGGAAGAGTGGCTGAGAGGTTGAAAGCACCGCTTTCGAAAAGCGGCATGGGGGAAACTCCATCGAGGGTTCGAATCCCTCCACTTCCGCCAATGTTACAATACTCTAGACTTAAAAAACCCGTTAGGGTTTTTGGGATTCGAAAAGCTTTGCCTTATTTGTGAGGAGCTGTGCTCCGAATCAAATGGCAAAGGTGTACCGAAGCTGTAAGCTTCGAATCCCTCCACTTCCGCCAATGTTACAATACTCTAGACTTAAAAAACCCGTTAGGGTTTTTGGGATTCGAAAAGCTTTGCAGTCCACTTCCGCCCCAAACCCAAACATGGTACCCTAAACCCATTGGGGCGATTAGCTCAGTTGGTAGAGCGCGTCTTTGACGTAGACGAGGCCACAGGTTCGAATCCTGTATTGCCCACAAGTGGATTAGGAGCTTCAATTTTAAAATTGTATAAACGTAAAATTTATTAATAAAAATGCACAAAAATAAAGTAGGCCTAAAATTATAATCGTTCGAAGACAATATTTAGGAATACGATTGTTATCAGTACCAGCTATTGTAATAAGTTTACGCACAACCCCAATAATGACCAGAATGGCGCCATGGACTAAAGGGAAAAAAATTAGTACATCTTCATATAAGCTGAGCGAAAAACTATATCTGTTTATACGACCCAAGGTGTATGAGGCGCCAATGTATGCTACAAAAAGCATCATATTTACAAAGATAAAGGTCGCAGGACCTGCGGATCTTATTTGAGGATTCATATATAAATAATATCACAGATGTTTATAGAAGAGGTACCGATCAATTTAATGCTGTGTGTAGTTTTGTAGGCGAAGATGAATAGGTTGCACTCACGACCTGATCCTGCTATATTACAAGTGTTGAGCGAGTGCCTTTGGTCGGTGCATTTGTAAAACGATCCGTGTGAGGAAGGAGACAGTGATGTCAAATTCCTCACGCGGTTTTTTTTGCATATTATTCTTGCAACCACACATACGCATCTTCCAACGCTTTGACTGCATCTCCAGCAGCAATGTTGTTCTGGTGATATAACCCATCAGTACAATCTCCAGCAGCCCATACTCCATCGATTGAAGTTCTCTGATTGCGAGGGTTTACTACAATATGTCCTGCTGGATTTAATTCCACCAAATCTTTTACAAAACTAGTGTTAGGTTCTTGTCCGATCTCGACAAAGACTCCGTTCACATCAAGAGATTTTGTTTCTCCGGCACTAGAGTAGGTAAGTTTATTTACAAACTTTTCACCTGATACTTCTTCAGTTACTGCATTTGTGATAAACGTTATGTTTTCTTTTTTGCGAGCTTTTTCAACTGTGATTTCATCAGCTCTAAATGTATCAGTTCTGTTTATAAGATAGACGTGTGAACAGTATGCGGAAAGTTGGAGAGCTGTTTCGAAAGCTGCATTTCCACCACCAATCACTGCAACCGGCATACCTGTAAACATCGGACCGTCACATGAGGCACAGTATGTAACACCTTTGTGTTCGTAGATGTCGGCACCTTTCGCAGGTAATTTTTTACGAATACTTCCGGTTGCAACAAGAACAGCTTTTGTTTCAAGTGTTGATTCTTCACCTTTATTATTTTTTATTGACACAGAAAAACCTGTGCTTGTTTTTTCTACCTTAAGCACTCGTGTTTTATCATGAATGGTTAGGATCGTGTCTGAGTATTCTCGCACATGAGTCTCAAGACTTTTTGCCAGGTCAGATCCACTTATGTGGGGAGTTCCTATCCAGTTTTGTATATCATCAGAGACGATACTTTGACCTCCAAAACCATCAGTTATAAGAGCGCTGGTAATACGTTTTCTGGCAGCATATACACCTGCTGATACTCCTGCAGGTCCACCACCTATAATAATAAGATCAAGCATGATGTACAGTATACACCATGCTTGTCTCTGTCGTCTTTGTATTTTTATTGTGTAGTTTTATCGTCCTTTTGAACGTCTTAGAAAGGCAGGTACTGCACTCCAATCATCATCACTTGCTGAAGGCTTCATAACATTTGATGAGGCTGTATCATCGATAACCTCTTCTATCTTAGTAACTGAGGAAGATTGAGTTGGTGTTGATACTGGAGCTTCGTCTTTAAACATGTTGCCAATAGAGTTGAAGATCTTTCCTTTAGAATTGTCTTGTTGGTTTGATTGACTGTCTTGGATCATTGCATCTCGGTCCTTGAATATATTTCGTACAGCTGTAAGTTTGTCAGGGAAGTTTGCTGCAATAACTGTGATGCGGATTTCGTTCTTCTTAAGACTGTCATCTTTAACTGTTCCAAAGATAATCTTAGCATCAGGGTCTACAGATTCTGTGATCACACGAGCTGCTTCTGATATCTCGTACATAGTAAGATCATCACTACCTGCGATAGAGAAGAGTACTCCTTTTGCTCCATGGATAGATACATCGATAAGGGGTGATGAGATGGCTGCTTTAGCTGCATCAGTTGCTCGGTTCTCACCACTTGCAGTTCCAACACCCATAAGTGCTGAACCGGCGTTTTCAAGTACTGCTCGAATATCGGCAAAGTCGATGTTTCCAACAGTTCCTGGAGTTGTTATAAGTTGAGAGATACCTTCGACAGCTTGTCGTAGGACCTCGTCTGACATTGCAAACGCGTCTTTAGCAGTAGTGTTCTTGTCTACAACTGCAAGAAGTTTGTCGTTAGGTACTACAACGAGTGCATCTACTGATCGAGAAAGTTCTGACAATCCCTCTTCTGCTAGTCGCATACGCCGCTGACCTTCAAACATGAAAGGTTTTGTTACAACTCCAATAGTAAGTGTACCCATCTCTTTTGCAATGCGGGCAACAACTGGACCTGCTCCGGTACATGTACCACCACCAAGTCCTCCAGCAACAAATACCATGTCTGCATTTTTAAGAGCTTCTTGGATCTCTGCTTTTGTTTCTTCGGCCGCACTTTTTCCAACTTCTGGATTCATTCCAGCACCAAGTCCTTTTGTGAGGTTTTTTCCGATATGGATTTTCTTTGGTGCTAGAGAGTTTTGTAGGTCTTGAGCATCTGTATTCACAGTAATATAATCGACGCCTTTTACTTTGGCCTCGATCATATGATTTGTCGCGTTTTTACCTGATCCACCAACTCCAATCACGTAAATCCGTGCAAATGTCTCAACGTCATTTTTTACTTGTGCCATGAGAGGAATAATACCACAAAAATCCCGCTTGGGAAGTTTGAGATAGAGGAACGGCGTGTCGTGATTTTAAGGCAGAAATTGCTTAAGCCAAGAGAAAATGCTTTGAAATACTGATCCTGTCTTCCTGTGTTTGTTGTATGTACTGGATTCTTCTTTTTCCTCTGTCCTTAGATAATAGAGCCCTGTACCATATAGAGATAGGTAGTCAGGTGTGTAAAAAGGAGGATTGGATTCATTGCCGATCTTGTGCTTGCTGATATTTTTGTAGATATCAACATCTTTTACTACCTGTATAGGTAAGTGTAGGATCTCTTTGGCTATAGTATCTATATCTGCTATCTTGCCACCAGCTCCACAGATGTGTACACCTGCAGGAAGCAACCTGTCTTTTCTGATCTTTTTTAGATGGTTCTGCACAAGTTCGAATATATCTATCAGTCGAGCAAATACTACCTCGTGATATTTTTCTTCAAGGTTAAGGAAAAGAGCTTTTTCTCGCTGTTCTTTTTTAATGTTTGTTTTATGTTTCTTTAGAATTATCTCAGTTAATTCTATGGATAGCTTTTGCAATTCTCCTGCAGGGTTGAGTTTGATTTGCTCAGCACGTTCAATTGTAACTTTCAATCCCAAAGCCAAATCTTTTGTTATATCTTGAGAACCAATAGGGAGAACCTCAAAGTACAAAGGGACACCTTCGTCATATGTGATGACTGAGGTTGTATCACCTCCGATATTTACAACACAGACACCTGCTAAACGATCTGCTTCTTTGATCATAGTCTCTGCATAACTATGTTGACTTACTAAGACATCCTCAGGCTCTAGACCGCATTGCTCACATGCATATAAGATATTCTCAAGATGTTGCTTCTGTACCATGATACACAAAGCTTTGGCTTCCAAGATCAAACCTCGTAATCCAAGAGCTTTGTCTCCAGGTACTCGTTTACTGTCTATGCGATAATCTTGAGGTATCACCTGCACTATCTTTTTGTTTTGAATAACATGTTCAGGAATACGCTCTTCGATCTTCTGCATCAACATATCAAGTGTTCGTGCATCAACTATCCCTGTTCGTTGAGAGATCTCGATTTGAGCGTTGCTAATAATACTTGTCAGGGCTGTACCCGAAAGGGCAATGAGTATGCTTTGTATTTTAGGTAGATATTGTTTTTGGATACTGGAAAGACCAAGTCGTATGGATTGGATGAGTTCATCCGGATTTGAGATGACGCCTCTCTTTATATATTGAATCGGTACTGAAGCTGTTGCCAGTATCTTTCTTCTTTCAGAGTCATGATTGTCCAAAACTAAAATACGGAGGGATTTTGTTCCAACTTCTAAAACCGCCGTATTTTGCTCGGACTTCTTCATATACTATTCAGTATACCTGTAAGGATAGAGTATGTGAAGTTTTTTTGTGTATTTTTTTTCCAATGAATCCATTTTTGTACCGTGATCATGTCCAAGTAGGTGTACCATACCGTGTACAAAAAGATATTCTAGATATTTTTTTGGTGTAGATTCAAAATCAGCGCTCTTACTAATCACTTTATCAGTGCAGATATATATTTCTCCGGCACCTGTTTTTCCTAGTTCAATAGGGAATGACAATATGTCAGTTGCTTTATCTATACCTCGACTTGTTCGATTGATCTCGCGCATCTTTTCTTTTCCTACAAATGAGATCGATAGGTCGTACTTTTTTCCAAGTATTGTGTCTTTAACAGTCGACAAAAAAGCACCAGTAATAAGTGGTGCTTTTTTTGTAGTGTATGTAGCTAAGATTGTCTCTGTCTCTACAAGTACACGCATAGATTATCGAGATTTTTGAGTGTTAAAGAATTTTCCAAGCTTGATCTCTGCCATCCGCTCGTTGTTCTTTTTGATCTTCTTAAGAGTTGCTTGTTTGGTCTTATAACTAGATAGTTCTCGAACAGCATATCGCTTACTTCGAACTTTGTTAAGACCGCCCCACTCTTGAACTTTTTTAGTAAAACGTCGTAGCACTGATGAGGGTGACTCGTTTTGGTTTTTATCGATTTGTACGTTTAATGACATATTGGGATACCATATCATATTTTGGGGTGTAGGGCAACCATATTAAGCCCTGTTTGCCTTTTTGAAGGGGAGGCTATATTCTATGTTCATACATATGATTCATATATATAGTACAAAACAACTTCTCCTGAGCCTCGCCCTTCGACAGGGTGAGACCTCTGTTTGTGCTGTATTTTAGGGTTATTTGAACCAGTTTAAGACAGTAAACCAGTACCTCACCCGTATCCCGCGTGCTGGTCTGTTGTGTTTATAATTACTTATATAAAATATGATATATTAACCCTTATGAAAACCCCTCAATTCTACGATCACAAAAAGTTTGATAGCAAATGGCAAAAAGAATGGCAAAAGACAGAAGTTTACAAAACAGCTCAAAATGCTAAGAAAAAAAAGATGTACGTGCTCGATATGTTTCCGTATCCATCTGGAGCAGGTCTACACGTCGGACACCCTCGTGGGTATGTTGCGAGTGATGTGTATGCACGGATGAAGCGTATGCAAGGGTATAACGTGCTGCATCCTATGGGATATGACGCGTTTGGTTTATCTGCAGAACAATATGCGATTAAGCATAAGATTCATCCAAGTAAAGCGGTACAGGAAAATACAAAAACATTTGAAAAACAATTATCCATCATTGGTTTGTCATATGACTGGTCTCGAAAAGTTTCAACTGCGGACCCTGAGTACTATAAGTGGACACAGTGGATCTTTTTAAAACTGTATGATGCTTGGTATGATGTTAAAAAAGATAAAGCCCGACCAATTAAAGATCTTGTAGCTATCTTTGAAAAAAGTGGAGATGTTGTCTCTGGTGAAAAAAAGTTCACAGCCAAAGAGTGGAAATCTTTTTCAAAGTCAGAAAGAGAAAAGGTGTTGATGGGATATCGTTTAGCGTATGAAGGACATAGTGAGGTGAACTGGTGTCCAGAACTCGGAACTGTACTTGCTAATGACGAGATTATTGATGGTAAAAGTGAACGAGGTGGTTTTCCTGTGGAGAAGAAACAGATGAGACAATGGTTTATGCGTATTTCTGCGTATGCAGACAGACTCCTTAGTGGATTGGATACATTGGATTGGAGTGATCATATCAAAACGATTCAGAAAAACTGGATTGGTAAAAGCACCGGGTATAATGTTTCTTTTTCAATAGAAGGATCTGCAGAAGTCGATGCTGTAACTGTATATACAACACGTTTGGATACATTGTCAGGTGTGACGTTTATGGTTGTAGCAAAAGATCATCCGCTTGCACGTGCATACGAATCTCAAACAAAGACATGGTCTACAAGTGAGCAAGATATAAAAGAAAAGATTGGTATTTTGATCGATGGTGTATCCGCTATTCATCCGGATACTGGATCAAAATTACCTATATATATTGCTAACTATGTATTGTCTTCATACGGTACTGGTGCAGTGATGGGTGTTCCAGATATGGATGAGAGAGATTACGAATTTGCTCTAAAGTATCGTATAGATATGGTTAAAGTTGTTTGTGAATCAGCTGAGGTTATCGCAAAACGTATCGGTGCAAAAGTGGCGGACAGATTCAAGATACGTGATGCTGTTTTTGCGCGACAGCGATATTGGGGTGAACCTATTCCACTTAAGCACGACAAAGAGGGTAATATTATTCCATTAAAACCATCTGAACTTCCACTAAATCTTCCAAACGTAAAATCATATGAACCAATAGGAACAGGTGAGTCTCCGCTTGCTGGTATCTCATCTTGGGTGAAAGCAGGATACGAGACAAATACTATGCCAGGATGGGCAGGTTCTTCATGGTATTTCTTGAGGTATATGGATCCAAAAAATAAATCTGCTTTCGCTAGTCCTTCCGCACTTAAGTTGTGGAAACAAGTTGATATGTATATCGGTGGAGCGGAGCATGCAACAGGTCACCTGCTGTACTCACGTTTCTGGCATAAGTTCTTGTTTGATATGGGATTGGTTCCTACAGATGAACCGTTCAAAGCGCTTCGCAATCAGGGTATGATTCTAGCTGCTGATGGTCGAAAGATGAGTAAGAGTTGGGGAAATGTGATCAATCCAGATGAATGTATTGCTACCTATGGCTCAGATGCATTCCGAATGTACGAGATGTTTATTGGTCCGTTTGATTCATCTCTGCCATGGAGTACTGATAGTATCATTGGAACACGTCGTTTTGTTGATCGTGTTTGGAGACTTGCAGATAAAGTTGATGTAAAAAATACTCAAAAAACTGATAAAAAAATAATCTCCCATATCCATAAGACGATTAAAAAAGTAACAGAAGATATTGATACTTTTGCTTTCAATACGGCCGTAGCATCACTCATGATATTGTTGAACGAACTTGAGACGTGTGAAAAAATAAATAAAAAAGAATTCGAAACGTTCTTGCAGATCATTGCGCCATTTACTTCACATGTTGCAGAAGAATTGTGGACACGGTTTGGTAATAAAAAATCTATCCATGTAAGCGCTTGGCCTAAATTTGACGCTAAAAAAATTCTTGTAGAGACTGTCACTGTCGGTATTCAAGTAAATGGAAAACTACGTGGTCAGATAGACATACTTCCTGATGATGTTGAGGTTGATATTGTAAAGCGGGCCAAAGAGATTGTTTCCTCACATATAGGTGATGGAGAAGTGATGAAGACTATCTACGTGAAGAATAAGATCGTGAGTATTGTGGTAAAGGTGTAAAAAGCCCAGATGTGCTATACTATCTATCGTATATGCATAAAGAAATCAGTATTCATGAATTTGATCTGAAGAAGCATCCTGAGGTGTTGGAGGAGTTTAACACTACAGAATGGACCCTTGCCAACGGTGAACACGTGGGTGAGGTGTCTAAAGAGTACCCTAAGAAAAAGGTCATATATGTAGCCCGTGATGAAAATAAGTCAATTATCGGATATGGGGTTATGGAGACAAATACAGGTGTTGCCACTATAGACGCGATCATCGTAAAGATGAGTGAACGGGGTAAGGGGGTTGGTAAGTTACTGGTCACACACCTCATAGAATCAGCTAAAAAGAAGGAGTGTCATGTTATGAAGCTTGAGACTGGTATGCAATGGCCTGCTCGAACGTTTTATGAGAAATTCGGCTTTAAAATAAGGACTGTTTTGCCTAATTATTATCTAAATCAAGAGTTTGTCTTGATGGATTTGCGACTATCGGGTCCAGAGGCTCTGTAGGCCTATAAACTTGTAATATACATACATATATCACGTTATCATATATGAAAGGAGACCATTCTAACCATACGCATATGTCAGGTACACCCGCAAAGGCAGATGCTGCTTCAGATATACGGTCTATTTCAGAAACAGAATTTCAAAGGTACTTTGAAACTATATA
>CAYIYJ010000017.1:0-9887 GCA_964367655.1 uncultured Candidatus Saccharibacteria bacterium | reverse complement strand
GGACCTGCAAAATCAATCTTCTCTCGTACAGCACTCAACCACACAGGTAGATCTTTTTCTAGATCATGCACAGCCGGTAACGGTTCATAGACAATCTCAACAATCTCATCTTCTTGTAACGGAATAGAATCTTGTAGCACGACAACAGTTCGTTCGCCTGTCTTTGAGTCAAAACGATTCACTTTGTAGGCCACAGCTATCTTATTCTCCACACCTCTATCAGCAAATAGCTTTAACATGTCCCCCATGTTGATCCACAGTCGTTGTGTTCCATTTCCTGTCTTCACAACATATCTCATCTGCACCGCGTCAAAAAAACCAAGTTGTCGTGGACGTTTTGTAGTTGCCCCGTATTCACAAGCCATCTCTCTGTATTCATTTACAAAATCAACAGGCACGCCAGAATCTTCAAGCTTGGTATTAAAACGTCCTCCGCCCACTTTTGAAACAATAGCTTTAGCAACACCTATACAGAGATCAGCTTTGGGAAGTAGGCATGCTGAAAGTATACCGTGCAGTGAACAATCTGAACTAGTGTTGTTTGGATATGAACCACCAAACTTACCAAGGCCAACAGACTGGGCCCCTTCGATAAGAATATGTTTTCCTTTCACAACATCAGTTGTTAGAAAATCATCTGACACGATCTGTATTTTTCCTGACTGTAGCAACGCTTGAATATTTGCTTTAGCGCTAGATAGACCTTGAAGTATCTCTTCTTTTTTAAGATATGGAAATACAGTACACAACTCTGATACTTTTTGATCAATCTGATCATTGGATAAAGAAAATAATTGTCCCATCGTCAAAGCAGTTCGCAAAGCTTCTCCTGCATAAGCTGGACCTATACCTTGTTTAGTTGAACCAACTTTGTTTACACCTTTAGACTCCTCGATAATATCTTCTACTTTATTATAGACACCGTCAATGTTTACAATTGCTCGTGATGCAACATAAATGCAACGTTTCGTATTAGGTTTATGTAGCTCTATTTCCTCACTTTCTTTTATAAGATTCTGAAGATTGATAACACGACCTTGTGATAAAAATATACACTCAGCCTCAACCGCACCGCCTGGAAGTTCATGAAAGGCCAGCTTTACTTTTCCTCCAGTAGCATCACTCTTATCTATAACAACAGTATGCCCTGCATTGCCGCCACCATTGGCACCAACAACTACATATGATTCTTTGGCGAGATGCTTAGTTATAGAATCACTCACTTTACCTTTACCTTCATCTCCCCACTGAAGACCTAATAAAACAACTACCTGCGGTCCTGATGTGGTATCAAGTATCTGTGTATTCATGCTTGTATGATATGAGACATTATTCTTTTTTGATATATTGCCAATACCCTAAAACCGTTATCGGCTACTAGCCGGTATCTCAACTTTGATATTATCATCAACGACTCCATGAACCTCAAACTGTGTACGAGGTTTATCCCAACCCCTACTGGTCTCATCAGATTGATTCAACTCTTTTTCTTCAACATGAATAACTGCAAGTTTTTGACGAACTTTTTGTTCTAGCAATTCAATCTCTATGTTTTGAGCGATACGTAATTCATCGGCTTGTTTTTTAGCTCGTACTTTTTCTAACTGCAGAGCCACCCTTGATTCAAATTCGTACTTCTTTTTTTTAGCATCTATCTCAGATAACTCTTTCTCTATCTTTGCGTTTATCTTAGCAAACTGTTCAACACTGTCATCAAAACTTTTCTCCACAACAACGCGTTTCTTCTCATCAAAAACTCCGATATGCGCCAACATCTCAACCTCTTTCAATCGTCTAATAGCTTTTTGCTCTTGCCATGTGATCTCAGCATCAATGCCACTAATAAATAATCCTTCAACAGGTTCTCTAATGGCTACTTTTGCAACATACAAAACATCTCCAGGTAGAGCCTCTTCTGAAGCGTAGACAACCCCTCCTCCAACAATACACATCAACACAGCAATCCCATATGCCCGCTGCATAAACATATTTGTAAACATCTGTATTTTTTGTACATCTTCTACAGGCCGATTGTCAGCGTATTGTTCAAGATATGCACGCATAGCACTTTTTTCCTCTGTTGAAAGTGATATTTGTTTGGCCTCGTCTATTCCTTTGTATTTTTTTAAAAAAAACATAATTTATTTATATAATATTTATATGAAGCATGCTTCGCAGTTCTTTTATACCCCTATTAATCCTAACTGAGACAGTGTTAACATCTAGATCGACAATCAAAGCAATCTCTTTAGGTGATAAGTCTTCAACGAATCTAAGATAGACTACGTGTCTATATGTCTCATTCAAATCTTTAATCTTTTTTAAAAACATTCTTCCTTCAGCACCGATATCAAGTGTTACCTGACTTTCATCAACAATTTGAAACCCCAACTCACCGTCTTCTCGATCAGTCATACTATCAAGCGATATCGCCTTCTTTTTTCTATACCAATCAACAACCAGATTGTGAGCGATTCTAAACAAAAAAGACCGCATATTCACAATCTCTTTTTCCTGCACGATCACGTTCCACAACCTAACAAAGGAGTCTTGAACCATATCCAGAGAGGTCTGTCTATCAGACACCCTCAAAAAACAGTACCGGAAAAGCTTGTCGGATTCGGTAGTATGGAGTTCAATAAATTTCTTTTTTATATTTTGCTGGTTCATCACAGATAGACGGATGAAAACCCAAAGTCTTACAAGGCGATAACCTACACTGTCCATAGTACACCTTTCAGTGAACTATACAAACTAGACCTATCCCTTTCTTATTGCTGTTGGACCAATTTCTCCCTCTTTGCTATGTGTGACAAGTGCTTGTTTCTCTCACGATCAAATCTCTCTACATCAAACGCGAACTCAGCAATCATGTTTGAAGCGTGATGCGCACCTAGATAATGTGGCATAATCACGTATGTCGCTCCAGCCAGATACAGATCCTTCGCCTGCCGTATATCATGAGATATGACCATGATAATTCCGTCTGGATTAAACCTCCTATAATACGCAACAAGTAGTGAGTTAACCCTGTAATCAGGAATAGTTGAAACTATAATTCGAGCAGATGGTACACCTATCTCTTGCAAAAATTCAACATCCTCCGCATCACCAAAACGAAATGGGATCTCAGCACTTTGCATCTTTTTTATAGAAACTGGGTTAAAATCAACAACTAAATACCGAGCTTGAATCTTTTGAGCTACGTGAACAAAATCATATCCAACTCTATCATACCCAAACACAATCATCTCTGGCATAACAGCACCAGAACTAGGCTCCCGTTTTCCATGCTGTTTCCACTCAAACACCTTCATGTATTTTTTACATAATGCAAATAATTGACGCGCATACATAGACGCATAGGTTGATCCTGCAATAGTAATAACAGCAACGAGTGTAATCAAGGAAGTTAATTTTTGATCCACATGTCCAAGTGATAATCCAAGAGTCATCAGAATCAAAGAGAATTCACTAATCTGTGATATCGATATACCTGTAAGAAATCCTGTGCGAGTCCTATAACCTATAGTGTTCATAATCAAAACTACAATAAGCGGTTTAATACAAAGTACAAAAATACAGAGAACTATCGCAGGAAGAATAAGAGTGGGAATATCAGATAAGATCATCTGAGATCCTAACAAAACAAAAAACAAAACAACGAAGAAATCCCGAAGAGGTCGCATCCGTGAACCTATCTCATATGCGAAACTAGACATAGATAAAGTTATACCAGCGATAAGAGCTCCGATCTCTATAGAAAAACCGATTGCATAGAACAGTGCTGCCATTCCCAATCCCCAAGCAACAGAGAAAAGAAACAGCAGTTCTTGCGAAGACGCTAGGTAAGCCGATAGTTTCGGCAATACGTATCGACTTATCAAATACAACACAGAGAAAACAACAACAGCCTTAAGTAGGAGTGTAGTAAGTACAGTACCTAAACTACCTGCTATGGCACCATGTGTACCCAGAGCCGATATACCGAGTAAGATCAAGGTTGCAATAATATCCTGTACAATCAACAATCCAACAGCGATCTTACTGTACAACTTATTCAGATCACCTTTATCGGAAAGAATCTTAAGAACGATAATTGTACTACTAAACGTAAGCGCTATTGCTCCATACATAGATGCAACGGGTTCGAAGTGTAAAGCTCGCATCACCAAAAATCCTAGAACCGTAGTTAACAACACTTGAGCTGCACCAATAGCAAGTGACGCTTTTCCAGTTTCTTTTATAACAGAAGGACTTAAACTTAAACCAACAATAAACAATAGTATTGATATACCAATCTTTGCAAAAAGTTCCACGAATTCAGTTGAATGTAAAACATTGAGCACGTACGGCCCAAGTACAATACCGCTCAATATATATCCCGCAACAAGTGGTTGACGCAAGACGTGGGCAATCACAGCTACACATGTAGTAATCACTACGATAAGACTTAGCTCAGTGAATATGTTCATGAATCGATTATATCATTAATCCAATCTATTGTTGCAAAACTCCAATCTTCAACTTATCCAATGCACCCATCGGACCTTTTTTACCGCCATGTTGAGCTGTAAAGTTTGCAGTACCGTCGATACCACACAACTTCAATACAGCTTTTTTCCCTCCAGGGTGTTTGTCTTCAAATCCTGTTAAGTCATACACTTGACCACTAACAGTTGTCCAACAACTTGTTGCAGTATTGTGAGTTGCAACTTCTGCCATCGTATAACTCTTTGGCTCAGACGATGTTGCTATAGCACTTGCAACAGAGACTGGCGCTTCAGGCATTGCTTGCGGAGCATTATCCTGCGCCACAGTTACAGTATCTTTTTTTACAGACATCTCTTGCTCATTTTTCTTGGCTAGATAAAATACTCCAGCAATAACAAGAATAATAAGAACAGTAATGGCAATAAGGGTGTTTTTACCACCAGTTGATTGTGTTTGTTGTATTGTAGGTTCCATAGATACAGTATATCAAACACCTAAGGCAATCGTCTAATCTCTTTGTGTACAGCCTTTCCTTTGCGGTCTACATCAAATACAAGCACACTACAAAACAGCATCTCAACGTGCTTTATCCGTTCATCTGATATTGATTCTATGTATTTAACAAGTGCTCGGATAGCATTTCCATGAGAGACAATTAAAACATTTTTACCAGATAGAAGTATTGGTACAACCTTTTCTTGATAGAAAGGTACAACTCGTTCGTATACCATTTTAAGAGTTTCTCCGTTTGGCACAGGATAATCCCATTCTCGTCGTAGACTATCCCAAGCTTTTTTTCCAATCTTTTTTTCCACCTCTTCTTTATTCATTGAAGTATAGTCTCCATAATCACGTTCGTTTAATTCCCGAACATACTCCGTAGGCACATCGTACTGACCTTTAACTTCCATCATACTGGATAGTGTTTCTATGGTTCTTACTTGCATAGACGCATAAGCTTGATGAATAGGTATGTCGATGATCAGTTGACCCATATCTTCTGAACACTTAAAACCAAACTCTGTAAGATGTCGATCTCGTTTACCAGTCCACAATCCTAATTTATTCCAATCAGATTCACCGTGACGAACGATTATCAACTTTCCAGAAGTTGATACGGCTTTTCTTGGATAACGAGTTTTTAACAAAAAAACTACCCTAAGAATAATCAAGATGGCTATTATGATACCGCTAGTATATACAAGATTCATGATATTTTTATTGAACAGTTTCTCCTAGTAGCCACATCACAGCATCTATCTTATCATCAAACATGTGGATATTGGTTCGACCAGATAATGCAATCGCAGCCTCACCAGCAAGATGTACTTTATATGTACCGCCGAAACTAGCAGTTTTTTCTACAAAAGGTTTGTTTTCTTGTGCAAAGGCAACTAATGCAGCCAAAGCATCTGTTGCGTAGTTACCAGTAAAATGAGTTACATCTAGAAGAATCTTTACTTGACGATGATTTTCTTCAAACTGTTTTTGAATAATGAGTGAAGCGTCTGCTAGATCTTTTTTAAACGTATCGACAGTATCAGTGGTTAGATCACCATTGAATGTAATAAGAAGATATCCTTGAGGATCGATTGTTGTCGTGATTGTTGATTCTGCCATATGTTTATATATTACCACTCTCTCTTGATAAAATCTTTGAGCACCTCTTTCGGTACATGTATTGACTGACCACCGGCCGTAGAACTATATGGACCAAGAGCATATGCTCCATAAAGAAACGTAATACCTTTTCCATCCAAAACAAATGATTTTGAAATCACATTGTTTACCAAAGGATCTATATCCCCACCCAACAGATCACAATTTGTACAATCCGGAGTTTGATTGATGATCTGATCTTTTATGTATGCGGTAAGTGTTTTTTCATAATCACCAGTTAGCAAATCTGTTAGCTTGAGATCTTTTCCCGTCTTCAAATCATACAACGATGAACGATACGAAAGTGATCCATGTGCCCCACCTGTATCTGAATACAGTTCTTGTGCCACAGAAGCTATTCCGGCGTCAGCATTTACATACACAGTATCAATCTTCATATCTTCAACAAGATTCTGACCGTCGAGCAGTGTGTTTGTGTCCAAAAAACCTTTTACCATCTCTTCAAGTTCTTTTTTATTCGCATTGAACATCTCACGAGCCTCTTTTTCAATTCGAAGATTCAACTGAGCTACTACTGACTTAGGAAGTTGATTTGTAAATTGAATATACTCAACCAGTACAGAGGTTGATGATGATACATGTGAAAATTGCTTTACCTCAGTAGCGCTAGGAACCGATGAAGTAGCGACAGCATCTGGAGACGTGTCTACAACAGGATCCGCCTGCTTATTATGCATCAATATGTACGCAGAGATTGCAAGAACAACAAGGGCGATACATACAAGAATCAATTCTTTTTTAGTGGTAGACATCATACTTCTAGTATACCACGCCTATCCACCCTGTTAATCTTTATTCAACTCAACCCCAAAACTGAATTCAGCTGTATTTATAAACGTATCCCAATCATGAGTAAATGCTTGTGGTGCCAATTCTTCACTTGTGTTTTGAAGGTTATCCATCTTTTTCACAGCAGTACCAATGGCCAAGAATTCGATCAATCCACTTCCCAACTGATACACATAGGTTTTAACTCCAACAACCTCATCTGCACCGATATCATTAGCTTGCTTGTTAAGTATTGCCAATGCATTTTCTCGAGCTTCGTATATAAGCTTAGAAAGCTCTGGGATCTCTCCTTTTACGAGTGATTTTACAAAAGATGTAATACCGCCAATAAAACCAAGAGAATACACAGATGTTCCAATCAATAATTTTGTTGGGGCATATCCCATCTTATTCAAATTCCACATCTCTTGTGTTGTAAGATCACTTGTCACCACTCCATCATGTGGAAGCGCATCATTGTGAGAAGCTGTACCGATCATAAGCATCTCTTGCACACCAGTCCCTACCAACGGCAAGATTGTTGTTTCAATACCAACTACAGCATTGGCCCCATCTTTTTTTGCCTCAGCAACAATACGCTCTAACGCAAGATGTCTTGTTTTATTGAAAATATCAGAAAATTCTTTTATCTCCCCTCGAGCCAGTGTTTTAAACATACCAATAATACCTCGAGTTATTCCTATCGAATACGCAACGTTACCAAACACAAACTTTTTTGGTTTATAATGTGCATCAACTTGTGCATACAAATCTTGCCCATCTGTTGAAGTACTAAAAGCATATGTTTCTTTTTCTCCATGATTGGCTTTTGTATGAAGAGAAGATCCTACTGACAAAAACTCTATGTTTCCTCCATGGAAAATAAGTTCACTTGTAACTCCTGTAATACCTACAGCTCCCCGATCTTTAGCCTCTTGCTCCATACGAGTAAGTGCGGCCAAACGACCTTCTTCGATGAGTTTGGTGAACTGAGAGATCTCTCCACCGACGATTGCCCGAAATCCTGAGCCGATACTTCGTAACACTCCCAAAGAATGAACGCTGTTGCCGACGACAATATCGCCAGCTTTGTATCCGATCTTATCTATACAATACATCTCATTGCCTGATAGTCCTGTTGTTTTCATACTGGCAGTATAGCACGAATGCACGCCTTGCAATAAAGCTACTTTCCCTTTGCAACAATCCGTTTATGTAGCCAAGAATCAGGCCATATCGCATGAAAGAACTTAGTTTTACCGTGACCGTAGAATATAAACAATATCGCTGCAGAATACACAACCAGATCCTCAACTTCCCATGCACCAAATTGTACAAACATAGTAACGACTGACATTGCAAAAAAACCAGCGATAAGCACAGTATTGATTCGAGTAAGATACCCCAAGATAAATATAATTCCAAAAATAAGTTCTGCGAAACCAGTACTCAATACAAATAATTTATTAGTAAACCATGGAAACATAGTTGTCATAAAATTCCACTGATGGGTATCAAGAAAAGACATACCGAGTTCTGGATACATTAGTTTTTCTGTAAAAGCCAGCACGATAAGTGACACACCAACTCCCAATCGTACAATTTCTACAGCATGCTTATCGCACCTATTCCACCACGAGTCGGCTGGTGAATTTTTTATAAAGAAAAATACAGCCAATGTTAAAAGCATGGCGTTCTCTGCAAAAGCAATCCATCCGTGAGTAAAGCTAAGCATGACGCACATAGCAAACAACACAGCTGAAGCTATTCGGGGCAATATACCCAGTATCAACATTGCACCTATGGCAACTTGAACATATTTTAAGACAGTGGTTAGAGTATCAACAACATGAAATTCAGGAATGAGAATTATATTCCACAAAAAACTCACAGATACTAAAAACAATCCAAGTATTACTTGGGCAGTTCGCACAATGCCTTTTTCATGTTTGTATCCGAAAGCGAGTATCTTTTTTGGAGTTCGTATGTATCGATCCAGAATACTGAAAGCTAGTACAGCAACGATGGACACGAGCGCCCACACTAATACTTCTAGACTTGTTACATTGTAAAACGGCACCGCACCCTGTGTTGTTTCTGATAATACTTTTTCACTATCAATAAACCACTTTACATGCGCAGAGACAGTAAGAGGTATAACACATGCAATAAAAGCAAGTGTGAGAAAATACCGAAGATGTGCTATACGACTCATATATGTATTACAGATTCTTTTTAATATCTTCGTCTCGTAATTTCATCTTTTCCTGAATCTCTTTTGCACCATCTGTTGCCTTTTGCGCTCTATCAAAGAAAGATTCCATATAGGTCTTACCTCCTTTTTCTTTATACCAGTACCCTCCAGCAAGAAGTGCAATTACTATCAAAATTAAAAATAAAGAAAAACCACGTGTTGTTTTTTGCATACACATAGTATATCAGTTTATAAAAAACTACTCTACAGAAACAGTTTCAATAACAATCGGATATGTCGGTCGATCCAACATATCAATAGCTGTTGAACCTATCTCTTTTACAACCTCCATTCCTTCGATCACCGTACCAAACACAGTGTGCTTATCGTCCAAAAAATTATTATCTTTTAGATTGATAAAAAACTGACTGCCGTTTGTATTCGGACCGGCATTAGCCATAGAGATAGTTCCTGCCACATTATGATTATCCGCATGTATCTCATCTGCAAACTTGTATCCAGGACCACCAGTTCCCCACATCGCTTGAGCAGTATCATCTTTGGTAAGAGGGTCACCGCTTTGGATCATAAAGTCTTGAATCACTCGATGGAATTTTACACCATTGTAAAAACCTTCTTTTGCCAACTTTACGAAGTTTGCCACAGTGTTTGGGGTTTGAGTGTCTGTAAGTTGAATAGTAATATTTCCTTTATTGGTATGTAGAATTGTTTTCATGTGGAAACTATACAC
>CAYIYJ010000016.1:5471-10577 GCA_964367655.1 uncultured Candidatus Saccharibacteria bacterium | reverse complement strand
TATGATGTTGCTTGTTGTGCGTTAGAAGTGATTGGGGTAAGAGCAATAAGTGATATGAGGACTAGTGTAGATATGTATTTCTTCATATATATATTATACCATGCGCGTCTAGATGAAGTAGCCTTAATTATCTTCTTTCCAGACTCACAACTTGAAGTCACAATTTGTGACTTCAAGTTGTAGACAGTATAAGTTACACTCTTGACAGTATACAAATAACGCATATACTTACTTCATAAATGGGTTATCCCGATCGTCCGAATCATCTTGTATGGTTCGGATTTAAGTTATCAGGTATCAACAAACTAATCACAGAATTAACTACTTTTATAAAATCTAATTTTGATATGTAGCCTATTTTAGAATCTAAACGTTTTGTATCTAAAACTCTAAGCTGGGAAATAATTACAGATTGTTCTACATCTCTTAGCAGAATTTTTATATAATATTTATTATCCTTATTTTTGGTAGTCATTGGTATACCCCAAAATATATTATTATTGAATTTTTTAAAAATCAAAACAGGACGTCTAAATTTACCACCTTTTCCATTTTCTTCATCCCCAACATTCTCACCTAGTGCACACCAATACACTTCACTTTGTTTAATCTGTAAACACCTGTCTTTTTTATCTATAGAAATTTTGTCATGTATCCATTCTAAAAAATGTTTAAACATGAGACATATCCTAACAAACCATAGATAAAGTAAAATTAAATTTTAAGTAAATAAAAGATGAGCTTTATAACACTGAATTCTTTGGCATGTTTATTTGTGCGGAAGGTGTAGAGTAAAGCTTTCATTTATTTGACTGGAATAAATCTCCACTCTTGATTGTGATACTGATACTCTCCATCTTTATTGATGAAATTAAATATGTCTTCCAATTAGTTTGGTAATCTTTTCTAACATCTCTACTATATCATTCTGGAAAAACCCTATATCAATATTTTTAATCTCATCCAAGGTCATCCATTTCATATCAGCTCCCTCATGGAGTACTGGTTCTTGAGTATGATCAATAGGACAAATGAATACATAATTACCTCTACCCATTGAATGTTCCATCTCGAGAGAGGATAAAGATCACTCCTTTTCGTCCAAGACCTGTGAGACTAATGATTACAGGTTTAAACCATTGTTCTTGAAAATGAATTTGTTTCATTATTTCTTCGTCAGTGAATGTAACACCCTCTGGGACAACGATGAGTTTGTCGTCATTGTCATCTTCTCGTTTGATGATGGCAATGCATCTACCTTCTGCTTCTTGAAGGGGTTTATCAACTCCAAGATAATACACGTCCAACTCTTCCCCGTCACCTGAGATGGTGTCTGGGACGTAGCCGTAGTTTACTTCGTAGGCGAAACCGTGTTTAGGGTGTTTAGAGCCTAAAGGCCGATCCATAGTGACATGGACGGTGGTGTTGAGGTATTGGGATGAGGGTGTGGGCATGGAATATTCCTATTTTATTTTAACTGATTGTGATTTTGCTGATAGTGTTGAAAAACTTCTTATTAAGAACTTTAAAAAGCCGGGAATAACAAACTCTAATAACCAAAAAGACAGGCAGACATACAAAACAGTCAAAAAATTATTCTCGAAAATTCTCCATATGCTTTTTGAGTAATAATTTATGTAAATAAACAACCAATATGCAGACAAGTGCATGATTGCATATAAAACGATAGACCATTGAGAAACCTGTAAACTAAAGAAATTTATCTTCTTACTCTCTACGTTACTTTCAGCTGGACTTACTCTGTCTATCGATCTAAAAGATGATTTTATTATTTTATTGTTTAGCTCCTCCTCTCCAAGATAGTACGTATATTTGTATTTATCACCCGAAACAATATATAACAAAAAATAACACACTTTCCCTAGTGCATTAAAAAGAAAAACTAGAGCATTCCAATAAAAAAATATTCTAGTTCGTGTCCATACACCTCTAAAGGGTAGACTGGGTCGAATATGTCTAATGTAAACATCTTGCACTAATCGAGAGGGTGGAATAATCCGATTTTTTTTGTAAAAACATTTGTTTGCAGGGTCATAAAAATAACTCGTATGATCCTCAAAATCAAGGGGTTCAAACATTAATTTTTCTGAGCGATATGATACACCATTCCCTTTATCTTTCCCATAGATTACTTCAATGCGTATAGGAATCTTTTTATTATTATTTATATATTTTTCTAAATAGAAAATATGAAACATTGACACCTTATCTAATTCATATTTGTTAGTTTTCCTAAGAAAACTAACCCCGGTTTCTTGACCTTCAAGTAAGGTTAGATTATAAAAATCTTTAGACAAATCTTTAAAGTGCTCCAAGAAATCTTTCTTTTGATCTTTACTTATAGATTCTGACATAATATGCGGAGGATGTGAGATTCGAACTCACGGGGCAATTTCTCACCCGACAGTTTAGTAAACTGTTGATTTAAACCACTCATCCAATCCTCCTGATGTGGCTCAATATAGCATACACATCAAACAAAATCACCCCCTGATTCCAAACCAATGTTCAATCTCCATCTTAGCTTCAGGGACACTTCCTGATGCATGGACCAGATTTCTGATAGATCTATTTTCATCGGTTGCCAACTGGTAGGAATCAAGAACATAATCACCTCGTATCGTACCAACATCAGAAGAAAGAGGCTCAGTACCTCCTATGATCTTTCGAACTAGTTTAACTGCGTGTGGACCTTCCCAGATCATAGGGATCACCGGACCTGCAGTCATATACGTAGACAGTCTTAGAAGAATACTGTCGGCAATCTCAAAAGGATCTTCACTTGGAGCAACCATTCCCTTTTCTTTATATCCGGCAATAGTTTTTTCTCCTACCGCTTTTTTCCATCCCGTATCAAGAGTGTAGTGTTGTTCAATTTGTTGTGAGGTTGGCTGAACCATATTCATAGCAATCAACTTTAATCCAACCCTCTCGAATCTAGATATGATTTCGCCAATCAGGCAACGCTCAACACCATCCGGTTTTATGATAACCAATGTTTGTTCTATATGATTCATATTATGATTCACAGTTTATGCAAACTTTTTTCTTTCGAGCAAGCACTTGAGCAGCGTTCATACTGTGTTGGTAATACAACGTCTTAACACCATTCTTCCACGCCTCGATATACAATGAGTTAATCTCTTTTGCAGATGTTGTTTTTGGATTAATCATCAAGTTCAAAGACTGACTCTGATCAATGAACAATTGTCTTGCAGCAGCTTGGTCAATAATCGCATATTGATCTATCTCAGCAAAAGTTTTAAAAGTACCCTTCTCTACCTCATTCAAGAAATCAAGGTGTTGTACAGATCCATCTCGATCTCGAATATCTTGCCACACTTCTTTTGTATTTTGACCTTTTTCTTCTAGGAGTTTTTCAAGAAACGGATTCTTGATCGTAACTTTCATCTTCTCAATATCTTTTACATAACAGTTAGACCATACAGGCTCGATACTTTGAGATACCTGTCCAAGAATGAATGCAGATGAAGTTGTTGGAGCAACAGCACATAGAGTTGTATGTCTGCGTCCTTTTCCTTTCAACATCTCAGGCTCACCATATTTCACAGCCATCTCAGCTGAAGCACCGTATGCCTTTTCTTTTATTGTTTTAAACACTTGAACATTCAAAGTGTCTGCCTCCTGACTCTCAAAAGGAATCATTTTACTTTGTAGGTATGAATGCCATCCCAATACTCCAATACCAATTGCTCGGTTTTCAATCGCAAATCTATATGATTTTTCCATAAAATAAAACTCCTGTCGTCGCTCAGCACTCTCTGAATCTCTGTATCCTTCAAGCTTGTTTATAAAATCAGTCATAACAGCATCAAGGAAATATGTAAGAGTCTCCACTGCATCAGTATCTTTCCATTCATCAAAATACAACGCATTCATTGAAGAGAGACAGCAAACGAATGACCATTTATCATTTGAAGGTAGTGCGATCTCACTACACAGGTTACTTGCATAGATCTTATGATTTCCTTCTTTGTATACATCAACAGTGTTTTTATTTACATTATCAGTAAATAAAATATATGGGTACCCTATCTCAGTTCTTCTTTTGATAACTTTTGCCCACACTGCTCTTTTTTTCTCATCACCTTCAACCATAGATTTCATCCATTCGTCTGTTACGGTGACAGCATGTGTGAGTCCTTGTATTGGATTACCTTCAGTTCCAACATCAAGAAACTCTTCAATATCAGGATGCTCAACTGGCAAATATGCTGCCAAGTGACCTCTTCGTGTTGAACCCTGACTAACAACGTTAGTTACAGTATCAAACAATTGCATAAAATGAACCGGACCAGATGAACAACCGTTGTTGGTTATCGCAGCACCTCGAGGACGTAGATCACCAAAGTATGCAGATGTTCCTCCACCCTTCTTACTCATCATTCCTACTTCGGCTGTTGTATACAAGATGTCACCCATAGTGTCTCCCACATAAGACCCAAAACAACTTATCGGTAATCCTTTAGCAAAACCAAAGTTAACCCAAACCGGAGTCGATAGAGAAAAATAACCTTTCTCCATATATCCATAAAACTTATCAGCAAACCCATCAACTTTCAATATCTTTTCAGCATGTTCGGCTAAAAATCGAATTCTTTCCTCAGCGGTTGACCCATCGTTAATATAATCTTTTGCTAGGAATTTTCTACTATTTTCGTTGAGCCATTTCATATGTTTTGATTTGTTTTGGGATTAAGGGTTTATTAATACGGTTTAGAACAAGTCTGCTCCTGTGATACTTCCAGACCTTTTGTTATAGTTCACAGACCGTTTAACGAAGAAGTCTCCGTGTTTTGTTGTGGCAATCTCATCATCAAACCACTCTGTTTGATCTACCATCTTCTGATCAACTTCAAACAATTTTTCAAAGCCAAGAGATACTAATGAGTTGTTAAATCTATTTTTCACAAACTCTTTAACCACATCTTTTGGCATAAAGTCCAAGTCTCCCTTCTCATAGATCCAATCAATAATAGATGACTCTGCTTCATAGGCATCCTGACAGAGTTTAATGATTGAATCTTGATATGCGGCATCAAACCATTCAGGATTTTCTTCTTT
>CAYIYJ010000016.1:0-5371 GCA_964367655.1 uncultured Candidatus Saccharibacteria bacterium | reverse complement strand
CTCCAGAAAGTTTTTACTGAAACCTCAACCTGAGCGATTGCCAACATAGCGTTTTTGAGAGCATTCCTCTCCGCTTCGTTTATATTGACCATGTAATCATGAACGTCTGATGTAAAGTTAAACTCTGAGTGCAACCAGTATGAATGCTGAATACCATCTACATACTCAAGCAGTTCTGGGTATTCATACGGTTTAAGAGAAACTCTTTTCTTGAAAATATCTCGTTTTCTTAGCTCGGCGTGCTTTTCACGATATAGGATATAAGACTTTGCTGTGGCATACAGACCAGAACGCATCAATATCAATTCAACTGCATCCTGAACGCCTTCAACAGAAGGTATAAAAGACCCATCTTTGTTTTTGGCCTCTAGATGAGCAACAACCTTCTGAGCTATCTCTGTAGCCAATCCCTCTTTCGACTCCTCTGCCACATCCATAGCTTTTTGAATAGCTGTAACTATCTTTTCTTTATTAAAATCAACAATAGACTTATCTCTTTTAAGAACAAAATTTATTTTTTGATTTTTTTCGTTTTTCATACGTATTATATATATTAGCATTAATCAAATTTGATTAATGCTAATATTGGTTGAATTTTGACATAAATAACACCCACAGAACATAAAAAATAATAATCAACTTTGGTGCGAAAATGGTTATATTACATAAGGTTTTTCAGTTATAAGAAATTCATCAAGTTGACAATTTGGTCACAATATATTTTTAAGAAAAAATACCCCATAGCTAGCACGCGTGGAGTATCTTTATAGAGATAAAAGTTATTTTAATGGATTTTCTCCTCGAATAACTCGAATCAAAAACATAATAATCGCAACCACTAGCAGAATATGTAGTAAGCCACCAGCTACCACATGAGTAAGTAGGCCCAGAACCCAAAGAATTATCAGTATCGTCGCTATTGTTGTAAGCATAGTTTTTAGTAGTTGTTATGTTGGTAATATACCACCCCTATACATAAGCATACTCCTACTTACCTCTTTATCCTATTTAATCAATCAGCAGAAGCCTCGCAACCAACCCTGACTGACACACCATATATCAGAGGGAATTTTTAATATTTTCGAATTACCCCTTTCACTATAGCTCCGATATTGAAGGATTCTGTAGGGTAAATCGGTTTGTACTTTTTATTTGCTGGTTCCAAATAAACTTGATCACCTTTTTTTCTAAAGTATTTCATTGTCCAACCTCCGTCAACTTCCGCAATCACAATATCTCCCGGCTTTGCATCACCCCTCTTCTCAACTATCACATAATCACCTTCTTGGATCGCCGCCTCAATCATAGAATCACCTTTTACCTCTAATATATACGTCTTATCTTTATGCGGAATGAGGTACTCGTCAATACTAATTGAATCGAGAGCACTCTCCTCAGCAACAGACGGCATACCAGCTTCAACCAAACCTAGAAAAGGAACTTCATCAAATAACGATAAAGGAGTAAGTTTTCCTTTCGAATCTTTGGACAAGACACCTTCTTCTACCAGTTTATTTATCAATTTATATACAGCATTCTTAGACTTAAATCCTGTAAGCTGCATTATCTCAGCATAACCTGGCATACGACGATGTTTTTGATAAAAGGATATGATGTTGTCTTTGTATGAATCGAACATTGTGTATGTATTATAGTAGGAACGATGACATCATAGTAGCAGTCTTCTGTAACCAGTTTGTTCTATCCTTTCGAATAGCCTGTGTCAGATGTGAGAGTAGAAACTTGTGCCGTCTCGCCTCTCGAGCATATGATTGTCCTTTGATAATCTTAAGATCAATTGATTCGTTGATACGATCGATCTCTGCGTGGATTGTGTTAATTAATTTATTGTTACTCATATATTTTAATTAATGTATATATTAAATTGATATATAGTAAGTATAGTGAACTATAGTTCACCTGTCAAAAATAATATCGCACTGCGATTGTGGATAGTATTTTTGTCAATAAATTATTCTGTAGGTGCTGGTGCTGGAGCCGGAGCTGGTTCTGGTGCGGGTGCTGATTCAACAACAGGAGCGGGAGCAGGTGCAGGTTCGGGTTCAGGAGCTGGTGTTGGGGCTGGCTCCTGCACAGGATCTACAACTGGAGGTTCTGCAGGAGGAGTTGGTGTGGATGTATCACCACCTTCTGTCACAGGAGTCTCGCCGCTTGTTTCTGTTGGTGTAGGATCAGGAGTTGGTGTAGGAGTAGGTGTTGGTGAAGGCGAAGGCGAAGGCGAAGGCGAAGGTGTTGGTGTTGGTGTTGGTGTTGGTTGAGCAGGTAGATCATTCACAACTCTTTCTAATGAATCTCCATCAATACAGAATTCTGTACCGTTTGTTTTTTTAAGACAAACTTGTTCAGCATGAATCTGTTTTGCGTACAACACATCAATCTTATTTGCAGCATCGGCAAACCATGTAATAAATCGTTTAAACACTTTTCCAATAAACGTATCAACCTCTACCCCTTCAACAGTTTCCGTAAGTGGATTACCTGCGAGAGTAAGACCTGTATACATATCTTTTATAGCATTAACAGTTGCAGCTGTGATGGTTAGATGATTGATCTGTAGTTTTCCAGTTGATCCGATAGTTACAGCTTCAGGAAGAAAGGCCTGTACATTTTGTGCAATGAAACCGTTATATGAGATTCCACCGTCATATAATGATGTGCCTTCTTTCCAAGTATAAGCTTTTGGATTAATACCAACGATTGCATTAAGACCTTTTGAAAAATCACCTGAAATATTTTTCATAGTTTCATCTGATGTACAACTCATAAGACCTGAACCGTTTGTTTGAATACCTCCACAAGATACCAACCCTGATGCAGACACACCGCCCGTTGCAGAATTCACAAAAAATGCAGGTGTAGACGATGTACCTACTTGGAAATTTCCCCATACATCAAGTTTTGCCATTGGTGATGATGTTCCAATACCCATATCACCTTCAGAAGTTATACGAACCCTCTCAACAGGGGCAGATCCTCCAATTGGAGTGGTTACAAAAATAAGATGAGTTCCTTCATTTCCCGCAGAGATAGCTTCTGCAGCCAAACCCTTCATACCAGCAAGACCTGAACGACTTCCGTCAGTAGTACCAAACGAGAACATTCCCAATGAATCTTCCGCATTGGTTGAACTATCCACTCTGAATGCCTGGAACACACCACCATTTGAGTTACCTGCCTGAAACTCATTCGTACCTACAGTATCGTTAAATCCTGACACTGCTGATCCTGAAGCACTTATAAAGAATGGTGTTGTGTCGTTTGCCTGATCTTCAACCATAAAACTATATCCCGTACCAGTATTCTGAACACTCAAAACAGCAGATGGTGACGATGAGGCAATTCCAACGCGTCCTGTTGCAGCATTTACAAACAATGTTGGCACTGAAGACGTACCTACTTGGAAGTTCCCCCAGACATCAAGTTTTGCGACAGGAGAAGTTGTTCCAATACCCATGTTACCGTTTGAAATAACTCTGAAGCCTTCAGTTCCACCATCAGTACCGACAACAGCCCGAACAAAGTCTGTTGTACCGACAGCTGATGTAGATTTAAGAGTTAGGGATGAAGCGGCATTAGAACCTCCTTGTACCGTTACGTTTGCAGCAGATCCAGAACTAGCATTTCCAATAACAGAAGCGTTGTTTCCATTTAGTATAATTGAGTTATTTCCGAGAATGTTTCCATTAGTACTCCACGCGATAGTACTTGCAGCAGTTATAGCCCCAGCAGAAGTTACAAAGAATAATTTTGATTGAGTTGATGATGCAACAACAAACACATCAGAAGCTGAACCTGTAATACCAGTAACTGACAAGACAGCAGATGGAGTTGTTGTGCCAATACCTACACTACCAGAAGGATCAATTGTTATCGCATTATTTGTTATACCTGTTGCGTATCCGTTTGATGTACCAATATACAAAAATGATCCAGTGTTTGTATTTCTTGTAAAGATACCAGCTTTTGGCTTTGAAGAGTTGTTGTTTATGGTTGACCAAAATACTCCAGGAGTATAGTTTCCATCTGTAAAGTCACTGCTTATGTGCATACCCGCAGAGGCCAATCCTTGTGTAAAGGTTGCCATAGAAGAACTATCACCACCATCGTATATCTGGAGTTTAGAAACAGGTGTTGTTGTTCCAACACCAACGTTACCAGCTGTCGACAAAACAAGGCCCACGTTCGATGCGTTAATACCTCCCGCAAACAAACTTACAGGACCAGATTGTGCTCCAATCTTCAAACCATTAGTAAAATCATTTCTTGAAACAACCATAGCTGTTGATGGTGTGAAAACACCCACAGCAGAGTAACTTGATCCTAATGAATAGAACTGAAGATCTCCAACATCGGCCGCACCTCCAGGTCTATAAAAACTCATTCCAGCATAATCTCCAGATACACTGTTAGTGAATCCTGCAATAGAACCTCCGAGGTTGTTATTAATTGTGATTCCACCGTTTGCATTGTTCCATGGGCTTATACCTCCCTGAGCAAAAGAGAGTTTTGATGTTGGAGTTGTGGTTCCAATACCTACATTACCATTCGCAAAGAACAGTGTTGAGGTCCCACTTACTGCTGTACCATTTGCGCCATAGAATGCAACTTGTCCTAGAGTTCCTGAGTTTACAGTTCCACTTCCACCACCACCTGAGATACCTAGAGATGATGTTGCTACCCATTGTGTACCAGTACCTGTTGTTTGTAGTACCATGCCTAATGTTCCAGCATTGTTACTTGTGTCGTATAGTGCACCAGTGAGGCGGAGGTTTCCATCAATTGAAAGTTTTTGACTAAGTGTTGATGTAGAAATTCCAATATTGCCCGTAGATAGGTCACCATAAAGTATACCTCCGATGTTAAGTTGATTCGATCCAGTTGTTGAAGCTGCAGTTGTGTTGTAACCAATAACAATATTATTAGATCCGGTTGTCACATTTTTTCCACTCAAAGTTCCTATGAACGTGTTTGTATTTCCCGTTGTTAGAGCATCACCTGCACTTCTACCTATAGCCACGTTAGAGTTAGCATTCGCCTGTTGCGAATCCAAAGCGCCCGCACCTATCGCAACGTTATCAAAACCACCTGTTATACCAGTTAAAGCATCTTTACCGATAGCAACGTTTCGCACTCCTGTTGTATGGTTAGCAAGTGCTCCAAGCCCGATACCAATCGTACTTCCCGCATCAGTAAGTCCTGTAGGGATATATCCAAAGCGGTAGCCGTTGACAGAAAGAACACCCGCAACATCCAGAGCAGACATCGGACTTGTAGTCCCCACTCCCACATTACCATTCGCAAAGAATAACGTTGATGTTCCACTCACCGCTGTTCCGTTTGCACCATAGAA
>CAYIYJ010000015.1:0-11574 GCA_964367655.1 uncultured Candidatus Saccharibacteria bacterium | reverse complement strand
TAAATATGCTAAAAATGTCCCTATGGCTATAACACTATCACAAGTAGACAAAAAGACTCGAAAGGCTATTGATATGCAATCAGGAGACACTGTTCGAGTACATCAGAAGATCCAGGAAAAGGGTAAAACACGTCTTCAGGTATTTGAAGGTATGGTTTTGGCTCGAAAGCATGGTGCTGAAGCAGGTGCTACTTTTACAGTTCGAAAATCTTCAAATGGATACGGAGTAGAAAGAATCTTTCCTCTATACTCTCCAATGATCGACAAGATCGAAGTTACAAAACGATCAAAAGTACGACGAGCTAAACTATATTACATCCGAGATAAAGCTGTTAAAGAGATCAACAAGCGTCTAAAAATGCAGATGATCCGAACAGATAAAAACGCTCCAGTTGTTGTAGAAGAGGCAGAAGTGGAATCAGCAGAATAATCTAGTTCAAATATATAAATCACTCCAATGTAAAAAGTTGGGGTGATTTATATTATTTCTTTAACTTTTATTTTTATTTTCTATATTTCGATAATGTAACTATGTATGTATGTTTAAAAAATACATATATATTATATGTACATACGTACTGTGTATGTGTGTACAAACAAAAATTGTTTTTGCTGATACATATATACAAGGTCAGTTGATTACATCTTCTACTGTCTGGAAAGCTAAGCAGGGTCCATATATCATACAAGGCTCTGTACTTGTTGCATCCTCAACTCTTCGTATTGAAGCAGGTGTAGTTGTTGTATTTAAAGGTGGAAGTCTTATGACTCGTGGTGGTTCTATATCTGTCGAGGGTGTTGCCGATAAGTCTGTGAGGGTGCGAGTTTCCGAAAGTGGTCCAGTGATGTTTTCGGGTGATCATGGATCTATCACCATGCATCATGTGAATGTAGACAATATGTACAACCGGAAACTTATCGATGCTTGGAATCGGTCTCGGGTAAGTCTTACGCATATAGAACACAACGGTGAAGGTGCGGACAATACACTCATAAGTGTATTCGACAATTCTGTATTAACGATTGATTCACTACGGGTAATAGGCTGGAGATACAAAGTACTTGAAGTATTTACACGAAGCCATATAGATCTTACGAACTCTTATTTTTCAGAGGGTGATAAAGCCTTGGTTATATTTGATGAATCAACCGGTACTATCGCACATAACCGATTTGCTCAATATGCTAAAGCCATACATGTAAACAATGCAGAGGTTGAGATTCGTAAAAATGATTTTGAATATAACACTATTGCGATACATAAAGATACTGCTGAAGATATGCTTATTCGAATGCATGCGGAAGATAACTGGTGGGGTGGTACTACTGGAGTAGTGGTACTTGATGAATTAGACGAGCTCGAACCTGTACACACTAATGTTGTTGTTGGAAACATTCTTGTGTCACCCTGGTCAAGCGCTCCTAATACTGTAAAAAGCGATATGCTCTGTTGTTCCAGTGTTTTATTTTTACCTGGATTGATGGGTAGTCGTTTATATGAGAAAGGTTCACTTTTTGAGAATCAGTTGTGGGAGCCAAATCGAAATGGCGATGTTAAAAAACTCTTTATGGATGAATCTGGTGAAAGTTTGCATACAGCTATCTACACCAGGGATATAATGCGTACAACTAATCTTTTGGGAGGATCAACGTCTCTTGAGGTTTCTCCATATAAAGCTTTTTCTTCTTACCTGGATAAACTTGTTAAAGAAAAAACTATTACTGAGTGGAAAGAAGCACCATATGATTGGAGGTTTGCACCGGATTCGATTATTCAAGATGGTACACGTATTGGCAATGGTAAAAGTGTCAATGTTCAATATATGGCTGACAATGTTATTGAGTTGGCTCATAGATCCAAAACAAAAAAGGTGACCATCATCACTCATAGCAATGGAGGCCTTGTAGCAAAGATGCTTATGTTGGAATTGCAGTCACGAGGTAAGGATAGGTTAGTCGATCGGATCATATATATAGGTATGCCCGAATACGGCACACCGCAGGCAATAACCTCATTGCTTTTTGGGCATGAGCAATCTATTGCAGGAGGCCTCGTCCTGAAAGCTTCTATAGCAAAAGAGTTGGGTAAAAATATGCCAACGGCATACACATTACTACCATCCGATTTATTTTTTGGTGATTCAACATCTAGAACGTTTACTATTCGTGCAGGGGATTCATCTGTTAAAAACACTAACGAATTACATACTGTTCTTTTTTCATATCCACATGTTAATAAAGATCTATTAAAGAAAGCATCACAGATTCATCAAAAACTATCATCCTGGTCACCTAGATCGGAACTCCAGATATTTCAGATTGTAGGCACTGGATTATTGACAGTGTCCGGTGTACAAAAACTCGATTCAAAAAAGTTTGTACCTATATATTCGCAGACAGGGGACGGTGTAGTGCAGGATATGTTCGATGTACACACAAAACGTTTTCAGAGAACAGGTCACGTCATAGCTATTGATCTGTCTAAAGAAATATCTCCAGAAGGACTGTCTGAGTATAAGCATCTGAATCTTACTAACACCCCAACAGTTCTTTCTTGGATCGATTCACTACTGCGCAATACTTCATCAGTGCCTGCAGGAATAGACGCTGACGAACTAAATACTGTCCATGCAGACGGTGATGCCTATCAAGTGCTAGAGATATCCAAGCCTGAAGAACTTGTTGATGATATGCAATTGGAATATAAAAAGCCTAAAGATGTTTTTGTGGATACGTACACTCCTATGCAAAATAGTTCTTTTGATAAAACTGGTGTAAAGTCTGCACTGTCTAGGTATGAATTATTCGCTGACAATGTATTTCATGTATCCAGATCTGAAACAGGTACATCAACACTGCACATACAAAGCACTCGTGCTGAACCTGTAAACATATCGATCTCAAAACATGTGCCAACCAGCGGGGGAGCCATAATACAACAAGTTGTATATCCAAGTATTCCTGTGTTTTCAGCGATAGATGTGTCTATCAATACATCCAATATGTCAAACGGTCCGTCTCTATTGGTTCAATCTGCCGGAGGTTTACATTCTGAAGTTGTAGAACCTTTACAAACCATAACTGTTGATAGTGAAGGAAAACAAACCGTACACAATAACACCGCAACTACTACGAAAGAGTCTTTGGATATTCGTATTCAAAAAACTATAGATGAGATCGCCTCGTCAACGGTATCTAGTTTTCTAAAGGCTAGATATATAAGGAGGTTGGAGGTTTTTAGAAAGAATAAACAGCCTGTATATTTCCAGGCTCTATACGACAGGTTGAGACGGGCTCTGGCGTCTGTGGACAGGTATAAAAATAACCCTGTTTTAAGGGCTAGATACTCTAAAAACAGAAGTGATTACATACTACTTTTGTATGCTGTACACCCCCTCATAGACTAGGTTTTTGGCATTGCGAATCCTTAAAAAATATGCTATTGTCCATATGTGGCATCAAAGACCATAGGCCGGTTGCTTAAGTGCTCCAGAAGCCCTATGTAGAAGTCTTTCCCCGCAAGGGGGACTCTTGTCTTCTTTTTGTTGGTCCACAACATTAACAATATAAAACAAACAACCATCATGGCGATTTCAAAGTCAAAAAAGGGTGAAATCGTATCAGATGTATCAAAGATTCTTGCTGATTCTAAGACTGTAGTATTTCTACAATTCCACGGTATAACTGTAGGAGATGTAGGTGAGGTACGAAAAGCTCTTCGAGCAGCGGGAGTAGGATACAGAGTTGCTAAAAAAACATTGATCAAGCGAGCCTTGGTTGAAGCCGGTGTAACAGGAGAACTACCAGCCCTTGAAGGCGAAGTGGCTCTTGTACACGGAGCGGATCTTTTGGCTCCAGCACGTGAAGTTCTTGAATTTACAAAAAAATTCAAAGATAAACTTGCTATTCTTGGTGGAGTATTTGATGGGGAATTTAAAAGCAAGACTGAGATGATCACTATTGCTTCTATTCCAGGTATCAAAACTCTTCAAGCTCAATTCGTTCAACTTATCAACTCACCGATACAACGATTTGTACTCGCTCTTAATGCGATAGCAGAAAAGAAAGGTTAATTTATTAAAATATAATATATACATATATGTCAGAAGTAGAAACAACAAACGCAGAAGTTATTGAAACTCCTGCTCAATTCAAAACAATCGTAGACGCGGTTGAAAAAATGTCAGTTATCGAGCTTCACGAGCTTGTAAAATTTCTAGAAAAGAAATTTGGAGTATCAGCATCTGCAGTAGCAGTTGCTGGTCCTGCAGCTGGTGCTGCCGCAGCTGAAGAGAAGACATCATTTGATGTTAATCTTACAGATGCTGGTGGAAACAAGATTGCCGTTATTAAGGTTGTTAAAGAGGTTCTAGGACTAGGCCTAAAAGAGGCTAAAGATCTAGTAGACGCAGCTCCTACAACTCTTAAAGCTGGTATGAAGAAGGAAGATGCAGACGCTCTTAAGAAACAAGTTGAAGATGCTGGTGGAAAAGTAGAATTGAAATAATTCGACTAGATTCGACAAAAACTGAAAAAAACAGCCTATTATGGGCTGTTTTTTTCTTTATCACATCTCTGTGCTACCATGATAGGGTATGAAAAATAAATCCAGAAAGCCTGTTTCGGCTCGAAAATCAAAAACAAAGACAAAATCAAAATCTAAAGCGGTTGTAAAGGTAAAGAAGAAACAAAAGCAAAAAACAAAAAGTTCTAAGCCTATCGTGAAAAAAAATAAAACACGTGTAGAGGAAGTAAAAGAAACTCTTGTTTCAGGAAAGGTTCCAACAGATATTGGATTACTTGAACAATTATTTGGAGGTGCACTTAAGATGCAGTTGTGGAAAATATTTTGTTTGAATCCAAATAAGGAATTTACATTACGACAGCTCATCCGTATGACACGTACAAAAGCTGACCGATTAATTCCTGATCTAAAAGAGATGATGAAGCAAGCTATCATAATCGGTTCTCGTAAGGCTTTGGTAACGAATGATATGCAAAAGGAGATGAACCTTGTATATCGCATCAATCTTGAATGCCCATTGCGAAAAGCGATCACAAATATGATATTGGATGCTATTCCAAGATCTTCTGAAAGAGTGATTGAGCAGGTTCAATCACTTCCTAGATTAAAGACTGTTTTGTTGTCGGGTTTCTTTGTTGATGCCTTCAATGCACAATCTCCAATAGATATGATACTTATCTTCGATAAAGTTCCAGGACAAGTTGCTGATACTGTATCTGAGTTAGAGCGGGATCTTGGTCGGGATTTGCAATATGCCGCATTGGACGAAGAAGACTTCAAATACCGTCATTCTATAGGGGATAGGCTTATCCGAGACGTGCTGGATTTTGACCATATCGTTGCTATGGATAAGATGGGTTTTTTCAAATAAAGTGGTATAATTACATTATTGCTCTTTAGATTAGCAATTTTAACATATTTAAATTTATACAAATCATATGCCAACACAAATTATGACTACAAGTATCAGCGGAGCTGTAACAGATTCATACATGAGTGTGAAGGACGCTCTTCTTGGATACGGTTTACTGATATTCTTTGCATTTATCATATTTATCGCAACTTGGATTGTTGCAGATTATATCGGAAAAGCTGTACGAATGATCTTTGATAAGATCAAACTTGATTCAGCCTTGAAGCAAGCTGGTGCAGAAAGTTTACTTGAGAAAGGTGGTATGAAGTTGAATACAGGTATCTTCTTCGGAGGTCTTGTAAAATGGTCAATCATCACTGTAATGTTCTTAGCAATTCTTCAGGTGCTAGGGTTGGGTGATGTATCTGCAATTATTGGTACAATGATTGCAAGTTACCTACCTAAGATTGTTGTTGCAATCCTTATACTTCTTGTTGCTGTTCTTGTCGCTGATCTTCTTAAGAAGACTGTTACGGCAGCTGCTGCAAATGCACATCTTTCATCAGCTCGAGCTTTGGGTACAATCACAAAAGCAGCTGTTATCATCTTTGCTGTATTGTCAGCCCTTGTACAGCTAGGTATTGCAGTTACACTAATAAACACACTATTCATTGGTGCTGTTGTTGCTGCGTCTATTGCTTGCGGTATCGCTTTCGGACTTGGTGGAAAAGAGATGGCTACAGATATTCTCCGAAAGGCAAAAGACGAGCTTACATCTCGAAGATAGGTATTTATAAGGCATTTGACTTTTGGGGTCAGATATGCTAGTATACCAGTATGTGAGCGCCAGAAGTAATTCATGGCAACTCCTAAAACGAAATGTCACCAAACCCTATCGAAAGATGGGGTTTTGTGTTTTTAGGGTTCTGGGCTATAATCGAGAAAGGGTAGGGTTTCTCAAGGTTCGTGTACATAGTCGACCAGCCACTGCACTCACATTTGACATTTCGTTTGGAGCTCGCATTCGGCTGGTCGACTATGGATGGGAATAGTAAAAAAGTTACAAAGAAAGTGCCTGTAGGTTTTCATTTTATAACCCTCTTTCCGGAGGCGTTTTCTTCGTATGTAGACTCATCTATTATTGCTAGGGGTATTGCAGAAGGTCATATTAAAACCTATTTTTACAATCCTAGAGACTGTGTAAAACCCAAAGGGGCACAACGTTTTAAAGAAAAACCTCTTCGTATGGTGGACGATAGACCATATGGGGGTGGGCCAGGTATGGTTATGAAGGCAGAACCCGTGCTTAAGGCTATAGAAAAGGCACAGGTACGTATAAGTAAGCTTAAAGGTACTCATAAGACATGTGTGGTTTTCTTGTCTCCTGGAGGCACTCAGTTTGATACAGAAGTTGCTTCTGGCTGGGTTAAAAAGTATACCGATATTATTATTCTCTGTGGACGATATGAGGGTATAGATGCACGAGTTAAAAAAGCTTATAAGATGATAGAGATATCTGTCGGTCCGTGGGTGGTAACAGGTGGTGAGCTACCCGCACTAGTTTTGATGGATGTTGTTGCTCGTCAGGTTCCTGGAGTGTTGGGTAATTTTGATAGTCGTGAAGAGTCTCGGGTTTCATCACATGATGTGTATACTCGACCTGAGGTCTTGGAGTGGAAGGGGAAGAAGTATAAAGTACCGAAGGTGCTATTGAGTGGCGATCATAAAAAGATTGATGAGTGGAGGAGTGGTGGGATTGCAAAATAAAAGCCCCTAAACCCGGGGCGGGGTGTGGGGCGCATTCAAAGACTCACTGTGCCAGCAGGTGGCGGTGCCTGTCGAGAATGTAATCAGCATGATCTCGCAGTCTATCTTCGAGGTCGGCCCATCCTCTCGTTGAGAGACCTCGGGCGAGTAGGGCAAATCGAAGTTTGGCTGGAAAACTCTTTTTTTCATTGGAAGGTAGTGTGGCGGTGCACACCACCCCTTCTTCCCAAAGATGAAACTCGAAGATTGTTGTGCCTGCTGAATCTGTAAACAGTCCAAGCCAGAATGGTTTGTTTGCCTGAGTACACAGTCCCCTGATCAACACCCCTTCCTCTGTGCTAAGGAATGTTGTGAGCTGATCGAGCTTTTCTGGAAAGTTTGCTCTTTTAAGCTCTGGTAGCAGTTCTTCGTAGACGGTATCTGCTGTAGTAACCATCGCTTGGTATTCGATCATAACTCCGCAATGAAGCGTGTTTCGGGCTTTAAGTATAGCCAGCAGTTGTCTCCAGGATTCTGTTTTGGAATTTTTCATAGTGCTGCGGGGGGGGTAAGTTGTTGTTAAGGTTCCTAGTTGAAAATACTACCCCTCTAATTGGAGATTGTCAATGTAAGCTGGCTGTTTACCTACTATTTATTTGTAAGGTTTTTTCGTAGTTTCAGTACTCTATATACAGACTGATCGAGCCTCTCTTTAGAGATGGTTCCATCATTTACAGCTTTCTTAAGTGCATCTATGACAACGAGGTGGTTGGTATCATTGGGGGTGCTGATGATCATATCTGCTCCAGCAAGTATTGCATCAACTGCACTCTCACCTTGATCACCACCAACAGATACCATATCTAGGTCGTCAGTTATAACCACTCCGTCATAATCAAAATCATCACGCAAAATCTCAGTCATAAACTTTTTTGATTTAGTTGCAGGAGAGGACGATACCCAAGGAACAACAATATGAGCTGTCATCACAGGTATGTCTGTATCTTCAGTTAGTAAAGATTTGAATACCTCGATGTTTTGGTTAAACATTTCTTTTGTACCTGTAAACTGTGTAGCGGCAGTGTGTGGATTTACTGTACTATTTCCATATCCTGGAAAATGTTTAAATACAGGCATGACACCATTTTGCATATATGTGTCTGCCATTATTTTCCCAAGTGTTATAGTTCCTACAGTTGTAGTTGCAAACGTACGGTTGTATAGGTAACTTTTTTTATCAGTTATATAATCAACAACTGGTGCAAAGTTCATGTTAATACCGAGAGAGGATAATTCTTTTGCTCGTATTTCAGCTACGCGCTTTGCATCAGCTTCTGTTTTTATCTTTGTTTGAGCTGTGAGTTCTGTTAAGAATTTGAATCGAACAACTGTGCCACCTTCTTGGTCAACAGCAACGATGAAGGGGAGAGTGTGTTTTGTTTTATATAAAGTTTGTAGATCTGCAGTGAGTTTTTTTGTCTGCTCAGCATCTGTGATATTCCATTTTAATAGATTGACTCCGCCGACATGATAACGCTCGATCAGAGTTTTGATATGTTCACTTGGAACAGTACCTCGAAATCCTAAGATGAGTAGAGATCCAATCTTTTCATCAACCGACATCTCTTTGATAGTTTCCTTTAGTTCATCTTTGCTTTGTGCGACTGTTGTGGTTGCAGAAGTACTTGTTGATGTTGTTGTTTTTGAAGCTGTTGGTAGTGTTGCTTGGGTGAGGAGGAGTAATCCAACCAAAAAGAAGAATAGATACAGGACTCGAATGGTAAGTTTTTTCATGGGTGTATTATAGCAAATATGAGGGGTTTTCAGTATGGTATGAAGTCCCTTAAAATAAGACCTGAAAACAGGTTATACTTGTGGTATGTCTACGCATATCACATATATCATTTTCTCAATTATTGCTGTTATTTTTGTTTTTCTTTTTGCGATTGAAAAGTTTAGCAGGCAGCTCGAGCGTTTAGCAGGAGACAAACTTAAATCAATTATTCAGAGTGTGACGTCAACACCTCTGCGAGGTACTTTTATTGGTACTTTAGTTACTGCTGTCTTGCAATCTTCTACCGCCACAACAGTTTTGGTTGTTAGTTTGGTTCAAGGTGGGTTGATGACATTTCGTCAAAGTCTCGGCGTCATCTTTGGTGCAAACGTGGGTACTACAATTACAACACAATTGATCGCATTCCAATTATTGGAGGTGGCGCCATTTATACTCGTGTTAGGTTTTTTGTTGATGAAATTTAAAACACAATTCAATCGTTTTGGTAAACCAATATTTTATTTTGGATTGATGTTTTCAACATTGTTTATCATTTCGGTGTTGGTTGAACCTTTGAAGGATAATGTTTGGTTTCGTGAATTGTTGGTAGGTTCTTCAAATATATACATTGCATTACTTGTTGGAATTGTTATAACGACCGTACTTCAATCAAGTGCTCTTATATCTGGTCTTATTGTAATTATGGCCGGAGCTGGTTTAATTGAATTTACTCAAGCCTTTGCAATACTACTTGGTGCAAACGTTGGTACAACCACAACAGCACTTATTGCTGCATCTGTGATGGGTAGAGATGCAAAACGAGCTGCGATGGCACACGTTATATTTAACGTGCTCGGTGTTGTGCTTGTACTACCGTTCATCACACCAATATCAGGGTTTATCATGTCACTGTCTGGTAGTGCGGCTGGAGAAGTTGCGCTAGCCCATGTGTTGTTTAATATAGGGTCGGCTATTGTTGCTCTGATATTGATCGCTCCGTTCGAGAGATTGGTGTTAAGACTTGTGCGCTAATAACAAAAACTTGTTATCATTAAACAATGAGACTTCGACGATTTTTATATATTGGTATGTGTGTATTTTTAAGTCAGGCATACTCGGCTCAGGCTGTGTTTGTTGACGGTGCTAATGCGGTTGATTTGATTGGACAATATATGGAGAATGACGGTGTAACGGTTGACTATTCCGGGTCTAACGCAAACGATTCTCCCGGTTTGTATGGTCTAGGTCAGCCTGGCTATCAGCAAGCATTTGATCTTATTAATCACAGGTTTTTTGTAGTGGATTCGTTGAACCATCGTGTTCTTGTTTTTAATCTCAATTCATCAAATCAGTTAATTGATAAAACTCCAGATTATGTACTTGGTCAGTCTACTCTATATAAAGATGTGGCAACAACCACACAATCAGGATTGAACACTCCAAGAAGCGTTGCGTTTGACTCTGTAAACCAACGATTGTTTGTTGCGGATTATGTAAACGATCGAGTACTTGTGTATGATGTATCAACAATCACGAATGGAGAAAATGCTATATACGTATTAGGGCAAACAAATTTTATTTCAGATATTGCAACCTCAACTCAATCAGGGATGTTTGGTCCTGTAGGGTTAGCATATGATAGTGCTAATCAGAGGTTGTTTGTTTCTCAGACCTCTCACTGTATTACTGTGTATAATGTGGCAACCTCAACTATTGCCAATGGAATGAATGCTATCAACGTACTAGGTCAAAGTACTTTTACGGGAAATACTTCTGCTATGACACAGTCAAGATTGAATACACCAATAGCATTGGAATATGATGATGCTTCAAAATTATTCGTTGCAGATAGTGTTAACAGTCGGGTAATTGTCTATGACGTTGCTTCTATTACCAATGGAGAAAATGCCATCAACGTGTTGGGACAGTCAAGTTTTGTAACAGCTACATCCACACCGACACAAAATCAATTACATGTTCCATATGGAATATCTTACGATGCTGTTGGTAAAAGATTGTTTGTTTCAGATAGAACAGACAATAGAGTTGTTGTATATGACGTTAATGCAATTACTAATGGAGAAAATGCTGTTAACGTATTAGGTCAGTCAAATTTTACAAATAGTACGGCCACAACCACACAAACAGGTCTTGCAAGACCACAAGCTGTAACGTATGAAAGTTCTAATAACTTATTGTATGTGTCGGAATTTGATAACAATAGAATCGTTGCATATGATGTAAATTCCATCGTGGATGGGGAAGCTGCAGTCGATCTTATTGGTCACTATATGGAAAATGATGGTATAACGCCAGATTATACAAAATCAAGCGTTAACAGCTCGCCTGGTTTGTATGGCTTGTCTTCAGGCGTGGTGTATTCAAATGCTCTCGACACTTTAAACCATCGTTTGTTTAGTGCTGAGAATGGAAATGGTCGTATTCTTGTTTTTAACCTTGACTCATCAAATAGACTTATTGATAAAACCCCAGATTATGTTCTTGGACAATCTACTTTTTTCTATACGTCTTCGGCCAGAACACAGGCTAGTATTGGCAACGTTACAGGATTGGCGATTGATGTTTCTGGCCAAAGATTGTTTGTATCACAGGGTACCGGTAACAGAATCACCGTGTTTGACATAGCTTCGATTACGAATGGGGAAAATGCGATCA
>CAYIYJ010000014.1:8803-12358 GCA_964367655.1 uncultured Candidatus Saccharibacteria bacterium | reverse complement strand
ATGCCGACTGAGAGGTTCATGGGATTAAAGATATCATGTTAAGCTTGATTTATAAAGGTTTTTGCCCAGGCATAGTGCTTGACATTAACCATAATTATGATATACTATATACACACCCAGAACATCAAGCCAACCCACAACTCGCACTATGAAAAAGTTCATATCCACTCTGAAAGAAGCACTTGCCAAGATCGTCGGAAAAGAAACCAGCCTTAGAGGCCCAAGCAACTGTATTAAAGTCGTTCTTTCAAGCGGCAAGGAGTACTTCGGAACCGTTCCAGAAGTCCATGCAGACTATTTCACGATCAGCGTGAGCTACCCTAGCGGCGGCAAAGATACATTCGCCGTCAAATTTACAGAGGTTGCCTCATTCACCCTGTAACCACATCACCTGCCCGAATGGAACCCCTGTGTTCCATTCGCCGGCGGGTGGTTTTTATTTACAAACCTATCTCAAACCCTAGCGTGTTTTTTATTTTTTTAACACCTCCTCCACCTTCCCCCTCGTCTTCTCCCCAACCACTCCATTTGCTGGGGTAATACGATATGCTTTTTGAAACCTAATCACCGCAGCTTTAGTTGCCGGACCAAACAAAGTTGTCTCTTTCCCCTTTGAACCTGGACCTTTCTTTGCAACTGAGAATCCTTGAGAGTTAAGGAACTTTTGAAGATCTTTAACATCAACACCTTTACTGTTGAGTTTAAGAGTTCGGGTGAATACTTGAGGTAGTGCTTTAGTACTAGCACTGTTACGTATTACAGAAACTGACACTGGTGCAGAACCTCCGATAGGACCTATAACAGCAGGAACTGTAGCCGATCGCACTACTGGACTATCTGTAATGGTATATGTTGATAATGACTGAACAGTAAGATCTGAGTTTACATCTTCGACCATAACGTTGCTTGGATTGATCAAGGAGAGTATCAGCGTTTCTCCACCAGACTCTTCAAGTGAATCTTGAACAAGTGTTGGTGGTGTGATAGTGATAGCTGTACTCAATGTTCCGTCGTATACACCTGGTGGTATCGTGATATTTATAGGATCTGCTGATGAAAAATCAGTCACAGCCGTTGCTGTACCACCTGTAATATCTAGTTGAATTGTCGATGTTGTTGCAGAAGCACCTGTTACTAAAAGTTTTGGAAAATTATCAGCAACTGTTTCATCAGCTGAAGCTGAAGCAACTGCTGAAAGTTCAACACTTAATGGGGTTACGTTGAATATAGTAAATCGACTATTATCATTATCTGATACAAACAATCTTTGGTTTGTATCATCGTACATAAGATCGATCGGTCTATTCATCCCTGACTGAGTAGTTGTCCCCAAAGAACTAACAAAATTGGCTTGACCGAGTACTGCTACAGCACTAGCACCGTTGATAATAGTTGAGGTGGCATTGTATACAGTTACACGGTTGTTACTACCATCAGCCACAAACAACCTTTGATTTACTCCATCATACGCAAGACCAGAAGGTGTACTCATTCCAGACTGAGTGGTAGCAGCCGCTGTACTTGTAAAGTTGATTTGACCAAGTACTGCCACAGCGCCAGCACCATTAATAATGGTTGATGTGGCGTTGTATACAGTTACACGATTGTTGCCACCATCAGATACAAAAAGTCTTTGGTTTAAACCGTCGTAAACCACATCTGTTGGATAATTCACCCCAGCTTGAGTGGCTGCAAAACCTGAGTTTGTAAAGTTGACCTGACCAAGCACTGCTACAGCACTAGCACCGTTAATAATGGTTGAAGTGGCATTATATACAGTCACACGATTGGCAGCAGCTTGAGTTACAAACAACCTCTGATTCACACTGTCATAAGCAATACTATCTGGTAAATACATACCAGCTTGAGTAATCAAAGCCGAAGTATTGGTAAAGTTAGTTTGACCAAGTACTGCTACTGCACTTTCTCCATTAGTGATCGATGTAACATCATATATAAGGACACGATTATTACCACTATCAACAAGGAACAGACGATTGTTTACATTGTCATAGGCTACACCTGTAGGCCAATGTATAAGAGCACTAGTTGCACCGTGTAAACTTTCCGAAAAATTACTCTGACCCAAAACATAATCGGGTGTTCTGTCAACCAATTGATTTGATGCATTTAGATTGAAAACCAAAACACGATTATTACCATCATCTACTGCAAATAAACGATGGTTAACAGAATCAATAACTGAACCGCGAGGATTATACAATCCGTATAAGTATGGGTTATCGTCTGCGTTTCCAGTGGTATAGCTAGGAGTCACTCCGTCATTTTGAGTATATTGACCAATCAGGTCTATCGCATTGGAACCGTTGATAATAGTTGAAGTGGCGTTATATACAGTCACACGGTTGTTACCACGATCAGCCAGGAAAAGTTGTTGACTTACTGTATCGTATGAAAGACTTAACGGTTCATCCATCCTTGATTGAGTGGTAGCCGCACTGTAATTAGTAAAGTTTGTCTGACCAAGTACCTTGGTTGCGCTTGCACCGTTTATCATAGTTGAAGTGGCGTTATATACAGTCACACGGTTGTTACCACTATCGGATACAAAGAGTCTCTGGTTTAAGCTGTCATATGTTAAACCAGAAGGCAAAGCCATGCCGGCTTGAGTTGCTGCAAACCCAAAGTTTGTAAAGTTTGTTTGACCAAGTACATTGATGGCATTAGCACCATTAATAATAGTTGATGTAGCATTATATACGATTACACGATTGTTGTTACTATCAGCCACAAACAGTCGTTGGTTTGTGTTGTCATACGCTATATCAACAGGGTAACTCATCGTAGATTGAGTAGTGTCAGATCCAGAACTTGTGAAGTTCGTCTGCCCCAGCACTGCCACAGCGTTAGCGCCATTAATAATGGTTGAGGTAGCATTGTACGCAGTTACACGACTATTACTATTATCAACTACAAATACTCGCTGATTTACAGTGTCATAAGCTAAGCGAGTTGGATTACTCATCCCTGCCTGAGTAGTTGCCGCTGAAGAGTTAACAAAATCAATTTGACCAAGTACTGCTACAGCATTTTCCCCATTAGTGATTGATGCAACATCATACACGAGAACTCGATTACTACTACTATCGGCAACAAACAATCGGTTGTTTACACTATCATATGCAAGCCCAGAAGGGGTATTCATCCCCGACTGAGTAGTGGATACAGTCTTAGTAACAAATGAAGCTTGACCTAACACGTAATCAGGGGTTCTATCGACCAACTGATTTGACACGTTTAGATTAAAAACTAAAACACGATTGTTGTCAGAGTCAGAGATAAACAAACGATGATTGATTGCATCCAAAGCATTTCCACTCGGATGATTCAAACCATACATTCCCGGAACGTCATTTTGACTTGATCCTACATAATCAGGGGTCACTCCGTCATTTTGAGTATATTGGCCGATCAGATCTATTGCATTTGCTCCATTAAGAAATGCCTGTGTTTCAAAACTAAAAAAACATATACATGTTAGACATATAATCTTGATAGTTTTTTTAACATGTATAAAAACCATATTAGATATAT
>CAYIYJ010000014.1:0-8703 GCA_964367655.1 uncultured Candidatus Saccharibacteria bacterium | reverse complement strand
AGACATATAATCTTGATAGTTTTTTTAACATGTATAAAAACCATATTAGATATATGATACCATGAAATCTTTTATTTCCCCTCTTTTTCCAACTTCACATACGCCTTAGACATATACATATGTGTTAGAGGTGTAACACCAAACACTCCAATAATAATACTTACAAAAGATGTCAGAGCTCTATAGTCTAGTGGAGCTTGATATTTTTGTATCATCAAACTTTTAACAAACTCTTCAGGTGATATGAGATAATCCAGACCCATCACAATAAGCAAACCAATCAAGCTGATAAGTATAAAACCCCCAAAAGCCTTCCATACACCCTTACGACGAGTCTCGCCAAAACGGATAGATTCCTGCACCGCCTCTAAAGGAGCTATATGTTTTGCAAAATAGATGTTGATCGGAAAAAACATCTTACAATAATTTTGTGCAACACCATATACGATCAGTGCAGATCCTATCACTCCAAGTATCGACGAACCAATCATCGTCAGTGTTGGTAGGAAGTAATACGCCATATATATAAGTAAAGCTCCTGGAACCACTGATGTGAGCGTGTAGTACACGAAATACACAAAGATATATAACATCAGTTGTATAAAAGGCCACATACGTTTTCTTTGTATTGAAACACTTTTTTTGATCGGTTCGTCGATACCTTCAGCCTCTTTTTGAAACGTACGCAGTGCCGCAGGTGTATACAAGATGACCTGTACCACAGCCACAACAACAACCATTGCTTGCATCAATATAAGTAAAGCCTGACGAACTTGAGAAAAATCATCTGTGTGCACAAAATATGACAAGATAATAATAGCCACGATAATACATTGACTTATAAGTATTGGTCGGACCGTACGTAGTACAAATGGAAACTTCTTTTTGTATGTTGACAGTGTATCTGCGAGTATAGACATATAGATTGATAGTATCACAGGATCTGTAATAAAAAAATCCATCGGATCACCTATGTGAATCCGAGGATTGAATTTTCATTATCATGACTACAACCTCCTCCGCAACCGTTCCATCTTTGCACAACTGGAACACCTGTCACCACCTTTCTTTTTCATCACTCCAACAGTCTTGAGATCGTGTCGCCCGCAAGAACAGCGCACAAGCCACACAACCCTATCACCTTCCTGGTGACTGTAGAACAAGATGTGCCAGCACCCAATACGAGCCCCCTTTCGTTCTAGTACATGATGAGGCTTAGGAAGCGGTCTTATCTGATGAGACATCAAAGCCCTGATTCTGAGTTGCACCTGTGTGTACGAAAGAAAATCATCCCCCGCGTCACCGTTGCGACAAATTGTTGAGGTCGGTCGTAGTAGCATCGCAGCCTCCACACTTGCCGGCTGTGCATGTTCAGGTGGAATCCACCGTGTATGTTTTCCCATAAAGTCTGAGAGTTAGGGGTTAAGTTAAAGGTTCAATTGTTTATATAACTGTACTTATTTTTTTAGATAATGTCAACACTTTAAAAAACCTATATAACTACACACTTTTTTAGATATTTGGTATACTTACACCATGCTTACACATCGCCAACATGGCGCTAACACAATTTGGAATATAGCAACCTCACCAAGCAAAGAAGAGATACTAACTCTGATGAAGGATTTACAGATAGGTGACGAATATTTGGAGGAATTGAGTACCCCTACCCCACAACCCGTATGTATGGACCTACAAGGAACAACATATGCAGTATTCCATATTCCAGTACTGACAAATCCCAAAGACACACAATCTCTTGATTACACAGAAGCTGAGATTGATGTACTTATCGGAAAGAACTCAACAACGACAATACTGTACACCGATCCGGCACTTCTTGGTATCAACATTGAGGAGATATCTAAACACATTCACGATCATCCAACAGATCTTTGGTGGAGAGTTCTTGCATCTATTTACACAAAAATACACAAAGACATTGATCGTATGATCGTAGAGTTAAAAGAGGTTCGAGATAAAGTATTTACACAAAAAGAAAATATCGAACACATGTCTGATATGCACCGAGCCTATCTTGCCATCGATCTTGCCGTAAGTACTCATGAAGACATCATAGATTCTATTCGCGAAACAGAACATACAGGTCATGGCAATACTACAGTGTCTCGACCTTGGTCTAAAGTACGAGGAGAATATCACAGATTAACTCAAAAGCTTGAAAAACTAGGGGCTTTCATTCACGAACTTCGACACACTCAAAACAGTCTTATTTCAGCTCGCCAAGGAACACTGACACAAACATTTACCGTATTGGCTTTTGTGTTTTTGCCAATAAACTTTTTAGCAGCATTGTTTGGTATGAACGTAATTCAGATGCCTGTAGTATCCCACCCTCAAGCTTTTTGGATATTACTTGGCGGATTCATAGGAATCTCTTTCATCATGCTTCTGTTTTTTAAGATTAGAAAGTGGTTATAACAAACACAATTTAACAGATAATACATCCACATGCAGAAACCTCGTCTCTACAACACCCTCACAAAAACAATTGAAGAATTTAATCCAATACACGAGGGTATGGTATCTATGTACCATTGCGGTCCAACTGTATACGACTACTTACATATTGGTAATATGCGCACATATGTATTTGCTGATACATTACGTAGATTATTTACACACCTAGGATACACTGTAAACCAAGTGATCAACATCACTGACGTTGGACATCTTGTAGGTGACGGAGATGAAGGAGAAGATAAACTAGAGAAAGGATCAAGAACTCACGGCAAAACAGCTAAAGAAGTGGCCAACTTTTTTACAGATATTTTTTACAAAGATCTCGCGGAATTAAACATCTTAACCACCGGCACTCAATTTCCAAAAGCTACAGAGTATATTCAAGAACAAATCGCCCTCATCCAAGAATTAGAGAAACGAGGTCATACATATACAACATCTGACGGAGTATATTTTGACGTAGACACCTGGAAAGAATACGGAAAACTTGGACAGATAGACCTAGAAGGGCTTGAAGCTGGAAAACGAATAGCGCACATCGCGGAAAAACACACAGCCTACGATTTTGCTTTATGGAAATTCTCCCCTACTGATGGCAGTGTACGACAACAAGAATGGGAATCACCATGGGGTAAAGGTTTTCCCGGTTGGCACATAGAATGTTCCGCTATGTCTATGAAGCTACTTGGAGAAACTTTTGATATCCACACTGGAGGAATAGATCACATACCTGTTCATCACAACAACGAGATTGCCCAAAGTGAATCAGTTACAGGAAAACCTCTCGCACATTTGTGGATGCATGGAGCATTCTTAAACTGGAAAGATAAAAAGATGAGTAAATCTGATGGCAGTTTTATCACATTAGAGAATCTAAAAGAACGCGGTATACCAGCTCTAGCTTTTCGATACCTCCTTCTCCAATCAAAATACAGGCAACCCATAGTGTTTGACATAAAGAGTCTTGAAGCTTCTCACACAGCGTATGGCAGACTTCTTTCTCGTATCTATGCGATATATCACGAGTTACCAGTAGATGCACCAAGCAATCATACACAGCTCAATAACTTACTAAGACCAATAGAAGATGCAATGCTCGATGATCTCAACACTGCAAAAGCTCTTGCCCAAGTCTGGACTCAAGTAACTGACAACATACATTGGTTTGCACCAATCTCAAGAGCGGACTTCACGGCCTACATAAAAGCAGTTGATACACTACTAGGACTTAACTTAGGATTGGTTGTGGCCCACATAGATATTCCTAAACATGTACAGAAAAAGATTACCGAACGAGATCATGCAAAGAAAGAAAAAGATTTTGAAAAGGCTGATAAACTAAGAATTGAGATTCGAGAGCTTGGATATGAGGTGTTAGACAGTAAGGATGGAACGCAGGTGATGAAGAAATAAAAAACTCACCAAACAAAAACCACTCTTTGCAGAGTGGTTTTTTTGAGTTAAGAGAGAAAGAAATGCAGGATTATTTACATGCAACGTTTCCGGCTGCACCAGTTGTTGTAGCAACTGAGTTACCAGCACTATCAACACACCAGTATCCAGATCCTGCAGTCTTTAATTGAGCTGTAACAATGAATGATGATGTTGCAGCATAACAATCTACGTCTGCAGATTTTACGATAAGATCAGCAATAAGAGGCTTTAGTCCACCTACAGCTGTACTGTTGAAAGCACCTGTAACACATGTTGTTGATACAGTACCATCGTTGTAAGCACTGTTATTGTTAGTACTCCAAAGCTCTGCCTGTGATCGTACACTAGCCAAAGTTGCCTTGATCGCTGCGTCCTCACCCTTTGATCGAGCACTACTCAAACTTGCCAACACAATTGATGACAAAATTCCGATAATAGCAATCACCACCAAGAGTTCGATCAATGTAAATCCTTTTGAAGAAGTTTTTTTCATATTAAGGTTCTTATTAGTAAATAAATTAATTAATTTATCTCATAGTACTAATACTATAGAGATAGATTAATTATACGCTCTATATTTTTATAAAACAATTTTTATTTATAAAAATGTGGATAACAAAAAAAATAAAACTCTCACGTTGAGAGTTTTATTTTTTAAAAAATCAATATCTTTAACTAGTTACCTGCACAAAGTTGCGCTGTAGATGTTGCGGCCGCAGTACGCATTCTTGATGATCCCACACTATCGACACACCAGTATTTTGAAGTATTAGTTTTTAACTGAGCCGATACAACAAAAGCCGCACTTGGAGTTGTTGTACTAAAACAAGCAACAGAAGCACTTTTTGCCTGTGCAGCCGTTATCAACTTAAGCAAACCTACGGTTGTTCCATCATTGAAGATACCTGTAGAGCAGGTAGATGCAACAACGCCGTAATTACCATATTGTGAATGATATATAGCTGCTTGGTTAGTAACACTTTTCAAGGTTGCTTGTATACTCGCATCATCACCTTTAGATTTTGCACTACCCAGAGAAGCAAGTACAACGGCGGATAAAATTCCAACAATCGCAATCACTACCAAGAGTTCGATAAGTGTAAATCCTTTTTGTGAATTATTTTTTTTCATAAAAGTTCTTAGGTGCATATATATATATTTATTTATTAAAGCTACTCTTAAAGTATACACCTATATTCCTACTGCTGACAAGAGTGTTTGTACAGTTCGCAGTGCAATCAACAAATCAAGGAAGATTGATCGGTGTTTCAGGTAATACAAATCATACGATAATTTTTCTTTTGTACCCTCAATAGAGTGTGGAGGAACCTCATGGTGTATCTGTGCCCAGCCGGAAAGTCCTGGGCGAATAGCATGACGCACAGAATAAAACGGTATCTCTTTTTCATACACCTCAACCATCTTTGGCATCTCAGGTCGTGGTCCAATCAATGACAAATCCCCTTTTACAACATTCCACAACTGAGGAAGTTCATCGATGCGAGTTTTACGCATGAACTTACCAACCGAAGTAACCCGCATTTGTCGCCCTTCCCCTTTCTTATTTTCTGCATCCTTACCTTCTTCCAACACCCATGTGCCATCATCCACAGTTTTCATAGAACGAAACTTTACGATGTTGATGATTTTATTATTCTGGCCGACACGTTCCATGCGTGCAAACATAGAACCTCCATCTTGGATCTTAATAGCAATATATACAAACGGATACACAACCAAGGATAGTAACAGTAGTGGAATGGATATCAACAAATCCATCACACGTTTTAATATCATATATACATAATCACTCTTGCCTGAGATGTGAGTCATAAACCATTCCTCGTCTATATATGATAGATTTTCTCGATCATGAATACGTTCATACATATCTTGGAACGGAATAAACTTAGCTCCATAAAATACCAATGAATACATCCGTCGACCAAGCAGAACAGCCTGATCATCTTTACTATCTAGTACGATATACTGAACATTTTTCTCTACACATGTTTTATACAACTGACCAATAGATGATTCGGTCGTGTAATCTTGAGGGTGAACAAGTCCGATCATTGAGTATCCAGTATATCCACTACCGCTCATGGCATTATAAAAATCACCCATCTCGTGACTATTACCTATACAGATAACGTTGAACGATGTAGACAGATGTTTATTACCGTCTTTCCCTACAAACACATATCTCGCTCGAGCTAATACACTACCAATAACAGTAAACACTACATACAGCAAGAGAATCGCCTTTGGTTGCAATCCAAACGCAAGTGGAAACATATAAAACCAGATAATACCGGCGATAAATGTAGCTACACCGGCCATCAACGTGTGTTGTATCAGTTTTCTTCGCTTGTGCAAAACATGCCTGTCATACAAACCATATATCAAAAAGAATACAATCGAGATACAGATAACAGGCACAAACAATACCAAGTGCCTCATGAATGAATATCGATCAAACTCTAACCCTGAGTCACCTATCAAAGAACGTACAAACAAAGCTAGTGACAGCGCAATAGTTAGAAAGATAATATCTTTAATAACAAAAAATAGACTTTTTATCATATATGTATTATACCACAGATATTGTGGAAAATCAGTCGCCTTAAAATCCCACAAATTCGTTCTGAGTCCTTCTCCGTTCAACACTTTTCCTTTGACTGAGCAACGCAGATGCAATACCAATCGCAATAAAATCAATCAAGATATGCGAACCTCCATAGCTCATAAACGGTAGTGGAATACCCGTCACCGGCATAACTCCCAAATTCATACCGATATTGATACACACATGCGTACCTAAGAAAAATACAATACCCGCTACACATAGCACATCAAAGTTTGATTGTAATCGTGGAACCAGATACAACATTCGAATAAGTATGAGAGCAAACAACCCAATCACGATAGATAGACCTGCAAACCCCCACTCTTCTGAAAAGGCAGCGATAATAAAGTCTGTTTGGTATTCTGGTAAAAATCTTAACTTTGATTGAGTTCCGTACCCTACCCCTTTACCGAGCAATTGACCTGATCCGATAGCAATAAGCGCTTGATACTGATTATATCCAGAGCCTCGGGTATCACTCATGGGATGTATGAAGTTTATAACACGTTTCTTTTGATACTCTTTAAAACCGAACTTCCAAGCAAAACCAAATACAACGAGCGCACTGATGAATAATACCAAAAGATGTTTTTTTGATATACCCGATACAAATATCATACCTAACCATATAGCAAACAAAGTTACAGCCGACCCGAAGTCAGGTTGTAATAACACAAGCACACCGAGCACTCCTGTATATAACGCTGATACAATCACGTGTCTAAACGCAGATATCTCAACATGTCTTTTTGAAAAATATTTTGCAAGTAAAACAATAAGTGCAATCTTAGCAGGATCAGTTGGTTGAATAGAGAGAAAACCAAGACGAATCCAACTTTGTGCACCTTTAGCAACATGACCCGAAACAAACAATAACAACAACGAAGCGACAGAAAAAACATATAGTATCAGTACTGTTTTTCTATTTTTCAAAAAAGACAGATCAATCTTATGAATACCTATACAAACTGTTATACCAATAACAATCCAGACGAATTGTTTTGTAAAACGAACTGATGTTTCTCCAAAAGAAGCCAGTGTAAACAATGAAAATACACACAGTATGATTGCAGGTAGCACGATATACCAATCGATCTTCTTTAGAAAAACAAACATACGTTCACTAATTTTTAACAGGTATTGCAAGTTTAGGAATAATCTCTATACGAGATGATGAAGCAGTAAGTGGTTCAGGCCATGTGAAAGAAACCTCTTTGCTTTGTTTATCTCCCAGCTTATCTATGTATGTCCGAGATGCCATGAATCCATTACCTAATTCATCATATATGATTGCAACAACCTCTATATTTGAGTATTGACGTAATGTCTTGTTTTGTACTTTTGCGGTAAGTTTTGGGGATTCATCTGTACGAGTAAGCGAAGCATCACTGACAGAAAGTTCTGGTTTATCTCCAGAGTACTCTATCCATGTAATAGGTTCTGTAAATTCAAAACTAACTTTTTTAGGAATACGTTCACCTACATCTATACTTGGTTCAAATATAGGAAACACTTTTGCAGTCGGAAGAGCAACAACACCTTCTCGAGATCCAAGAAGTACATTTTTTTCATCATATACTTTAAATACGTATCCAACAGGTTGTGAGACATAATTCACATTTGGATTCTGTAAATATGCGACAAGATTGTATACCCCCTTACTCACATAATAAGCACGAGACCATTGTATGGTTGGTTCAGCTTGCACTTCAAAAAAACAAGCAAGTTTACAGATACCACCACAATCAGGTCCATGTTCATCTTGGTTCTGTACTCCATCACTACATGATGGTGGTTTTTGCTGAGACTGCCATACATAAAAAACTGTTGGAGGAATGATAATCAATGCAATGATTGATAGATATAAAAAACGTCTACGAAATGACCATGAAAACATATGAGTCAATTGTAGCATACTACATGTATAACCCCACAAGATACAATAAAAAAAGAGATGGAATGGGTCATTCCATCTCTGCAACTTACCCGGATTCGAACCAGTTAAGATCCATGATAAGAGATATTGGGATCATATAAGCTTTGGGCCGTCCCACTTAATATAACAAAAATACCACTGCATTGCAACGGTATTTTTTCATTAAATCCTTAGTCCTGGCGACAAGCTACTCTCCTTGCTTGCGCTTGTACCATCGCCT
>CAYIYJ010000013.1:12385-13448 GCA_964367655.1 uncultured Candidatus Saccharibacteria bacterium | reverse complement strand
GGTGACCCCACGGAGAATCGAACTCCGATTAACAGATTGAGAACCTGCTGTCCTAACCGTTAGACGATGGGGCCTTAGACATGACTATAACACAGAAAAAGCGTTAAAATCAACAATTCAAAGGGAAAGGGTTTTTATACAAAAAAAAACACCTCTGATCTGATTGATCAGGGTGCTCGAATCTAACCCCTTTGAGACCATTACATAGCCCCCTTTACCGCATTGAGCTGTGGCCAATTGTCTTTCGGCTGCCGAACCACTATCGAACCCTCCGCACACGCCGGACAGTTGGTAGGATCCCAAATATTGGCATACCGCGTTATAAGGGCAACGATTTTCCGACCATTGATCTCGGACTGACCCGAACGGTTCACGAGACACAGTATCCAAGGCAACACCTCACCTCCAGCCCGAGTGATCGCACGTGCTGTCAGCTCAACACTTCCGGCAGTTGTCACAACATCCTCACAAACCAGTGTTTTGCCTTGAATACGGACAATTTCTTGATCTGTGAACACCATCTCTTTTTGCTCACTTGTTCCTCTTTTTGCAGGCGACGCATGCCAAGTTCCGTATCCAATCTGCGGAGCCATCAGCTCCGACATACGCTTAGCGCCAGTTTGTGGTCCAACAGCACCTTCAACATTTGACAAATCTCCACCTTGTTGCGTGAAAAGATCCAACAAATCACTTGTTGCCTGGGCCAACAAGCCATCATCGGCGATAATCAACCGACTGTTGAAGAACATGTCCGAATGCTTGCCAGAGGTCAGTTCCGCGTGGTGCGTATGACGTGTCGAATCATAGATCCAGAGTGCTTGTCTTTCTTGATAGGTTGCAATCCAGCCTTGCTCGTTTAAGTGCATGATTTTAATGTGTGTATACGCTTTAAAGCCGCGTATTGTTTGGCTTTGTTGAAGAATCAACTCCAGTTGAAAGAATATACCAAGGCGGGATTTAAATCAAACCAAACTTTCTACTTATAATAAATCTTATGCGGAAATCTCACATCCACATACTCCAACCCTTGTATATCAACCTTCTTCACCCCAAGCATTCGAAT
>CAYIYJ010000013.1:0-12285 GCA_964367655.1 uncultured Candidatus Saccharibacteria bacterium | reverse complement strand
ATCAGCAACAGCTTGTATATCAGATGTGTCCGTATGAATATTACCCTTGATCTCTACATCATTGATACGAAACAGGTTTCCATAGATACCATACACACAAGCAATCACTACGAGAATACTTAGAACCCAGATGATTCGTTTCTTCTGTGCTTTTCGCTGCTTGACGCTTGAGATTATTTTTTTATTTGATAATTTCTGTGCCATTCATGTAAGGTACTAACACTTTTGGAACTATGATACTTCCATCAGCTTGTTGATTATTTTCAAGCAGAGACACAAGAATACGCGGAGTGGCGATCGCAGTATTGTTTAGAGAGTGTACAAATCGCATCTTTCCTTCAGCATCTTTGTATCGTATATTCAATCGTCGTGTTTGAAAATCATGGAAATATGATGCTGAGTGAGTTTCTCGATATGTATCCTGACTTGGAACCCAAGCTTCTATGTCGTATTTCTTTACATGTCCAAGACCAATGTCGGCTGTACACATAAGAAGTACTCGGTACGGGATCTCAAGTGATTGCATCAACTCTTCAGTATTTTTTAACAACTCTTCATGAAAATCAACAGATGCAGAATGACTCGCTTCACACAAGATCACTTGTTCTAGTTTGAAAAATTCATGCACTCGAATCAAGCCTTTTGTATCTTTACTATGACTTCCCGCCTCTCGTCTGAAACATGGAGAAAAAGCAATGATCTTTTTTGGTAATTCAGCCTGATCAAGAACTTCTCCAGAATAGTAACTCATAGTTGCAACCTCTCCTGTTCCTGCAAGATAATCACCGTCCTGTGTTTTGTATAGATCATCTTCTCCTTGTGGAATATATCCAGTACCAAGCAAAGTCTCTCGTCGTACAAGTGATGGTACGATCATCGGACTATATCCTTTATTAATCAAAAAATTCATCGTGTACTGCCACAATGCAAACTCAAGTTGTGCACCAGCGTTCTTAAGAATATATCCTCGGAAACCTGAAATCTTTGTTCCTCGCTCAAAATCAGCCAGATCAAGATCTTTACACAGGGCAATCTGATCCTTGATTGGAAAATCAAACTTAGGAATATCTCCCCAAGTGCGAATCTCTACGTTGTCAGCTTCACTTTCTCCAAGAGGTACAGACATGTCTGGTACGTTTGGAACTCCAAGCATGAGCTCTTGCCACTCTTTCATCACAACATCCAACTCCTCTTCTTCTTTTTTAAGCTCTTCTTTGAGTACTTTCATCTTTTCCAAGATCTCAGTTTTTTGGTATGCAGAACCTATGTGTTGAGGATTAGCAATAAACAAACCCATCTTGTTTTGTTCAGCTTTTTTGTTTTCTATACCAGTAAGGATTGTTCGTCTAGTATCATCCACGGACAAAAGACGATCTACATCAAAAGGAATTTTCTTTTTGGTTGAAGCGTCTTTTATAATATCTTTGTGTTCACGAATGAACTTTATATCAAGCATGTGGATTATTGTATATATCTTTAAAGTTTCTTTATAAGGACATGATAGCAGAAAAGCTATGATTTTTCTATATGAAAGAGATAACCAAGACACAAAGCATTCCTGGACTTTTAGGTCACATCCCTGACCCTCCCAAGGCCTTATACATGCAAGGAGACCCTTCTTTAGCCTCTCGTACAGACATACTATATATATGTATAGTTGGCCCAAGGAAGTCCAGTCCTTACGGACAAGAAGTTGTCCGATATATTATAGAACACCTGTCACAGATGAATATTGTCACAGTTTCCGGTGCGGCCTATGGTATAGACGCGATCGTACACTCCCTGTCCATAAAACACAGCATACCGACTATCGCCGTTCCAGGATCTGGTATATCCGATGAATCATTCTACCCTAGAGCTCATCTAGATCTAAAACATGACATCATCGACGCTGGAGGATTAGTCATGAGTGAATTTGATCCGTTATCAAGAGCAGATGTGTGGACGTTTCCTATACGCAACAGGATCATGGCTGGCATGTCACACCTGACCATCATAGTCGAAGCTGAAAAACGATCAGGTACGCTCATCACAGCCAATCTCGCCATAGATTACAATCGAGAAGTACTAGCAGTACCAGGATCCATATTCTCATCAACTTCAGTTGGTACACACGAACTCATATCCAAAGGTGCAGAACTTTTTGTAAACACGGAAACATTGACAGATATATTGACAAGGATTGCCGACAAACACAACATCATCTTGTGGAAAGATTCGGAAAAGATGCATGTAACAGACAACGTGTCTGTAGCACCAATACAAAAAACAAAGATTGAAGACTTAAGTCCTGAAGAACAAAAAGTGTACACATGCATACAGAGTTATAGTGATGGCACAACCAAAGAACAGATTTCATCTACGCTATCCATGACCAGCACTGAAGTATCTATATTTGTCAGTATGCTCGAATTACACAACCTTATTCGTTTTCACATGGGTAAGATTTGGGTTAAATACTAATCAACAATTTGCCACGCACAACCTTTCTGTGGTATCAATGAATAACTATGAGTACACGAAGTAAGCATCTTGTGATAGTGGAATCACCATCAAAAGCAAAAACCATCAGCAAATATCTTGGTGATGAATACATCGTGATGTCTTCTGTCGGACACATTCGTGATCTTCCAAAAAGTAATAAAAAAGCAATTGATATCGAAAAAGGTTTTGTTCCCCACTACGAAGTTTCTCCAGGAAAAGAAAAGATTATCAAAGAACTACAACACGCTGTCACACGAGCAGATAAAGTATTCCTAGCACCCGATCCCGACCGTGAAGGTGAAGCTATTGCTTGGCACTTACAACAAGCCCTCAAACTTAAAAATCCTGAACGAGTAACTTTTCACGAGATCACCAAAGAAGCCGTGCTTGAAGCCTTGTCTCATCCACGAAAGATTGATCAAGACCTACGACAAGCTCAAGAGGCTCGACGAGTACTTGATAGACTTGTAGGATACGATCTATCTGGACTTATCTGGAAAAAAGTTCGATATGGCCTTTCAGCTGGTCGAGTACAATCTCCCGCACTTCGTATCATCATGGAGCGAGAACGTGAGATCCGTGCGTTTGTACCAACAGCGTATTATGTTATTGAAGCAAACCTTTCTCAATCAGGAGCAAAGAGTAACCCTCTCACCTATTCATGTGGTGAAGAAGTAACAGATAAGACTCGAGCTGACTATATAGTCGACACAGGGACAACACATAAAAAAGATTGGATCGTGACTGATATACAAGCATCAGAAGTTAAAAGAACTCCCAAGGCTCCTTTTATCACGTCAACACTACAACAAACAGCCAGTACTCGTCTTGGATTCTCCCCTTCACGAACCATGCGTGCCGCTCAAAAACTATATGAGCAAGGACACATCACATACATGCGAACAGACAGTGTGAACCTAAGTAAACAAGCTGTCGCTTCTATTGCTACATATATAGAGAAAGAATTTGGAAAAACATATTTGGAAGTACGTTCATACGCTTCAAAAGTTAAGAACGCTCAAGAAGCCCACGAAGCAATTCGGCCAACAAACGTAACAAAAGAAAGTGCAGGTGCCAACGATGATGAGAAGCGTGTATACGAACTCATCCACGCACGCACAGTGTCATCTCAGATGGCTGATGCGAAGATGCTACGTACAAAGATCATAGCTTCTATTACCGATGCAAAGAAACTAAAATTTCCAGAGTTTGCGATCAACGGCTCACGAATTCTTTTTGAAGGATGGTTGAAAGCCGACCCGATGAGTCGAGGTGAAGAAGTGGAAGTTCCTGCACTTGAAAAAGACATGTCACTTGATTGTATCAACATACAAAGTACAGAAAAATTCACAGAACCACCAAGCAGATATACAGAAGCTGGTTTGATCAAAGAACTTGAAAAACGTGGTATCGGTCGACCTTCTACTTTTGCAAGTATTATGCGAACACTAGAAGAGCGTGAATACGTAGAAAAAACCGGAAGAACTTTAAAACCAACAGACGTTGGAGATGTTGTGAGTTCATTTCTTGAAGAGAACTTTGCAGATTATATCAGTGATTCATTTACATCTCAGATGGAAGATAAACTTGACCTTATCTCAACAGGTGAAGAAAAATATCTTGATGTTCTAAAAGATTTTTATGGTCCCTTCACCAAAGAAGTAAAGAAAAAAAGTACAGATGCAAAGATCACGAACCTTGGAGTGTCCGACACCTTCAAATGTCCTCTCTGCGGATCAAAGATGGATATCAAACTTTCTCGTGGCGGCAAATTCCTCTCATGTGAACGATTTCCAGAATGTCTTGGTGCACTTACTATAGATGGCGTTGAGATCAAACCTGATGAACCTATTGGCACAGACCCAGCAACCAACTTGCATATCTTCGTAAAGAACGGTCGCTTCGGTCCATATGTACAACTTGGAGAAAAAAGTAAAGAATTAAAAAAACCTCGCATGGCTAGTATTCCAAAAGAGGTTGATCCAAGTACTGTGACCGTTGACCAGGCACTTGTATATCTATCTCTCCCTCGAGTGCTCGGAACCAATCCAAAAAACGGAAAAGAGGTGATTGCTAACAAAGGACGATTTGGTCCATATATTGGTTGTGATGGAGATTTTAGATCGCTTAAAACCGATGACGTGTATACTGTTACACTTGACAGAGCTCTTGACATACTTAGCCAAGAAAAGAAAAAGCGAGGGTTTGCAAAAAAGAAAAAGGAAGAATAGTAGTTATCCACCGTTCTATCAATTGACGGTAATTGACAGTCGGTTCAAACAAGAACACTATATGGATATCTGCAGGATAGTCTTGTGGATATACCCTTATTGCCACCATGAACATTAACATCGACCGTCTACCCGACTTCTTCTACAATGGATTTGGAGTATTAATAATCTTCATGCTGACAGTCACCACAATTTTAGGAGTCGCGGCTTTTTGTAAAGGAATAATTCAGGGTGTGTACCCTGTCTTTCTGGCAACCGTACTCCTGGGATGCGTCAGTCTAAGCTTTGTACCCAAAGTACGGCTGATAAACAGTTATCAAAAAGATGGAGAATCTTTTTTACCCCTCGAAAAAGGCTGGTACACCCTGGATTCATACAACAGGAACTTGGATTGGTTGTACGCCAAACAATCTAAAGTGACCATGTCGCCGACAGGGCAAGAAATTGTGATCGTATACTTCGTTCCTCTTAACCTCACCGAGCAGGATGTGAAGAGATTTACAATCTTTCAACAAGATTGTGCTGAATACTGCCAGTCCGGCGAGGATCTGAAGAATACTGCAAACTTCCATGGTATTGAAGGGTTTGCGTATGAGGTACACTGAAAAAGTGAGATATGTACCATCCACATCTACAAAAAAAACGACACCGCGCACCCTTACAGGTACGCGGTGGTTTTATTTTTTTAAAGACTACACAGTAAACTTCATCACACTATACATATCAGGATCTTCATCTACATGTAGATCTGTATCACTCGCAGTTACACTTGAGGTATCTTCACTTATAACAATCTCTTCGCCTGCATCATTGACAAGTGTATTGACAACTTCAATCACCTCTCCACTTTGAGGAACTTCACCTACTTCGTTTTGAAGTTTATCTAGCAATTTTTTGAGATCAACAAGATCATAATAATCAATCACAATCTTTCCTCCCTGTTCTTTTGTTTCGATATGTACTCGTGTTCCCAAAGCCTCATTCAATCGATGTTCGTATTCGATAATCTCAGGATTGAGATCTTTTTCTTTTTTACGAGCGCGCTCTTTGGCAATCTTTCGAGCAATCATTTCTGACTCACGTACGTTTAGTTTTCGCAATAGAATATCTTGGAACAAAGCCTCTTGCTCCTCTGGTCGATCAACAAGCATAAGCAGTGGTCGAGTATGTCCTTCCATGATGCGTTTTTGACCCAATGCATCGAGCATGTGAGCAGGCAAGTTTAATAGGCGCATACTGTTTGTAACATACTCCCGACTCTTTCCCATCTTCTCTGCAACTTGTACATGTTTAAATCCAAACTCCTGAACAAGTTGTTGAAAAGCTCGTGCGCGATCAATAACGTTAAGATCTTCACGTTGAATGTTTTCGATGATGGCAAGCTCAAGTTTTGTACGAGCATCTTCTTCTTTGGCACGGATAATAGCTGGAATCTGTGCAAGTCCTGCAAGTTTTGACGCTCGCAATCGACGTTCTCCTGATATCAATTCGTATTCAACAGCTAACCCGCCGTCAGGCTTCATAATCTCTTTTCGAGTTACAGTTAGAGGCTGCAACAATCCATACATACGTATAGAATCAGATAGATCTTGCAATGCAACAGGATCAAATTCTTTTCGAGGCTGATATGGGTTTGGGTTTATTTTTTCGACGTCTATCCAGAAGATAGCATCACTATAATAGGTTGCTGACATGCGTATATAATATCACTTTAGTGATGATGATGCATATGAGAATGAGGATCAGAACACACTTCATCATGACCGTGAACATGGGCGCATCCACCTTCTGTTTTTTTGTTTGGAATTCCATATTTTTTCAATATAGTCACCGCTATATATGTAGTTATAGGAACCGCTAGGATAATACTCATACTACCAATAAGAATACGAACAATCTCGGTCGACACATCTTCCCTGTTTAATATATACAAGATCCCAGAATCTGCAGTTGCAAACAACAAAAGCAACGGAAGTGAAGCTCCAACATACGCAATAGCTAGTGTATTTACCAAAGCTCCGATATGCTCTCGTCCAATACGCAAACCTCTTTGCATCAATCTTTTTCTACCCATATGTGAATCAGCTCGCAACAACTCTTCAATTGCAATAGCTTGACCAATAGCCACATCGTATAAGATACCCAGCAGTCCAATCATAATTCCTGCAAATAGCAGACCTACCGTATCTATATTTCCTCCAGTATTAAAAATAAGATACACAACATCTTCAGAATACACACCAGTGAGATACAAGATCTTCATCAAAAAGATAGTACCCACACCTACTCCACAGACGGTAACAACCATACCAAGCACAGCTGAACTTGTTGTTCTGTTGAACCCGTGAGTAATGAACGATCCAAGCACAATGATAATCGAGGCCACAATCAAACTAACCAAAACAGGGGAATATCCTTTGAGAATACTTGGCACAAGTATTAAAAATAAAAGAAATACACTACCAACGAGCGATATCAAACCTTTAGCACCCTGCTTACCTCCAATCCAAATACTAAGAAATACAAACAATCCACCGAGTACAAAGAGTATTGGTGTACGAACAGGTTCATCCATAGAATATGTAACGACTCCATCAAGATCAGTTCTTTTAGAAACATATACTTTTGTACCAACACTTACATTGAAATGATCGTTCTCGAATGTTTTTTCTGTTCCATCAGGTAATGCGACTGTAACATCATAGACATCACGAGTGGTTGATGCGAACATCAATCTGTTTTCTTTAAATTCAGATTTAACAACTACAGCTTTAATGAATTCATGTGTGTCAGGAATTATTTCAGCTGATTCTGCGTACAGAGTTTGTTGTGATATGAAGGCGAAGATTGTAAGTAAAAATAAAAAAGTTTTTTTCATAGTGAATATGTACAGAATACTACTAACTGAGGTAAAAAGAAAACCCGCGAAGCGCGCTGTACGAGACAGCGAACTACGCAGGTGAACCTCGTCGCTAAGAGGACTTTAACGGGAGAGGTTATCCCGGGAAGCAGAGGCTTATGGGCAACTGCAACCATCTTTGCTACCGCACCGACTGCAGCCAGGAATCACCCTGACCACTCGACAGTGAGGCACAAACAGTGGCAACCGCATAGCGGCTACGAATGTGTTCTCGGGCATGTTATGGAAAGTGAGACCTGACATCAGGCCTCATATATATAGTACACAAAACAACATCATTATGCAAGTCACTTGCATTAGTTTAAGTTATCTACATTAAAAGTTATCCACATCTCCAAAAAACCCTTACAAAATAAGGCTATTTACAGCACGGTCCACAAACTCCTCGCACTATCACATCTGTGACTTTACTATCAGACCCCTGCCCCAACACCGCAGTTTCTATATGGATCTCCTCTACTTTTCCGCAATCATTACAAATAAAATGGTCATGTTTATGCTCTTTATTAACCAATTCAAAAACAGTCAGGTCTTCATTTACAATAATCTTTTTTAATAGACCTTCTTTTATCAAAATCTCTATATTTCTATACACTGTTGAAAAATCAACCTTCCCTAGTTGAGCCTGTACATCTGCAATAGATAACACATGTGCGTGTTTAAACACCTCCAAAATCTTAGTTTTATACAGACTTGTTCTCATATATGTGAATAATATACCTTAGAAAATTATTTGCAAATACAGCATGTGTGGTATCATAAAAAAATGAAAAACTGGATATATAAAAACGCACTCCACCTTGCACTTATACAAGCGATTATCGCAACAGTTGGAAGTCTTTATTTTAGTGAAGTAAAAGGATATACCCCTTGTGTACTATGTTGGTATCAGCGCATCTGTATGTACGCTCTTGTTCCGGTACTCCTAACAGGGTTCTTTAGAGGAGACAAGAAGGTTTATCACTTTGTTGTTCCTCTAGCATTCATAGGATGGATCATCGCTGTATATCACAACCTTCTATATACAGGTATTATCAAACCAGAAGACACGTGTAGTTTGGGAATATCCTGCACTTCGAAATATATTGAGTACTGGGGTTTTGTAACTATCCCCTTCTTGTCTCTAGCTGCTTTCAGTATAATCCTTATCTGCACTGTCCTATATCGACGATGGTTACGCAAGGTTTCAACCGCACAAAACATGGTACAATAGCCTCATATGCAAAATTCAAACATGAGTGCGGCAAGCACTGAAACAAAAGTAACCCTTGGTATACTCGGGATTACCGCTGCTATTATTATCATCGGTATAATGACATTCAAAAGCAACGGCGTTGCACAGACAGATGGAGATCAATATTCAAAATACATAAAAACAGGTCTTACATTTACTGCTGATAAAGTAGCACCTGCAGGTAACCCACGTGTACTAGGTACAGGTCCTGGAACTGCAACTTCTTCAGGAACATCAAGTCCTATCGCCATCACAGAATTCATGGACTATGAGTGTCCAGCTTGTGCGACCGCAGGTGAAGCATTCACCCAAGAAATACTTCGAACATACGGATCACGAGCAACTATCACTCGTCGTATATACCCAGTACATGGTGAAGGTTCTATAGAAGTAGCTCGTATGGTTCTTGCAGCACAAAGCGTAAGTAGAGAGGCTTATGAAAAACTACATGCGCAAGTATTTGCGACACAACAATCTTGGGCAGTACTTGGAAAAGCAGAGCGCGTTGGTTTCTTTAAAAAACTAACAACAGATCTTGGTCTCAATTATGATATGCTGGTTGCTGAAGGTAAAAAACCACAATATGCAGGTCAGATCGACATGGATAAGGCAGCTGCAGTTGAGCTAGGTGTTCGAGCAACTCCTTCTTTCATTATCAACAACTCTACATTGATCACCGGAGGACTTCCTATCTCAGTGGTTGGTCAGTATATAGACAAGAACTAGATATTGTTTTATACCACCTAATTTTGAGTGGATAAAAGGCAGAAAACTTGATTTTCTGCCTTTTATGCTGTATAATCTTTAAACAGGATGAACGTTTGCACTCTGTATTCGTTATCTCTTCCTCAGAACCACTGTCCATCTATGAACAAAGAACCTGGTTGGTCGTCGTGGCAACCCACAGGACGACTAAAGAAAGAAGTTTTGCCTAGCCTCGAATCCAAGCTTGGCCAGCTTGCAAAGGTAATCAGGTTACAACCCGACGACGTTGCTTTACTGGAGAAAGACGAGGAAGTAGATCTTCCTACCCCTTCGTATTGCTCGAAATCAAGACAGCGTCAACGGTCACCATCCCCGCCTACAGGACAGCAAGAGTTTCCCCTTGGGGACCCGATTGTTCGTCCAGGTGCTGGTAAAGATCTTGCCGACAGGCTTGATCCAGATAAGCTGGAGGCAGCTCAAAAATCCTTAAAAAGGACCGGGGACGGTTAAACCCATCCTTCAAATGTCAACAATATCCCGTGTGTACCGAAGTCCGGTACCACGGGGATTTTTTATACAACAAATCCTACGATCCTTTTACAGCTTTAAAGATACTCACCGCATCTTGCCATACCAACACCAACATATCTTTCACATAGTGAAGAAAATCTTTTACCCACTCTTTTGCAAATACTGCTTGTATATCTATGTCCAAAAACCTAAGAAGTATTAAAGCAATCAGAACGATTACTATGAGTTCAAGAAAACCTTTTTGATGTTGTGGTCGTTTATGTTTATGCATACGTTCCATGTTCTATATACACATCATACCATAAGGCAAGCATAAGGAGAACAAATATTCTTCGTCCAACAAATTTATCTGTTAATTTATGTTTTGAAAACATTTTTTCTATCTCCTTTAGATTGCAAGATTGTTGTATGAGCTTAGAATCCAAGATGGTTTTCTTTACAACGTCTGAATCTTTTTGTAACCACATATGCCAGGGCGTTGGAAATCCAAGTTTAGGACGAGTATTTGTTTTATGTGGCATCACATCTGAAAACGCATCACGGAGAATATACTTAGTTCGGCCTTGTATATATTTCCATGAATCATGAATACTTTGAGCAATCTGAGATACTTCGACATCAAGAAACGGTACCCGTAGTTCAAGTGAATGAGCCATGGTCATCTTATCAGCCTTAGCCAGTATATCTCCGCGCATCCAGTTATGAATATCTACGTATTGCATGTATTCTGACTCAGTCATCTTTGATATATCTTGATCAGCCAATTCTATCTGCCCTACCATATTCACAGGTTTGTATCCTTTAAATAGTTTTTTCTTTTCACGTTCTGTAAATATAGAGGCATTGCCGAGATATCGATATCTCACAGGTGTGACCGCTCGATGAAGAAAACTAACACCGGGAATCTTTTTAAGAAACGGAAGCCAATCCGTTATCGTATCAGCAACATATGATATAGGACTAAAGATATATCTTTTTATCCATCGTGGCGCAGATCGTACAAATGTGATGTACATATTTCTAGGCTCAAGATATATACCGTAGCCACCAAACAATTCATCAGCACCTTCACCTGAAAGCACCACCTTAACATCTTTAGCAACCTCACGAGCCATCAGATACATAGATATTGCTGATGGATCAGCTACTGGTTCATCGAAGTGCCAAGCACATTTTTTTAGAACTGAAAAATAATCATCAAACGAAACCTGTATCTCTTTATGATCTGTTCCAAGATACTTTGCATACTCAGCCGCATCATCAGTCTCAGATCGATTATCCGTAAATCCAATCGTGTATGTTTTTAGTTTTGAAGAGGGATTTGCGGTTTGTATATGTTGCTGTGCCAAACTTGCAATGATCGAACTATCAACACCACTTGAAAGAAAAGAAGCGACTGGAACATCAGCAATCATATGATGAGCCACAGAATCCGTTAGCACTTCACGGATATGTTCTTTTTTTCCCTCATAATTCTCATCAATTTTTCGAGCCTCATCAAAAGAAAACTGCCAGTATTTTTCTATCACATGATCTTCGGTGTGTAGATTAATAATCAAACTATGACCCGGATTGAGTTTATATATATGTTTAAAAAACGTATGTGTTTTTGGTGAGTATTGCAGTGTTGCGTATGCGTACACTGCGTCCATGTCTATCTCTTTAGTGTACGTTGTGTCAACCAACATCGATTTGATCTCAGAAGCAAATGCATGCACTTGACCATCTTGCATTCGATAGTACAGAGGTTTGATACCAAAATGATCTCGGGCAATAAAAATCAAACCTTTTTTAACATCGTGAATAGAAAACGCAAACATTCCTCGTAGATGTTTTGGTAATTCATTTCCCCATTCTTCATATCCATGAACCAAACACTCTGTATCAGAATTAGTCTTAAACACATGACCCTTATCTACCAACTGTGCTCGAAGTTCGAGATGGTTATATATCTCTCCGTTGAACACAACAGCAACTGTTTCGTCTTCGTTGTATATAGGTTGTGTGCCATGTGCGATATCGATGATCGAAAGCCGTCGCATACCCATCACAAAATCAGGTTGCACATACACACCTTCATCATCAGGACCACGATGTACGATCTGCTGTAAACCTTTTTGTAAAAGATCTTTCTGTTGTTCTTTTTTGTAATTTATAAAGCCTGCGATGCCACACATATT
>CAYIYJ010000012.1:0-16875 GCA_964367655.1 uncultured Candidatus Saccharibacteria bacterium | reverse complement strand
GGTATAACAGTAAAGTATAGCGGGGTAGAGTAACAGTAGCTCGTCAGGCTCATAACCTGAAAGCCTCGGTGCAAATCCGAGCCTCGCAACAAGATAGAGTCAGTATAGCTCAGTCGGTTAGAGCGTGGGACTCATAAGCCCAAGGTCGGAGGTTCGATTCCTCCTACTGACACCGCAAGTGTTGTTTCTAACAACTTGGTTTTAACGCACTTGTGTGTATAATACTCTAGTATGCAGTCGTAGTTCAGCTGGTTAGAACGCTCCCCTGTCACGGGAGAGGTCGCCGGTTCAAATCCGGTCGACTGCGCAAGTAAAGAAAAAACCTACATATATGTGTAGGTTTTTTCTGTGATATTATTATTGTAAAGTTTGTAGGTGGTCTTTTATTAATTAAATAATCAAATAAGTAAAAAAATATGTTAACAATAAATCTTGTTTCAGTGATAGTTGCGGCTATCGCAGCGTTCATTATCGGCTTTCTATTCCACGGTCCATTATTTGGAAAGCTGTGGATGAGATTGGCAAATATTCACCCAACAGGTAATGAAAAATTCTCTGATATGGTACCTCAGATGATTAAAAATCTTCTGATGAATATCGTATGTGCTTATGTTTTAGCTATGTTTATCTATGTTACAGCAAGTTACTATAATAACGTTGGGAATGTGATCGGGGGAATGGGAATTGCTTTCTGGGCATGGCTTGGTTTTCTTGTTACTTCAACATCTATGGATGTTATCTGGATGGGCAAATCAAAAAAACTTTGGATTTTTGAAATAGTTTCATCTTTAGCTACGTTTCTTGCAATGGGTGCGATACTTGCTGCTTGGTAATTCTAGTAAAAATATTTTCATTGTAAAAATATACATGATACAATAATAGATATATGTTGCTTGATCGCAAATATACATTTCGAATCGTATCAAAAAAACAAATCAAAGCACAACAGAGGCGGCGTGTTTCTTCTCGACTACCTCCTCTTGAACAATCTAGTGTTGATACAGGTGCCCATGAATCTTTTGATGAATCTGTTACTCTTATAGAAAAAGGTTCTGATATTGCAGCTCATCAGATTTCACAATATCAAGAGTCCGGTGTTGTTGAGACAAAAGAAAACTTTCAAACAATTGAAAATCAAACGTCTGAAGCTGTACTTGTTAACGATCAATCTCAAGCACCTGAATATGTCGATGCAAGAAAACGATCTTTCTTAAAACTTGCAAGTATGGCAGGTCTAGGTGCTGTGGCTGTGTCGATGATTCCTAAGAAGGCTGAAGCGTATGTGATGGGTGCTTCTCCGACTTCAAGTGTTGTTGGTGTTAAAAACTCTTCAAATACAAGGGTTAATCCTGCAACTGAAGATACGTTGTTGACCTTGTTGGCAGGTCAGGGTGTAGTAAAGTTAACAACAACATTGGCAGCCTCTGGGAACGTTCGTGTTCCAGCTAGTGGAAAAAAGATTCGAGTGTATAGTACTCGTTTTTCACTTACTGCTGATATGACAAGTGTCTCATTTAGATTTACATCAGGCGGTACAGACTATGAAAAATACGTATCGCCTAAGACTGGAGGGTTGTACGGATCAAACAATCATCCAAACTATGTTGAGGGTGGAGTTGATGAAGCTTTGTACTGTGTTATCAACGGTACAGGTTCCGTACAGATAAACATGGATTACATGGAAGTGTAATATATTATATAATTATCAATAAGTATTAATTAAAGTTTAAATTTACAAAACACCATGGCACTACGAGTCGTTGAACAACTAGCTACAGGATCTACAGCAGTCTACCCAGCAGGATATGATTCTACTAAGTGGAATCTTGGTCCGCTTATTCAGCAATATACAGGTGCAGGTGCTGCTGATAAATTTATCGGTCCTCTAAAGCCTAACCTGGCTCGACCTGTTGATGAATCAACTGCGATTCCTCCTACTTTTATCGATTCTGTGCCATGGTCTAGTACTGTTGACTGGGTTTTTGGGATTGAAGCTGTGGTTGGTGCAACCAAAAGAATAACGGCGTATTCGTATAACAGAGAGACTGCTTCGTATTCATGGAAAGGATTTATTACATTTTCGGTGACTAACGCCACAAACGTTCAAAGAGGTTTTCGTATGTGTTATTACACGTATACTGCTGGAACTGTGGCGGTTTCTGGTACTGCAGTAACTGGTACAGGCACATCATTCTCTACAACAGGTATTGGAGTAGGGTCTCGTATTGGTTTTGGTACTACTGATCCAACTGCTGTAGCTACATGGTACTATATATCTGCTATAGGAAGTGATACCTCGATCACACTTACTCTTACTGCTGGAACTATATCAGCAGGAACTTCATACGTTATAGAGGAGTTGCGTCCTGTACTAACACTTACAAACACCACATTAACTAACGGAGGTTTGTTTGTGGGGAAAGGGGTCACTTGGGATGATTTTATAACTACAGGTACAACGATTGCAGCTTCTGCTTCAACTGTAAATAACTTGAAGTTAACATATTGGTTGGCTGATACTGGTACGGTAACAAACACGGTTGCTGCAGGTGTTACCATTGATGGAAATACGAAGTTTGGTTTTACAGGGACTACACACTATGCGTATGTTTTGGACGGTACAACCTCTCTAAAAGTATATAAATACAATCTTCGCGCTGCTGACACTATTGCAGCAGGTAAGATGACGTTAACTGGTGCAAACATAGTTAAAACTGGTGCCCAGGCAGTTACTGGTACAAACTCACAAACTAACAACGGTATTATCTGTACTGCATCTCATGGTCCAGGCAGTGGAGTTAAATCTATATACTTTGTAACAACTACTCGTGTGTATCGTGCTGCCGAGGCAAATATAACAGATGGAAACACAACTTGGCAGTCAGATAACCGTGTTGAGGTGCCTCCAGGCGGTGCCACAGTTCAAGCCGCTTCAAGTGTTCTGACTTTTATAAACTACTCACCTGCTGTTGATAAGTTTTATGTAACCACTACAGGCGCAACAGGTGCTCGAAGTTATTTGACCAGATATCCTACAACATCTGGAGATGAGTTCGAATATATATTTGGTAATGCATTTGTTCAGCTTGATAACGCTGCAGCAGATTCTGATTCTGTGCCTTTACCATATGATACAAGAAACGCCACTCTATCTATTGAAACAAGTAACGGTATTGCTCACATGTTACGTGTGGGTGCTGCAACAACAGGTACTCTAGGTCTTCACGCGCTTGCTATAACCGTACACTGGGATCTCACATCGATAACAAATAGTGTTGCTATTTCTCCAGAAATAACTACGCCAAACAACTCGAAGTTTAAAAGGTTGTTTGTCGAACATGTTGGTAGTATAGGTACAGGAGTTTTTGTTACACCACTTATGATGCATAGGAGTTATTACAGAACAACAGGTATATCAGATGACTCTGGCTCATGGACATTGATAGATGAGGTTGGTGATCTCTCTGGAGTGTCAGGCACATCAAGTATACAGTTTAAGATTGAATTCCAAACAATCGGTAATGTTCATGGTATACCTGCCCGCATCATTTCTCTTGGTGTTGCGTATGAAGATCTGACAACTGATTCACATTATCAGCCGTCTGTTGCTCAATCTTCAACTGCAAATAAACGATTCGCTTGGAGATTCTCAACAGCTTTTGGTGGAACAGTTCCTACGCTACGAGTACGGTTGTATGATGCGGTTAGTGGAGGATCTTTGGTTGATGATAATACCGCTAGCCCGGCAGGAACTTGGGAAAAGTCTACCGATGGAGGAAGTAACTGGACAGCCTATAACACAACAGATAAAGCGAACGATACAACCTATATACGGTACACACCAGCATCTCTTGGAGATAATATTAAAGTAAGGGCATTATTAACACAAAACTAGTATGATTTATCTAGAAAAAGGACAAAAAGTAGTTGAAAAACCAGAACTTGTTGTGTACGAACAAACAGGGGAGAGGAATGACACTGATATGGTTATATGTGCGAAAATAGAGGCACCAGAAGAACCTTTTTGCTGGTTAGAGGCTCAATATATAGCATATGGAAATGTTGTGTACTCAATCAGTGATGATAAAGAGCTAGAGAAGGAGATCTTAAAGATGGATCCTGATAGTACTATCAATGATGTTGCTAATGCTCCAGTTGAGAATGTTGCGCCAGCTGTACAACAACCACAAGTTGACCCTACACCTGCACCACAACAGCCACAACCGTCTCCAACCTCTGGAGATCCTGTATCTGGATCGGGAACTCAGACTGTTGAGGCAGTATCTCCGATTGTAGAGCCTGTATCTACGTCTACAGTTCCTACTGTTGAACCTGCAAGTACTTCAACTGCACCGATTGCTCCAGTTGAGACGGTTGTTGAACAACCTGCAATACCTACAGGTGAACCTGTACTCGAGATACCTACTCCTGCACCTGTTGAGGTTGTAGAGCCTGTGGTGGTTCCACCGGCACCTACACCTGAACCGGTTGTTAGCTTTACAAAAAAAAGAATTAAGAAATCAATAGGTTAATATGGCATTAACAGATATCAATTTTCAAGAAGCTGAACACCAGAATTTTATCTTAGAGATACCTCTTGATACTTTGCATGCACCGGTAGATATCATTGCTGAACCTGAAAGTACTCAGTATTTGGTAATGGAGATATCTTCAGCTGTTGTTTCGGGAGGAAATATCTTTATTATGTCAGAATAAGGTATGAGTAAGATAGACACATATATAGCCGAATACGGAGTATACCTGGAGGATATAAAAAAAAGATTACTGTTTATTGTAAAGACGTTTGTTTTGATTTTTGTTGGAGGTTTTCTTTTTACGGGTTTTATAGTGAAAACCATGATCCATTTGTTGGATTTTAAGGATGTATCTATTGTTATTACGTCACCATTTCAGATGGTCGATATTGCGATGAGTACAGGTTTTTTTATTGCTAGTGTTATCACGGCTCCAATCGTTATATACCACATATACACATTTTTAAGTCCTGGGTTGCTGCCGAAGGAAAAACGTTTATTTATACTGCTTATTCCGGTAGCACTTGTCTTGTTTTTTGTAGGGTTTGCCTATGGTTTTATGACTCTGTATTTTGGTATTAACCTGATTGCTCAGGTAAATGTATCACTCGGAGTGGTTAATTATTGGGATATAGGCAAGTTTATTTCTGATATAGTGTTAACCGCTTCGCTTTTGGGTTTAATATTTCAATTTCCGATAATTATCACTTTTTTGATTCGTATAGGTGTTATGAATTCAATGTTTTTGAAGAACAAGAGAAAAGTTGCTTATTTTCTTATTTTTATTTTTGTATCTTTACTTCCACCCACTGATGGATTATCATTAGTATTGATGGCAGCACCTATGCTTTTGATATACGAGGCAACTATTGTAGTTAATTCAGGATATCGTCATAGGAATAAATTAATATCATAACTAATACACATCATATGTTCGGACTCAGCGCTAAAGAAATAATCATTATTGCATTCATTGCAGTGCTTTTGTTTGGTTCAAAGAAGATTCCAGAACTGGCAAAGAGTATTGTAGAGGCTATACGCCACATCACAGGTGCTTTTAAAGGCAATTCTGATGATTCAAAGAAGAAGAAATAAGATTAGTATTCATTTTTAATTTACCAAACTCAATATGCTCGGACTCGGAACAAAAGAAATAATAATAATTGCAATATTGGCCGTGCTTTTGTTTGGTCCAAAGAAAATCCCAGAATTAACTAAAAGTGTGGGGGATGCTATCCGTCACATACTAAATGCTTTCAAGGGAATCGATTCAGATACAAAAGATAAAAAATAATTTACGACATAAAACTACACGATGATATTTTCAATAAGAACAAATATACGTCGCATACCCTTGTACTTTGTTGCTACGCTTATAATTATCCCTACGTTACTTTTTGCTGTGGGCAATGTATTCGCACCAGGTGAGACTGTGACTGTGGGTGAATTTGTATTTAATGATGATTTTACTCCAACATCTGACGTTTGTAGTGCTCTTGTGTATAATCCAAATGGAACAGTATTGGCCCATGCTTCAACAACTGTAGAAACAAGTGGATGGCAATACTATAACGTTACAGCACCTGCAACAAACGGTACATATCCAGCTTTTGTTGTTTGTGGCACTCCTGCTGCAGGCACTTTTATAAAGTCTGAAAAAACATTTATTGTAAAAACTCCTGATATAACAAATGCCTCTATCGCAAGTACTGTATGGGCAAGTAGTACACGTACACTTACATCTCTAGGTGCTGCAGCTGCTGATGTGTGGAATGATACATACGCAGCAACTCGTAGACTCACAGACAAGATCCTTTCTGGTGGAGGTTCTCTTGCGACAGAGACATACGTATCATCTTCAACCAATGCCATAGTGGGTGAGATTCTTACCAACCGAACTCTTATCCAAGCTTTAAACAACGTCTCAGCTGCAGACGTTTGGGCATATGGTGCTCGATCTTTGAATACTGATGTAGATATATCTACCGCATCAAAACAGGCTATCTGGGATGTGGCCGCAAGTGGTCTTACAACATCAGGCTCAATAGGAAAGAGAATTGCTGATAACCTTGATGCTCAGATCTCTTCACGGGGAATAAGTAACTTAACAGCTGCGGATGTTTGGAGTTCAGCTACAAGAACTTTGTCTGATTATGCTACTTCAACTATCACATCAGCAGTCTGGTCAAGTGCATCACGAACTCTAACAAACTACGGAAACAATATCACCGCGGCTGATGTGTGGAACACGCTCTCATCTTCTTTGAACGTGTCTGGAAGTATCGGAAAACAATTGGCAGATAATGTGGATGATACAATATCAAATGTTATCGCTGAGGTTCAAACAAACAGAACTCTCATCCAGGCGTTGAATAACATTTCCGCTGCTGATGTCTGGGCCCACGGTGCTCGATCTTTGACTGCTGATGTAAACATTTCTACTGCATCAAAACAAGCCATCTGGGATGTAGCCGCAAGTGGTCTTACAACTGCAGGAAGTGTCGGTAAACGTATTGTGGATAACCTCGACGCTCAGATCTCTTCACGAGGTACAAGCAATCTAACAGCAGCTGATGTCTGGAATGCGGCATCACGAACTTTGTCTGATTATGCTACTTCAACATTGGCTGCAGCTGTTTGGGCTAATGGATCAAGAACATTAAGTAACTACGGAAACGATATTACGGCTGCTGACGTATGGAATGTTTTAGCTTCTTCGATAACTACATCTGGAAGTATTGGTAAGCAACTCAAAGATAATGTGAATGATTCAATCTCAACCGTTATCACAGAGATTCAGACAAACCGAACTCTTATCCAAGCTCTAAACAACGTCTCAGCTGCAGACGTTTGGGCATACGGTGCTCGATCTTTGAATACTGATGTAGATATATCTACCGCATCAAAACAGGCTATCTGGGATGTTGCAGCATCTTCACTAACTACAACAGGTAGTGTTGGTAAGCAGATCGTTGATAGATTGGACGCACAGATCTCTTCACGAGGTACAAGTAACCTAACAGCCGCTGATGTTTGGAATGCTGCAACTCGAACATTGTCTGACTATGCAACATCAAGTATCACTTCAGCTGTGTGGGCCAACGGTTCACGAACTCTAACAAACTATGGAAACAATATAACTGCAGCTGATGTGTGGAATGTTCTTTCATCAAGTCTTACAACTGCAGGTACAATAGGAAAACAAGTTAAAGACAATCTCGATGATTCAATCTCAACAGTTATCACAGAGATCCAAACAAACAGAACGTTGATTCAGGCATTGAACAATATCTCTGCTGCTGATGTGTGGGCATATGGTACAAGATCTGTGAATGCCGATGTGAACCTCTCAACATCTTCAAAACAAGCCATCTGGGATGTTGCAGCTTCTTCATTAACTTCAACTGGTTCAATAGGAAAGAGAATTGCTGATAACCTTGATGCTCAGATCTCTTCACGAGGAATAAGTAACTTAACAGCTGCGGATGTTTGGAGTTCAGCTACAAGAACTCTATCTGATTACGGTACTTCAACTATTGCAAGTGCTGTATGGTCAAATGCATCTAGAACTCTAAGTAGTTATGGAAATGATATCACCGCTGCAGATGTGTGGAATGTTCTTTCATCAAGTCTTACAACTGTAGGAAGTATTGGTAAACAATTGAAAGACAATGTGGACGGTTCAATCTCAACAGTTATTACAGAAATCCAAACAAATAGAACTCTCATTCAGGCATTGAACAATGTATCTGCTGCCGATATTTGGACATATGGAGCACGGTCTTTGAATAGTACAGTTGATCTATCAAATGCTTCAAAACAAGCCATCTGGGATGTTGCGGCGAGTGGTCTTACAACCGCAGGAAGTGTCGGTAAGCGTATTGTGGATAACCTCGACGCTCAAATCTCTTCAAGAGGTACAAGTAACTTAACAGCGGCTGATGTTTGGAATGCAGCAACTCGAACATTGTCTGATTACGCAACATCATCTATCTCTGCAGCGGTTTGGGCCAACGGTTCACGAACTTTGAGTAGTTATGGAAACGACATCACAGCTGCTGATGTGTGGAATGTGTTATCTTCAAGTATTAGTGTTAGTGGAAGTATCGGTAAGCAACTTAAAGACAATGTGAATGATTCAATTTCAACAGTTATTACAGAGATTCAAACAAACAGAACTCTCATCCAAGCTCTAAACAACGTCTCAGCTGCAGACGTTTGGGCATACGGTGCTCGATCTTTGAATACTGATGTAGATATATCTACCGCATCAAAACAGGCTATCTGGGATGTGGCCGCAAGTGGTCTTACAACATCAGGCTCAATAGGAAAGAGAATTGCTGATAACCTTGATGCTCAGATATCTTCACGGGGTACTAGTGTGTTGACGGCAGCAGATGTTTGGAATTCTGCAACACGAACATTGTCTGACTATGCAACATCAACACTTACTGCCGCGATATGGGCAAGTGCATCACGAACTCTAACAAACTACGGAAATGATATCACTGCCGCAGATGTATGGAACGTACTATCTTCTTCACTAAATACTGCAGGAACTATCGGTGCACAGCTTTCTGGTAATGTAGATGCAACAATCTCATCTCGAGCTACATCTACAGTTGCTAGTTCAAATTCTAATTGGTTGGTACAGATGGCTAACGTTGAAAGAGTTCAGACCGGCAAAACATATCGTACAAAGGTATTTATTTTCAATGCTGATTCACAACCAACTGCACCGTTTGCAGTTCCAACTGTAGATCTGTATGATCCATCAAGAAATCTTGTGGCTACAAATATCCCTATGACACTAGTAAGTACAGGTGTGTATGAGTATACGTATGCAGTATCAACACTTGCACCGCAAGGATTGTGGGAAACTATTGTTTCTACTCAAGTTGAAAATGGTAAAATAATACAAACCAATGATTATTGGGAGGTGTCTGGTTCTCCTGCGCAGGTCATCGTAAACTCTGTAACAAGTCCTGCAACTTCTTCAATATCTGCAAACATCACTATTACAAACGAAGGTTTGACCGGATATGAATACCAATACGAATGGTGTATTGTGGATAATATAAACAATCAATGTGGAGGAGGTGATGATGCATTCTACTCTCTTGCGGCAAAATTTATTAACCCAGGTGAATCATGGAACACGGCTTTGACAGGGTCTGTTGTTAATTCTGGAACATATTATTTTAAAGTAGTTGCATATTTCGGTACAGACAGTTCTACAGCTTCTCGCGTGTTTACAATAGAGGGAACTCCTGGTAGTGGAGGTGGTTCAACAGGAGGTGGAACTTCAGGTGGAGGTGGCGGACAAACATCATCTGAGCCTTTGGTTGTTATTCAGAAAGGTTGTGGATTGAGTGCTGATTTTAACGGTGATTGTAAAGTTGATACTGTAGATTTCTCTATACTTCTTGCATTCTGGAAAACAAATCCTCCATTTAAAAACACAATGGTTGATATCAACAAAGATAACAAAGTAAACTCTGTGGATTTCTCAATCATGTTGTCTCAATGGACTAAGAAAAAATAATTATGACTACACACTTTCAAAACATCAAACAGTTTATATTAGCGGTTTTAATCCTAGTGGCTCTTCCTGCAAAAGTTGACGCTGTCTCTGTTTCATTACAGACATCATCAGATGTTCATGCAAAGGATGTGTTCGTTGTTGACGTGATCTTGAACACAGAGGAGCAGTCAGTAAACACGGTTGAAGGTGAAGTTGTTATCTCTGACGCAACTCAAAATTTTGAGATTCGTGATGTTAGTGTTGCAGGATCAGGATTTACGATGTGGCCTAGAAAACCATCTTTGTCAGCAAAGGGGGACGTAATAGCTTTTACAGGTGGTGTGCCAGGAGGTGTTAAAGGTAATGTTGTTCTGTTTAAAGTTGCAGTCTTTGCCCGTAATCCAAGTGAGCTTCGAATATCTCCTAAAGAGCTTATTGCATATGCAAATGATGGCAAAGGTACACCTCTCACAGTATCTCCTATAGAAAAAGTTGTAACTGTTGGTGCTCCAGGTGCTGGAGGTCCGCAAGATGCATGGAAAACAATTATATCAACTGACAATGTTGCACCAGAACCTTTTGATATAACTCTGCATCAAGATCCGTTTTTATACAATGGAAAAAAATTCCTTTCTTTTCCTGCTGTTGATGGTCAATCAGGTATAGCATATTTTGAAGTTCAAGAAGGTGATACATTACCTGTAAGAACTGGTGATCAATATGTATTGGTAAATCAAAAAGGTAGTGAACCTGTAACAGTTATCGTATATGATGTTGCCGGAAACACTCGAGTTGGTATATATACAGGAAAAGTTGCGATCAGATGGATGTTGATTGTGTTATTAACACTTGTACTCTGTATTATTCGTTACAGAAAAGGTATCATTAGATATATTAATCTATATGTTAGACGCAATTCGCGCAAAAGTTAAAAAGTACTTTCTACCTTTTCTTATATTGATGTGTTTTTTTACACATGCAATATCTGTTACCGCTGCATCGTTGTACATGACGCCGTCAAGTGCTCAACCAGCAGTCGGTGACACTGTTACATTGAGAGTATATGTAAATACACAATCTGTGTCTGTGAATACAGTTGAAGGAGTTGTAAAATTTGACCCAAGTTTGTTACAAGTTGTTTCAGTAAATAAATCTAATTCGATTGTAAATATTTGGATTGAAGAACCTTCTTTTTCTAATTCTGCTGGAACAATATCTTTTAATGGAGGCATGACTCCTCCAGGATATACTGGTTCATCAGGAGAGATATTTTCAATTACAGCAAAGATGAAAAAAGAAGGTTCTACAGCTTTGTCACTGTCAGGCATCTCTGTCAGGAAAAGTGATGGCTCCGGTGCAGATGTTGCATCATCAGCTAATGCTAATGGAACAAGTTTAACCTCTAAAACAAAGGTTGCTGTTGAGCCTGTTGTTGATGTTAAAAAACCGGTTGTAACCGTGGCACAACCACTTACAAAACCTGTACTGGTCTCAGCAACACATCCAGATCAGAATTCCTGGTATAAGTCGGGTGATGTTGATATCACTTGGGTAAAAAATGCACAGGCTCCAGGTGTGCAGATTGTTTTTGATTCAAATCAAAATAGTATTGCAGCCGGTCCAATCCAGTATAACGTAACAAAAAAATCACTCAGAGGTGTTCGTGATGGTATATCATATGTACACGTTCGATATGTAAATGCTGCTGGTGTTTCAGACACTGCTCATTTTGCAATACAAGTTGACGGTATTCCTCCTGAGCCTATCAAAGTCTCAACAACAACAGAGGGTATCTTGATACAATCATTTGATGCTCATTCAGGTATTGCGTACGCAGATGTATCTATAGATAATGCCAGCTCAACAAGGGTATATCCTAAAGATGGAGCTTTGGTATTTGTACCAGCTAAAGATCTCGTTACAGGAGAGTACTCTACAAAGATAGCTGTGGTTGATAAGGCTGGAAATTCTGCTGAATTTGTGGAAAAGATATTTATTAACTCTGCACCACTTATAACATTTGAAAGAGAAAAAGATTCTGTACCTGTAGGTGAGCAGATGTATTTCAAGGGTTCTGTTAAAGATTCTACAATCCCAGTATCTATCTATGTTAGAAGTCCAAGTCAAAAGATCGAACATTTTATAATCGATCCTCAGGCTGATGGTTCATTCATGTTTGATTATTTTGCAGGTGAAGAAGGTGTATATGAAGCATGGGCAGAAATAACACCAGCTGTAAAAACTAAGCCTGTAGAAGTAAAAACATTTGCTACTCTCAAATCTCAGATTATCGGATGGTTCACTGATTATGGATTGATGCTGTTGGGAGTATTGTTGCTCATCGTTGCAATCATCCAGATCGCGATGCATATGTGTCTTGGAAAGAGAAAAAATCCTCAAGATAAAGAAATTCAAAAACTAGAATCTTCTGCACAAAAATCTTTGACTGAATTACGAGCGAATGCACAAAAACAAATAGAGTATCTTGAAAAACTATCACAGGTACGAGAGCTAACTATCGGAGAAAAAGAAACATATGCTCGATGTAAATCAATGCAGTAGATTATGCTAAATTAATAATATTAGCTATACTAAAGATAGTATGTGCACAAAGATATCACATCTTACAAATACATTTAAAATAATTCTTAGTTTATTTTTTGTATTTGTTCCTGTGCATCAATCTCAAGCTCAAAGTTCTAACTTAGAACCTGTAGCTATAACATCGATAACGCATCCAGATTCTGCTAAGAGATATGTGAGTAATGATCCTGAATTTGCTTGGGTATTACCTGATACTGTTACGGAGGTAAAAACCTCGATAGGTTTATCACCAGAGGGTGTTCCAAGTGTAAGATATGCACCACCTATCTCTTATAAAAAAGTAGAAAATCTACCTGAGGGTACATATTACTTTAATCTACAAGCTAAAACAGATACAGGGTGGACACCCGTGTCTCGCTATCAGATTCATATAGACAAAAAAGGGGAGGTTGCAGCTACATCTACCTCAGGTGTCAGTGAAGGTCTTATTCCCGATGCTGTTGAACCGATAGTTGCTCCGAAGATTGTTCAGTATTCTCAGCGTATCGAAGAGGGTGAGATCGTGAAGATAATTGGAGACGCACAACCTCGCACAAACATAGAGGTTCGTATAAAAGATGGGGACGTTATTATTTTCAGAGAGATTGTCAAAACTGATGAATTGGGTAGTTTCTCCCTTATTCTGTCAAAGACTATTCCTGCAGGGGAGTATCTTCTTTCTGCTGTGTCTATAAAGTCAGATGGTATGTATAGCCTAGAGTCATCTGAGATGATGATGAAAGTTCATTCTGTATTTTTAACACATCTCATAGATACTGTTCTAAGATATTTTTCAATCTTTATACTTATACTTATTGCTGTTGTCGGTATTGTTACTATCAGTATATTCTCATGGCATAAAGTTAAAAAGATGCATGAATACCTAAAAGGTAAATCTGAGGAGGAGGTCGTAGAGTCTTCTGTAGTTGAAACTCCATTCATGTCAATACAAATGGCAATAGAGAATAGGCTCATGGAATTATCAAGTATCAAGCGTAAAAATATGAAAATAAAGGAAGAGATCGTTTTCCTGAAAGAGTTTGGTATATATCTAGCAAAGGCTAAAGATATACTTGAACATGAAGATGTTGGCGAAGAAGCAAAAGAAGGTTAGTCTTATATACTTCGTCTCCATTCATCCAATAGGACAGCGGTAGCAACTCCAGCGTTTAAAGACTCAGCTTTTCCATATGAAGGAATGGCAACACTGTTCTTTAATAAGAACCGTGTTTCTTCATAAATACCGTTTGCTTCATTTCCTATAACAAGTACTCCTGTTTTCGGCCATGCATATTCATGAGAGCTTTTTGCCCCAAGAACAGAACCGATCGTAAGGATATTGTTTTCATTGCAGGCGCGTATAAGCGCTTTTACTTCTGCATAGTGAACTTGTACTCGAGCAAAAGATCCCATAGACGCAATGATTGTTTTATTGTTGAACATATCTACTGTTCCTACAGATGCGAAGATATGTTTTATGCCGTACCAGTCTGCTATACGCATGATAGTTCCTAAGTTTCCAGGATCGCGAATGTCTTCAAGTATAAGAACAATATCTTTTTTAGCTTCAGCTACGATGTCGACTTCTGTTTTTGTAGGTTGTTTTACAACTGCAAGTGCACCATCTGTGGCTTCAAGTGAACTCATCTGCTTAAGCTCACCGGCTTCTATAAGCTGTGGTTTAAGCCACTTCTGTTCAGCCGCCTGTCTTTTGCCTGCAGCATGAAGTTCTGTCTCATATTTTTTTGCAAATTCATGAGTTATATACAGTTCTTCTATAATAAGTTCGGTCATGAGTAGTTCTGCGACACTTTTTGCGCCTTCAACAACAAACACGCCTTTAGCGTTGCGTTGTTTTTTGTCAGAGAATGATTTTATGGCTTGGATACGTCCTTTTGTTAACATAGAGGGGAGTATAGCACAATATATAAAAATAGTGTATAAAGAATGTCAATGACTCAAAAATTCTGGAATAAAGAATACAAGACAGGGCAACATCTGACTTTGTCCGAAGACCCTGCTGAAGACCTGTTGTCTTTCGCGAGATGGGCTGTTCGTAATGCTGAATGGGATCCTTTTCCACAGGGTGGTTTTGTGCTGGATATAGGATGTGGTAATGGTCGTAATATCGGTACAATGTGCCAGGAATATAAGATGAAAGGGCTAGGTATAGATATCTCTGAAACGGCTCTGGCTCAGGCTAAAGAGAAGTTTATCAACACGCTTAAGGTTCCTAACCTTGAGTTCAGAAAGGGTCATATAGGTGATGCTATAGACCTACCAAACGAGTCTGTTGACATTGCTCTTGACATGATGACAATGCACTTTCTCAATGAAAAAGCTCGTGCTGAGTATGTAGCAGATCTTGCAAGGGTTATAAAACCCTTTGGTTGGATGTTTTTAAAGACATTTGTGCTTGAAAGTGATGAAAACGCAAAGCGGATGATCCATGACTACCCAACACCCGATAAAGAGCATAACTCATACATACACCCTCGTATGAAGGTTCTAGAGCATGTATTTACTCAGACAGAGATTGAGGAATTGTTTTCCCCATACTTCCTGATTCATAAGATGATTAAGTCATATAAACATGTGACAAAAGAGGGTAAGCCTTTTAAACGAAGAACTATAAGTGTGTATTTGGAGAGGAAGCGGGATTAGTGTATATTCTATACATCGCCGATGTAGCTCAGCGCGGTAGAGCAACTCCATGGTAAGGAGTAGGTCGCCGGTTCAACTCCGGCCATTGGCTCTAGATTAGTATTGGGAATAAAGAACAGAATAAATCACCTTGTCTTCGGACAAGGTGATTTTTCTTCTGACTCCTCACTCTCTACGAGAGTTCGTCCGTCAAGTCTTTATTCCCAATACTAATCTAGAGCACTAGAAAATTTCCCCCTGCGCAAAGCCTCTCTCTGAAATAGGGCTCGTTTTTTCTTTGGTATTTCTTGAGGTTTCTCTGATGTGTTTTTTGTTAGTATCTGTTTATGATAAAACGGTTCTTGGAATGGATGAAATTGAAAATGAAAATTCATGAAAGGGCACACTGCCCACCACATGTTTCTGAAGGGGATATTTGGTGGGTCAATATAGGTGATAACGTCGGTCAAGAGATAAATGGAAAAGGTAAAAATTTTGCTCGCCCTGTATATATTTATCAAAAGTTAAGTAGTGACTTCTATTTAGTCTTACCTATGACCTCTAAGTATAAACAAGGAAGTTGGTATGTATCCATCATGCAGCAGGCAAGAATTGTTACTGTGTGTTTACACCAGGTCAGAGTCTTGGACTACAGAAGATTAATGAATAAATTAGGTGAAATAGATGAGGCTGATATGGTAAACATACAAAATAAATTTGAATATCTATATATAAAAACAAAGACCCCTCGATAAAATATAAAGGAGTCTTTGTTATTGCCTCCACTTGTGTGGAGTCGCGGGAAATCCCCGAATGTGAGTTAAGTATATCAAGGTCGGTACCCCTGTCAAGATTTGTACCAATTATGGGAATTTATGGAAAAATAAAGTGGTAAAATATAACTTTTAAGAGAAAACCAAGAAAGACTCGAGAGAAACTATGGCTAAATAAGCCGGAATTTCAATGTTTTTTATAGGGTTGAAAAGTACCTCAGAAAAACCCTTATTTAATAAGGCGAAAAAGAGGCTCTACGCGCTTGACTTTAAAACTCATGTGCGTATAATAGGGAACATTGCAGGGTAGTCCTCTAACTCCACTTGTGGAAAGTAGAAGAACTTCTATTAAAAGTAGTAGAAGCACCTATTAGATTGACGCTTGAAAATCAAATAAGGAATACATCACAAAAAAACGCAAGTTACGTTATATTAATTGAATCCTTTCTTTTGTTCTGTTTGAGTTTTTAATTAGAGTTTGATCCTAGCTCAGGATGAGCGCTGGCGGCGTGGATAAGGCATGCAAGTCGAACGAGACATATTGAGATTACATCAAGGTTATGTTTAGTGGCAGACGAGGTAGTAACATGTGGGTACCTTCCCTTAAGTCAAGAATAACATATCGAAAGATATGCTAATACTTGATAGTCTCTACGGAGTAAAGTTTTAACGCTTAAGGACGGGCCCGCACGATATCAGCTAGTTGGTAGGGTAATGGCCTACCAAGGCAATGACGTCTAGAGGAGCTGAGAGGCTGACCCTCACCGATGGGACTGAGACACGGCCCATACACCTACGGGTGGCTGCAGTCGAGAAT
>CAYIYJ010000011.1:0-17369 GCA_964367655.1 uncultured Candidatus Saccharibacteria bacterium | reverse complement strand
GGTCCACTATATGCATACTTATATAACTCACAAGGTGTTGCTGTGAACTCTCGATATCTTGTAGCTTATGGAGCTGGTGATTCGTCTATTCAGATACCTTCTGACATGCCATCAGGTTCATATCGTATTGCAGTTGTTGATCAAGGTTCTTCTACAAACATATCTCGTACAGGTTACAGCTCGTATGTCAATGTGCTTGTCAACTCATCTGCAGCTTGGGTTGATCTAACTAATCCAATCGGCGGAGAGGTTTGGTATAGAAACTCTCGACAGCAGATTCGATTCTCTTCAGCTAATATTCCTTCAGGTGCATACGCTGTTGTGAGTCTATCTTCTGCGAATGGGCCAAGTGGTATCATACAACAAGTTCCAGTTCCAACATCTGGCATACTAGATGTTTCGTTAGATTCTTTGATGACAGGTGATGTGATGAATATTATTCAGCCAGGTGTGTATGCTCTTACACTAACTATATATGATAGGGCATACTGTGGAGGTTTTTGCTCACCATCATATGTTCAAGCACAACAGGTTGCTTCTGACACTGTTGGATCAATAATGATTTATTAAAATTGATTAGCATAGAATTGATTTTCAATCTACAATATAGGGTATATGACGCTGTCTCAAGAAGAATCGAAACGTATAGAAGAATTGAAAAAAAAGTTGTATTCAAAAACAGCACAACAAAGTGCTGTGCGTTCAAGTGCTCTGCATTCACATAAGGTTGATGTTGGTAATAACTGGGAAGAATCAGAAGCTAAACTTGCTGAAAAAGAGGCTTTGAAAAAAAAGATTGAAGACGAGGAGCGTGCCGGGGCAGATGTGAAAGCTGTATATGGTACTGCAGGATACGGTGTAGGTGCTTATGGTCACTATAGTCAGGCTGAAGAGGTGCTGAAACAGCAGAAAAAAGTTCCTATTAGCACAGGTGCAGCTACGACAAATAAAGGGCGAGGACAGACGATAGGTGAATTTATGAGTGAGAAGTTTTCAACTGACAGAGCTGCAAGTATTCAAAAGAAGCTGGCCGCTAAAGACGTAACTTTACAGTACGCAGCAGCTCAAGTTCAAAGTAGTATATATCCCGAATTTCAAAAGAAGCCAGTCGCTGAAAATCCTGCAGTTGTGACGCAAGAAACTCAAAAGCAAAATCTTGATGAAGAGCGATACCATCCAGATATACACGTGTTTACTGTTGGAAATAAAAAATTAGAAGATATGTCTTTGGATGAGATTCATGGAACAAATACAAAACAACCTCGTGAGATGACTAAACTAGAAAAAGTCTTAGACACTGCTCAGAAAGAAGAAAAGATAAAAAGATTTAGTTTTGGTAGTTTTTTGTTTTTGGCAATATTTTTATTTTTTGTAGGAGCTCTCGGTTACGCTTATATTCATTTTGAACGAGGTACAAATGTTATCTCGCCTGACAAGATTGATATCACAGTGATAGGTCCTGTTACAGTTGTTTCAGGAGAGGTGAGTGATTTTCTTATTGATATTAAAAATAATAACTCAGCTGATCTTATTCAATCTGATCTAGTGGTTCTATTTCCTGACGGAACAAAGGATCCGGTGGACACGGGTAAGACATTGAACAATCAACGGATAGATGTTGATACTATTCATCCGGGGCAAACTGTTCGTCAAAAAGTAAGTGCTGTTTTCTTTGGTGAAGAAAACGTCAAGAAAAATATTCAGTATTCCTTCGAATTTAATATTGAAGATTCTGCAAATATCTTTAAAAAAGATAAGACTGTAGGTGTGACGATTGCAGGATCTCCTGTTACGGCTAAGATTACAAACGTAAGAGAGATAACTAACAATAAAGAACTTACTTTTGATGTGGAGGTTGTTTCAAACTCGCCAGAGGTTGTAAAAAATGTACAACTCCGTGTTGATTTTCCTTTTGGATACAAATTGCTTGAATCAAGTGTAAAACCATCTGCTGGTAATAATGTTTGGAACATTGGAGATATAGAGGCTCTTGGAGCAAGAACAGTGCAACTAAAAGGTGCTCTTGTTGGAACTGTTAATCTTGAAAAAAACTTTAGATTTACTCTGGGAATTGCTGATCAAAAGACTGGTAGTATGAGTACTGTCTTGACCACTCAGGATCAGAAAGTTTTCATAAAAGAACCTTTTGTTGTAACAACATTAACAATCGGAGGCACTTTGATTGGTCCTGTGTCTGTACAATATGCAGATACTATGCGAGGTACTATTGCTTTTACTAATAATCTGAAGACACCTATCACAGATGTTGTTGTTGAGATGCGAATAGCTGGGGTTTTGGTAAACAGAAAAACAGTGTCACCTGAAGATGGTTTTTATAGATCTGGTGATGATGTTGTGTTCTGGGACAAGGCACAGAATGAAGAGTTGGCCTCTGTAGATCCTGGAGAGACAAGATCTTTGAATTTTAATACTGACATCATCGAATCTCGGGATGACCTTGTAAAAATACTTCGACGTTCTTCTTCAAGTTTTGTGATAACTGTTAAAGGTAAAAGATTGAACGAAAATCGTGTACCGGAAGAGATTACATATGATACATCTCGAGAGTTGCGGCTACAGACAAAGTTATCTATGGAATCATACTTAACTCACGTTTCTGGTCCTACGCCGGCTCAAGTTAATAAAGAGTCTGTTGTACGATTTAACGGTAAGATTCGCAACACTGCAAACATGGTTAAAGGTACTGTGTTTACTGCAAAGTTGCCACCAAACGCTGTGTGGAAAAATTCATATAGTTCAAACCTTCCTGTTAAAGGTGTGACATATAATACTGGTAAGAGAGAAGTTTCATTGCAGTTGGGGGAGATACCTGCAGGCACAGGACTAGATACCGATCCAATAGACTTTTATTTTGATGTTGGTTTTACACCATCACTTACACAGGCAGGATTATCACCAGATGTGATCTTGTCTCCAACGTTGGGTGGTACAGATTCGTTCACAGGAGGTGTTGTACAGACTTCTGTAGGTGCGATCACTACAGCTGGTGCATTAGGTGGAGATGTTGTTGAGTAATCAAAGAAACCCCTCGAAAATGGGGTTTTTTAATGCTATAGTGGGTCTATTATGTCACACGAAGAAAAACCAAAAGTAAGTATGGAAGACATTATCTCGCTTTGTAAACGTCGAGGTTTTATATACCAAGGATCTGAGGTGTATGGAGGTCTTGCTGGTACATGGGATTACGGTCCGCTGGGTGTGATGCTTAAAGACTCTATTAAGCGATTGTGGTGGAAGCGTTTTGTTGATGATCGACTTGATATGTATGGTATGGACGCAGCTATCTTGATGAATTCTAAAGTTTGGGTTTCTTCTGGTCATGTTGGTGGTTTTGCGGATCCGTTGGTTGAAGATCTAAAAACAAAAAAACGATATCGAGCGGATCATCTTCTTGAAGAGGTTGGTGTCAATCCTGCAGGAAAATCTATTGAACAGATGAATGAGTTGATCAAAGAAAAAGGTATCAAGAGTCCAGAGGGAAATCCTCTTGGTGATGTTCGGCAGTTTAATATGATGTTCAAAACAAACATCGGTGCCATCGAATCTGATGACAACGTGGTGTATCTTCGACCTGAAACCGCACAAGGTATGTTTGTAAACTTTAAAAATATTTTAGATACATTTCATCCACGACTTCCGTTTGGAATGGGACAGATCGGTAAAGCGTTTCGAAATGAGATTGCTCCACGAGATTTTGTATTTCGAGTGCGGGAGTTTGAGCAGATGGAGATAGAATATTTTGTAAACCCAAAAGACTGGGAAGTGTCATTCGAAGAGTTTAGAAAAGAGGTTTGGAATTTTATTCTTGACATCGGTCTTGACAAAGATAAGTTACACGAACTTGAGATCGCTCCGGAAGATAGAGCACACTATTCAGCTCGAACAATAGACTTCGAATATGATTTTCCGTTTGGAAAAAAAGAATTGTATGGTTTAGCATATCGAACTGATTTTGATCTTAAGGCGCATACAGATGGATCTAAAGTAGATCTTTCATACTTTGATGAAGAGAGCAAAGAAAGATTTACGCCACATTGTATTGAGCCGTCATTTGGATTAGATAGAACAGTTCTTGCTACACTCGCAACCGCATACTCAGTAGATAACCTCGGTGGAGAAGAGCGAGTTTTCCTAAAACTGTCACCTGCAGTTGCTCCATACCGTGTTGCTGTATTTCCACTGTTGAAAAATAAGCCAGAACTTATTGCAAAAGCAAAAGAGGTGTGGAATAATCTCAGATCTATTGCTTCTAAAAATGGTATACCTGCATCTAAGATTCTCTATGATGAAACTGGTAGTATCGGTAAACGATATCGACGTCAGGATGAGGTTGGTACACCGGTATGTATAACTGTAGACTTTGACACTTTGGAAAAAGGAACTGTAACAGTTCGAGATAGAGATACTGGAGAGCAAAAGGTCGTGTCTATCGACGAATTAGCATCTTTGATATAGACCATGAAAGTCATAATCGCTTCAACAAACCCTGTAAAAATCGAAGCAACCAGACGTGCCTTTTTTGAGGTGTTTGACGGGGAAGATTTTGTTTTTCAAGGTGTTGCAATATCATCAGAGGTGTCTCATCAGCCGATGACGGATGAGGAAACCTTAAGAGGTGCTACAAATAGAGTACGTGCCGCAAGAGATCAATATACAGATGCTGACTTCTGGGTTGGGCTTGAAGGTGGCGTCGAGGATATAAATGGAGAACTGCACCAGTTTTCATGGACTGTTGTACAGGCCAAAGATGGTCGTGAAGGTAAGGGTAGATCAGCTACGTATATCGCTCCTCCTATATACAGGGATATGGTTATAAAAGAACATAAGGATGTTGGGGGTGTTGGTGATATAGTGTTTGGCACTAAGAACTCAAAGCAAGGTCCAGGTGCCAGCGGCCTTCTTACAGGGGGTATTATAGACAGGGTAGAGCTTGACCGGCATGCTACCATCTTTGCCCTTATTCCTTGGATAAAGCCAGAACTATATTGATAACACAAGGATTTTTTGTGTTATCATAGGTATATGAATATTACCGCCGGGTCAATCGCAAAAGTAATATGTGGTATCCTCGTTTTTCTTGCGCTTGATAAATTACAAGGTCTTATACTTGCAGTACTCGTTGCTGTTGTGATCGCTTCGTTTATGGAACCGATGATTACGTTCTTTGTAAAAAAAGGAGCACGTCGTGGTTCGTCAGTATTTTTTAGCTATAGTATTGTTGTGATTGCTTGTCTGTCTTTCATATTCGTTGCACTTCCTCCGCTTGTAAAAGAAACATTCTCAGCAATCAATTCTTTGCCAGCAACTATTAAAACTGCAGATATTTTAAATCCAATACAAAAAAGTTTGTATTCAACTGCAAAAAATGTTTTTCCAGATATTCCAAAAACTATTTCAATAGAAGATTTGATTAGTTTAATTACGTCATCATTCTCTGATTTTGCTGGAGGAATATTTGATACTGTAACTAGATTCTTTGGAGGAATAATTAGTCTTATCCTCGTGCTTGTACTTGCAGTGTATCTATCTGTAGAGGATAGGGGTGTTGCTCGATTCTTGGGTATGGTCACGCCACGTCAATACGAAACGTATGTTATCAACTTGTGGGATAGGGTACAGCAAAAGATTGGTAAATGGATACAAGGTCAATTTATGCTCATGGGATTAGTGTTTGCTTTGATATTTGCAGGTCTAGGTGTTCTCAAGCTGTTCATGGGTGATCAGATACAACATGTATTTTTGTTGGCATTACTTGCAGGACTGCTTGAGTTTATTCCAGTTGTAGGTATCTTTATCGCAACTACAGTTGCCTTCTTGTTTACATTGATCAATGGAGGTATAGGAGTTGCCCTTGCAGTTGTGATCTTGTTTACCGTTATTCATCAGATAGAATCTCATGTGGTATATCCGCTGGTTATGAAAAAGATGACAGGGGTTCCTCCACTACTTGTCATCATCTCACTTGTTGCAGGTGTTGAATTGGCTGGTTTTGTAGGAATTCTACTCTCTATTCCTATGGCGGTATTGATCGTTGAATATCTTGATGACCATAACCGTCGAAAACGGATGATAGAGGAGTAGGGTTTAAAAATATCTAATATCTGCTACCATACAAACATGTCTCTGAAAAAACCTTTTTACATAACGACTCCAATATTCTATCCAAACAGTAAGCTTCATATCGGGAACGCCTATGCGGCAAGTATCTGCGATATCTTTGCACGTATGGCCCGAGTCATTGGTCGACCTACGTATTTTCTAACTGGTGCAGATGAGAATAGTCTCAAGGTTCAAGATGCTGCCAAAAAAGCTGGTATGGACGTGATGGATTACCTAGATACACAGGTAACTGCAGCTAAGGATTTGTTTGATGATTTGCATATATCATACAATCAGTACATACGAACAACTGACGCCAACGCACATCATCCTGGTGTGATTGAGATGTGGAATCGTCTGCAAAAAGCAGGTGATATATATGAAGGCCAATATGAAGGTTACTATTGTGTTGGTTGTGAAAGTTTTAAAACAGAAAAAGATTTGGTGGACGGAAAGTGTCCAATACATGAGACGGTGGCAGAAAAGATACAAGAGAAAAATTATTTTTTTAAACTTTCAAAATATCAATCACAGATTCGAGAGGCGATTGTTTCTGAGACTATGAAAGTTGTTCCAGAATCTCGCAAAAATGAAATCTTGGCTGTTCTTGATGAAGGTTTGGAAGATATTAGTTTTTCACGACCATATCAAGGACAAGCAAATGCTATCTTGGTACCTGGAGATGAAACACAGGCTATATATGTATGGGGTGACGCACTTACAAACTATATCTCAGCACTCGGTTTCGGTACTGCAAATACAAGTTTGTTTGATGAGTTTTGGCCAGAAGCTGTACATCTTGTAGGAAAAGACATCTTACGTTTTCATGCTGCTATATGGCCAGGCATGTTGTTATCTGCGGGTGTTTCATTGCCAAAAGAGATTATCGTGACAGGACTTATGCAGTCTGGCGGCAAGAAGATGTCAAAAACTCTTGGCAACGTGATTGATCCACTTGAGATGATTGAGCTTGTTGGTTCAGAAGGTCTTAGATTCTATTTTGCACATGATGTTCCTCTGCTTGATGATGGTGAGGTTACAAAAGATCTTATCGTGACTTCGTACAATGCACATCTCGCAAATGGTATTGGAAACTTATGTAATCGTTTGTTAAAGATGATGATTAGTTACGATGTGATGTTTGATCAGCTGTCTCTACCTCAATCGGACAGATGGGAAAGCGTTCAATCTGACGTATCTGATTTTCTCGATGCGAGAGATATATCAGGATACAGTTTATATATATGGAAAATATTTTCATCTTTGGATGAGCATATACAGGTATCTGAACCATTCAAACTGTACAAAACAGATCCAGAGTCTGCCCAGAAGATTGTGAAAGAGATGATTGAGCTTTTTTACATAGCTACATATTTTGCAAGTCCGATACTGCCACATACCGTGCCTAAGATTATCCAGCATTTGGAAACACGGATGATGCCGGAAGCTCCATTGTTTGCAAAGTTGATGGATTACTAAGAATTACTCTATCTCTATCGTTATGAAAAACCCATATATCGATCTACATGCACATCTAAACTTTTCAGATTTTGATATTGATAGAGATCTCATCTTAAAAGAGATGCGGGAGAAAAATGTTATATCAATCAACGTAGGGACCACATATAAAACATCTAAAGAAGGTATGGATTTAGCTCGTGCCTATCCAGGACAAGTTTTTTCTATAATAGGAAGTCATCCGCTACATGCTGGCGAATACGAAGATATCTCTCAGTTTGAAGAGCTTATTGCTGATCCATGTGTTGTTGGTGTAGGGGAGTGCGGTCTGGATTATTTTGAGAGAGGTGACGATAAGTTCACGGAAGAAGACCTTTCTACCCAGGAAAGAGTTTTTAGAGACCAGATACAGTTATCTATAAAACATAAAAAACCTTTGATGCTTCATGTACGAGAGTCCTACGGTAAAACTTTAGAGATTCTTCGGGAATATTTTAGTCCCACTGAAGTAGAGTATAGAGGGAATGCACACTTCTTTGTGGGTACCATCGAAGAAGCCCAGGCATTTCTAGATCTCGGGTTCAGCATCTCGTTCACTGGGGTCATTACATTCGTTGACTCTTATCGAAAACTAGTTGAATATGTGCCTCTAGAGCGTATGTTTGCAGAGACTGACAGTCCTTACGTGTCTCCGGCACCGTTTCGAGGTAAACGTAATAATCCTGTCCATGTGATTGAGGTATATAAGAAGATTGCCGAGATTAAAGGGGTTCCTTTGGAACATGTCGTTGATACTTTTGCAGCAAACGCTAAAAAACACTGGCTAAAATCATAAATGCTGATAAAAGCCTGCTAATACTAGCTTTTTTAGGCCTTCTGTGATAAAGTGTTCTGCATGACCGAAAATATTAAACAAAGCACAAAGGAAGGCTTTAAGGTGTATGAATTAGGAATTCATCTCCTCCCGACCCTATCTGAGGCCGATGTTCAAATCGAATTTTCAAAGATTAAGTCACAGATCGAAAAAGCAAACGGAGAATTTATCTCTGAATCAGCTCCTCGATTGTTTACACTTGCTTATGAGATTCCAAAGACCATCAAGGCACAAAAGAAATGGTATGAAACCGCGTACTTTGGCTGGGTTAAGTTCGAATTAGAAGCAAGTGCTCTTGCAGCTATTGAAAAATACGTAAAAGAATTGGATTCAACTCTTCGATACGTATTTGTTAAAACTGTTGCAGAGGATACACTTGTGTCTAAAGATCTACTCGCCAATGATGCAGAAGAAGGAGAAGAAGTATTACCTAAAGCAGAAGCTGCTCTACCTGTCACAGAAGAAGTAAAAACAGAAGCTGTGGAGGAAGAAGTTATCGCTGAATAGTTCAACACGTTTTAGTTTCCTGGTATGAATGTGCGGCCAAAGGCCCGAAAACATACATTATCCATTAAAAACAAAACAATATGTACATAAACAAAGTAACATTATACGGAAATCTTACTCGAGATCCTGAGCTAAAATCATTACCTTCAGGTATGCATGTAAGTTCATTCAGTGTTGCCACAAATAGATCTACAAAAGATGCTTCAGGTGCAAAAAAAGATGTAACTGAGTATCACAATGTTGTAGCTTTTGGAAAACAAGCTGAGGTTATAAATCAATATATCAAAAAGGGCAGTGCGATATATCTCGAAGGAAGATTGCAGACTCGATCTTGGGATGGTCAGGACGGTAAGAAGCAATACAGAACAGAGATTGTTCTTGAAAGCTTCCAGTTCGGCCCTCGTGGTAGTGGATCTGCCGGTGGTGCATCAGGATCTACTCATGACGCTTCTAGTATTCCAGGGTCTAACGACGCTGGTCCTATGCCAGGGGAATCAAAAGACGAAGGTGTAAAATATCCAGATGAGGATATTAATCCAGAAGACATTCCGTTCTAATTGTTAGTAGGTAAGTGTCATTTATTACAAATAGTCTAAACAATCATTATGTCAAAAAAGTGTTATTTCACAGAGAACAATATTAAGCATATTGACTATAAAGATACTCAGATCTTAAAGAAGTTTGTGAACAAGTACGGACGTATTGTCTCACGAAAACGATCTGGAGTAGCTGCAAAGCATCAACGAAACCTAGGTCTAGCTATAAAAAGAGCTCGATTCATGGCATTGATTCCATATATCAATAACAACTAGTCTGAATCTGTTAATTTTAAAACCCCAATCTCTATATAAGAGTTGGGGTTTTAAAATTGTGGGGGGATTAAACCTCCTTAAGCTTACTTCGGATCTGCTTCAAGATATCTTCCTTTATATCTTTATTTTCTTTTAAAAATTGACGGGTTGCATCGTATCCTCGTCCTAGTTTTACTTCGCCATACGCGTAAGAAGATCCAGACTTTGAGATGATGTCCATCTTTTCTCCAAGAGCAATCATCTCACCTTCAAGAGATATGCCTTCATTGTACATAAGATCGAACTCGGTTTGTCTGAAAGGGGCAGCAACTTTGTTTTTTACCACTTTTACTCGAACACGGCCTCCCATAACTTCTTCACCTTTTTTAATCTGAGCGATTCTTCTGATATCGAGGCGGATAGATGTGTAAAACTTAAGAGCTTTTCCACCTGGGGTTGTTTCTGGATTTCCAAACATAACGCCGATCTGCATACGGATCTGGTTGATGAAAATAACAACTGTCTTACTTTTTGCAACGATAGCTGTAAGTTTTCTGAGGGCTTGAGACATCAGTCGGGCTTGTTTTCCCATGTGCTGTGCACCCATATCTCCCTCGATCTCGTCTTTAGGGGTAAGGGCTGCAACAGAGTCTATAACTACGACATCTATCTTACCGCTTCGAACTAGACTCTCTACGATCTCTAGTGCTTGCTCGCCAGCATCAGGTTGCGAGATGAGTAAGTTGTTAATGTTCACTCCGAGTCTTTGAGCATAGTCGGGGTCCATAGCATGTTCCGCATCTATATAGGCACAAACACCATTTTTTTTCTGTGCTTCTGCAATGATGTGTAGGGCAAGAGTTGTCTTACCTGAAGACTCTGGTCCAAATATCTCTATAATACGACCTCTTGGTACACCTCCAACACCAAGAGCTGCGTCCAAGCCTATTGATCCTGTAGGGATGGCATCGACATCTACTTTAGGTTTTTCTCCCAATTTCATAATAGATTCATTTCCAAAACGACTTTTTATCTCAGCAATTGTGTCGCTAATGCTGCTAGACAAGTCATCCTTTTTTCCTGTTTTTCCTTTTTTTGTAGATTCAGAGGATTCATCCTCGGAACCAGTAGTCTCAAAATCTTCTTTATCGGAATCTTCTGTTTTGTCTTTTTTTGCGGGTTTTTTCTTGTTGGTCATATGTCTGTTATGTTAGTTATTTATGATTATAGTATACACCTATCTCTTTCTTGACTTCTTTGCCAAATCTATCTTTGGCTCGAAGGGTGATGATGTTATCTCCAGGGTATAATAAGACGGTTTCGTCAAATTCTCCTTTAGAATTAACATATATCTTTTTATTCCCAAGTTGCATCTCTGATATATTTGATGTTGTGCCAGATAGTCTGTATGTATTTTCTTCACTTGTAAGACCTGAACAGTCTTTGCAGGCTAGGGTAATGCCTGGACCGTTCCAGACCCTCCGAAACTCATATGTTGTTAATGCACAAATACCAAGGATACATAGTGTAAAAAATATAATCTTTAGTTTGGTTTTACCGTCTGTGTATCCAAGTGTCATAATATGTTATTGAAGCTATTTTTTTCTAAAAGAAAACTTAATTTTTTGATAAAGGTGTTAAATGACGATATCTCGTTGGGATTCTGTATCATCATCGGAACCTACTGAGCTTGAATGTTCAGAGCTGTGAGGGGCTAGTATTTCTCTTGGCTTTGAGCCATCCGCGGGTCCAATAACTCCTTTTGACTCTAGTATGTCTATCAGTCGGGCTGCTCGAGAATAACCTACGCGAAGTTTTCTTTGCAGGTATGATGTTGAAGCCTTTTTTGCTTCAATAACCGCCTTTTTTGCTTCATCATATAGATCGTCGTCGGCTTCATCATCAGCATCGCTGTCGCTGAATGAAGAAGAAAATAGTGCGTTGGTGCCAGAACCTTCTTGGTCTTGGGGTGTTAAGGCGATAGTCTCGGGTATGTAATCCATATGATCAATCAGATGCTGTACGATCTTCTTTGTCTCAGTCTCTGTTATGTTAGGAGACTGTACTCGTTGAGGGTTAGGCATACGTCCTGTCATATAAAGCATATCTCCGCGACCGAGTAACTCTTCAGCACCTCGTGTATCAAGAATGGTTCGAGAGTCTATTTGTGAAGCAACTTGCAAAGCCATACGTGATGGGATGTTTGCCTTAATAAGTCCAGTAATAACGTTTACTGACGGTCTTTGGGTTGAGAGTACTAAGTGAATACCAACAGCTCGGGACATCTGCGCAAGTTTAACGATACCTGCCTCCAGTTCTCTAGGGTATGTTTGCATGATATCTGCCAACTCGTCGATCACTACTACGATATAAGGCATTGTATCTGGTAGAGATTCTCCAAGCTCATCAACTTGTTCAGGTTTAGCAGCAGTATCTTTTTTGGCTTTTTCAAGCGCGGGGATTAGAACGTTTTTATGATATGAATCGATATCGCGTACTGAATATTTTTCTAGTATGTCGTATCTTCTACTCATTTCTTTACCTGCCCATTTTAGAGAAAGTATGGCTTTCTTTGGGTCTGTTATAACAGGGGTAAGAAGATGGGGAATCTTGTTATATAGAGTCAGCTCAACTCGCTTAGGATCTATAAATATAAAACGTAGGTTATCAGGTGAGTTCTTGTATAACAGTGATGTGATCAAGTTGTGGATCATAACAGACTTTCCTGATCCTGTGGTACCAGCAATAAGAAGATGGGGCATCTTTGCCAGGTTCTCATAATACATCTTGCCAGACACTCCTCGTCCAAGAGCGATAAGTAGAGGGTCTGCAGATTTTTGATATTCATCGGCGGCTAGAAGTGTTCCAAGACCAACTGTTGTTTTTGTTGTGTTCGGTACTTCAATACCAACAAGCGCTTTGCCTGGAATCGGTGCTTCAATACGAATAGGGTGGGCAGCTAGGGCTAGAGATAGGTTATTTTGTAGGCCTAGGATTTTAGATAGTTTTACACCTTCTGCGGGTTTAAGTGCGTATCGAGTAACTGAAGGTCCTACAGATATCTCATCCATTTCTACGTGTACTCCAAAGTTCTGCAGAGTTCTTTTTATAATATTTGCGTTAGCTTTTATATCTCCAACTTCAGGTTTTCCTTTATCTCGTTCCAATAGTGATAAGGAAGGAGGGATGTATGGTTTACCAATAAGGAGTGATTTTCGACTCACTTGAAGTAGATCTTCTTCAGATTCTTTTGTGGCAGTGTCTGTAGGGGTGTTTTTCAGATTAGCTTTATTTGTAGAGGTTTTTTCTATGTCTTTTATATTGTCCTTTATATCTGTATATGTAGAATCATCTGTCTTTGATCTATTTCGACTGTCTTTTAAAGGGGTATCCTCAAGACTAACTCCTTCGATTTTTATCTTCTTTTCTGACAAAGTTTCAGACTCTTCATCGTCTACCAAAGCCCCTTCTTTTTTCTTACCGAATGAGAACTCAAAAAGAACAACAAGTGATATTAATAACAAGGCTGACAGTACTATATATCCAAGGGTGATATCAAACATGTTAAGGAGTGGCACAGATACCCATTTACCAAGAATACCTCCAGCATCAGCAAAGGATAGTTCAAGTATTCCAAGTACAGATATCAGTAGTAATAGGGAGAATGTTACCTTTGTTTTCGCGAAAGAAGAGCTCTCTTTGTGGGTACCATAAAAATAGCCTTGGATACCAAAAAGGAAGGGTAGGACATAATAGCCATATCCCAATAATCCATGGAACCAACTGTAAGTTGTTTTACCGATAGATCCTCCGTACTGAATAGCGGAAAGTATAAAGAACAGACAAAGCACGAAAAAGACAAGTGCGAGTACTGTGTTCTTTACGTACTTATCTTGAGGAAGGACGTTTGGGGTCATACCTTTTATATAACTAGAAATAGAAAGGCTTTTAGCGTCTTCAGAGACAGTCTCTTTCCGACTCGTTCTTTTTTTAGGTTGTACATTCTTTTTGGACATGTGTCTTATTTTATCATACAGACCGTTTTCATCTTGCTTTTCCACTTGTCTTATATATACTGTCACTTAATGGACAAGTCACAGGAAACACAAACTAATCAAGTTGTAGTTCAAAGACAGGTACACGCAGAGTCTGTATCAAAGGCAATATATGTGGTGACTGATCTATTTGAAAAAGATGAACCCATGAGATCAAATCTTAGATCTGTTGCTGTGCAGATGATCGCCTCTGTAGATAAGAGACATGCAGGAGACTCCGCACATAGACTGTACACACTAGTAAAAATGGCTAAAGATATTAAGCTTATTTCGGATATGAATGCAGACCTTATACTCAGAGCGATCTCTGGATTGGATATCTACACAGGAGAGCTTGTGGGACCTGATATCACTAATGTCCTAGAAACAAAATCTATAGAAAAACAGAGTCCCACAGAACCACTGAACGTCCTTGAAAGCCCTGTTACCGTTAAAGACATGTCTAATCCTGTGGTTATACAAAAAAGACATGATGACAAGGTTGCTAACAGCGTTCCGAAAGATAGGTTGTTATCAACAGGCAACCCTGCAACTGATATAGGATCTCGTCGAAAGAAGATTTTGGAGATTGTTAAAAATAAAGGACAAGTCACCATAAATGAATTTATCACTGAAATACAAGGCTGTAGTTCAAAAACGATTCAGCGAGAATTGACCTCTTTGGTACTGTCTGGGACACTGAAAAAGGCAGGTGAGAGACGTTGGAGCAAGTATTCCTTAAAGTAATGGCCCTAAAAGACATATTCTGTGGGGCGTATATACAGACTCTGTGGTGATAGGGGCGTTTAAGCCCAGTTCTTCTATAGGTATGCCCTTAAAGGCTTTGTGGGTGGGGGGGGGCTGGTAAAAGTCCTCGTTTAGGTGTAATATACCCCTTATGTACCCGTTTATATGGGTACAGGTTAGCTTTCGAGTCCGTTTTGTCTATTGACTGTCTGGCAACAGATTGCCGATATACAAGACGGGTTCGCAAAGATTTAGCCCGAGAGTTGTGGTCTGAATTTATCAACTTAATTATTAATAACTCAGACACAAAAAACACAACTCTTTATTTTAAATCAATTCATTATGAAAAAAATAATTTCAGCGTCATTCTTCGCTCTTGCTCTTGCTTTTTCAGTAAGTGCAGTTGCAGAAGGATACATGTTTAACAAAAACCTTAAAGTTGGTCAACGAAATGCCGACGTTAAGGCTCTTCAAGAGTATCTTTCTGATGCAGGATTCTTCACAGGATCAGCAACAGGATACTTCGGATCAATTACAAAGAAGGCGGTAGTAGCTTTCCAGCTTGCTAACGATCTTCCAGGAACAGGATTCGTAGGACCAATGACTCGAGAAGTTCTTAACGCTGCACCAGCGGACAATACTTCAAACAACAATAACAATAACAACAACAATAATAACAATGTTCCACCAGTATTGAGTGGTTCAGAAGGTTTTGCTGAGGTTCGAGTATCACCAACAGTGGTAAACAACCCAAACATTACTTCAAGTTCTGATGTTGCTGTATATGCTATTGAGTTCAAGGCAAAGCAATCTGACATCTCAGTTGAGAGAATCAACCTTGAGGCAGGTGTTACATTGTCAGGAACAACAGAGAACCCATCAACTCTAATTAACACAGTTACAGTTAAAGATGGTTCAACAGTTCTTGCTACAATTCCAGTTAACTCATCAACATTCTCACGAGATACATCAGTTACTCCAAACAAATACTACTTGCAAATCGCAGGTCTAGGAGTAAAGGTATCTAAAGATACTATCAAGACATTGACAGTAACAGTTAACTCAAACTCAATCGATTCAGACCGAGTTGCTACATTCAATGTTTATGGTACATCAGGTATCCGAACTGTAGATGGACGAGGAATCAGTAGTTACAACGCACTTGCTGATACACGATCACATACATTCAAGAAACCAGGTACATCAACTCTTACAGCACAAGACGATGCTGTAACTCTATACTCAACAAACTACGATATCAACACAACTGGTAACGGAGCAGAGAAAGTACTTACATCTACTTTCTCAGTTGAGTCAAAGACAGGATCATCAAAACTTACATCTGTAACAGTTGCTGTTAACACAGGATTTCTAGCTGCAGGTGGTACACCAGGAACAGGAGGAACACTCCCTTCAAACGTATACTTGTATGATGGATCAACAATGATTGACGCTCGTTCAGTAGTTGCTTCAACAACAGCTTCAGGAGCAGTATCATTCGATCTAACAAACTACAACATTTCAGTTCCTGTTGATACAATGAAGACATTCACAATCAAAGCTGATATGCCTGCAAACACAACTCTAGGAACAATCGTTTCTACAAAGGTTGTACAGGTTATCTACGAGAAACCAAACGGTTCAACAGCTACAATTGGAGCATCTATTCCATCAACAAATGTATGGAACTACTTTGCACCAGTAGTACCTAAGTTTGGAAAAGTATCTTCATCACTTGTATCTGTAACAGGAGCAAACTCAGTAGTTACTGGATACCAAGCTAAGTTTACTCTAAGTCTACAAGCTCTAGGAGGAAGTATCAACGCTTCTGGATCAACAACTGTAGATCTTATAAACGCTGATACAGGAGCTATTGTTACTGGAAAAGTTGCAGCCCTTTCATTCACTGAAAGTGGACTAACAACGATTGCAAAAAATGCTGTAAAGAACTTTGAAGTTACTGCTGCATTTGGAACATCTACACTTTCTTCAGGTACAAACTACAAAGCTAAAATCCGAGGTATCCAATGGACACCAACAGGAGGTTCAGCACAAACACAATTTGACGGATTCCAAGCTCTTGACACAACATCAGTTACTTACCTTCCATAGTTAGTAATTGGAGTTGATCAAAAGATCAAATACAATACAGATTGTACAAAAACCGCCTTCGGGCGGTTTTTGTTTTGTTCTGCTATAATCTAATCATGCTTGATCCAACGGCGATAAAATTTATTTGCGGGTTTCTTGGTATCATAACCGCCACCATGATCATATTGGGTATGATTGTTGGATAGTACAATTGGGTGATATAATCAACCTATGTTTATATCAATATATGCGATTGCTGTATTTATTTTTGGTCTAATAATAGGTAGTTTTCTCAACGTGGTAATCTATCGATACAATACAGGTCTCTCTATAAAATCGGGTAGATCAAAATGTTTTTCTTGCGGTAGGTGGCTTACTGTAAAAGATCTTGTACCAGTATTCAGTTTCTTGTGGTATAGAGGCAAGTGTAGGACATGTAAGGCTCGTATATCATGGCAATATCCATTTGTTGAATTACTTACAGCTTTTTTGTTTTTGGCTATATACATGCACACGGTATCAATATCTGGAGAGGTGAGTATGTCACCGATATTCTTGGCGATTGACCTTATAATAACTTCTATCTTTATATGTATTGCTGTGTATGATTTTAAGCATAAGATTATTCCTGATGGTCTAGTCTATACAACCGCAGGGCTCGCATTGCTTAAGGTTTTATTGTTTTTCATGTACGGTCAAGGGTATGTTGTTGAATCAGGGATTTGGTCAGCTGTCATTGCTGGTCCT
>CAYIYJ010000010.1:16351-19272 GCA_964367655.1 uncultured Candidatus Saccharibacteria bacterium | reverse complement strand
CCTCCACGGCCTCCATTACCTCCACAAGGACCACCAAATTCTTTGGCGTACTCATGAAGCCATCGGACCACTCCGTTACCTCCCTTACCTGCTTTAATATGTACCTTCAATTCATCGATAAATGCCATATGGCTATACTATACAGGTTTATATAGTGTTAGCAAATTGAGTACTATGACTTTTTTAAAAGTTTTTTGGTTTTTTTCTGCAGTTTATGGATACTACCCATATCTTTAGTGACGATTCGATACCCTCTCCCAGGCACCGTTTCTATCTTCTTACACCTACCTGTATCTATCTTACGGCGGATGTTTCCTATATGAGTTTCGATACTATTAGAAAATGGATCAAAATCCTTTTGCCAGACATGGTCCATAATATCTGTACGACTAACAACCTTACCTGGCTTTTTAGATATATGCTCGAGGATCATGAATTCTTTTCTTGTCATATATACTTGTCGACCATTCTTAGACACAGTCTGTGTTTCACTATCAATGGTCACATCATCAATTGTGATTATTGAATCATTGATATTATATGGTCGACGCATCAGAGCTTTTAGACGAGCAACCAACTCAACAACAGAAAAAGGTTTAGCAATAAAGTCATCAGCCCCACTATCCAAGAAAGTGACTTTGGTATCAACTTCACCATGAACCGACATGATAAGTATCGGGGTTTTAACACCTGAGTTTCTTAACTCTCGACATACAATCACACCTGTCTTTTTGGGTAATATGTTATCTATAACAATGGCGTCATATGTATTGGTCCGTGCAATATAGGATCCAGTCTCCCCATCATGGCAGATATCAGCGCTCATATTCTCAGCATGTAAACACTCAACTAGAGCTGTTGCAAGATCAACATCATCTTCTATGATCAATATTCGCATACCTTATTTTATCGTATAGCTATTGGTAATGCACACATGATGAATGTGTGTACATATATAATATCAAGATGGATATAAAATAATGATAAAGATTTGTTAAAGAAAAAGCAAAGATCTACCGTGCACCCTATAACAAAGTATCCCAGATCTTTTTAAGATAACTTGAGACTTCGGCTGGTGGAACCTCTGTAACCTCTCCAGTTTTTCGAACCTTAATCTCAACAACACCTTTAGCCAAACTCTTATCTCCAATAATAACTTGTACAGGGCAACCATACAGATCAGCATCGAACAACTTACTACCTGGACTTTTTTGTCTATCATCAAATAGCACCTCGTACGTATTCTTTAATTCTTCATATAGCGATTGACCCACAGTAAATGAATCATCCTGTTCCTCTTTAAACAAAGAAACAATCTCTATGTGATACGGAGCAATATTTTTTGGCCACACAAGACCTTTTTCATCACCAAACTTTTCTGCAACCACACCCATAAGACGTGTAATACCAATACCATACGATCCAAGAATTGGAGACTTATTCACCCCATCAGCATCTGTAAAATACAAACCCATCTGCTCTGATTTTGAGGAACCAAAACTAAATATATTTCCAACTTCAGCCGTCTTTACCTCCTCAAGATCTGCTTTTAGCAGACCCAAACGTTCAACTTCAGCCGCGTCATCAAACAACTCTTTGTTGTAAGCAATCTTTTTCGCTCGATCGATGTACACAATATCTTCTCCAGCATCACATATAGTTTGAAATTCGTGACTAACATTTTTAGTAAAAACACCTCCCGCTGCCATAGTAACAAATGTATCACTACCTATACCACAAGCATTATATACATTCATATATGCCTTGATCATGTTGTTATAAAAATCTTCGTGTTGCTTTTCAGACTGACTGTATGAATACAAATCTTTCATCACAAACTCTCGACCTCGCATAATGCCACTTTTTGCCCGTAATTCATTTCTAAGTTTTGTTTGAAATTGATATACATACACAGGCATATCTTTATAGCTATGTATAAAGTCTTTCATCATGTCAGTAATAGGCTCTTCGTGAGACCAGCCGAAACCAACCTCTGTACCATTTTTAAGAGAACTCTTAAACCACACATCAACATTCTCATCACTCCATCGATCGGTTTTAAGCCATGTTTCTTTTTTTTGAAGTCCTGTCATGATCAATTCCTGACCACCAGATTCATTCATTTCTTTACGAACAATATTTTTAATATTTTCAAGAACTTTCAAACCCATAGGTAGATATGCGTATACACCTGCCATTTCTTTATGAACAAAACCCGCCTTTATTAAAAGTTGAGCATTTTTAGCAACCTCATCTGAAGGAAATTCTTTTCGCGTTTTAGTGAAAATTTCTGTATGTTTCATAGGGCTACTATAGCACATACAGTATTACTCGTCATTCATACTCAACCACTAGAATATATCCTTCACCGTCACCACCAACATCAACACGAGTAGTAGTATAAACCCTACAGAATTAACAGAATTTACCACTTTTGAGTTCAATCTTTTTCGAATAACAGCCTCAATCAAAGCAACGATAATTCTTCCTCCGTCCAAAGCTGGGAACGGCAAGATATTCATAATCGCAAGTGAAATAGAGATAAGGACACTTATGAAGATAAGAGAAGTAAACCCATCACGACTTGCCTCTCCAACACTCTTAGCAATCCCTACAGGGCCTGACACTTCATCCCAAGAGGCATTACCGACAAATACCTTACTAAAGAAGTTACCTACACCTCTAGCCACTTCAGTAGTTAGATAGACAGTACCAACAAAACCATACTTGAGTGCTGCAAAAAACGGCATTCGAATCTCAGCCACCTCTGCCAAAGATACACCCATAACTTTCTCTTTCTCGAAAACAACCTCATGTGTACTTGTCGCTCCTTTACGCAAAACTTCCACTTGTACAGATGCAGGAGCAACTTTCACAAGATTTTGAACCTCTTCCGTACGTGTAACAGGATTTCCTGCAAC
>CAYIYJ010000010.1:0-16251 GCA_964367655.1 uncultured Candidatus Saccharibacteria bacterium | reverse complement strand
ACATCATCAGGATTCTCACCGTGAATCTTTACATATCCACCAAGTGGAAGTGCGTTTATAGCGTATGTGGTTTCGCCTTTTTTAAAACTAAAAATACGAGGCGGAAAACCTATAGCAAATTCATCAACTCTAATCTTAAACAATTTTGCCATTAAAAAATGACCAAGTTCATGTACGAAAACGAGTATTGAAAGAACAATAAGAAAGATGATTGTAGTTAACATGTATTTATCCTAAGATTTCTTTTTCTTTTTTAGCAAATAAACCATCAAGGTTGGCTGTAGCTGTTGCCATATGTGTTTCCATATCTTTCTTTCCGCGAGAAACATCGTCTTCACTCATGGTTCCATCTTTCTTTTCTTCCCCCATATCATCGATGACACGGTTACGTTCTTGTCTGAGTGCAACCTTTGCCTCTTCCAACTTTGCTTTAGCTGTTTTATTCAACTGTTCACGTCGTTCACCTGTTAGATCAGGAAAGATAACTCGTATACCCTTATCATCAACAGATACAGACACACCGAGATCTGCAACAACTATAGCTTTTTCTATAGCCCTGATAAGACTTGTATCCCAAGGAGATACCCGAAGTGTTTTTGCATCTTCAATACCAACAGATGCCACATTTGTAAGAGGGCTCATCTCGCCATATGCATCCACCCGCACTTGATCCAAAAAAGCCGCACTTGATCGTCCTGTACGGATGTTTGAATACTCGCCTTGAAGCCACGCCTCAATAGACTTTGCCTTTGTATTAAATTGACTGAAGTTATAACTCATACGCTGATTGTACACGTAAATATAAAAAAACCAAACTTTGACAGTTTGGTTTTTTTATCGAATATACAAGATTATTCAGTAGCTTTGATTTCAACAGTTAAACTCTTTTCGATGTCTCGAACATGAAGAGGAATCTCAAATGTACCAACTTGTTTTAGTGCAGCTTCTAGCTGTAGATATGAAGCATCCAATGTGATTCCTGCAGCATCTTTTATAGCTGCGATAATCTCATCTTTATGAATAGCAGCAAATAGATGACCTTGTTCATTGGCCTTTGCGTGGATCTCGAACACTTTACCAGATAACATATCCATCTTGGCCAAAACCTCCTCCTCAACAGCTTTTCGTGAAGCGAACTCTAGATCACGTAGTTTACTGTATTTGTTAATAACAGCATCAGTAGCGGCCTCAGCTGCACGTGCAGGAATAAGGCTATTTAGAGCGTATCCGTCAGCAACTTCGACAATATCATATTTTCTGCCTACTTTATGTAGGTCTTTGAGTAAAACGATTTTCATAGATACCTATAATACATTATTTTGCCAATATTTCAACCGCCTTCTTAAGGACCACGTCTTCCTTGTTTTTTATCTGCTCTTCCGTTGGCTTTACCTCAACGTCAGGGGTTAAGCCTGAAACTGATATAGAATTGCCTTTTGGAGTCAGCCATCGAGCAATAGTTACCTTAAGTCCTGTGTCGTCTGTTATCTTCAAATACTCTTGAACTGAGCCCTTACCGAAAGTCTTTTGACCAACCAAGGTTGCTCGACCATAATCCTGCAAAGCTCCAGCCAATATCTCAGACGCTGAGGCAGAACCTCCATCAACCAAAGTCGCAATCTTTATATCACTGCCGATAGGACCATGACCCAGACTTCGCATATGATCTTGAGGTTTTTTAGCACCATAATCTTGAGTAACAATTATCTTGCCCGCTGGAATAAACCAACTTGCCATATCAACTGCAGCATCTAAGTAACCTCCAGGATTACCTCTTAGATCAATGATAAGTTTTTTTCCTTTAGTTTTAGTAAAATCATCCAATGCGTCCTTAAACAGATTTGCAGCTTGCTCTGAAAATGAATACAGTTTTATAGTATAAACACCTGTAGTTTTATCAAAACTATGATCCAAAGTTGGTAGTTTTATAGTCTCTCTGATCAAAGAAAACTCGAGTGGTTTATCAACCCCTTCTCTATACATTGTAAGATTAACTCGAGTACCCTGATCTCCCCTGATAAGTGCGATAGCTGCATCAACAGACATGTCATTAGTTGAATGATCATCAATCTTTAGAATCTTATCTCCAGTTTTAATACCGGCCTTATATGCTGGAGTATCCACAATAGGTGCAATGACAGTCAATACACCATCTTTTTTACCAACCTCCATACCTACACCACTAAAACTTCCCTTAATCTCAGTCTCAAACTCACTTGCCTCTTTAGGTGTAAAAAAGGTTGTGTATGGATCTTTTTCTGAATCAACCATGCCTTTTATAGCACCATATATACGTCGATCTTGTTTTGTTAGATTATCATATTTTGTATCAACAGCGCCATCTGTTTTATGAGAAGTTTCAACAAACTGTCGATCTAAGATATTCCAAACTCTCCAAAAAGTATTGATACTTACTTTAGATTCCAACTTTGCAGCGATAACAGTTTGAAAATTACCAGCTATAAAACCAAGACTGAATACTAGAAGTATGACCAATGTTTTTCTTAAAGCAGAAAAAGTGTTTTTCACTTTTTGAGGTGTTGTAGATTCCATACTATCGATTGTATCGCAGACGGTCAAATAATTCCACTGGGGGTATACCGTTTTCATGAGCAAACATAAAAAAGAAATCTGGATGTTGTAGCGTAAACAACAACAAAGGTACAGTTGACCTTATAAATACACCCCTCTTTTGATGCACAACGAGCGTATACACCACAGGTTGCTTAGGAAATGCAAGTTCCGAGACTTGCTTAGCCACAGAAAGCACACAATCCCTCTCGGCGTGTGTTAAAGCTGAAGTATCCCACACAGACAGACCTTGTATTGTTTTTTGTACAAAAGGTATGGAAGTATATACCTTTTCATCTCTATATCTTGGAAGAGTTGCTACATATACGATCTTCCCCTGAATATGTTCCCTGAACGTTAGTGAGCGTGATGAATGTCTTCGCGCGTGAACACTGGTAGCAAACTCATCCGGTGTGTGTACTATATCTACACCCTGATTGATGTGATGTGCATGTTGTGTACTGAGTACCTCTGCAGGTAAAAATAATTGTCGAAAATATTTTCTAACAATATCTTCAGCTGGTACATACTCTTCGTTGTACGTTCCCATATCAACATGTTTTTGATGTGGAAATTTTACATGTGCGTCACTAATATTTGTGCGAATCAACTTCTCCAAACGTTCAGCGTGATGGAACATCATATCCGTCAGTTCATACATATATATAACTTTTTTTCCATATGCAGATACGACATCTTTTACAACATCAAAAACAATACTTCCCGAATGAACAAAAACAACACACCAATCATATGAAGCCACAATGATAGGATCAATCACCCGACCATCCATGATCCACTCTCGATCTTCAGATACAGCACAGGTGTCAGTCCGAACTGCCTGACCTGCAAAAACTTTCTCAGAAACATTACTAAAACTATCCATGTCAGACCGGGTTGTGAGACGAAGATCTTCGTCTTCTATATATGCATTTTTTATATATAATATACGAACACTCATTACTGTAAGTATACATCCTTTCTCTGTTTTTTTCTAAAATATTGAATAGCAAATCTATGCGATTCAGCATTGATAGCAATGATATCTTCTTTTGTTATACCAAGTTTTTTTAAATGCTCAACAGTATCGAGCTCTGCTGTAAGTACAGCTCTCGCCTTATGTCTCTCATCTTTTACAACAGATACAACGATCGGTTTTTGTGCTTCACGTACACCAATTATTGATCTGTACACATCCTCAACAACTCGCTGTTGTACTTCGTTACCATCAACAACAATAACCTGTGGCATATTCCATTCCATGTGAGCAAACCTTCTCTGCAACACTTCCCGTAATGCAGCTGGATCGTTAGCACCAGACACGGTATTGATGATAAATTTTCTATATTGATCTTTTACAAGCTGGCCGTTTTCAGAAACCACCATAACTCCAACCATACTCTTACCTTGCATATGAGCGATATCATAAGCTTCTATTCGAACAGTAGATGCTGTGTGTGCCCCGACAGTCGTTTCTCTTTTTAATAAAGCCACATCTTGTATATGAGTTAGTGCATATATCTTTTTTTTGCAAACATCAGCCTCTTCAAACATCTGCTTTTTAATATACACAGCCATCTCTTTTTGTATAACACCCAATACTTTATCAGTATTACCTTCAAGAAACAAAGCTATCTTACGAATCATTGAAGCATATTCTTTTTGAGTAATACGGCCAGTACAAACACCTGGACACAGGCCAATACTTGCATTAAAACAAGGTTTTCCAGAAAGAGGTTTACACTTTTCATCACGATATGGAAACAACTTTCGAACAATTCGCATAACCTCTTTCAACTGGACTCCAGAAACAAACGGACCAAATGTGTGCAAATAAACTTCAGGATTTTCTTTTTGTTTTTGCTCTAAGTCCCTCCCTCGCACAACAAGCACGGCAGGATAATCCTCTTTGGTGATAGCAATATATGAATAACTTTTATTATCTTTTTCTTTAGTGTTGTAATAAGGCTGATGTTTTTTGATCAGTGATGTCTCTCGTAAAAGCGCTTCTAGTACCGACGACGTCTCCTCATATGTGATCGAAGTCGCCTTAGTGATCATATCAACAAGTAAGACACCTCTTGTTTTAATAAGATCAGCTGAAAAATAACTACGAACTCTATCTTTCAAGTTTGTAGCTTTACCTATATATAACAAATCCTTACCCTTTTTGAAAAAGTATACTCCTGGCGCTTCTGGTAGAATTATTTTTTTAAAATCAGATAATTGCATAATACACCCTTACATTACTGTTTCTTTCTATCGACGTCAAAGTCACACATATATATACGACACTGATCCATCACCTGAGCAAGATATGAAGTTGCACTTCTAGAATCTTTAGCATCTCCTTTTTCCAACAGATAGACAATGACGTACTTAGGCTCTGTATAAGGCCAAACACCAACAAACCAAGAGTTTATATATTGATTTGCAACACCTAGTTGAGCAGTTCCTGTTTTACCTGCTATTTTAAGTTCTGGAAAATTTAAAGGCTGAGCAATTCCTGTAGTAACTGTCATACGCATACCTTCCATGATTTCTGTATAATCTTCTTTTGATATATTCAAAAGAACACTTGGTAGAGTTGTATATGTTGTAGCTGTATCTTTTTGAATTTTAAAATCCGGAAGAGTATCGTATCTTTCATCAGCACGAACAATACGCATAAGCATACCCAGTGCCTGCATCGGCGTTATGGAAAAACCATATTGGCCAATAGATGAGTGGTATGTATCACCCAATCTCCAATCTTCCCCTTTGAATACTTTTTTCTTCCATTCAGGAGTAGGGATAATAGATTTCTGAGATGTAAAAAAAGTATCAGGATACGTTTCTTCCAATCCAAACAATTTTGAGTACTCAGCCATCTTGGTAATCCCCAAACCTTTTTTCCCTGGAACACCTCCACCTACTGTATAAAAATAAACATCTGAAGAAACCGCTATCGCCTCTCGCACATTTGTATATCCATGAGCTTTCCAGTCTTTGAATATTGTAACTTGCCCTGGTTGATATGGGTTTGGTACAGATAACTGCCCAGTACTCAGAATAGTCTCTCCAGGTGTCACAATTCCTTCATGTAATGCAGCCAAAGCAAACATTGGTTTAACAATAGAACCAGGCGCATACAAGCCATCTGTATATCTGTTCAGAAAATAACTTTTTTTATCATTCAAATATTTTTGTATTGTTTCAGAATCTGTACCAGCAGTCATAATATTAGAATCAAAATCTGGATATGTAACAGCTGCAACAATAGAACCATCTCGCACATCAGCAACTAAAGCAGCTCCTCCAAAATACCCACCTTCAACCGAAGCTTTATGTATTGATTCATAAAGCATTTTTTGTAATTCGATATCTATAGTCAGAGAGACGTTTGCACCTTTCTTAGGAAGATCAGCTGTTGTTTTTGATACAATACCACCAACAGCATCTGTCTCTATAAACAGAGACCCTTCCACCCCTTGTAAAGTACTGTTCAAGTACGCTTCGATACCGCCAGCTGGTGTAAGTGCATTTGTGATATATACGCCATTCTTCTTATCTTTCTTAGGATATTTTACATAACCCAACAAACTACCAAGAGGAACTTCCTCTGTATATTTACGACGAGAAAATTCTTCTGTGCTCGTAGAACTTGTTTCGTTCCATACCAAAGGCGTATTAAATTTATCATAAACTCCGCCACGTTCCGCAAACAGCGGTATTGATTCGAAACGATTATTTTCCGCTTTTTTAGCGTAAAAATCACCTTGAGATATTTGCAGATTAAAAGCTGAATATGTAAAGAAAAAAAACATGAGCACACTAGCGGCAATCAAAAACGTAAAGAATCTAGAATCAATACCGTATACAACACGACCTTCGAGCTGACTTGTATCGAACGAAGGTAGGTTAGCAGCATCAATCAATACATCTTCTGGTAAAATCTCTGCATTTTTCTTTTTATATTTACGAGAAAACAAAGACATTATCTTTATATACTATATTATTTACCAAAAACCTTTACCTTATACAAACTTTGCGGAGATGTGAGCAGTTGAGCGTATATGGTTGTAAACGTTGATCCTGTCGAAGAATCCTCAGCAATACGACTAATATGAGCAACAGGTTTAGGACCTTTTACAGTTTGCATATACACCACATCACCCACTCGCACTTCGTATTGTTGAGGTGGTAATTTTGCAATTATCTCTCCATACCCAGATCCTTCAAAGATTACAGATCCCAATTTGTTAGATTTTCCAGTTCCAACACTTGATGACGTTGAGGTCGCCCCTGTAGATGTTGCTGTTGACGTTGATGCATTTTCTACAGACTGCACCAAATCCAGTGAACTTGTACTCACAGGCAACTGCTTACTGTTTCGAATAAAAAAGTTATTTTTAAAACCAGGATCAGAAAACAGTTTGATCAACATAGCACCATCAATCACATCAATAATACCCACAGGGTTACCCGAAAAAGCATCTGATATTCCTGCTCCAGCAATTGCCACAGTACTATCAGTATCAAAAACAAATACATCTGTTGCGAGATATTTTGGAGCAATATACAGTTCATCTTGACCTAACGTATCAGAACTATCTGCACCTGCGTACTCAGATTGCACAGACTTTGATAAACTTCTGTGAATCATATATCTAAATGTCGGTATCGTATACGCAACTAAAACAAGCAACAAACACAAAAACAATACCTTCATTACCGTGAACTTTAATTCAAACAAACTTCGTTTTGTTTTGAATACAGATCCAAGTCTGCGAATCTTACTCCTACCAAAACGATTGGTCGACGTAAAAGCATCCCTCGAGAGATATCGATTGGATAATTTACGACCAAGTATGCTTTTAGGCTTAACGCCTGATAGGAAGTTCATCTTCATTTTCAATAATTAAATCACGATACTGATCTGCATTGGCAGCAATCATACCCGCACCTCGAGCAACAGCAGTAAGTGGATCGTGCGCAACTTTAACAGTAATGCCTAGATATTCTGTAAAAGCAACATCTAGATTTTTAATCAAAGCTCCACCACCAGATAAGTATATACCGTGAGTCATAATATCAGAAACAATCTCCGGCGGAGTAGATTCCAACACTTCTTTTACAGCTTCGAACAAAGAGTCTGCTGACAGATGTATTGCATCATGAATATCTTCTTCTGTTAAAATAATTTCTTTTGGTAATCCTGTTACCAAATCTCTACCTCGAACTCGAGATTCTTCTGGTGGATTATTAGGCATCACATTAGATAATTCAATCTTAATCTGTTCTGCACTCTTTTCTCCAATCAATAATTTAAATTCATTTCGCACATATGAGATTATGTCTGTGTTAAATCTATCACCAGCAACTTTTAGGTTTTTTCCTTTTACTATACCGCCGAGAGATATGACAGCAATGTCTGTAGTACCACCACCAATATCAACAACCATACTTCCTCGAGCTTCCTTTATCGGAAGTCCAACACCTATAGCTGCAGCCATAGGTTCTTCTATGATGTAGACTTCTTTAGCTCCAGCGTTTGCAGCAGCGTCGCGCACAGCGCGACGCTCAACATTCGTAACTCCATACGGTACCCCAATAACAACTCGTGGTATCGAAGATGTTTTAAGAACTTCCATCGTCTTTCGCAGTATATACGCCAACATCTCTTCTGTTACTTCAAAATCAGAAATAACCCCATCAACAAGCGGACGGATAGCGGTTATATGACCCGGAGTCTTACCCAACATAATCTTTGCCTGATTTCCTACAGCAACCACTTGATTGGTTTTTTGATTCAAAGCAACAACTGATGGTTCATCGATGATAACACCTCGACCTTCAACGTATACAAGCGTGTTTGTTGTACCGAGATCTATGCCGATATCTAAGTTTGTTTTAGATTTTTTCTTAGGGGTTAGCGCGTGTAGGAGTTTTCGAAACATTGATATGAATATAGCACATATTTAAAAACAAAAATACCCGCTTTTGTTGCGGGTATCTTCGAGTTCGCAAAGAACATATATAGTATAGATTCAAGTGCACAAACCTGTCAACGATGTTTACACAAAAAATGTGTATAACTTTTACAAAAATTATTCTGTAGGTTCGTTAATCTTTAAGTTAACACGAGCATTATTTTTCATACCGAAAACACGGAGAAGTGTTCGGATAGCTTTAGCTGTTGATCCATCTCGCCCAATAACTTTTCCCATGTCTGCTTTATCAACTTCAAGATTCAAAAGCACACCCATTTCATCAACTGTTCGTGTGACTTTCACAGCATCCTGATTTTCCACCATTGATTTAACAATGAAAGTAAGAAATTGTACGTCTGCTTCGTGTTCTGATGACATATGTGTTTATTCGTAAGTATTAAATTTATTAATACTCTTAATTGTATGAAACTTTATTCTTTTCCGCAACTTAAGCTGCTGGAGTAGCTTTCTTGATAGGAGTTTTTTTAGGAAGAACGTTTATCTTCTTACCTTTCACAATACCAGCATCAACAAGTAGGTTGTGTACTGTATCAGAAACTTGTGCGCCTTTTGCGATATAGTCTTTGATCTTATCTGCTTTAAGTGAATCTCCTACGATAGATTTTTTACGAAAATCAACAGCGCCAAGCATATCAATAGCCTTACCACTTGTAGCAGAATATCTTGAGTTCATTATTACCATTCTGTATGATGAGTCGTTTTTTCTTCCAACTCGTTGTAGTCGTATATGTAACATGAAGCAAAATATAGCATATATGAACCATTAAGGCAATATTTCCACCTACCGCTTCTCAAAGCCTACATACTCCGCCTCAAGCACCCATCTGTCAGACGCTTTTCCAAAACTGTCACAAGTCGCCAGTGTAAGCATCGGTTTTGCGCTATTAAACTGAACCCAAGTTGTGTATTTGCTTGCCTTACGAACATTGACCACCTTATACGTATGAACACCACTTGTGGTTCGTATATACACATACGACCCTGCTTGAGCCTTCTTGATGTTATTGAAAACCTTATACGCCTTATTACGAACAACACTGAAACCTGTACTATGACCAAAAATCAACATATTTCTCTCTCCTGGAGTTCCCGATCCTTGATAATACACAGGGCCTCTGTTTAGAGAGCTATCCAGTACTGAGACCGTCTGTACGACTGGAGATTCGATTGCTGATTGAATACCGATAGATGGAACTTCGATATATAGAGGTAACTCTCCGGTATTTGTATTTGCCCCGATAGCCTTGTTTAGATCATTCTGAAGACTTGCAACCTCTTTACCTGTGTCAGCAACATTCTCCCCTGCGACAAGTCTTCGTAAACCAGCACTTCCCTCTGTTCTATACACATTAAGCGTCTGGGCAATACCCGACAAAACAGCCACAGCAACAACTATTATAAAACCAATCTTTACAAGCTTTTTTATGAATTTTTTTTCACTATCCGTGAACACTTCTAAAGCCATAATATGTATTATATATACACCATCCTCCCCCGTCCCACACAGTTGACAAAATAGCCAAATTCCTATATAATATACGCATTATGAATATTTTACGAACAATCCTACGCGTCGGCCTAATAATCCTCTTGGTGGTTGTTTTGGTATTTATCAGTGTAAAAATCTTCAAACTTATACCACAAGCAATCAATAACCTAGCCACAGCAACAGTGTCTATAGGTGGTTTGACCGATGAAAAAAACAATATCGCAACAAGTGCCCCTGCAACAATATCTCAACCTGCAGCACCTACAGTTGACGGTCTAAACGGTGTTATTATCCAACCTGAAAACATCACTACCACACCTACCCCAAACAAAGTAACACCTTCAACAAACGCTTCAACAAAACCAAAACCAGTTAAAACAACAAGATACGTGTATACAACAGATTATGTATACGATAATTCTTCTTATTCAAATACAGGATACACAACTTCATACATTCCAACTGGCACAAACATAAAACTAACACTTTCTTCTGTTGGTATTATTGATGATGTCACAGGACAGTTTGTAAAAACAAATTCTTTTAGAACTACAGATACGATCTCTGTTCGATTTAAGATTCTTAACGAAGAGGCTCGTCCAACAGGTACTTGGAACATGCGAGTTACAATGCCCGCTCTTGATATAAACGATCGTGTAAAAAACATGACCAATCTTTCAAGTATTCCAGGAGAAAGTTCGTATACAGCAGAAGCCCGATTCACAGGTATCGATATGTCTCAAGGAGCTCCCGTAGTACGTATCTACGCAGACCCTGAAAATGCAATTGCTGAGCGAAACGAATCAGACAACACATTATATGTTGAATTGAGAAACGTACAGACATACAACTCATATAACTCAAACAACCAGTGTTATACAAACCCATACGGTCAGTACACATGTTATACAAATGGTTACAATAACTACAACAACCAATGTTACAGTCAGGCTTACGGTTGGTACAACTGTGGATCAAATAATTACAATGATTCTTACAACAATGGAAATCCAAACTTGATGATCTCTTCAGTTGAAGCAGGACGTATGGTTGGAGGAACATTTTATCAATCAACAACTATCCCCTATGGAGAACGTGTTGCAGTTCGAGTACATGTACGAAACACAGGAGGTTACTTCAACACTTCATATACAACAAGACTTGGTATTCAAAACATTGGTACAGGATATCGAGAACTTACAACTTCAAACGGATCACTTCAAGCTGGAGGTGAACAAATCGCCTACTTTGAAACATCAGATCTTATAAGAGGAAATCATACCTTTACAATCTACGTTGACTCACTAAACAATGTTAGTGAGACCAACGAGAGTGATAACTCTCAAACAGTTGGCATCTACGTGAACTAAGTACTGACTAGGTAAATCAAAACAAAAAAAGCCGCTGCGATCTCTTGCGAGAACGTAGCGGTTTTTGTTTTTGCCACTGTGAGGATTCGAACCTCTTTGTGGACTTAATTTTCACTTACGGAAGTGCCAGGCGATAGAAACACCGTGGACCATCAGGCAGTACCGGATGCGTCGTCGATCCCCCTCCCGTAGGAAGGAAGGTGATCTTAGTGTCTCCTGCTGCCAGACTCTCCAGCGAGTACCTCGTGGTCAGTACGGTTGACCAGTTAACCAGGTCGGGTGACCCTTGGAGGATCATTTGACCCATCCGGCCATTCTTCACCAACATCTCAGTCGGCGAGTTGATGACCAGACCCGTTTTTACCGGACCTTGAGTGTTTTCAAGGTACACAGTTGGGAACCGTAGCGCCATCGGAGATGCCGGTATCTTCATACACCCCTCTGTCTCAGAGAGGGCTGAATTTACCATAACCCCGTTTGTCACTTCTATCGATATGTTAGCACTTGTCCCCGTTACCGAGAGCAAAGCCAACAGGTTCAGGTACTTATTCCTGATCGATGCGGACAGCTTTCCGTGAGCTCCGACGATCCAGAGTTCATACACCTCCCGTGAAGTGTCTGTACTCACGGTGTAAGCACCTCCGTTCAAGGAGACTCCGGGGAGTTCCTTTATAGGTTGCCCCACAGGAGTGACAACGCAGCCACAACGGTCCAGTCCAAATATGTGGGTTCCGTTTACGTTGGGCGTGCTCATATCCGTCCAGTTTGAGCCACTGACCTCAACAACGTGATTTCCAGCCAATGACTGGATCACGCCGCTTTGTTCATACCTGCTCATGAAACTGAATGAAGCATTAACAAGGTTTAGCCTTTTGGCCGTGACCCTCTGACCATATGCTGGTGACCAGAGGTTGTTGTCAACGAAGCCTACCTTTATGGCGACTCCGATGTCAACTGTTGAGACCTCATCCCGGTTAAGGTAGAGGTTGCATGTCCGGCCGGAGCCGAACACCGTATCTGGGGTGACAACAGTTCCTGCTTCGACTCGGTACAAGACCTCATCGAGCACGACAGCGTCGTACCCCGCCCATACCCCCTGAGCTCCGAGAAGGAGCCAGAGGCAGACCATAAGCCGGTAGATACCGGCAGTAGTGGCTTTCATGGATTGTGGTTTGGTGGTCGGTTTAGGCAACACTCAACACCCTGTTTTCCTCATCTTTCGACGAGTCTTAGAAAATCAAGGTGCGTGAATGCACTGACTTAAGTATACAACACTATATACTGATGTCAACTTTTTCTATCGTTTTTATCAAAGTTATCCACAATCCTAAAATTCTTCTGATTTTGGCCTTACAAGGCAGGTTCGGGTCTCAGATATTGTCTGGGGACTAGTACCCCCTACTGTACAAGTTAGTTTTTTTCTCACGTTCTTTCCTTCACTTGTTGGAAAACTGGCACTACCCTCATCTCTTCCAACAGATTCGCCCGACAACGTACATGAATCAAAGTTATGAGTAACCCAACTAAATTCACAGAAATCACCCTGTTTAACAATCTTAGATGCGTTAAAGGATTCGATGGTTGGTGCTGGACAATCAACTCCAGGAGTACATGGAGGTGTCGAAGGACAAAGAGGATCACCCACAACACACGGAGGTGTAGTTGTTGATCCGCCTCCAGGTTCATTTGTATATGAATAGCTACATGAAGCAGTTGCTGTTTGTCCATCTCCTGTGTTTGTCAGAGTACGTGTTTCTGAGATTGTACCTGAACCTGTAGAAGGTATTGTTTGTACAGAACTTCCACCATTACCCAGAGTTCCTAGAATATTTGTAGCTGAGAAGGTAAACGTTACCTGATTACCTGAAACAGGTGTTGGGTATGAACAAGTTGCTGACAGAGAACATTGTGGAGCGTTATTTGTAGTACTTACCGTCACACCTCCAGAAACACATGTGCGAGTTCTGCCTGAACATGTACATGTTTCTGTAGGCTCAGGAATACAAGAATATTTTTCATAATCTGTAGAGCCGGCAGAATTCCATACATAACCAACAGGAACAGTTGGAGATTCTACAGCACTTGTATCTCCACACATATCGACAGTACAAGCTTCTGGAGTTGTTGCACTACCAACAGCCGCGGCTGCAGCAAAATATAATTTTGAATCAACTGTTGAGAAGAAATAATCTCGTCCGTGTGCTGCAAAATTTGGAGTAGTTTGTACACCTCCGATGTTAGTACATCGATCACATGCACCATATCCTGTTGCAGGGGTTGTAAACAGAGGTACTTCGTATTCGGCATAACCAACACAGTGATCGCTTACTCTTGTAATACAATCTCCAACTTCATACACATCAATTCCAAGATGCACATACAACTTTGAACCTGCAGCTACAGGACCTTTGATATTACCAATCTTTATCCAATTCAACGCATATGTCCATACTTTATGCTTTGTTGGAACCAATGTTTTACTTAGAACAATAGGCTCATTGTTTAAATACGAAACTTGGGTTCGTACACTTTTAGCCTCAGCCATACTTGTACGAGACATTCCAACATAGATTCTGTCGATAGAGTTTTCACATGTGGTAATACTTAGCTTTACAAGAACATCTGTTCCGTCAACTCCACAACTCACAGGCTCTGTAGAAAAGTTTTGATTGAACGTTGCATATACCATGTGGTTACCGTCAAAGAATCGTGTTCTTGTTGGGTATGGAGACCAGTTAGCTGCCCACACATATGCAGAGATAAAGATAGCAGCCATCAATACAGTCCAAACCAAGATCCTTTTACGTCTAGACACCAAAAACCAGGCGATACCTAGGAGGATAATACATCCTGCATACATAGCATGCTCTTTTGAACGTGTAGGTTTCGGCATTGTTAGATCTTGAGTTGTCTCAAAAAATACATTTTGTCCATCAGTTGTTTTGATGACAACCTTTGCTGCGTGTTTTACCTTACTACCTGCAACAGTAAGAGCGTACGGTGTTGTCTTTGTATAATCAATAGCTTCTGTAACCGTGGTTAGTACACGACCTTTTGAATCAATAAACGTAAACGTTGTGTTGTATATCTCAGCTACTGTCGTAGTGGATGTTGTTGAAGCGTTGATTCCTGGAGTAAGGATGTCAGCAGGCTTACCGAATGTGGGCAGGTTAAACACATATGCACCTTTCTGCTGTGATACAAAAACCATCTGACCAACAGTCACAGAAGGACCGTCGATTATATATTTAAATTCAATCTCTTTGATCAGGTCAATGTCTGTATCAGGTTGTAGATGTAGCTTACCTATATATACCCCTGGAACATAATCAAACGTAGGAAGATCAATAGTAAATGCATTTCTTCCAGGACGTAGCGACAGTGTTTTACCTACAACTTCCTGTGTTAGGGAATTTGAACGCAATTTACTAAACACTATTCGTGGAGTAACGGTGGATGTTGCATTTGAATCAATAGTCAACATCAACTGAGATGAGGTCGCATGAGCTTTCGTTATGGCAGTTTTATATATTGTTGGACCAGCACTAAATGTGTAAGATTCGCCTGTATTAAGCAATATTCCTCCATTGACCAATTCGGCAGATGGTTTTGAAGTTGGTTTTATAGTAAAAGATTTACTTATGAAAAGATTTTCTGAATCAGGATCATTTGGGAAATATGATTTTACATATAGTACATATGTAGTAGTGGCACTTGCCTTTTTAGCACCAGATACAAGATTCAAATTGGGTAATTTTATATTTTGAACAAATTGACTTTGTACCAACTCAGCAGCTGATACTGTTTGAGCTGACAATATTTTAAATTGGGTTATTCTACCGTTGATCAACTCTTGAGCCACACCAACCTCATGAACCATTCGAGATCCTGGTTGACCATCTTCAACAGCTTGTATCCGTACAGGATAGGTTGAACCTCCGAGATACGTTGAAGTACTCGTATCAAACGATATACCTTTTGGAGAATACTCCGCAAAAGTTGTTGTTGATAGTAAAAAAAGTGTAACTAGAGAAAATAAAATATACGATAGTTTTTTCATATCGTATATTGTACCATTTTTTTTCAGTTGTAAACAAATGTGAGTATCTTTTTATATATCCAAATTTGCTGTTTTTGCATTTGTTTGAATAAAACTCTTTCGAGAACTTACATCTGTACCCATCAAAACATCGATCACTCGGTCAGTCTCCACAATATCATCGATAGTTACCTGTTTAAGAACTCGTTTTGTTGCATCCATAGTTGTTTCTCCCAACTCTTCAGCGTTCATTTCTCCCAAACCTTTATATCGCTGTATGATTGGTTTTTTAGTTCTAGTTTTTTCGTCTTTACCATCAGCAACATCTTCAGATTCTTCAGGCTCTGTAGACTCTCCATCTTCTCCCTCCTCACCCTCTTTGATCTCAGGTTCAACATCAGCAAATCCGATACTCTTCATATATGCGAACTTTTCTTCATCTGAATATGCGTATGTAATCTCCTTACCATATTTGATCTTATATAGTGGCGGTTGAGCAATGTAGATAAATCCACCATCTATCAACGGCTTAAAGTATCTGTACAACAACGTTAAGATCAATGTTCTGATGTGTGCACCGTCAACGTCGGCATCGGTTGCAATAATAACTTTGTGATATCGTAGTTTTGTAATATCAAATACATCACCGATAGCAGTTCCAAGCGCTACAACAAGATTTCGAACTTGTTCTGATGCCAGAATCTTATCTAGACGAGCACGTTCGATGTTCAAGATCTTACCTCGAAGTGGCAATACAGCCTGAGTCTTTCGATCTCGACCAGCAACAGC
>CAYIYJ010000009.1:0-20169 GCA_964367655.1 uncultured Candidatus Saccharibacteria bacterium | reverse complement strand
CACATTCCCCTCACCTGCAGGATTCTCTCCACCATTCGCACCACCTTCAAGCTGTCCTTCTGGTGCAGCTGAACTTGTAGCTTTCGCCACCTCATCATGAACCTTTGCCAACTCCATAGAAAGCGCATCAGTATCAGTCTTGATTGTGTTTACATCATCTTTATCTTTACTTAATCGCAAAGCTCCAACTTTAGTCTCTACAGCAGCCACAAGCTCTGCAGAAAGTTTTTCTTTATTTTCTCGAAGTGATTTTTCTGCTGTATAGATAGCTTGATCAGCTGTGTTTCGAACTTCGATCAATTCTTTCTTTTTCTTATCATCAGAATCATGCATCTCTGCGTCTTTTTTCATACGCTCAATATCATCTTTTGAAAGACCTGAGCTTGCTTCAATACGAATAGATTGTTCTTTGTTTGTAGCTTTATCTTTTGCTTTTACGTTCAAGATACCGTTCGCGTCAACATCAAACGTAACTTCAACTTGTGGAACACCTCGAGGTGCAGGTGGAATACCATCAAGAATAAATCGTCCAAGAGACTTGTTGTCAGCGGCCATAGCTCGCTCTCCTTGTACAATATGAATCTCAGTTGATGTTTGATTGTCTGCAGCTGTTGAGAATACCTGTGAACGTGATGTTGGAATAGTTGTGTTCTTCTCAACAAGATGTGTTGCTACTCCACCCATAGTTTCAATACCAAGTGATAGTGGAATAACATCAAGAAGAAGAATATCTTTTACGTTACTATCACCACTTAGGATACCTCCTTGGATTGCAGCACCAAGCGCTACCACCTCATCTGGGTTGATAGATTGGTTAGGCTCTCTACCAAAGAGTGCTTTTACAGCCTCTTTGATCTTTGGCATACGTGTCTGACCTCCAACCATGATAACTTCTTGAATATCTCCGATCGCAAACTTTGAAGCTTCAAGCGCTCGTTTTGTGATCTGAATAGATCGAGTAATGAATTCATCAGCAAGCTCTTCTAGTTTTGCCCGTGTCATCTTAAGCACAAGGTGTTTTGGACCTGAAGCATCTGATGTGATGAATGGAATATTGATCTCTGTTTCTACAGCAGAAGAAAGTTCTATCTTAGCTTTTTCTGCCGCTTCATCAAGTCGTTGTAGTGCGAGTGCATCTGTTCGTACATCGATACCAGATTCTTTTTTAAATTCATCTGCAATCCAGTGAATAATCTTCTGATCAATATCTTTACCTCCAAGATTTGAGTCTCCATCTGTTGCTTTTACTTCAACAATCTCTGCTCCAACTTCAAGAATAGAAATATCAAATGTTCCACCTCCGAAGTCATACACAGCAATCTTCTCATCTTTCTTTTTATTGAATCCATATGCAAGAGCAGCAGCTGTTGGCTCGTTTATAATACGCTTCACATCGAGACCTGCGATCTTTCCCGCATCTTTTGTAGCTTGTCGTTGTGCATCGTTAAAATATGCAGGTACGGTAATCACAGCTTCAGTGATCTTTTCTCCGATACGTGCTTCTGCGTCATTCTTCAACTTTGTTAGGATCATGGCAGAAACTTCTTCAGGAGAATATTCCTTGTCAGCAATCTTGATTGTTACTCCTCCAGCTGAGTTTTTTGAAACATCAAAAGGCACAGATTGTTTATCCTTCTGCACTGATGACTCTTCGAACGCATGACCGATGAATCGTTTTACACCAAACACTGTATTTTTAGGATTGGTCACACCTTGTCGCTTAGCCAAAAGACCAACCAATCGTTCGTTGGTTTTTGAGATGGCTACGATAGATGGTGTTGTTCGAGCTCCTTCTGAGTTTTCCAGAATCTTTGGCTCTCCTACTTCCATCACCGCTACTGCTGAGTTTGTTGTTCCAAGGTCAATTCCAATAATTTTTGCCATAGTTTGTGTATTTTATTTAAAAGTTAAAATTATCTAATAATTTAATAATCTATAGTTTCATTATATAGGGTCTGTCAAGTCTTATGCTTGATACACCTTTACAAGAGCTGGTCGTATCACCTTATCATGGAGTTTATAGCCTCTTTGCATAACAACTGCGATGGTATGGTCCTTTTTTGCATCATCAGTAGGCTCATTACCTATTGCCTGGTGAAGGTTGGGGTCAAACACGTCTCCTAAGGCTCCGTAGGCCTCTACACCGACTTTTTGCAGTGAGGAGTAGATCTTGTCCATAAGTGCCTCTACACCCTTTCTCCAGGTCTCGTCGACAGCCTGCCAGGTTGGCTGGGCTTTAGCCTGCTCATAACCATCCAGAGTTGGAATCATATCTGTAACCAGAGTTTGATTTGAGAATCTGATCACATCCGCCTGGGTCTCTTGATCACGCTTTCGAGCGTTGAGGAAATCAGCTTTATCCTTTTGCCAAGAAGTGAGTGTATTCATCCGATCCTGCTGGGCTTGCTTGAGCTCAGCTCGCAGTTTTTTGATCGTAGCTGCTGGATTCCCCAGTTCTTCTTCGGACACAACATCGTCCTCCTGTACGTCCTCATCACCCTTAAGTTCTGTATCGAGGTCAATCACAGGCTCTGAACCTTGATCAATGTCTTTATTGTCTTTGTCGTCAGTATTCATATGAGTATTGTATGTATTTCCCTGTTGCATTTCAAGGGGTTTTGATGTGTTTGTGTGGTCTTGTATATAAAACAAAAAAACCACCTTTGTCGGGTGGTTTTTCTTAAACATTCTGAGTGCAGAGTTCCTCCGCAGGAGCGGCTGCTCGCGACGAGGACCAGAACCTGAAGTGAAAAAAGTTTTATCGTTTACTCCACTGTGGTGCCTTTCGAGCTTTCTTCAAACCGAATTTTCGTCGCTCTTTAGCTCGTCCATCTCGAGTAAGAAAACCTTCTTTCTTTAGAGGGGCTCGTAGTTCTTTATCAAACAACTCAAGCGCTCGAGCGATACCAAGTCGTACAGATTCTGCTTGACCGTTGATACCACCTCCGTTTGCTTTTACTGTGATAGAAAATGCTTTTTCTGGAAGAATCTTAGTTAGAGACTCGATTGCAGTATCTTGCAATTCTTTTGTTTTAAAATAGTCTGTATAGTCAACATCGTTCACTGTAACAGTGATTTTTGATGCTGGAGTCATTCGCACTCGAGCGATAGATGTTTTTCGTCGTCCTACTGCTTCGAAATATGTTGAATCTGATTTTGTAGCCATTGTAAATGAATTATATAAATATTAATTTGTAACTTCTAAGTTAAGCAACATTCTATCGCGGAGCTTATTTTTAGGAAGCATTCGAGAAACAGCTCGGATGATTGCCTCGTTGGCACCTTTTCGATCCATCAATGCACCAAGAAACTCTTTCTTCTGACCACCTGGATATCCAGAATATGTAAGATAGTATTTATCATCTTTTTTCTTCTCTGAGATATCAAGTTTAGCAGCGTTTGATACAACCACTTTTACTTGAGGAACAACGTTTCGTGCAAAATCTACAGAGTTTTTACCCATAAGATATGTTGCAGCTTCTTGTGCTACTCGTCCTAATTTTTTATTTGTTGCGTCGATTGTGTATTTCATAAAATGTAAAAATATAAACTGACTATACTAACTCAATAATAGCCATATGACTTCCATCAGTCTTTCTCATACCAGTTTTGATGATACGTGTGTATCCTCCAGCTCTTTCTTTGTACTTAGGGGCAATCTCTGCAAACAACTTGCCTACAATATCATTGTTAGCCATTCGTCGTAGAACATCTCGTCGTGAAGCTACAGAATCAACCTTTGCTTTTGTAATAAAATCCTCAGCATATGGTCGCATCTCCTTAGCTTTAGCTTCTGAAGTCTCGATCTTTCCGTGCACAAAAAGCTCACGTACAAGAGAACGAATCAAAGCTTTTCTCTGATTTCTGCCTCGGCCGAATTTTCTGTTTGCATTATGATGTCTCATGGTTTTTCAAATATAACGTATTTTTATTGATAAATCAAGGCTATTCTCTAGACCTTACTCTTTAAGAGAGAGTCCGAATCCTGTCAGAATCTCTTTTAGTTCTTCAACACCTCGTGAACCAATACCGTCAATATCAAGAATATCTTGCTCTTTTTTTCGGATAAGTCCTCCTACTGTTCGAATATTAGCTTCGATAAGTGCATTGATTGTTCTTTGACCGATATCAAGAGACTCGATTCGTGTCTTCAATACATCATCCAAAGCCTCTTTATCTACAGAATCTTCAGCATCAACACTTTCTGAAGCGTGTACCTCAGTTGCGTGTAGTGTTTTCTTCACTTCTTCAACAGGATCAACAAAGTTGATAATTGCCTTAAGCTGATGAATCATTATTTCAATTGAATCTTCAAACGCTTGTTTTGGTGAAAGTGAACCATCTGTTTGAATGTTCACAATCAATCGGTTGAAATCTGTTCGATCACCGACACGCATTTGCTCTACATCATAACTTGCATGTACCACAGGTGAGAAGGCTGCATCTAGTGCAATACTTCCAACAGCAACCCGCTCTTTTTGTAGCATCTCTTTTGCAACATATCCTACACCTTTTGATAGAGTAATCTCCATATCAAGGATGGCATCTTTCTCTGTTAGAGTTGCAATATGAACATCTGGAGTAAGTACTTCAACCTGTCCAGATGTATCGATGTTTGCAGCTGTAACTGATCCAATACCTTTTGATTTTAGAGTTAATACAACATCATCGTCACCAGATACTGAAAACTTAATTCCTTTCAAGTTTAGAATGATATTAATAACATCTTCTTTGATACCTTTGATTGTTGAGAATTCATGTGGAATACCAGCAATCTTGATAGATGTAATAGCTGCACCTGGCAAAGATGAAAGAATAATTCTTCGCAATGAGTTTCCAAGAGTGTGGCCGTATCCTGGGTATAGACCCTCTACTTCATAACTACCATGATTCCCTTTCTCTTTTAGAATCTTTGGTTTTGATGGCAATACTATTGATGTATGTATCATATGAGTTTTGTTATATATAAACTTTATAAAATTAAGTAATAGTAGACGAGACTATCGCTTTGAGAATTCTAGTACCTGACCTAGATCAAACAGAACATCTTGTCCAACAAGTGTTGGGAGTTTTGTTACTGTTCCTGAAAGTGAACTAGGATCAAAGGTTAACCATGATTGTACAGTAGCGTTTTTACTTCGTTCGGATACGTCCGCAAAAGCTTTTGTTTTTTTACTTCCCTCTCGAACTGAGATAACAGCACCTTCATAGATCTTTGTTGATGGTACTGTGTTCTTTTTTCCGTTAATCAAGATATGTCCATGAGATACAAGCTGTCGAGCAAATCGTCGAGTACTTGCAAGACCTAGTCGGTACACTACGTTATCCAATCGTGTTTCAAGCTTTTTGTACAGTTCTTCTGCACCGTGAGTGGTTTTAGAATCAATAACTTCTTTTATGTATCGTCCGAATTGTTTTGCTGTAATACCGTATGTAAATCGAGCCTTTTGTTTTTCAATCAACTGAAGACCGTATGAACTTCGAGTTTTACCTTTTTTACCTTTTGGTGCTGATTCAGATTTTACTCGAAATTTTTGAGTTTGAGTTTTTTCAAACACAGGAGCTCCAAGTCGTCGTGCGATTTTATATTTTGGACCGATTTTCATAAATAGATAGTTAGAGGATTTAAAAAATTAATAAAGATTAGATTCTTCGAGGTTTCTTAGCCTTAGGACCGTTGTGAGCAACAGGAGTTCTGTCTTTAATAGAATCAACATTGATACCTTTAGCAATAAAAGAACGAACCACAGACTCTCGTCCAGATCCTGTTCCTTTGATGATAACACCAACTTCTTTTACACCCATAGCGATAGCTTTATCTGCTAGTACCTCGCCAATCTTTGCTGCAGCAAATGGAGTACCTTTTTTAGCACCTTTGAATCCGATAGCTCCAGATGATGATAGAGCAACTGAGTTACCTTTTTCGTCAGCAAGAACTACTTTAGTGTTGTTATATGTAGATTGTATGTGTAGTACAGCATATGTCATCTTTCTCTTTTGAGATGACTTTTTTGCAGGAGTCTTTTCTGTTGATGTTTTTTTAGCCATTGAAATGTGAATTAGATTTAATTAATGATTCTTTTATTTCTTAGTTTCCTTCTTCTTTCCTGAACCCATAGTCTTCTTAACACCCTTCAATGTTCGAGCGTTTGTTTTTGTTCTCTGCCCTCGTACAGGAAGTTTTCGAGTATGTCGAACACCTCGATAACACTTAATATCTTTCAAACGTTTAATGTTTGTACCAACCTCTCGTTTAAGATCAGCTTCTAGTTTGAATTGCTCAACTTCTTGTCGAATTCGAGCTTCTTCATCTGCAGTTAAGTCTTTTGACTTTGTACTGTAATCAACTTTAGCAGCATCAAGAATATTGTGAGCTCTTGATCTACCAATACCATACACAGCAGTCAAAGCCATCTCTATCCGCTGGTCATCCTTAAGGTTTATACCTAGTATACGCATGAATTTAAATGATAAGTAATTAAATTATAAAAATAATCCGTGTACTTGTATCAGGCCCAGATTATACTTAGGCATGATATAAGCACGTATTCCTGCATAGTATCACAAAGTATAAACATACGCAACTTTATTTTTCGTCAACAGCATGATACTTGCCGGTACTATCTTTTTTGAAGTATTTGTTGTTCTGGAGGTTGACCAAGATGGTGTTTTCCTTAACATATCGCTCCTTCATAACCTTATTAAAGATCTCCTCTCGAGTCATAGGTCCATGTTTAGACAATACCTTACGAATCACGTCCCGAACCACCCCACTTACATATCCCCACTCAGCCAAAGCATAGAGACCTCGACCTACAAGTACAAAACGCTCATCTTTAATAAGCTCATTGTGAGTTGTGGCTTCATGAGCTCGCTTTCCAAACACTTTTTGAATCAGTTTTGCAATCTCTTTAAAGTGTACCGGTGAACCATGTTTTCGCATCGCTAGGTATGCATAGTCACGGATACCTTTCACTCGTACATTTGTAGAACGACTCTTACCCCACTCTCCTAGAGGGTTCTTATCTATATGTTTTGATATACGAAGCCATCGTCGAGCCACCTCTTCATTTTTTAACTCTTCAGATACATCTTTTAGATTATCCATAAAAGCCTTGATCATCTCAGTCTCAGGTATAAGTGCCTCATCAGAAAGATGACCATACAGCTTTTTTAGGGCTTCATGAATCTTTTTTGATAGTTCTGCATCAACATGCCATCGATGATGGAATTCATCATTTTCTTTTTCTTTTTTGAATTGATCACCAAGAATCAACAAAAAGTGATAGTGGTTTTGAGTAGCAGGATCTTTTGATAAATGATCAAGTAGATCGTGCTCGGCAACTAGACCTCCAATACTTTTTACATATGTAGCCAATTCGATAAATACTTTTGACTCCTCTTTGTAGGCGTTTGACTTACGAATCGCAGCCAAAGAGTTGGCTTCAATCTGTCGTACTCGTTCACGAGTAATATCGTACATCTCACCGATAGCCTCAAGAGTCATCTTTTCAGTATCTTTATCCTTATCAATACCAAAGCGTTTTGAAATGATGATTCGTGATCTTTCAGGGATAGCACTTAATAATTTTTTGGTTACTGCCTTAACCTTGAAGGTAAATGCAGGTGTTGTATTTGCCATAGGTTCCTACTTTTTATCATATGACTGGATGTACGTCAATGCCCCCGTCAAGTCCTTTGTCAAGGACATATCTGGTAGCTCCCCAACCCCTGTCTCAAGGACATACAGAGCATCACCGTCTGGATAAAAGACATTTGGGTATGTTGAGGTTGCAACATTTAGCTCTTTATCTATAAGCTTAAATTGAGAATCAAACCAATATATATCTATCGGGTAGTTCATATCTTTCATCCAAATTCCATGCTTACCTGCACCATCAAATACAAACAATAAACCTTGTCCTTTAGACAGACTATCGGTCCTTGATAGACCCTGCTGACGACTGGCTGAGGTTGTGGCCTGTTTAACAAGTATGGTCGTATTATCAATTGTCAGAAATGAAAACGGGAATCTGAATCGATCCATAACCTTCTGATATTCTGTAGTTTGCGGCACTATAGTCTGTGGTTGAAATTGATAGATGTTGAGAGGTGTAACTTTGGGAAAGTACCCTATACTACTCCACTTTTTTGATCCTTCATGTTCTGCTCGGATCCTCATATTTACCAAAACACTCTGTTTCGTATCAGGCCAAGGTTGGTCGAATACAAAGTTTCCCAAACTATAAAATATGTACTTACCTTTATACACCTCAATTGGTTGTAGGACGTGAGGATGGTGACCTGTGACCATATCTGCACCAGCATCAATTGCAGTGTGGGCAAAATCAACCTGTTTCTTATTGGCAACTTTTGAATACTCAGTACCTGAATGCATTGAGACAACCAACACGTCTACTTCAGATCTATTTTTTTGTATATCCTGTTTAAGTCTTTCGATATCCATGATATTAGTTCCAGATTGATCTGCTGTAGCATGGTAACTTTCAGGTACAACGTCCCGGTCGTTATATGCCAAAATGCCCACTTTTAGATCTGGACCTCCCTGTTTTGAAGGTATGGCTATACGAGCCATAGCTTGTGCCTCCGAAAGATCTTTGCCTGCACCTGCGTGTTGTATACCAGCATCATCAAGCACTTGTATCGTTGAGGCTATACCTTTAGAGCCCTGGTCTTTCAAGTGATTATTCGCCAAAGAAACAACATCTATACCAGCTTTCTTTAGAGCCTGAGCAAAATCAACATCACCCCTAAAAACAGTGGTGCCCCCTGGTGTAGTTCTTCCGGTAGAAGCATCCCCAATAAGAGGGGATTCCAAGTTGGCAAATGTAACATCAGCCGCGGCCAACTCGGCCTGAATCTTACGAAATGGATAATCATACCCCTGTCTTCTCATAGTCAACTCTATGGCTCGTGCAGGCATGATATCCCCCACAAAATTTAAGGAAAAGTATTCAACTACTGGATCTTGAGGGTTTTTACCCACACTATCCAAAGAAGAGGTCCCTGAGACCTCAGTAAATACGTCTGTTTTGACCGTAGCTGTACGATACTGGTATATCCCGAGGATAACCACCAATAGCAGTATCAGATATAAAGACCAGTAGTTTTTAAGCATAACCAAATAATACCACACAAACAAAAACAAGGGTCTTACCCTTGTTTTGCGTTTCGTTTTGGATTCTTCTTATTGATCCGGTAGAGATGCTTACCTCTTCGAACGATGAACTCCCCTTGTCGAAGTTCTTTCTTTTTGAGTGATGATACTAATTTCATGATGTCAAAACTATAGCATATCTGAATAATAAATCAACTCATCTTGTTACCTCTATAGAGGTTTGAATCTCACCGACAGCAGTAATGGTCAGTTTACCCTGAGAATCTAGCTCGGCTGTATACCCGGTGTTGTAGTCGTCTTCGTTGTTGTAGTACCCCCGATTCGGGTATGGATCGTACGGTAGTTTAGGCAAGTAGTCAGGAATCAGACAATCTGCAACATCAAATCCGTCAGTTGCAGTCGTCATCAATAGCGGTGTATTAGCTAGAGATGCAACAGCCCCGCCACAATATAATACACCCTGATGATCTGCCATGTTCTGACCGAGAGCGTTTAGGATAGTATTCACGTTGGCAACCCGTTGAGAATCTCGAGCTTGTTTAAACTGCCGGTTTGGATTGACAGCAACAAGTACAACTGTAGCCAGAATACCGATAATCCCTATAACAACCAGTATTTCTATCAAGGTAAATCCTCTTTGTTTTTTCGAATATATTCTATATTTCATGTATATGTATTATTTTTTATTTATTTGGTAATACATACATAGTTACAAACTGGGATTAAACTTATACAAAAACAACACTAAAGAATATATAAAGATGCGATCGACACAATAAAACCGTTACGAACAAAGGCGGAAACCTCCAACTTATGATCTATTGTAAATTGAATTTTATATGTAGATATATCGATTGTTGTCTTTTTTAAGCTGTACACCTTGCATACAAAACGATCGCCAACATACAGCTGACGAAACATATCTATACTACCAACAGGCATGTCATTATTGATCCACCTTGATATAACAACATCTGCACATGAGATAAGTTCAGCCACACCGTCCCTATATACCTCAAAATCTTTTCGTTTTTTGATATATGCAAATAAATCACTCGAAGATACACCAATCCACAACAACATCGTGACAGAAATACTCAGCACAAAAAACAACATGATAAACCCAGACTGTTTTTGTTTATTCATACACACATACGGCATACCCCTAATATGGCACAGGTAAAATAAAGTATTGGTAAATATTATATAAAGATATTGCTTTTGAACTTATTTTGTACTATACTAGTACTCGTACAAGGGCCCGTAGCTTAGTTGGTAGAGCGCCTCATTTGCACTGAGGAGGTCAGGAGTTCGAATCCCCTCGGGTCCACACAAAGTATTCAACCGTCTATAGCTCAGTTGGTAGAGCAGTTGCCTCTTAAGCAATTGGTCGTAGGTTCGAATCCTACTAGACGGACTTGTTTGAGTAATTTACAATATAACAAATGGGCAAGTGGCGGAATTGGTATACGCGCTAGTCTTAGGAACTAGTCCCGCAAGGGTTGAGGGTTCGAGTCCCTCCTTGCCCACAAGTGAAAAACGTACTTCTGCAAAAGCAGAGGTGCGTTTTTTGCTTGCTGGGTTTTGAGGGACGAGAAAGCCGGAACGAAGCTTTGATGTTCTGAAAGAACCAAAGCGAGTGAGGCGGGGTCGCGAAAAAATCGAGTAGCGATTTTATTCGTGACCGAGTCCCTCCTTGCCCACAAACAAAACAAGTGACGAAGCGAAAGCTTTGTTGCTTGTTTTTGTTTGGAGCAAGAGGATGTGCACAATTGCACATCCGTGAGGGACTCGAAAAGCTTTGCCTTATATTCGAATATGTGGAGCATATGAGAATATGGCAAAGGTGTACTGGTCCTGTAAGGACCGAGTCCTTTTGCCCACCATATCGAAAATAACCTTTATTTATAGGGTTATTTTTGTTTTACGTGCGTAAAATACTTGACTTTATGATTATGGATGATATAATATATTCATACAGTAACCTTACTTTATGAAGCCAACGTGTTGGGCTTGCTAAACATTCGACACAAACGCACCGTAAAAATGAAAATGAACATCGGCTCCACTGGAGTCATTGCAATTATCGGCAAGACTCAAAACACCATCACTGTCCAAGTCATAGGGCTTGAAACATATGGAAGCATTGCACATCTGATTAACAGGTTTGGAAAGAACTGCATCGAAACCCGTTGTGTTATAAGCGGAAAAGACATCATCTTCTTCGAATACAACCTCCGTGGTCCGCTGCAGAATCCACAAAAACTGTTGAAAGCACTTCGATCTAAACTCATGCGGGCGAGTAACATCGTCCAATCTGAGTTTGACCAGGAGATGTGCAATTTGGAATGGCAAATTGATAACGCCTTCCATGGAAGGATACATATCTCTTAAGCCCTTTACCGCCGTTCTGGCGCAACTGAGAAACCCTCTGTTGTGACAGGACAGGCGGTTTTTCTTTTTCATCACATATCATTGTTCAAATCAAATGCATAAACGCACATAAGCATACCGTCTTTGATATAATAAAAACATGTCCCACGAATCACCAGAATCAAAATCAATACCAACAACACAAGAAGTGGTATCTGCATTCAGAGATGATCAATCAGCCGAAGGTAAGGAAAGAGCGCTGCAACTCCTTAGTCAATGGGAAGAAGCTGCACAGATAGAAGCTATTAGATCTGGAGGTGAATATTCTATACTGGAGTACAATATAGCCCTGCTAGAGCTTATGATTGACGCAAATATTCTGGTAGAAGCCCGTCAATATGCCGAGGATGTTTGGGAAGTGTTAAACCAGGAACATAATAGAAAAAAAGATCAAGATATACCTGAGGCACTACATATTTTATACGACAAGTTTATAGAACTAGACGAACGATTAAAAGCCTTATAAATCAAGGTTTTTTGAGGTCTTTAGGACTTGATTTTTACCTTAAAGTGTGATATACTGTATGAGTAGCCGCTACAGCAAGCGGCTGCACATTCACATGTTAACACCTGAAGAACTGGCCGCGATTGAAGCTAGAGAAAAAAAGCTTCGTCGCCTCGGCCTTGGAATAATACTTGGTGTGATTGTCATTGGTGCCGCGATCTGGTTCTCATGGAACTACATCGCTTCACTATGGCAATCTGACACTACTGCACCTGAGCCGGAGAGCCCAGGTACGACAACCCCATTTTCGTGGGTTGTGTTAGCAAGCTTTGTCTGCGGAGTTGGACTCCTGTGGACAAGGCAGAAGCTCGCCGGATGGGTGGCCGTAGGAATAGCATTGCTGCTAGTCTTCTATTACCTTGGCATGAGTTTCCTTCTCGGAATACTTATAAGCACATGCTTTGCGATCGGTACCACAGTACTGAAAGCGAAGAAATCTTATGACTTCTGGGGCTGGACATGTATCGCTGCGGCGGTACACATGTCATTGTTTACGATTAGCAACGTATTCATCAGTCTTTTCCTTTGGTTTTGCTTTAATGCACAACCGTGGTTTTGGCTGAACGATGTACTATTCGCAGCTTGGGGAGTTTCCTTCTTCAGTTGCTTCAGCTCTAAGCAGGTAACAGAAGGCAAGATTGGGCAGATGACACTGCTCAACAAGTGGATCACCTGGGGTAGCAATATTCCACCTGGTATCACCTGCCTCCCTGTCCCATTTAAGTGGGTAGTGAAGGTTGATGCGAAGTCTGCCACCTCAGTTGTCGCGTTCCTAGGAGGGAAAGAAAAAACTCCTGTACCTATACAAACAGGTGCAAATGGGACGGAGTTCACCGCGATGATAGAGGCTCGCTTCAAGTACAAGTTGATACACACGGCAAAAGCCCTCTTGTCTCCTGTAAAACCGGAAGCACTCACAGAGATCGTAAAAGCGGCCATCACCGCATTTCTGGCTGACCCGACCTTGACAGAGGTAAGCCAGATACGATCAAGAAAAGCAGAGCTGGCGAAAAACTCACGAGAGTTTGCACAGCAGGCATTCTTTGACTTAGGTTACGAACTTGAGGAGTTTCTCTTGATCGAAGCTGAGGATGAAAAGTCTGTGGTCGCAGCTCGAACCGCATTAAAAACAGGTGTACTGCTCGAGGCCCGGGATCGTCAGGAAACCCAAGGGTTAATACAAAGGGCTATAGAGCTCATGAGCGCCGACCCTCACGGAACAATGAAATATCCTGAGGCGTTGCGAATGGCCCAAGTAGAGGCTGGTAAACGTAAAGCAGAGGAAATCCGCGTCACAGGAAAAGGAGGAGGTCGTAACCTCTTCTCACATCACGATTAACAATGAAGATAACAGTATTCATCATCCTGTTGTTACTCGCATTCGGGTTCAGAGCCAGAATGCAGCAAACACCAGAAGAGCGGAGAGGACCGAACTATTTCAGGTCCATCACCGCTGGCGCCAGAGTCGCAGCCGAATCCCTCCGCGAGGAAACAAGCGAAGGGATGAAGCGCGTAGGCGCTCTGCCCTCCCCACGCGGAGACACAGCAGAATACAACCAAGCGCAACAAGGCGTTTGGGTAACCCAGGCCGATAACAAGTCCTGGAAAGCTAGTGACAAAGGAGCTCCGTTCCGCGTCATAGCTCTCACCAACGCCGCCTTAACGGTTGGTGCAACCGGAGCGCTCCTACATTGGAAAACTACCGAGGGGACCCTGACGCTCTGGTGGGATCCAAACTTCGGACAGCACTTCCGTTTCGACGGAGATACCCGAACCCCGATCGATTCGGAAGAAGAGATGAGGTTATGGAAAAAAACTGTCGAGATGGCGGTGTCTCCACTCCCCGGAGCAAGTACAGTCGATGTAACGGTTTCAATACCATAACATCGATCGGGTGGTAACCATCCCACCCAAAAACCGCAGCATTCAATTCCCCACAAGGAAGCGAATGACTGCGGTCTTTTTTTATACAAAATTACTGAAGAGGAATTACAGTCTTTACAGCTTTACGAGTATCGCTATCTACAGGAATCGTATTCGCCAGCACTTGAATCAAACTAAATACAGATATCATAATAAACATACCAACCAATCCCCAACCAATATGTTTTGCACCTGCCTTAATTGCACCAGGATCACTGTGAGATTTCCAAAGATATTCAAATACTCCAAACAAAAAGAATACAAGAGCTACAGCAAATAAAGCAATGATGATAGGGTTAAGAATGTATTGATTAATACCACTAATGAGTTGTTTTGCAGCTTCCATATACAATAAGTATACAAGATAAAAAGACTTGAGTACAACTCAAGTCTTTTTATTGTGAAATATAGTTTACTGTAGAGATCCTGCAGAAGGTGCTGTAGGAACTGCTCGTGGAGCATCTGGGAATGGTACTGATGGTACTGGTGGTACTTGTCTGTTGTTAAGTTGTAGAGTGTCTCCTAGAACGTTTACAAGTCCCCACACTGAAACCATAACAAACAATGCGACGATACCCCAAAGAATAAAATTTCTTTTATCTGTTGATGATGGAGTGTCCTTACTTGGAAAGAAGAAATATTTAACTATACCAAACAAAAATAGAATCAAAGCACCAAGCACAAGCAACGGCATGATCTTACTTCCAAGATATGTAAGATATCCAAGAAAACCATCAACTGTTTTTGTAAATGGAGCTGATTGTGCAGAAGCTAGCAACGGAGCAAAAACTAAAGCAAATATAGAGATTTTTGATTTCATAAAGAAATGTGTGATTTTAAAAATTATTTTAATAAATATACCTATGTATATAGTATACTACTTCAACTGTGGAACAATCAAGGCTCCTTCACCAAAGACTGTGGATTTAAGAACATTCACAAGCCCCCACACTGAAACCATTACAAACAAGGATACAATACCCCACAACATAAACTTTCGAGCTTTGGCGCGCTCTGTCTCGTTTGAAGCATCAACAAATACGAGTTTTAAGATTCCATACAAGAAGGCAATCAAAGCAAGGAGTACAATCAAACGAACAATGTAATTCAACAATCCCACCAACCAATTAACCAATCCTGCAATAGACATCTTTGATGGTGCTGCGGATTGTGACGCGCTGTTACTCAGTATTTCTGCAGTTGTTCCTAAAATTGGACCTGTATCCGATGGAACATCTCCGAATAGATCAACCGAATTGGAAGTATTCAAATTAACAGGAGAAACATTATTCACAGTCTGCAGATCAGACACATTGTTAATTGGAGATGGAGAAGATCCTGGAAATAGATTCGCATCACCACCACCTGGAATGTTGAGATCTACCACTGCAGCATGCACGCTTGAAGTTAAGAACAAAATTATTACTAAGAAGACATATGTAATATTTTTTTTCATAGAATTCATATTATTTGTTTGTAGAATTATAAAACACACCTTGAACTGAATTTTTAATTGTCGTTGTTATAACCTGAGCACCTAGTACAAGTGCAACTCCAACCAACCCCCACAATAACGCATTTCTAGCTTTTATAATCTTAGCAGTTTCCCCTCTCGCAGTTACGAACATAAAACCGGCATACAATATATATAGCACTGCCGCCATGATCAAAAGAATTTGAACAACACTGACAACATTAACAATCACCTGACTCAAAGACTTTGTACTTCCAAGTGGGTTTGTGATGAGATATTTTTTATTTTTAGAAACATTTGTACCTCCATCACCTCCAAGGTTATTACTATTCACATCAGTACCTCCACCTCCTACCGTACCACTATTTACATTAGTACCACCACCGGTGGTTAAGGTGTTTGCAGCAGGAGAAGGAAACAAAACTCCATTTTGCGCCTGAACTGAAACCGTAGTTGCCAGAAGTAATACAATGAGAAGTAAACGTGTATATTTCATATATGTTAAGTATATCATTAAAAATTATTGTGTATTTGTGTTTGAAGGTTCAACAAATCCCTCTCTGAATTCGGCCGTTACTCCAAGCTTTGTTAGAATAAGATCCACTATGTAGTACGCACTGAATAGTAATATAAGTCCGAATACAATATCTCGAAAAATCTTCTTAGCTTTACCACGAGCGTCATCACTACCACCTTTAGCAATCAACAACCATCCAGCATACGCAACCATACATCCAGCAGCAAACAAACCTATATAAAATAATATCTGCAATATGTTTGACGCAAGACCGGCCAATTGAGGCCAACCACACCCACCGGTCGTATTTGAAAAACAAGCTTTAATATCGTTAAAAAATGCAGTTTCCATAATATGTATTATTGTATCACTTCAGTTTATGTATTAGTAGAGTCCTTCAAGTCGAGTTGACCCTTCTTGAATCGCTTCAAACAATGTTTGTCGTCCACTTGTAATAGATTCGACAAGAGTTTTGAGTACCGCATTCGTCGCTACAGGATTTGGATCCATCCAATCTCGAGCATACACAGCAGACTCATAGATAGCACCGATATTACTATCTTGTTGTGCTGCTTTAGATCCAGACAAAGCATCTCTTCTGGCAGGAGCGGTATTCATAGCAGTTGCTAGTGCTACAGATACTTCTTTAGTTGTTAGATATTTTGTCAATTCAGCAATAGATGCATTTATGTTTTTAGATGTGACCAAAAAACCAAGAGCATATGTTTTACCATGCACGATCTTTCTGTCTGGATTCTCTTGTGGAACTGGAGCTACTCTAAACGTCAAGTTTGGGTTTCGAGATCTCATATATTCTATCTCACTACCTGGACCAAAATAGAGTGCAAGATCTCCTGCCAAAAATGCTTCTCGAGAAGATGCGAAAGATCTATTCCATGAATATGAAGACTTAACCGGATTTGCGAATTCTGTATAGTACGTAAATACAGATCGAGTTCTCTCACCCCCATCTTCAGCACTCGTGATCAATCCTGATGAATAGGCACTCATCTGAGGGTTGTAATATCCAATCTGCACACCAACTTGTCCGAGAAGTGTAAACAAAATCCTCTTTGCATAATCAACGTTTGTATATTCACCTAGAGCAACATATGCTCGCTCAATGTTACCATTATCCTTCTTACGTGCGATCTTATTTGTCCATTGAGCAAGCTCTGTCCAGTTTCGAGGAGGATTCAACAATCCGGCCGCTGAAAACATACTTGTGTTCCAATACATCATCAATGGATCTGTGATAAGAGGCAATGCTTTCACACCACCTTGTACAGCAAATTGAAATCCTGCATCTATGTATGTATCTGAAAATGTTTTTGCACTTATAGATTCATTGGGAATAGTAACCAATCTACCAGATTGTCCATAAAACATACTATTCGGAAAGATGATCGCGTCAGGACCACGTCCTTCTGCAATAGCAACTAACAATTCTTGTTCAAATGTTTCTTCTGCAAGTTCTTTATAATCAAACTTTGGATCTGTACCTTGAATACGATACTGACTCAAAGACTCATCTATCACAGACTTTGGTAACACTCCCCACACTTGAGCAGTATAGAGATCTTGGGATGAACTAGATTTGTTTGTAGCGAAGAATGCAACACCTGCAACTCCGATAAAAATAAAGATTGCAAGCGTAGCTATTTGAAATATATGTAAATCTTTTACTGCACTCATACAGTAAGTATACATGAATTCAATCGCGAACGAAAATTATGTTTTCAAAACAACCTACACACCAATCACAGATACCAATGAATCACCTTCGCGCAACTTCATCACGCGTACACCTTGTGTATCACGACCAAGACTTGGAATCTCCTTCAACTCACAACGAATCACTTGACTCTTCTTTGATATTGCAACAACTTCTTCGATCTCTTCAGTTACGACTTGTGCAGCCATCAGAGCTCCTGTTTTATCTGTTACTTTAAATGTCTTAATACCTGAACCTCCTCTTCCTTGTACTTTATATTCATCAAGCGGAGTTTTCTTTCCATATCCATTAGCTGACACTGTAAGTAGTTCAGCCGCATCTTTACCTTCAGCTTTTACAGGAATAGCTCCAACAATCACTGTTCCTTTATCCAACTTCATAGCACGCACTCCACCAGCAGCTCGTCCCATCTCTCGAATCTCAGCTACGTCAAAACGGATAGACTGCGCATCACTTGCCACAAGGATCATCGTATCTTTCTCTCCTACAAATGAAGCTGCAATCAACTGGTCTCCATCATCAAGTCCGATGGCTAAGATACCGCTTCTTCGTACATCTTTGAAACTATCAAGACCAACACGCTTTCCAACTCCAAGTTTTGTGATGAGCATCAGAGATACATCACTACCCTTTTTAACTTCTTTAGGCATAGGCAGAATAGACGTCACTTTCTCATCTTCAGAGAGAGATAGGAAGTTCATAATCGACTTACCTCGAGTAGCTCTTTTTCCTTCTGGAATATCATACATTTTGATCTGATAGGCCTTACCTTTGTCTGTGAAGAACAGAAGGTCACTATGCATTGTTGCAGAAACAAGGTGTGTAATAAAATCCTCTTCCTTTACATCTACATCAACCACACCTACTCCACCTCGTTTTTGTTTTTTGTATTCATCGGGATTAGTTCGCTTGATATATCCACCAGCAGTTAGTACAAGCACACTGTCTTCATCTGGAATAATATCTTCCACAGACATGTTCTGTACTCCATGCTTAACAACACGAGTTCGTCTCGCATCACCAAACTTCTCTTTTACGAGTGCAAGCTCATCTTTGATAATCTTTACCACTCGTGAATAGTTCTTAAGAATATCTTCAAGATCAGCAATCAAAGCTTGAACAGCTTTCAATTCGTCTTCAATCTTCTTTCGCTCAAGACCAGCAAGTCTTTGCAACTTCATCTCGAGAATAGCGGTTGCTTGTCGATCAGAAAACTTAAACTCCTTCATCAAGTTTGCATGCGCTGTTGGAGTGTCTTTACTTCTCTTAATAAGAGCAATGATCTCATCAATATGATCCAACGCCTTCTTCAAACCAAGTAAGATATGTTCACGGTCTTTAGCTTTAGCTAGGTCAAACTCTGTTCGTCTTCGTACAACAATCTTTCGGTGTTCAACAAAGTTATCAAGCGAAGCCTTCAAAGACAGTGTCTGTGGTACACCGTCAACAAGCGCTACAACGTTATAGTGGAATGTTGTTTCAAGTTGAGTATGTTTATACAGAAAATTCAAAATATTCTGAGGATACGCACCATTTTTCAATTCAACAACAATACGAACATCACTTGTGGATTCATCACGAATATCTTTGATACCTTCAACCTTTTTTTCACGAACAAGATCAGCAACACTTTCTATCAATGTTGATTTATTCACACGATACGGAATAGATGTGATCACAATCTTTGACTGACCCGCTTTTTCCTCAACTATCTCGGCTTCTCCTCGACACACAACACCACCTTTTCCATGAGTCTCAGCTGTTTCTATATCTTTCTGATTGAACACAATACCTCCAGTTGGAAAATCAGGACCTTTTACAAACTGCAAAAGATCTGAAGTTGTAGCCTCAGGATGATCAACCAAGTGTGTTGTTGCATCAACGATCTCACCCAAGTTGTGCGGTGCAATGTTAGTTGCCATACCTACCGCGATACCCAAAGTACCATTCAATAACATGTTTGGAACCATTGTTGGAAGAACTGTTGGCTCACGACGAGTACCATCATAGTTTGGACGAAAATCAACTGTATTCTTTTCAAGATCAGCCAATAAGAACGGCGTCACTTTCTGCATACGTGCCTCAGTATATCGTTGTGCAGCAGCTGGATAACCGTCAATGTTACCGAAGTTTCCTTGTCCCCAGATCAACGGATATCGCATACCGAAGTCTTGCACCATGTTTACCATAGTCTGGTAAATAGCAGCGTCACCGTGAGGGTGGTAGTTACCCATGGTTTCTCCTACAACTGTGGCACTCTTTCGAAACTTGGCTGTAGGGACTAGACCCATCTTATGCATCGCATACAAGATACGTCGTTGTACAGGTTTCAAACCATCTCGCACATCAGGCAACGCACGATCAGTAATAACTGACATGGCATAGTCTATGTACGACTCCTGCATCTCAGTCACGATATCTCGTGAGATGACGGATTGGTGTG
>CAYIYJ010000008.1:25565-27040 GCA_964367655.1 uncultured Candidatus Saccharibacteria bacterium | reverse complement strand
ATACCCAAAACAAAAACCACTATCTCACGACAGTGGTTCTGTGTTGAAATAGTGGAGGGTCAGGATTGTATCTCGAATGAAATTTTTTGGATTCCAGGAACCGTCCAGACGTCTACGTCGATAAGGTTTTCAGGGGTATTGTCGGTTGTGGATGGAACAATAATACACCACGTGGCATAATGCTCGTCCGTCCCAGCACCTCCGTAGACTTCAACGGTACCATTTTCTAAGGGGATAATGGCACATACGGCTAAATGAATAGCGAATTGACAAGCAGAGCTTCGATCTCCCAGCTCAATCGTTTGTAAGAGACCATTTGCATCTCTGAGAGGGGTACTTGTTCTGAGTGTAATAAGGCTTGAAACATCCAGTTTACAAGGAAGATAATCCCAGTCAAGAGATTTCGGTTCACAGCTTGGTTTGTATACAGTACTCATGGTGTAGGTGGTAGGTTTGGTAAGGTTCAACTGTCCTATACAAAGTAACACTTTTAGTAAAATAATCAAGCGTACGAGCTTGAAGTAAAATACATCTCATGTCATGATAAGTTCATCATGAACATCCTATTCCTCTGCCGTGGAAACGTCGGCCGCAGCCAAATGGCTGAATGGTTATTCAAAAAAGAGTTTGGTGAAAAGTACAAAGTTACTTCTGCAGGTACGAAACTAAGCGGACCAGAAGAACCTATTGGTAATCTAACACCTGCTATTAATGAGGTGATCAGTGTGATGAAGGAAGAGGGTATAGATGTTTCGAATTCTATACGAAAACAAGTTACAGAAGATATGGTAAATAGTGCAGACAAAGTTGTCGCTATCTTGGAAGATGAAGAGCTGCCTGATTATCTGATCAATTCTCCAAAATTAGTCAGATGGCATGTGATTGATCCTAAAGGCAAAGATTTGGATGAGACAAGACGGATTAAAGATGAGATTAAGGAGTTGATTACTCAAATGGATATTGAATAATCTATGACCCACCTACCAATCAACCTCGAAACCTTCGGATTTGTCCAGCGAGAAAAACATAATGGTAAACCTGTTCATAATAAATGTGGCAGAGATTTTTTGTATTACGCCCTGCACCATCTATTACCTCAAAAGTTTAATCAAGACCTAAATAACCCAGAGCAGATAGATAGTAAAGGCTTATTTGGAATCAACATCAAAGGACACTGGTCTACAGTATTTGCCTGGACTCAACTTCAGTTCTATAACATGCCTAGTTTTTTGAAATCACTAGGTATATCTTTGAAAATAAATAATATTGACATATCAGGGTTTTGGAAAATGGTACAAACACTTTTGTGTTCTCGAATGAAGTTCGATGAAGCTATCAGATTGATACAGGAATCTGTTGACTGTGGAAAAATAGTAGGTGTTGATATTGCACTCAAATACGGAGGTCTGTTAGATCATGTGATGTTTGTGTATGGGTATGATGAAGAGAATCTATATGTATTTGATACACATCAA
>CAYIYJ010000008.1:19148-25465 GCA_964367655.1 uncultured Candidatus Saccharibacteria bacterium | reverse complement strand
CCCTATGAACATCATCCTTCTCGACACCGAAACCACAGGTCTTACTGACGGAAGACTTATTCAACTGGCCTATAAACTCAAAGGGGATACTGATATTGTTGTAGAATACTACAAACCCCCGGTACCTATAGAGTTTGAAGCTATGGGTGTGCACCACATCACTGAAAAGAAGGTGGCTGATAAGCAGCCTTTTTCCGAAACTGAAACATACAAAAAACTACCTCAGTTATTAGCTGATAATATTCTAGTTGCACATAATGCAAAGTTTGATATAGGAATTCTCAAAACAGAAGGTATAGAGACACAACGATCAATCTGTACATATAAAGTTGCCTATAGATTGTATGATTATCCTAACCACAAACTACAATCACTTCGATATCGATGGGGAGTTGAGTTAGAAGGTGCTACAGCTCATGATGCTGAAGGTGATGTGCTTGTGTTGGAAGAAGTCTTTGATCGGATGTTACGAGAATACTGTGCGACGCATAATGTATCTGAAGATATTGCTATAGAAAAGTTTGTTGAAATCACAAATCAACCTTCACTACTTCGAAGTTTGAATTTGGGTAAATACAAAGGTATGACGTTTGAAGAGGTGAAAGCAAAAGATGCTGATTATCTAATGTGGATGAGGGATAAGATGGATAATAAGACAGAAGATCTTATCTTTACGCTGGAGTATCATTTGGGGAAATAAAAAATATTATAAAATGTAATATATGCCAAACTATCAAATCTTAAAACCAACCCCAGACGACGTCTTAGGTATACTCACTGTTTTGTACAAAACATGGCTTGCAACGTATCCAAACGAACAATACGGAATAACCGTTGATGATATTGAAGACAGTTACAAAGATTTCTTTACAGAAGAAAATCTGGCAAAACGAAAAGAGTCTATGAAAAATATACCGGAAAATCAAAACAGGTTGATTGCAAAAATTGATGGTCAAATTGTAGGAGCTTCTACTTTGGTTATTCGTGAAGAATTCAATCAACTACAAACAATATATGTTCTACCGGAGTTTCAGGGTAAAGGTATAGGTAAAGCCTTTTTCGAAAATCATAAAAAGTTTTTAGATCCGCATAAAGATACAATTGTTCATGTTGCTACATATAATGAAGGTGCAATCCGTTTTTATGAAAGTTTAGGATTTGTTGATACTGGAAAAAGATTCAGCGAAGAGCGTTTTAAGATGAAAAGTGGGGCAGTGTTACCGGAGATGGAGTTGGTTTTAAGGAGATAAAAGCACGATATTTTGACGTCACTCTATGTTACAATAACCCCCATGAAAACCACATACTCCATCCAAGATTTCCTGATGACAAAAACTGCTGCATACCCAGTCCTGTCACATGATATGTCCAAGGTTGTTTTTGCCTCAAACATCAAAGGTGAAACTTTTCAGTTGTACTACACGCATGTTGTTGGTTCAGAGATAAAACAACTCACTGATCTGTCTGAACCTGTTACAGACTTTAAACTTTCTCCAACGGCGAGTCAGCTTATTTTTCTAAAAGATGATAAAGGTAATGAAAACTATCAAATACACCTTCTTCATATTGATAGTGGTGTTATCAAGCCTTTGACTGAAAAACCACAGGTAAAACATATGGCTGTATCCTGGTCGCCTGATGGTAATACAGTCACATACTCTTCAAACGAAAAAAACGGAAAAGATTTCGATATCTATATTAAAAATATAGAAACAGGTATTGAAGAATGTATCTATGCTAATAACGGCTATTTTGTAAATACAGGTTTTTCTCCTCAAGGAAACTATTGTGTATTTGCAAAAGCAAATTCAAATGTCGATCAAGAATTATTTTTATACAACGTACAAACAAAAGAGCTTACAGAAATAACAAAAAGAGAAGCGGGAAAAGAAGAGTATTACAGTGCAAGTGTTCACTGGGCTCCAGATGAATCAGCTATATATACACTGAGTGATGTTGGTCGAGAATTTAAAGCTATTTGGAAATACGATATACAAAAACAAAAAGGAGGCTATGTATTTGAATACAATTGGGATGTCGACAATTTTGCCGTATCAGAAGATGGTAAAAAGTTGTTTATTGTTTTGAATGAAAATGGATCTCTGACCCTGCGAGCGTATATTCTTTCAGATATGAAAGAAATACCTCTTTCTATACCAAAAGGTAACGTGTATGACCTTGATCTTGATCCAACAGGGGAGCTTGTTGTGTATTCATTTGGATCGGCTGTTCAAAATAGAAATATTTTTACTCTTGATTTAAAAAATGGAGACATAAAACAACTTACTGATATGCCGATGGGTGTGTCAAAAGATATATTGGTTCGTCCCGAAGAAATTTGGTTTGAATCTTTTGATGGACTTAAAGTTCCAGCATTTGTATATAAACCTCAAAATATAGAAGCGGGAAAAAAGTTACCCGTACTCATAGATATACACGGAGGGCCTGAAGCTCAAGCGTTTAATGGTTTAAATACTATTAATCAATTTTTTGTTAATAGTGGTTTTGTGGTTGTTATTCCAAATGTTCGTGGAAGTTCTGGATACGGCAAAACATATCTATCGCTTGATAATATAGAAAAAAGAATGGATTCCGTAAAAGACATGGTTTCTTTACGTGAGTATCTTAAAACACTTTCGTATGTTGATGAAAACAAAATAGTTCTTATGGGTGGAAGTTACGGAGGGTTTATGGTCTTGGCAGGTTTGGCATTCTATCCTGATCTGTGGGCGGCTGGAATAGATATCGTAGGTATATCAAACTTTATTACATTTTTGGAAAATACTGCACCATATCGGCGAGCTATACGTGAAGCAGAGTACGGATATCTTGAGCGAGATAGAGAATTACTTATTTCTATATCTCCAATACATAAGGCAGATCAGATACAAGCTTCTCTTATGGTTGTGCATGGTGTTAATGATCCACGAGTACCATTTGATGAAGCAAAACAGGTAGTGGAGAAAGTTAGATCAAATGGTAAGGAAGTGGAATTTCTTGTCTATGAAGATGAGGGGCATGGTTTGGGTAAGTTGAAAAATAAATTCGATGCGTATCCTAAGATGGTTAGTTTCTTGCAGAGGGTTTTAAAGTTGTAACAAACTTTTTTTACCATGCTATCATATATGGTATGAAAACTTATTTTAAAAAAATATTAGCTACCGCAGTAGTGTGTGTTCTTCTTGGAACCTCACATGCGGTTCAGGCTGATACAAAGGCGTGTGTTGTTTTAACAAAAAACATAATATCAATATCATCTGCGAGTATTAAAGATAGAGATATCGTAAAAGATATCTTACTAAAAGATGGTTTTATTATTGGTTCTAAAAGTCAGGATATAACTAAGGCGGTTCGTGAGTTTCAAAAGAAAAATAACTTACAAGTCGTGGGAAGTATTGGTCCTAAGACTCGAATGAAACTCAATGAGATTGCTACAAAGCAATGTTCTGACCGTGTTGCTCAAATAGACACCGTAGCTACAACATCAACTACAACAGTTGCTACGACTGTTAGTATTCCAGATATCGATCCTCCCAAGGTTGAAGTTGTCAACCCAAACGGAGGTGGTACTGTAGAGCAAGGATACGGAAGAGAGGTTTCTATAATGTGGACATCAAAGAATATCTCAGCCGATGATATGGTTTTGGTAGAGTTATTAAGTGAGAACATGGATCTCGTTGCAAAAACATGGAAAGTGAAGAACACTGGTAAATTAGTTCTGAATTTTGATGAAGTTGATGACCTACCTGTAGGTTGGTTTTATATGCGAGTGCGATATATGTGTAACTCACAAGCTATTGCCTGTGCTGAAGACGTGAGTGATAGTACCTTTGTTGTATATCCGCCTACTGGTTATTTTGCAAACTTTTTTCACTTCAATAATTTTAAGTCAGGTGAAAAATATGATGTAAGTGGTTCGCAGCCTGTATCTGTACAGTGGTATCCATACACAAAAGACTTTGATTATTACAGAATGTATCTAGGTAATGTTGTGTTGGATAAAGAAGTTTTGGTTATAAATACAGCATCTATAGGTCAAGCTGTTAGAGAGGCGGATGTGAAAAGTCTAAAGAAAGACATGAAAAAAACTGATCGAGAAATTCAAAATGCATATTATGTAAGAGTGCAAGCTATGAAGCGAAGCCGTGGAGATGTTCCGGATGTAGTTTTGAAAGAGATTACAACAGGACAGTTTGGGATTCGATAAGAGACAAAAGAAATGAAAAGAAAATCCTCTTTGCAGATTACATCCGCAAAGAGGTTTTTTCACCTTTTAGTTTTGGGTAGGTGAGGACCGTTTTGATTTTTCAGGCGGCAGCGAGTTTCGCGTGCTAACTTGTTTATTTCACACCGCAACTGGCCCCCTGATTGCTGGATGAGGATTGTAACCTTCCAAGACAATGTCTTTCTCTGTAAAAGCAAACAAGTCTGTCACGTTTGGATTCAGCCGTACCCTCGGTGGTGGTTTTGAATTTCTCGATAGCTGCAGGTCTACTTGTTCCCGATGGTTATCGTAGATGTGTACGTCACCACCTGACCAGATGAATGTTCCAGGTTTCAGGCCTGTCACTTGTGCCATCATGAGCAGGAGCAGTGAGTAAGAGGCAATATTAAACGGAACTCCTAAAAACATATCCGCTGAACGTTGATTGAGAATGCATGACAGCTCTCCGTCGGTCACATCAAACTGGAAACAGTAGTGACATGGTGGTAAGGCCATCTCAGGAACATCTTCCGGATTCCAGGCCGATACGATAATCCTCCTTGAATCTGGGGTGTTCTGTATCGTATCGATTGCTTGTTGTAGTTGATTGATTGAGCCTCCTGTTCTTCGTTGCCAATTGACCCACTGATGTCCATACACGGGACCAAGGTCTCCGTGCTTTAAAGCAAAGTCTGCATCATCTTTGATGTTACTGACAAATTCGGCCATCAGTTTTTTCCAATCATCACTATCCTGTGGTGGTTTTTGGCGTTCTGTGGTTCGTAACCATTTAACAAAAGGCCATTCATTCCAGATTTTGCAACTGCCCAACACTAGAGGTCTTATGTTGGTACTCCCGGATATAAACCAAAGCAGTTCTCTGAGGATGGTTAAAAAACTAACTCTCTTTGTGGTGAGGAGAGGGAATGTGCCTTCTTGAAGAGGGAAACGCATCTGCATTCCAAATGTTGATATGGTTCCTGTTCCAGTCCTGTCAGTTTTTGGTCTTCCTGTATGCAGAATGTGCTTCAAGCCGCCGTGATATGCTGCATCAAAAGGGTTAATCAGTAATCTATCGTCGTCTGTTGTATTCATGAGATCTGTGGGATTTGATGTTGAAAGTGCAGCTGTTCTGTTTGGTCTCCAAACATATGGAGCAATAAAGAACAATGTGTCTGTGTATGATCTATGGTATATCTTTCAGGGGTGTATGCTAGTTGACAGCTCGTGAAAATTAAAGCTCAACCTCTAGTGCTTTAGCAATATCTTCAACTCCTGCATCGGGTAGCCATACACCATCAATAAGCAAAGTAGGAGCTTTTGTTTGTTGTGTTGCTTGTTGCATCTCTTCCATGTATTCAGGGTGTTCTGTTGTGTTACGTTCTTCAAAAGGAATCTCTTTTTTTGAAAGCCACTCTAGTGCCGCATGGCACCAAGGGCACCCTGTTTTTGTGTAGATGATTATCATGATGTGTATTATAACATGGACTATCATAAGGTTGCTGTACAGGGTGTATTCTGATAATCTGTCTGACAGAAAGGGGTTAACAAAACCTATGAAAAAAGTGAACATTTTATCGTTGGATTTTTTGCGAGAGTGGTTGGCACTTCATTTTTCAGGTGCAAGGGTGTGGATACCTCTACCAAGTATTGAGGCTTATGATGGGGTATGTATAACTGTAGTGGATATATACTATGCCAGGTTTTTAGTTTCTGAAGTCCCATATGTAATTATCCTTGTGGAGGAACAGGAATTGAAACAGCTCAAAAGTGGAAAGCTGAAACTTACACAAAAAGTTAGGGTTGAAGTTGGTACATCTAGTCCGTACATTCTTGAGACATATGATACGGATTCTCTTTTGGAGGGGTATTCTGTCAAAATGCCTCCGGAAGAACCTCAACTTTGTGTGTCTGTAAAAGCAACCAATGAATCTTTTGACTCGATTTCTTTTGGGCCGAAAAAAGTTGAACGGCAATGGTTAGCAGAAGCTTTGATGTGGTTTGAGAGTTTGGCTAGGGTTTTCATGAATCAACTAAAGGCTGGTACTATTAAAATAACCTGAGGCTTTCTCCGGAATTCGTTCCAAAGAGAAAGCCTCTGTTTTCATGTATG
>CAYIYJ010000008.1:15111-19048 GCA_964367655.1 uncultured Candidatus Saccharibacteria bacterium | reverse complement strand
GGTAAAGATATAGAAAAAGATTGGCCAAAAGAAAAAGATAAGAAAAAAGAAAAGATGAAGGAGAAAAAGATGAAGTGGTATGAAAAAGCTTTGATGCCTGCAAAAGAGATGGTGGATTGGACTGATGCTGCAAAAGATGAGATCAAAAAATTGGCTAAACGTGATCTAAAGATCGATAAAGAAAAACCTGTAAACCCTGCTGACATGAAGCTGACTCCACAAGAGGAGGAGAAAGTTGAGGCGGTTGAAAGAAGTTTGTCAAAACCTGCATTTGATACAACGATTCGTGCTGTGTATGTCGGTACAAAAGATGCATTTCAAGCTGCCCATTCTGCAGCACTCACTGGTACGTTTAAGCAGTACAACACAATGCATCTAAACAGTTTTGAAGTAAAATCTCCAAACGTAAAATATGCATGGCAGGATAAGGGTGGTAAAAAAGTTGCGGGAGATAAAAAGAAAATATTTACACAGTATCAATCACGAGCATTTTTCTACAAAGAATTTATTCCAGTTGGAGGTCTCGGAAAATGGAAAAGTAATGATCACAAATCAGGTAAACCTTTTATTATGAGCATTGAAGAGCTTGCAACGATCTATCACTTCCCAGGTGATGTTGCGAAAACACCAACACTTACTCGTGTTATGGCAAAGAAAGGAGAGGCTCCAGCAAATCTTCCGATATAAAAACAAAACGCGCAAGGTGTTTTGTTTTGCACTTGCACAGGTGTACGTTATACTTAAATACATATGCCAGATGAAAAAAAACCTAATTACGAAAAAGATTTTGTACATATAGCTGAGACTATGCCTAAGCCTGTTGCTGTAGATGATGTACGATCTACAACTGCTTCTCAAAGTAATACAAAAAAACGTAACCCTATCGTACGTTTTTTTGTATGGTTGTTTGTACTTGTATTAATCTCTGCTGTTGCTTGTGGGGTCTTTATCTATAAAACATTAGTAACTCCAGTAGGGACAGCGTCAGAAAACGCACTTGTTGTAGTTGATATTCCAAAAGGTGCAAACCTCGATGTTATCACTGAACGATTGGAGTATAGTGGGGTTATAACATCTGCAACAGTGTTTCGTTTGGTTATGCTTGTCACAAGCAGAGAAGCTTCTGTGAAAAGTGGTGAATATACATTCCGTCGACCGATGACCATGCTTGAAACTATAGAAAAGCTCGTTCAAGGAAAATACGAATATACGCCAGTCAAATTGACTATAAAAGAAGGTGAGGACTCTCGCAGTATTGCAACAACTATTGCAACAAAGTTTTTCTCAAAAGAATCTGAAGGAGATATATCGTTTATTCTGGCAAAACTGAGAGAAAAAGAAGGTAAGTTATTCCCTGAGACGTATTCATTTGCACCATTCTCTACTCTTGATGAAATATTGAAAACTATCGATAAAGAATTTGATAAAAGATTTGAAAAATATCGTGCAGCTGTTGCAAGTTCAACATATTCAGAAATAGAGATACTAACCATTGCGAGTATTCTAGAAAAAGAAGTTCCTCGTCCTGGAGATATGAAAATAGTTGCAGGTATCATATATAACCGCTTGAAAAAAGGTATGCCGTTACAGATGGACAGTACTCTTGGTTATATAACAGGCAAAGCTTCACTTGAACTCACAACAGAAGATCTGAAGATGGATTCTCCATATAACACATATGTGATGAAAGGTATTCCACCAGCTCCGATAGGCAACCCGGGTGATGCTGCAATAAGGGCCGCTTTGTATCCGGAGAGTCATGAGTACCTGTTCTTCTTGTCAGACAAGAGTGGGGATAATCATTATGCGAAAACATACGCAGAACATCTAAGAAATAGAAAGGTGTATCTTGGTAAGTAGATCATTGCAAAATACTATGTAGATAGTATTATGTACAGAATATGAGATCATATATATCCGTGTTTGTTATTTGTTGCGCTGTGTTTGTTTGTAGTATCAATCTTAGTGCTGACAACTCTTATCGTGTAAGATCAGGAGATCTCGATCGCACAACTGGTGGTCAAGTGTCTGTGATTCAACGTCAGTTAGGTGTAAAGCCTACAGGGTACTTTGGTGTGAAGACAAAGGAATCTGTTAAAGCTTTTCAAAAAAAACATAATCTAAGGGTTACAGGAATTGTTGATGAAAAGACAAAAAATAAACTGATAGAAGTTGGTGATGACGTGAAGCGTGAAGATAAGGCAGAGTTTTCTCTTTCCGAGAAAGGTGAGTGGGAATACGGAACTATTCAAACCATATCAATACCAACAGAAATTAGAAAACAAGTTGGAAAAACATTCTCGATTAGATTGATTAGTCAAAATGCTTTTGCTCACGGAGATGTGTACTATATTGCATTGGATGTGCCTATTACTAATAATATAAAAACCTATGAATGGGTTGTGGGAACAACCACTGCACAAAGTGTCTCTTCAGGACCAACTGTGGTGCCAAGTGGTCTATACGAGTTGGAAATATGTGCATTACTACAATGTCTGCAGAAAAGGGTAAATGTACATATACATAGTGTGAAAGCTCCTCAGAATAAAAAAGCTGTCATAGCTTCTTTGAGTACTGGAGGTTTGTATTATAACTACATACACAAGGGAACTGAGATCATAGATGAGAATGGGTACACGTATCCTGTAAAAAAAATAGTGACATATCCAGGTAAAGTACAACCAATTTATTTCACAACTAAGGATGGTTCAGCAACATCAACTCTTATCTCACTGCATGGTGAAGGTTCACGTGCAGGGAGAACGTATATCATCGCAACATCTTCTCCTAAAAAATATTCTTTTGCATGGGTTGTGGGACAACCAGAAACTATTGATTATGGTACGTACTATGTATCTGTATGTATTCAAAGCGAGTGTAACACCGCTAAAGAAAAAGTTGAGATACGAAAACCTGTGTTAAAAACGGTTGTTATCGCCTCATCAACATACACATATCCAACATTCATGTCTTTGAAAAAAACTGTTGATCCATATACGGGATTGGCAAGACATGTGTTTGTTGATGGTCAAAATAAAGTATTACTTACCATTGCGGAGACTTCGGGTGACATTATGGCATTTCCAACTCGTGCAAATCCTGTGACTGTTTCTCCGTATGGATATGAAATATATGGATTGCTAGCTGAACGACAAGGGGATACTACGACAAAACTGATTCGTTTAGGATCAAGTAAATATTTGGTCGTAGAAGGTAACTCTGTACTTGTTAAGTATATAACAGATAGTGTTACAAGATAGAGGGCTTGCTTGATTTTACAAAAACACTGTTTTATTGTATAAATACGATCAATGATCGGATCTAAAAAGTTACAACAAAAAAAAGTATACCTAGGTATGTCAGGCGGTGTAGACTCGTCTGTGTCTGCATACCTGCTTAAGAAAGCCGGGTACGACGTTACAGGTGTGTTTATTCGTGTGTGGCAACCTGAGGGTGGAGCATGTACGTGGAAAGATGAAAGACGAGATGCAATGCGAGTTGCGGCTTATCTTGATATTCCTTTTGTCACCCTTGATCTTCGTGACGCATATAAAAAAGGGGTGGTTGATTATATGATCTCTGAGTACAAGCTAGGCAGAACTCCAAACCCAGATGTGATGTGTAATAGGCAGGTAAAGTTTGGTGCCTTTTGGGATTGGGCAAAAGCCGAAGGTGCAGATTATATTGCGACAGGTCACTACGCAAGAGTTATTGATGGGGAATTGTTGGAAGGTAAAGATGCTCAAAAAGATCAATCATATTTTTTGTGGACACTTGAGAAAGAAGAGTTGACGCATGTGTTATTTCCTGTCGGTCATCTACAAAAAAGTGAGGTTCGTGAGATTGGAAAAAAAGCTGGTATTCCAGTGTTTGATAAAAAAGATAGTCAAGGTGTGTGTTTTATAGGACACATTGATATGAAAGAATTTTTAAAAGG
>CAYIYJ010000008.1:7183-15011 GCA_964367655.1 uncultured Candidatus Saccharibacteria bacterium | reverse complement strand
ACAACCGCAATATATACAACTCCTACAATCATGGCAGCTAGATGTTGCACCATGTGTCTTTTCTTAGGACAGTGCGCTTCAGGCAATATATCTCCGGTTGCGACATATAGAAGTATTCCGGCAAATATACTGAGTAATACCGCAAGAATGGTATTGGGAAAAGTAAACCATAACCCTAAACATGCACCTAGGGTAGGCGCAACAGCATCTAATAAAAGAAACTTTTTTGATTGTGATATTGATTTGCCCGCTGTGAGTGATACTGTGTTGAATCCATCACTAAAATCATGGGCAATGACACCGATCGCGAGGATTGTTCCAAAAGCAGGAGATACTTGATAGGCAAGTCCAATACTTACTCCATCAAGAAGTGAGTGAAGTATCAAGGCCCAAGCACCAGCTGTTTTTGAAGCTGTGTGGCCGTGATGATGGTTATGGTTTCCATCGTCATGACTGTGATGTAGCGCAAATATCTTTTCAAAGATGTGGAATCCAACAAAGCCGATCACTACCCACAATAGGGGTAATTTGCTCTCCGTGTTGATTTCTAGAATTTCGGGAATTATCTCTAAAAATATAACTGACAGCAGAACTCCTGCAGTTAGTCCTGCAAAGATATGGGAGTATTTTCGGTATCTTAAGGCTACCAGTCCTCCTAAGAGTGTAAAGACGAAGGTTGCTATTAAAACATATGGTATAGACATAGATATGTGTAACATATCATAAAAATAGGGTAATATATAGATTATGCAAATCAAGAAAGCCGACGGATCTACCGAAAACTTTGATCCTCAAAAACTAGAACGAGCCCTTATCCGTGCCGGTGCCGAACAGCATGTGGCTGAAGAGATTTCTAACCACATCGCTGATGTCTGTAAAGAGAATCATCCAAACGAACATATTGAAACAGATTTTATTTATAGATTGGCCTTTAAACAGTTGAAAAATATTTCTCGTGCTGCTGCACTCAAGTTTTCGTTAAAACGATCATTGCTTGAGATTGGTCCGAGTGGTTTTCCTTTTGAAGAGTTTATTGCTGAGATATGGCGAGCTGATGGATACACTGCTATCACAGGACAGATTGTGTACGGAACATGTGTATCACACGAAGTAGACGTTATTGCATGGAAGCCTGATGAGTTGGTTATGATTGAAGCTAAGTATCACAGTGATAGTGGGTCTCGAACAGATTTGAAAACTGCTTTGTATGTAAAAGCACGATATGACGACATTCGTCAGCAAGAGTTTACTTTAAAGTCTTTTGACACTTCTTCTATTGGCAGGGTGGCTCTCGATGACATGCATGCTTTTGAAAGAAAGGCTCAGCAGTCAAATGCACCACATACACTTCCTGCAGAGATGCCGCAGAGATTGACTCAAGGGTGGCTTATTACAAACACACATTTTAGTGATACTGCGATTACCTATGCTACATGTAATGACTTGAAAGTGATGAGTTATGATTATCCTGAATTTGAGTCGTTGCAAGATAAGATATTTGAACATCAATTGTATCCGATTACATGTTTAACAACGCTTACGTCTGGAGAGAAGAAAGAGTTAATATCACGCAATATTGTATTATGTAAAACTCTTCGTGCCCGCAGTGAGGAGTTGAAAGATTTTGGATTTACTCGTGAGCAGGTGTTTTCAATCCTGGAGGAGGTGGGGAGTTTGATGTAATTTGAGGTTTTCTTGTGTAATTTTTTAACTCTCGTAGAGTACCATCTATAGATGGATTATGATGTGTTTGATGATTGGAATATAATAAAGAAAGATGTGCACTCTAGTGATAAAAACAAGAGTTTGTTTTTTAATGAAAAAGAAGTTTGGTGGGTAACTATTGGTATAAATATTGGTTTAGAGATATATGGGAAAGGGTCATCTTTTACAAGACCTGTATTGATCTTGAAAAAGCTGTCTAATGATTTAGCTATTGTCATCCCTATGACGACAAAAAACAAAAAAGGCACGTGGTTTGTTACTGTATATTTTCAGAAAAAATACTCAACAGTTTTACTGTATCAAATTAAGATAATGGATAAAAAGAGGTTTCAACACAAGATTGGTAATTTAGATCAGCAAGATTATCTGAAAGTAAAAGAAAAACTCAAGTTGTTACTTGAGTTTTTCTAAATTATCATCTGGTAAGGCTTTCTACCAGAATCGAGAGACCTTGTAGCTGTCTCAAAATATGAACTTAGTATACTTGATACTGTGGTGGTAAGTCAATTGCCAAGCATGATAGTATAAGAAGTATGGCCTTCTACAAGAAAAAATACTACACACCCGGAGATGCAGAGGCTTTTAGACTAAGTCGTTCCAAGATAGATCTGTTTATAGAATGTCCTCGCTGTTTTTATCTTGATCGTCGTATTGGTGTGCCACGACCACAAGGTTTTCCATTCAATCTGAATTCAGCCGTCGATCTGCTGCTTAAGAAAGAATTTGATGTTCATCGTAAAGACGGAACTCCTCATCCGTATATGATAGAGAATAATATCCCTGCAATTCCATTTGTACATAAAGATATCGATACGTGGAGAGAAAATTTTGTTGGTGCACAAACCTTACATGCTGAAACAAACTTGCTGATCACCGGTGCAGTTGATGACGTGTGGATATATACAGATGGTCCAGATAAGGACAAACTAATTATTGTTGATTACAAAGCTACATCAAAAGATGGAGAGGTTTCACTTGATGCAGAGTGGCAAGATGGATATCGCCGACAGATAGAGGTGTATCAATGGATATTTCGCAGGCTCGGATTTAACGTTTCTGATACTGGCTATTTTGTATATGCGAACGGTCTACGTGATAAACCAGGATTTGATAATAAATTAGAATTTGCAATTAAAATGATTTCCTATACAGGAAAAACTGATTGGGTTGATAAGACGCTTTTAGAGATCAAAAAGTGCTTAGATAATGATCAAATCCCCAAAGAGGGTGATGACTGCGAGTATTGTGCCTACAGAACGGCTGCAGGGGTGGCTTTTAAGGAACATATGGATAAGTTTGGGAGGAAGTAGGACATTGAAAAAAAGTCAAATCTAATGTACTATCATAAGAGTTATGACAACATCGCTCACATCAGCCGAAATACGTCGGCGGTTCTTGGATTTTTTCGAAAATCGTGGCCATGCCATCATCCCTTCAGCCTCTCTTGTGCCTGAGAATGACCCCTCAGTGCTCTTTAACACTGCCGGTATGCAACCTCTTGTTCCATACCTACTTGGAGAAAAACACCCACTAGGAACTCGTTTGGCCAACCTACAGAAGTGTGTTCGAACAGTAGACATTGATGATATCGGAGATTCAAGACATCTTACTTTTTTTGAGATGATGGGAAACTGGTCTCTTGGAGATTATTTTAAAAAAGAAGCTATAGAGTGGAGTTATGATCTTTTAACTAATACAGAGTATGGTTTTGGTTTGGATCCTGAGCGTCTATACGTAACAGTCTTTGAAGGTGATGAGAATGCTCCTCGCGATGAAGAATCTGCACAGATCTGGAAAGACGTATTTGCAAATGCAGGAGTTCATAAAAAAGATAAACCAGGTACTCAGAGAATATTTTTCCTTCCAGCAAAGAACAACTGGTGGAGTCCCGGAGAAAACGGTCCATGCGGTCCAGATAGTGAAATGTTCTACGATATTACTGGAAACTTGACACAAGGGTTGACACACGAAGAGTATGTCAATGCCGATGACAAGGGTGAAGTTGTTGAGATCTGGAATGATGTATTTATGGAATATGAAAAGAAAGATGGAAAAGTTGTTGGAAAACTTGCTAGTAAAAATGTAGACACTGGTTCAGGATACGAGCGAATTTGTATGATGGTGCAGGGTGTTTCTTCTGTATACGAAACAGATGTATTCATGCCAATACTAGAAAAGATTGATTCATTACGTACAACAAAAGAAGGGGTGTCTGATGATGAAGTTCAAAAATCAACTCGTATTGTTGCAGACCATGTACGTACTGCAGTCATGATGCTTTCAGATGGTGTTACACCATCAAACACGGATCAAGGGTATATTCTACGACGACTTCTTCGACGAGCGCTTCGACATGCGGATATTCTTTCACTCCCTGAGAATTCTTTGTTTGCGTTGGCTGATGTGATTACTGAGATGTATAAGGATGCATACGAACAAGTATCAAAGCAAAAGGAAACTATTAAAGTTGCGATAAGTGGAGAAGAGAAAAAATTCCGCAAAGCACTTACACAAGGTCTTAAAGAGTTCAATAAGATTATTGAAGCTACAAAAACTGATTCTAAAACAGAATTGGATACAGAACGAATCTTTAAATTATTTGAATCTTTCGGTTTCCCAATAGAGCTTGTTGAAGAGCTTGCAAAAGAACAAGGTTTTACAATCAATCGGGAAGCTTTCGATCAGATGTTTAAGGAACATCAAGAGCTTTCACGCGCTGGATCTGAAAAGAAATTTAAAGGTGGTCTTGGAGGTGATGGGGAGATAGAGACTCGATACCATACAGCAACACACTTGCTACATCAAGCTCTTCGACAAGTACTTGGTGACCATGTCTCTCAAAAAGGTTCAAATATAACGGCAGAACGTCTACGTTTTGATTTTACACATTCAGCTAAGATGACTGACGATGAAAAGAAAAAAGTTGAAGATATAGTAAATACACAGATACAAGCTGCTCTACCTGTAAATATGGTTGTACTTCCAAAAGCTGAGGCTGAAAAAACAGGTGCGCTACACTTCTTTGGAGATAAGTATGGCGATCAGGTACAAGTATATTATGTTGGCGATAGTTTGGAGTCTGCTTTTTCAAAAGAATTTTGTGGTGGACCGCATGTAACAAACACATCAGAGCTCGGAGTGTTTAGTATTCAAAAAGAAGAAGCTGTATCGCAAGGTGTTCGAAGAATTAAAGCGACATTGCAATAAAAATATTTGTAAAAGATCTCGCGCAATAGTTCATTGTATATTATACTTATATATACATGAATCTTTTGTTTATTATCAAACCATACGAGATCGATGTCTACACAGCGGGTGAAACGCGGGTGTTGTTAGGTCGCGAACCTTTGACACGTATTGAAGGTGAAGAAGCTCGCGCGTATGAAGCACGTATGGTTTTTGTCTGTAAAGAACTTTCTAATGACGCTAAAAAACATGTTAAAGGCATATCGAAAGTTGAAGTGATACTGTGTTATCCGTGGTGTACATATGAACACATAGATGTTCATAAGGTTTTTGATACAGACACTGTTATAACTGAAAAATTACTTGATTCATTCAAGATCCAAAAAACAGGTGAAGATATATTCCTCCTAGAATCTGAACGTTCACATGTTCTATTAAACGGATATGCCACTGAGAACCCTATACGTCAAAAAGTGCGTGAGGTTGAAATGCAGGTTTTGAATGTGTATACACAAACAACATTTGCAAAATCACTCAAAAACACAATCGATACAGTGTTCCACCCAAAAGGAGTTCATGTCTCATCTGTATATGCGTATAGTCTCGCTGTTCGACCTAAAAATGGCCTGTTTTTACTGCTAGAAGAGGAGAGTGTTGATATATCATATGTGTCTGATGGAAAAGTTGTACTGCATGTGTTTATACCAAACTCGTACTTGTATCTTGAGGATAGTTTGAAAAGTGCTTTGGATATTGATTCAAAAACAGTGCAGTCCATACTTGCATCACGAGCGAACCTTGCTTCTGTACAACAGGGTAAAAAAACCATGAAAAATATGTGGCCAGATTTGAGTATTGAGATACAACAAAAGGTCAATGCTATTGTTGATGAACACTACGCTGTGGTTATGAAGTATGTGTACACCTTGATTGATCAAGTTAAAACTGAAAGACATTTTGACACAGAAGAGATCCGAGTATGTGCCTTAAATGCTGTGCTGGCGTCTGTGTACGGATATAGTTTGGCAAAACTTATAAAAGATGACGCCTACATCAAAACTGTCATGAAGGTGAGTGATGAGAACGTATATATAGATTATTTGTTTTAAGGAAAAATAGCGATATACTATAAGGTATGTATTCGGACATTATACCTCCACGTAAAAATAGCTCAATTAGAAATATAACCATGGAACGGTTTGATAAACTGGAGCCATTATCTGACAAGATCTATTTACCTGACACGAACCACTCAACGCATACACGATCGTTTCCTAAGTTTATATTATTTCTCGTGATAGGGTTATTGCTGGTTGGCGGTATTATCTATGCAAAATTTATCGAGCATACAAAGATTGTTTTTACTACAAAGACAACAACTATTGATGTTCGTGAGAAAGTGTCGATGGCGGTACAACAAGATGATTCGAAAGCTGTGGAAGGAACATTGTTCTACAACTTGGTATATATATCAGGTAAACAAAAAGATCGTAATCCTTTTACAAAAGTAAGTTCGCAGCAATCTTCTTCAAGTACGGTGAGTAACAAGTTAAAAGATATGGAGTTCACTCCGGTGACTGCTGTATCCACAAGTACAAACTCAACAACGACTGTGTACTTAGTAAACACAACCAAGGAGAATATACCACTTCGTGCAACAACACGGATAGACATTGGTGGTACTATATATTCTCTACCTAAAAGTACAACGGCTGTGGTGACAAAAGATGCTTCTGTATTTGCTAAAAAAGAAAAATACTTCTTGCCTGGGTTTAAAGGTTCGGCTCAATATGAATCTATCTATGCAGTATCTACCACAGGTGTGTTAGCTGTAGATGTTTCTCAGAATACTGAGCAATCAGCAGCTGCTGTTTCTGCTACAACATCAGAGGGGGTAGGTGAACCGGTGGCCGCTCTTGTACCCGAGGACATCATCTCACTACTTCCAGATACAAGTGTAGCTCTTAAGAAGAATACTATCTATGACAATGTAGCTGATCAACCAGCAGTTGTTGTGTTTGATAAAAAAGAACTACTCAATACCGTTCAGAAAAAAAATCCAGCACTACAAGAATATATAAAATCTTTCAAGTCTATCGAAGATCTGATCACTTTTGAAGTTGTTGTTGTTGATTATGAGCTTGATATATCATCTGAATCTGGTCGACCGATAGGGATGAAGCGTATGGTACTTGAGATACGTCCTGTATTTGATATGGAAGAATCTAAGAAAGCGTTCAATAATTTTAGTACTGATGCAATGGAGAAGATCAAGGTTCAACTGGGTTCTTATGCCAGTCTGGACGTACACAATACTCCATTTTGGAGTCGGGAAGTAGCTGGTGAGGGTAAAGTCGAGGTTGTTATAGAAGAATAGGTATAAGCTGCGCCTACAGCCTTTTATGGTTGCAAAAATCGACATAAAAAGCTAGTATATGTCAATATGTCACAAGAAAAAGTTATTCTTACAGGTGTGGTTATCGAGTCCCTTCCGGACACTCATTTTCGAGTGCAATTAGAAGACGGTACTGTTATGCTTGCGTATCTTAGTGGAAAAATGAAATACAATCGTATTCGTATTCTTGTTGGAGATACTGTAGAGATAGAGTTGGATAGTTACGGTGGTAAGCCAAAGCTTGTTCGACGAAGATAGTTTCAGTTTTTAGTAGTATACTCTATATATGTCAAAACAGGTTATTACACGATTTCCTCCAAGTCCAACCGGACATGCTCATCTTGGTTCATATCGAACTGCAATTTTCAACTATTTATTTGCCAGAAAACATCAGGGCAAATTTTTATTACGAATAGAAGATACAGATAAAGAACGATCAAAGACCGAGTATCAAGATGGAATTATAGAAAGTCTGACATGGCTTGGTTTGGAGTATGATGATTTTTCAATACAAACACAAAA
>CAYIYJ010000008.1:0-7083 GCA_964367655.1 uncultured Candidatus Saccharibacteria bacterium | reverse complement strand
AAAGTCTGACATGGCTTGGTTTGGAGTATGATGATTTTTCAATACAAACACAAAACGTTGCTGTACACACTGCGGCAATACAAACATTGATAGACGCTGGTCATGCATATATCTCAAAAGAGGCCGCTAAAGATGGAAGTGGTGTGATAAAAGAAATAGTTAGATTTAAAAATCCTAATAAGATCGTTACATTCCATGATCTCATTCTTGGAGATATATCTGTTGATACTACAGATCTTGGGGACTTTGTTATTGCTCGAAATATAGCTGATCCTCTGTATCACTTAGCTGTGGTTGTAGATGATATGAATTCTCAAGTAACGCATGTTATACGAGGTATGGATCATATATCAAATACACATAGACAAATACTATTGATAGAGGCGCTTGGAGGGGTTGTGCCTGAATATGCTCACATACCGCTTGTGTTAGGGGAAGATAAGCAAAAACTTTCTAAAAGAAAAGGGGCGCTATCTGTGTTGGAGTATAAAAAAAGAGGATATTTGCCAGAAGCATTGTTGAATGCTGCTGCATTTATCGGTTTTAATCCAGGTGGTGAAAAAGAGGTCTATACCAAAGCTGAACTGATAGAAGTATTTGATTTTTCAAAAGTTCAAAAAGGAGGAGCTGTGTTTAATCCGGTTAAGCTGGACTGGTTTAACTCTGAACATATGAAGTTGTTATCTGAGACTGATTTTCTAGCTCAGGCTCGTGAATTTGTTCCAGAAGAAGCTCGTACTAAGATTGTTGACACAGCTCTTGACAAGATTCTTATAGCAAACAGAGATCGGATTTCATATTTTGGCCAGATTGTAGATGTTTTTGCTGATACGTATCTGAGTGAAGATCCTGATCCAACTTTGGAAATGCTTCTTGTTCCTGAAAAAATGAGAAAAGATAAAGTTGTAACTGTTGAGAGTACTCAAGAGATATTGAGTCATGTTGTTTCTGTTCTAGAGAACACTACTGATGATAACTATATTTCAATAGAGACAGTAAAACAGATACTGTGGAGTTATGCTGAGGAACAAGGTAGGGGTGTTGTCCTCTGGCCTGTCCGCACAGCGCTTACTGGTGCCGAAAAATCAATAGATCCATTCAGTATGATATGGATTTTGGGCAAAGATGTATCCATTGAACGTTTGAAAAAGGCAATTGCAAAGCTTGTATAGTACTGTGGTATACTGAGGAGATGAGATTGAAATACATAGTACCTCTCTTTTTTATCTGTGTTCTTGGTGTTTTTTCTATGGTTACAGATGTGCAACCATTGTCTGCACAGACACCAGAAGAATTGCAAAAACAGATAGATGAACGAGCTCGTATGATTTCTGAACTGGAAAAAGAGATTAAGACATATACAGAACTTACTAACAAGTCAACCAAAGAGGCAAAAACTTTGGCTGGTTTTATCAAAGAACTTGAAAAACAGGTTCAGGTTATAAACTTGGATATCAGAAAGAGTCAAACTGCTATCGATAAGCACAATCTCGAGATCAAGAAGATCGGAAATGAGATAACTGGAAATGAACATAAACTAGAAACAATGCATCTTGGTCTTAAAGAAAGTATTGTGGCTCAATACGAGGCTGATAATGTAAATATTATTGAAAACTTTTTAGGTAATAAGAGTATATTGGCATCTGTGCAAGACGTTGATCATTTGCGCATCATTCAGCAAAATATAAAACAAACCGTTGGACAAGTAGAAGAAACAACCGAAGATTTGCAAGAGAATAAGTTGGAAGAGCTTGATAAAAAGAAAGAATTGGAAGCAGAAAAAGAACAACTTCGTTTAAAACAAAAAACGTTAGACCTCAACAAAGAAGCTCAGAAAAAAGAACTTGATATTACAAAGAAACAGGAGAGTAACTATAAAAAAATAGTCGAAGACAAGAAAAAGAAAAAAGCTGCCTTTGAAAAAGAACTGTTTCAGTATGAAGCTAAGCTTAAATACGTACTCAATCCAAGTAGTTTGCCAAAAGCAGGTTCATCAGCTCTTGCTTGGCCGTTAGATAAAGTTATTATTACCCAAAAATTCGGCGTAACTAATGCTTCAAAACGATTGTATGTATCGGGAAGTCATAACGGTGTAGATTTTGGAGCTTCGATTGGTACACCGCTAAAGTCAGCAGGAAACGGAACTGTTGCCGGTACTGGAAACACAGATGCTGATTGTCCAGGTGTATCTTTCGGTAAATGGGTATTGATCAAATACGATAACGGTTTGGCAACAACATACGGGCACATGTCAAAGATAGAGGTAAAACCAGGTCAGGCTGTAACTACAGGGCAAGTAGTTGGTTTTAGTGGTAATACTGGCTACTCAACAGGGCCGCATCTCCATGTGAGTGTGTATGCAGCTGATGCTGTAAAACCTGTCACACGACCTAGTGCATCTTGCCCAGGTGTGAGTATGACTATGCCGGTATCTGCGGTTAACGCGTACCTAGACCCCCTTGTGTACTTTCCAAAGTAGCTCACTCTAGTCAGGTTCTCTGAAAAAACTTGACGAATATGTTATCATAGCCGTCATGAAAGACTATTATAAAACCCTTGGAGTAGAAAAAAGTGCCTCACAAGATGAGATAAAAAAGGCTTTTCGAAAGTTGGCTTTAGAACACCATCCTGACAAAACTGGCGGTAAAGATGAAAAGTTTAAGGAGGTCAATGAGGCCTATAGTGTTTTAAGTGATACTCAAAAACGACAGCAGTATGACACCTTTGGTTCAGCTGGTCCAAACATGGGAGGTGGATCTCAGGGAGCGGGAGGGTTTGGTGGTTTTGATTTTTCTGGATTTCAACAAGGTCAGGGTGATATAGAGTTTGATCTCGGTGATATCTTCGGTTCTTTCTTTGGAGGCGGCGGCAGAGGTTCCAGAGGGTCTCGTGGAGGTCGTGGTAGCCATCAAACTCGTGGTGCCGACATACAGGTAGATACAGAGATTACTTTTGCTGAATCAGCGCTCGGTGTTGATCGTACTATTGAATACTGGCATCACATCACGTGTAAGACATGTAAAGGAACACGAGGTCAACCAGGTACAGAGATGAAGACGTGCGAGCATTGTAAAGGTAAAGGAACTGTTACAAAAGTTCAGCGTTCTATCCTGGGCAATATTCAACAAGAATATGAGTGTGAGTTTTGTATGGGGGAAGGAAAGATCTCAACTAAAAAATGTCAGACATGTCACGGCGTAGGTATTCTTCGAGAGAAAGAACAAGTAACAATCCACATTCCAGCTGGTATAGAGAGCGGTGAATCGCTTCGAGTAAGTGGTCGTGGAGAATCTGTGGCAGGATCCGGCAATATTCCTGGTGATCTGTATGTTCGTGTGAAAGTAAAAACAGATACTAATTTTAAAAAAGAAAGAAGTACTGTACATATGACACAACATGTACCACTATCGGTTGCTCTTGGGGGTGGTGATATGGAGATACGATCATTTGATCAGACATTTACTCTTGAGATTCCTGCTGGTGTTGCACAAGGTGACGTGCTTCGTGCTCGAGAAAAAGGAGGAGTGATCGATAGTAGTCGTTCGCAAACAAAACGTGGCGATCTTATGATCACAATTAAAGTTGATATGCCAAAAAAAATAACTTCTGATATAAAACACGCAATCGAATCGTTGAAGAAAGCAGGATATTAACATATAATATATTGCATGGAATATCTTGCACTATATATTGTATTACTTACATTTATATTACTCTCGTTTGTTCGAGGTAAGCATGTATTATTTAATATTATTATTATGACGTATCCAACGATTGTAATATATAACACAGTACTACAAGCTGGTGGAAATAAGATGTTGGCTGGTTTGGATGTTGGTCTAAGTATGTTTACTCTGCACCTGATTTTATTTCTTGTTATTCTGTGTCCTGTGTACATATCTTTGTTTCGTATTGTTAACCAATTTAAGTTGACACATAGTTTGAAAGGGGTGGTAGAATCTGTTCTCTTATCTGTCGGTATTGTGTTGCTAACGATTGGAGTTTGTTTTCATGTATTGCCCGACACTGATGTGTTCAACCTAACTCGACCATTCGAAACATTCTTTCAGTCAGCTACGGGTTATTTTGTCTCAGTTGTCATACCAATGCTCTCAGTGTTTTTACTATCGAAGCAAAAAGTGGATACCCCCCTATAGTGCGCAAAAACCTTTGTTTTAAAGGTTTTTCGGGTGGTTTTTATAAGAACTTGATTTATGTAAAAAAACATGCTATAATTAATATATGAATATCGGCAGCCAACACCACTTACGACTAGAAAGTCTTCAAAAGCTCATCCAGGGTTTTGTGCAGTTGTGCACCCTGGCTTTTTTTTCAATATTTTTTAAGCTTGAAATTCGTGGAGGAGAATCTGTTGATAAAGAATTAAGGGATGCTCATGCTCGAGGAAAAGGTTTGTTGTTTGCTGCCAATCATACTCATGAATTGGATGCTATATTTGTACGATGTATGTTGCCGTTGTCTGTTTACAATTTTCCTATGTATTATGTTGCGATGACAAAGGATCATTATCAGGATGAGAAGTTTGGTTGGAGACGATATCTATACGGTGGTACATTCTTTAGAATGTTGGGTGCATATCCGGCATATCTTGGTATGCGAGACTATCAAGCATCTCTCGTACATCATACCGAATTATTGGAAGAAGGCAGATCCGTGTGTATTTTCCCAGAAGGAAAGATCAGTGTGAATGTTCTTAAACCCAGTGAACCTAAGGGAGGTCTTGGTTTTTTGGCGGTTGAAACTGGTACAAACATAATTCCTGTACGTATAGATGGACTTGTTCGAATTCCTTGGTTTAAGGTGTTTACGTTCCGAAGACCTCAGATCACTGTTACATACAAGCCTTTACTTAAAGTATCTGATCTTGTTAGATCTGCAGAATCTCAGGCTATTGAACACGGTATACAGATGTATAAACATATATCTCAATCTGTTATGAATGTGGTCCGAAGTGACGGTTTGCATTAGTCAGGGGAGGCGAGTATACTAATACAGTCATGTCTTTTGTCTTTTTTGATCTCGATAAAACTCTTATTAGAACTCAAAGTCAACGGCTCTTACTCTACACCTTGCGGAGAAATAAATTCATAACATTTTTTGGGATGTTAAAACTGAAAGTGTTTTTTGTTGCATATAAAATGCACCTTATCCCTCATTCTCGAATAGAAACAATGTTTAATATTGTGGCGAAGCTTATTGAAGGGTTAGATGTGCAACATGTTAAAAAAGTTGTGAGGTCTTTTGTGTTTGCTGAATTTTCAGCTATTGAGAACTTGAGAGCTGTTGAAGAGCTTGAAAAACATATATCGGCTGGAAAAGAGATAGTTTTAACCAGTGCTGCTTTTGAGCCTATCGTTGAAGCGGCTGCTGAATTTTTCCATATCCCACACTATACTTGTACCAAGTTAGAAGTGGAGAATGGTTTGTATACAGGACGTTTGATTGGTAAGCCAAACTACGGTGTGAACAAGATTCATAATCTTGAAAAATATGATTTTAGAGGGTCATTTGCATACTCTGATCACCACTCAGATATTCCATTGCTTCAAAAGGCGACATATAGATACGCGGTCAATCCAACATCACAGATGCGGGCATATGCAAAAAGTCATGGTTGGTTCATATTAGAATAATAAGTAAAAAAATAACCATCTCGGTTGAGGTGGTTATTTTTTTATAATGTATTTATTTTGAAACTCGTTCTGCGTATTCACCTGTCTCTGTATTGATTCGTACAACATCTCCTGGTTCTACGAACATTGGAGCGAGGATAGTTGCGCCCGTCTCTAATGTTATGATCTTACTTCCGCCTTTGGCTGTATCACCTCGAACGGCAGGCGGAGCCTCAGTTACTTCAAGGTCTACTTTGGCAGGGAGTTTTACACCCATAGGTATATCTCCAAAGTATTTTACATCAATCATAGAGTTTCCTTTTAGGAACTTTCGACTATCTCCGATCAGGGTGTCGAGAAGTTTGAAACGGTCGGCTGGATTGTTTTCAGCACAGAACCACCATTCTCCCTTGTTGTTAAATAGGTATTTAACCTTTTTTGTTTCAATATCTGCTTCTTCAGCCTTATCTGTGGCTTGGAATGAGTGTTCAACCACACGTCCTGAAAGCATGTTACGCATCTTTACGGCATTTACCGGTTTACGCATTTGTTTTCGAAACACATGAGAATCGAGGATTTCATAAGGTTCATCCTCAAAAATGATCATTTTTCTGGTTACGATTTCGTTGTATTCTAGCATTGGTTTACTATACCCTAGAGGTACTTGGTTGGCAAATTAAAAGCCTCACGGCCACAGGTTATGTGGCGCGTGAGGTGGGGGTGCGTGGTTAGTGCACGGTTGCCGAGGGGTCTTCGGCGGGTGGGGGTGGGATAAGGTGTCGGTTCTGAATCAACTCGTCAGCGGCATCTTCCCAGGTTGTGGTTGCTGCAGGGCTGGAGTTGAAGAGGGTGAGGATGGGTGTTCCTTCCACATCTGGGCCTCTACTGCAGATGATTGCATGAGGTATACCAGCTGGAATGACGAAGGTTGAACCAGGTATTGAGAAAGGATGTACCTTTTCTTTCCCTTTATCGTCCCAGATGATGATAAAGATTGCCCCGCCACCGTAGAAGTATATTTTTTCTACGGTGCTGATGTGTACAGGAGTCACATCCCCAGTCTTCATGAAGATTTGTCTTCGTGCTGTTGCTTGGGGTGTTCCGAAAGCATTGTGTTCTGCAGAACCTTGGGTAACCATCCCGTTATCGGGAGATGGTTTGACAAACCTGACCTGTGGACCAGGTCCGTTTGGGTACACGGTTTTGATAATAGAAGGAATATTCATGGCGTTTGGTTGTGAAATTTTCAGCTGAGGCTGTCTCGAACTGAATACTGTGATATTACGTAGTGTATTGTTTTTTGTCAAATGCAGTTGCGAGTGCTTCTTGTCACGGTGTGATGAGGGGTGTTTTTTGTTATACTTTGCACTAGTAATGCAATACACCCTCCGTCATCATCCTCGTTCAAGACATATTCGCATCTCAATCAAACCAGGAGGAGAGGTTGTTG
>CAYIYJ010000007.1:33036-42062 GCA_964367655.1 uncultured Candidatus Saccharibacteria bacterium | reverse complement strand
TGGAAAGAATCGGCAACATTATATAATGCTCAAGTTACCCAGTACAATACCTGTCTTAATGCTAGTCGATAATAACTAGAGAAGGAATAAAAAGAAAATTATTCCAAGTGCATAGGGAACCAATCTACCTGAGCGAAACGCAAGAAGTGCAAATTCATCTCGCTCTGTTACGTGTTTATAGAACAGACTTTCACTTGATATCTCTATCAAGCTACAGCCAACTCGACTAATAAACAAAAAGACAAGAAGTAGGAAGTAACTAAGTTCAATACCAAGATTTGGAGATACTAAGATCGCTGCGATCGTAAACGCTACAGTTATGATCACGCCCCAAGCAAACATTCTTTTTTCATTGTGGTTTTTGTCTTCCAATTTTCCAAACGGTATTTGTACAAGTATAAATGGAGTAGTGATGACTGCAAGTAATGCACCGATATGATCCCACTCAAAACCAAAATATTCATGTAGATAAATAGGAAGAAGAATCCCGGTACTGCCATAGTATAAGTGTAAACAGGCTTGAGTTATAAAAGCTTTGCGATCAAGTGTATCACTCCAAAATATCTTTATTTTTTCTGTTATGGATATTAGCTTTGGTTCAGGCTCACTTTCGTCAACAGGATTTTGTATATATGAATGAATTAGGATTACAAAAGGAATAAGTAAACAAAATGCAATGCTATATGTGAGGGCCAGAGTCTCTGTTGATAGGGCACTCAACATTATCGGTACTACTATAAACGGCGTGTTCCACATGGTCAGATAGATGCCACGACCTCGTCCTCTGTCCTGTATATGGGTGTAATCTTCAAATAGCTTATCAAGATTGAAAAGAATGTATGGCGTGATCGTGTGATGAATAATAAATGCTGTGATATACAACCACACACTGTTATCTGTTATTGTGGTCACATACATCAAACCTAGACAGATGAATTCAATAATTGTGGCAATATATATGCGGTTTTTTGTATGTTTTTGCTTTGTCTTAAATAAAAGAAGATATACACAGATACCAAAGATAGATGATACTCCGTACAGACCAAGAATAGTGTAGATATCAAGATGAAAATATTCTTTCATGATTGATGCGTTTGTAAAATACACGAACACATGATGAAGTCCTAGAAAAAAAACTGAAAGGTACAATGCGGTTTGTACGCGAAGTGAAAGGTAACGTTGCATGAAAAGAATTATATCATTTAAAAAAGAAAATGGAGAATTCTGTGTTTCAAGAATACTCCATTATAATTTTTTGTTTTCTCTGACGACGTTGCATACTCCTATGCAAAGGAGTATTGCGGCTGCGCATAGTGCTTGGGGTGGATACCATACAGCAGAGACCAATCCTACTATCGTCAGGGTTGCCATTCCAAGACCTGCGAGAATGAATTTTGTGTGCATTTGTTGTAACTGTAAGGGAAATGGAGTGTGAAGTAAAGAAGGTGTTAAAAAGAAAAAGCGGTGCGCCGGACTAGGTCCGTGCGCACCGCAGAGAGGTGGTGATTTGGCTATTCTTTTTCACGCAGCGCACCGGCTGCGCCATAGAACGTGGTCAACACTTTTGTGATCTGTTCCTTCGACATTCCATCCGTCCAAATCCTCCGTAGGATAAACGTTTCGATGAACCGATTCTGGTTGACCTTGGTGAGGTCTTCCGTGTCCTCGCCCTTCCACTGTCCGGGGGCGAAGAAGTTGAAACGGTATTTCACCGCCTGTGTTTTTTCGTAGGAGGACTCGCTTTCGAGGGTGGTTTTATCGTAAGCGTCGAGTTGGACCTTCCACGCTGTATCACATACTGCATACCATTCCTTCTCGGCGGCGAGCTTGTCGTCATCGAGCGTTTTGATGTATGAGAGTGCGTGGTCGATGAGGCCTTGCAGCACGTCGATTCGTTTATTGGTTCCCGCTGGAGTTGGTTGCACAATCGCCACCCTGGTCGTCTCCCGAGCGAAGTATTCGAGGTAGAAGCTCGATGTCGCCGCTGTGATCAACTGTTTGCGAAGGGTAAGTGCCCCTTGGTTGCTTTTCTCGATAGCTGCAGGCCGGTCTTTTTCCGGCAGTGCACCGATCGGTCCGTACTTAACGTGCGGATCGTCGAGTCCTCGACTGATGAGGTTTGTGGGGCGATTGACATCGTCTCCGATGATGTCGCCTTTATAACCTTCGTCGGCGGGTGAGTAGGCGGCGAAGTAGAGGGCGGCTTTTGTGCCGTGAGGGTAGGGTTTTCCGTCCTCGTCAGCATTCTGCTCCAGGAGAGCGTTGATGCCGAGTTTCAGTCGGGATCCGGCGGCTTGGACCAATTTATCATTCTCGTTCTTGATAGCACCTGCAAAGCAGGTGGCGACAAAGGCGAGGAGGAGGACAATCTTTTTTTTCATCGTGGTATCTTTTTGTTCAATGTGCTTGTTGGTTACAAGATAAGGTGTAATTCCTAGTCCATGCATCGTGATATCCGCAAAGATATCGCATAGGCCTAATATCTCGCGGAAGATGCAAGCGTGTCATCTTTCCATTCAGTATAATACACTAAAATATGTTAAAAGTCAATGGTTAGACCGTTAACCTTTCATGTATCTAAAGGATCAAAAACTTTTGTGGAGTTGTTTTTTTTGAATAAAAAAATGCCACGGGGACCGGATGGTCCCGCGTGGCGGGGGGGTGAGAGGTGGATTAGACTAAACTGCTTCTGGGCAAGGTGCCCATATCTGGGATTTCCATCCCGATCTCTTTTGCAAATAGGGACAGTGTCCCGTATTCGATTGACAAAGCTTTCGTTCTTGCAGGCTGACCTTTTTGTTCAGCCTCTTTATGTTGACGGGCAATATTTTTGGCAATTTCCGAGATGCCGTCATTAATAATTTTCCAACCTTCTCCCAAAGGGCTGCCTATTTCACTTTGTCTGAATGAGTTAGGCATGCCGCTCACTATATACGAACTCAGATCACAGCTTCGTTCTATAACATCGGCAATGAGTCGGACCAGCCCTGTTTCAAGGGCGATCTTCCGGTTGGGGGCCCATGCCCTGGCCAGAATGATAACGTTCTTTCCGGGGAATTCCGGAATCTGCTGGGAGATGAGGATTGTTACAATCCCGACAAAGACGCCAAAGACCAAAGAAGCGGTTCCGTTGTTGTAAAAGAAGTGGATGATCAGAGTGATCACAGCTCCCACAAATGCGGCCAAGGCTGTCACCCACTGCGCCCTGGAACGGGTGAGGTTGAGGCCGTAGTAGTTCTCTGCAGGATCGTCGAGAGACAATCCAAACGTCTTGGCAGTCTTGTCGGTGAAAAGGCGGCTCAGCGCCAGGAGGGCATAGCTTTCAGCTTTCTGATCATCAGTATTTTTGGTGTTCATGGTATTTGAATGGGTGGTGTACGGTTGTATTGTACAGATTCTAAGATATACGATGTATCATCGATTTCTGTAACTCATATATTGTACATCTTTATATCTAAAAAGTCAATTGGACCGTAATACTTTAGTGCACTAGCGTTTGGTTAATAAAAACCCTAAAATCCCCTTGCAATTTCAGCACAATATAGTATACTCGTGGTATTATGGTAAATCACATGAGACATACGCGAGGACATACTCGCAACCGCCGAAGTCATCACGCACTTTCTGCTACATCACTAGTTCTATGTTCAAATTGCGGACAACCAAACGCAAAGCACATACTTTGTAAAAACTGTGGTTACTTTAAAGGAAAGATGGTGATCGACAAAACTGCCAAGATCAATAAGAAAGCAGTAAAAGCACAAAAAGCTGAAGTGGTTAGTAAAGCATAATGAACTTTGTTCGTTACGCATACCTGATCATTCACATTAAAACAATATAATATTATGGCTAGCAGACACCAATCACGAATACTCGTTCTCCAGTCTCTTTATGAGATAGATTTTCGCGGTTTAGATCATAACCAGTTTGAAGAAGTCCTTACTCATAATATTGCGGAGTTTTCTCATGATGAACCAGATCTTGAATACACAAAAAATCTTTTGGATGGAATTCTAAAAAAGAAAGAAGAGATAGACGCTGTGATTATAAAAGCTGCGCCAGAATGGCCTCTAGATAAGATCGCATCAGTTGACCGAAACGTTTTACGTATGGGTCTGTATGAGTTGATTTATGCTGATAAAAAAGAAGTTCCTGCAAAAGTTGCTATCAATGAAGCTATTGAAGTGGCAAAGTTTTTCAGTGGAGAAACTTCAGGAAAGTTTATAAACGGTGTGTTGGGTGCTGTGTATCGTGATATCTATGGAGAGGACGATAAAAACGCAAAGCGAGAAGAGACTCCTAAAAAAGTACGAAAAGAATTAACAGAAGAGGAAAAAGCTGCACTACCTGTACAAAAACTGATCGGATCTATCGTGTACGCTGTGGAAGAAGGTGATGTATATCTTGCTCTCGTACATGATGTGTTTGGTTTTTGGACTATTGCTAAAGGAAAATTCCTCGAGAATGAAAAAGCTGAAGACGCTTCAAAACGAAAGGTGCTGGAAGAGTTGGGTATAGATTCTGAGTGTGTACAGGATATTGATTCAAGTGAGTATGTTGCATCTCATCCAGAATTTAAAAAAATTAGAAAACAAGTTCAATACGTTCTTGCGCATGCGAAGTTTGAACCGCTACTTGCTAAAAAAGAAGGAGGTCTTAAAGACGCAGCTTGGTTCAAGGCGGATTCTATTGCGGATCTGAATCTATATGATGATATGAAGCCTGTGATGGCAAAATCAATAGAAGCTATACGTGCACGTGAAGGGAACAAATAAAATAAAGAATATTGCTTATGATTAAAACAGAAAAATTTATAGAGATATCAAAAAAGTTGGGATTACATTTTACAAACATAGATATATTGATCAAAGCGTTTACACACAGATCATATCTTAACGAACATCGACACTCTGGTATTGAACACAACGAACGTCTAGAGTTTTTGGGTGATGCTGTACTTGAGCTTGTGGTAACGGATTTTTTGTATACTGAATATCCAAAAAAACCAGAAGGAGAAATGACGGCTCTTCGATCTGCACTTGTAAACGCACAAACTCTGTCTGAGGTTGCATTACAACTTGGATTGAACGAGTATTTGCTGTTATCAAAAGGTGAAGCAAAAGATACTGGTCGTGCACGACAATATATACTAGCAAATACAATCGAGGCTCTTATCGGTGCAGTCTATCTTGATCAAGGATATGATGCGGCCAAGGTGTTTATCGGAAAACATGTTCACTCTCTACTTGATGACATCATTAATCAGAAAAAGTTTATAGATGCAAAAAGTAAATTCCAAGAACTTGCTCAGGAGCATGTTGGGGCAACTCCTCGATACGAGCTTTTGAAGGAGTTTGGTCCAGACCACGATAAAGTCTTTACGGTAGGTGTGTTTTTGGGAGATGTTCACATAGCAACAGGAGAGGGTAAGTCAAAGCAAGAGGCGGAAACACAGGCTGCATACAAGGGTCTACAAGCGAAAAAGTGGTCATAATAAGCACGGGACGGATACAGTGTGTATAAGGGTATAATAAGACAATTTCTGCAAGCACTTGTCAAACTCTTTTGGATGTGCTAGAATATCTTCAAATGTATTCAAAAAATAGAACTGCTCGAGGTGGAACTGGTGTCCCAAATCGATCTTTTAAAAAACCTAGTGCTGCATTCAGTGGCGCTCCAAAATCAAACTTTGCACCTCGAACAAGATCTATCTCAACCTCTTCATCAGAAGGGTTTAAAAAAGACTATTCTCGTCCGGCTTTCTCATCATCTGCACCTGCTTCACGTGGGGGCTTTAGAGGTGGACCTCGAGGAGGTTCAGAATCTCGAATAAGAACATCTCCAGGAAGAACTTTTGGAGGTGATGCTCCAAGATATTCACCACGACCTGCTTCACGACCATCATTTGGTGGTGAAAGTCGAGGTGGTTTTTCTCGCGGAGGATTCGGTGGTGGTTTTAGTGGCGGACGAACACGATTTGGCGGCGGCGGAAGAAGTTCTGGCGGACGTGGTCGTGGACGAATGGGTGAACATATTGACCATTCAAAATTTATATACAAGCCTGACAAAAAGGCGCTTGAAGCAGATGCTAAAGCAAAAACTGTAAAACATGCTGTAGAGCATACATTTGCAGATTTCAAATTTGATCCAATCGTACAAGGAAACTTGGCCGAGAAAGGATATCTACAACCAACACCGATCCAAGATCAAACAATTATGCATGCACTTGCAGGCAAAGATGTTCTTGGACTAGCTAACACAGGTTCTGGAAAAACAGCTGCATTCTTATTGCCATTGATTGATAAGGTTGTAAAAGACCCAAAACAAAAAGTGATCATTCTTGCTCCAACTCGTGAGCTTGCAATGCAGATCAACAAAGAGTTCCAAGAGTTTGCTCGAGGACTAAAGATTTTCTCAACAGTATGTGTTGGAGGTATGCCTATTTTCCGACAGATGCAAAACCTACGAATGGTAAACCATTTTGTTATCGGAACTCCAGGACGTATCAAAGACTTGGCTCATAGAAAATGTATTGTTTACAATCAGTTTACAAATGTAGTTCTTGACGAGGTTGATCACATGTTGGACATGGGATTCGTAGATGATATCACTGAGATTCTTGAAGGTTTAGCAAAACCTCGACAATCTTTGTTCTTCTCAGCTACTATGCCTCCACGTATTCGAACATTGGTATCAAAGTTTTTGGTTGAGCCAACAACTATCGATATCGCAGTTCCTGGAAGTACAAAAACTGTAGAACAAGACATTGTTAAAGTGAGTCGAGATCAAAAATTTGATGTTCTATGTAAACTACTTAAATCAGAAGGTGCTACACGAACTATTATTTTCGTAGAAACAAAAAGAGAAGTAGAAGAAGTTGCTCGTGGATTAGCTACTGCAGGATTCAAAACAGGATACTTGCATGGTGATAAACGACAGCGAGAACGTGCACGAACTCTTGATGATTTTAAAACAGGTTCAACAGATGTACTTGTTGCAACAGACGTTGCTGCTCGAGGAATCGATGTAAAAGATGTATCACACGTGATCAACTATACAGTTCCTCAAACACATGACGACTATGTTCACCGAATTGGTCGTGCTGGACGTGCTGGTAAAACAGGAAAAGCGTTTACGTTTGTTTAATTATCGACTAACTTGTGCTGATGTATTGCCGAGTTAATGTCCGATAGAAAATACCTGGATATCCCAAAAGATATCTGGGTATTTTCGTTGTATATGTTGCATGCATGTATCAAGAGTATCTCTGCATGCTTGAAGTGTTCCGCCTGTTGAGGATATATCATCGATGATACAAAAAGAAAATCTTTTTTTGTTTAAGAATGTATATAAACACCATAGCTTAAACCTGAAGATCTTTGATATCGTATATCTGCTATGGAGGTCTGATGTTCTATGTTTTCTACTGCCAAATAAATGTTGGGCTTTTGTATGGGTTAAATACTTTGTTTGTATTGTGAATATACGAGTATGAGTATATACGGTACTTATAAATAACTCACGCATACTATCTTCTCGTTTTTCTTTCTTTGCATACATAGTTGATGGTGGACATGTGTAAAATAGGGTTTGAAACCTGTTTGCTGTGTTAAAACAAATATCATCTACATATCTGGACAGTGTATGTTTTGCATTTGTGTATTCTTTATTGAAGTTTTTTGTAAACTTGTATGTGTGGATAAACTTTTTAAAAGCTGGGTCTTTGTAAGATTCAATGTATGTAATGGGCAGAAGAGTCTCTCTTGAAGTTGTTGTGTTGTAGCTTTTTTCTCTGTACATAGGGTATGTATATCAAAAGTCTTATATGGTTTTGTTATAGAAAACCTGTGTATTCTATAAAGAACATATCGTGATATACTGTTGGGTATATGCAGGAGGTCTCTATTCCAACATACACTATAAAAACTGAGCAATTTGAGGGTCCTCTTGATGTTCTTTTGAGCATGATAGAGAAACGTAAATTGCTGATCAGTCACGTCGCTCTTGCTGAAGTAACAGAAGAGTTTATTCAGTTTGCACAACAGTTGGACGATCCGCTAGGATTGCGTCAGAAGTCGAGTTTTGTTGCAGTTGCTTCAATACTCCTCCTAATCAAGGCAAAGTCACTCTTGCCGGTTCTAGAGGTTACTGAGGAGGAACAGGTAGACATCGCCGATCTTGAAAAACGTCTAAAGATGCTTGAATTGATGCGTAATACTGGCAAGCTCCTAGCTGGTATTTATGGGAAGCAGCGTATTTTTGAACAGGGTAATTTTAGAAACGAGATCCGTATTTTTGCACCAGCACAAGATATATCTATAGAATCTGTGCATAAAGGTATTCAGCAAGCCTTAGCTTCTGTTCCTAAAAAAGAAGCCGAGTTGCCAAAAGTAAAAGTGCGACAGGTGATGAGCTTGGAAGATATGATGGAAAATTTGCAATTTAGAATTCAGTCTGCAATAAAGCTTACGTTTACAACTTTTTCTAAAGCGCCAACAATATCAACTGTGAATGCAAGTCCAGAGGAGGTGATTGAGATTAAGCGTGTGCAAAAACAACACGTGGTAATTAGTTTTTTAGCATTGCTTGAGTTGGTAAAACAAAATATGCTCATTGCAGAACAATCGGAAAATTTTGCTGAAATTGATATTGCCAGTTCAGTAATGTGATAATATATAAATTATGAATTCTCAATCTGAAATGCAAGTTAATACACAGAACGCACAAAAAATAGAAGCTTTTCTTTTTTGGAAAGGTGAGCCTGTTACAGTTCGTGATATAAGTAAGGTTTTAAAATTGACAGTTGAAGAAGTTGAAAACGCTTTGCAAGTATTGGAAGCTGAGTCTGTTGAAAAAAAACGGGGTATAGTACCTGTACGCTTTGCTGATAAAGTTACACTAGGTACTCATCCAGAAGTGAGTGAAGTTATAGAACAATTAACTAAAGAAGAGCTGAGTAAAGATCTTGGTAAATCCGCAATGGAAACATTGGCCATTATTCTGTATCAAGGTCCTGTAAAACGAAG
>CAYIYJ010000007.1:5872-32936 GCA_964367655.1 uncultured Candidatus Saccharibacteria bacterium | reverse complement strand
AATCCGCAATGGAAACATTGGCCATTATTCTGTATCAAGGTCCTGTAAAACGAAGTCAGATTGATTATGTACGAGGCGTGAACTCACAGTTTATATTGCGTAACCTACTTGTTCGAGGTTTGATAGATAGATCTTTGGATCCTGCAGATGAACGTGTTTTTGTATATAGTCCATCGCTCGAACTACTGTCATATCTGGGTGTTTCTTCTGTGAAAGATTTGCCCGAGTTTGAAAAAGTTATTGGAGCCTTACAAGCTCTAGATAAAGAAGAATAATAATAACCTATTATGTCTCTATTTAGACCTCCTCGAGTGTATATATTGTTGGTATATATGTTGTTTATCGCCACCGCAGGTCTTATTGGCTTTCAAACGACACAAAGCCAATGGTATATCGAAAAAACGCAACATCTTGCCCAAAAATACAGTTTAGATCAAACGATAGAACAATCTATCGCAAAATCTGTAATTGTATTTGATATGAGTAAGAATAAGATAATAGCTGCAAAGAAACGAGATGAAGTTGCGTCGATGGCGTCTCTAGTAAAGATATTTACTTCAGGTTTGGCTTACAAAACTTTTTTACAATCACATGCAACCACATCAGCAGAGACCCGTGCTTTTTTGCGAGATATCCAACACATGATGAAGATTTCCTCAAACGAAGATGCTGAACGGATTGCCTTTCAGTTTGGTGCAACCGTACCTCAGCAATTGCAGAAGATGCAAGAGTATGTGACACCATACGCTATAACATTTAAAAACGTGACAGGCTTAGACGTTTCTGGAGGTGAAGTCGGTGCATACGGTAAAGCTTCAGATATTGCGTTAGCTGCGGTACGTGTGTACAAAGCATACCCTGAGATATTTGATACAACCATCGTTGCAGATAATGAAAATACAAACGATGCCGCGTCGGACATAGACTTCTTTTTGGCTGGTAAAACAGGATTTACGGATCTGACAGGAGGGAACCTTTTTGTTGTTGTTCAAAAAGGTATAACCCACAAATACGCAATCCTGATTCTTGGATCAACAGAGAATGGGCGTTTTGTCGATGTTGAGAATATAGCAAAAGCTTTGCTACAATTGAGCCTATGATAATCAGTGCTCTTAAGGTTCTTATACCTACGTTATGTTCTTTTATCTTTGGTATTCTGATAACGCCGATATTGACACGCTTCATGTACGAAAAGAAGATGTGGAAGAGAAAATCTCGAAGCAATGAAAACACTGAAGCTATGTCTGTTGAATTTAAAAAAATTCACAATGAAGCAGAAGAGGTACATACTCCGAGGGTTGGAGGTGTTGTGATATGGCTGAGCGTATGTATTACAGTATTTATTGTTATTGTGATGCAGTACATCTCTCTGAACTTTATAGGTTCTGATCATGCTGTAACACATACACTACTTGATCGATTGAATTTCTTTTCTAAAAATCAAACCGCCTTACCAATACTCGCACTACTTGCCGGATCTATCTTTGGTCTAGTTGATGATCTGTTGCAGATCTATGGACGAGAACTTAAGTTAGGAGATGGTGTTCCAAGAAAACTTCGCGTGCTCTTTGTTATCTTGGTTGCTGTTATAGGTGCGTGGTGGTTTTATAGCAAGCTTGGTATGGATAGCATGCATGTACCGTTTTACGGAGAGGTGTATCTAGGTCTTGGATTTGTGTTCCTGTTCATCTTGGCTGTTTTGGGAACCTTTTCGGGTGGGGTAATAGATGGTATTGATGGTTTGGCTGCTGGGGTTATGATCTCAGCGTTTGGTTCTTATACCCTTATTGCGTTTGCTCAGTCTCAGTACGACTTGGCAGCCTTGGGTGGTGCGATAATAGGAGGGTTGCTTGCATTTCTATGGTTCAATGTTCCACCGGCACGATTTTATATGGGGGAAACTGGTATGTTGGGTATTAGTATTGTGTTGGCAATGTTTGCCTTTTTGACTGAAGAAGTTTTGGTATTACTTATTATTGCTTTTCCTCTTGTTGCTACATCACTTTCATCTTCAATACAGATGTTTTCAAAAAAACATTTTGGAAAAAAAGTATTTAGAATAGCTCCGCTACATCATCATTTTCAAGCAATCGGTTGGTCATCACCAAAAGTAACAATGAGATATTGGATTGTCTCTGTTATCTGTGCTGTTCTTGGAGTAATTATTGCACTTTTAGGGTAGTATGTAAGTAGTCTATGTTTTTTCGTCGTAAAAAAAGAAATACCCAAACAGCTCAATCAAAAACTTTATCAAAAATGGAGTTTGGTGTGGATAGGTATTTTGTAAGTATAGTATTTTTATTGATTTTGGCAGGTTTGATAATATTTTCTTCGGCTACTCTTATGCTTGTTGGAACCGTTAAATACGATGCTGTTCGTTTTAACCAATACGGTCTTGGATTTTTGGGGGGATTGGTGGCATTGCTTGTGGCATACCGTATACCTGTCTCGTTTTTTAGGAAAGCTTCGTTTTACATATATGTTTCGGCTGTGGTATTGATGCTTCTTGTGTTTGTACCGGGACTGGGTGTTTTTCATGGAGGCGCTCATCGTTGGATTAATATTGCAGGATTTCAATTTCAACCAGCAGAATTATATAAGCTTTGTGCTGTGTTATATATGGGATTGTGGCTGGGTAAAGATTTTGGAAAAAAGATGAATGTTCGAGACAATTTTTTTAACAGAACGGTGCCGCTTCTTGGGATTATAGGTATAAGTGCTATATTGTTTTTGTTGCAAAAAGATACAGATACATTGATGGTAACAACGCTGTCACTTATCGGTATGTACATTCTCGCTGGTGGTAATTGGAGAGATGTTTTTGGTATTGGAGTCCTTGGGTGTATATCTCTCGTTATTTTAATATTTTCTCGTCCGTATGTGATGCAGCGAGTTCAAACGTTCTTACATCCAAATCTAGACCCTTCTGGTAGTGGATACCAGATACAACAGTCTCTTATAGCTATTGGCTCAGGAGGTGTGTTTGGACGAGGGTATGGACAAAGTATACAAAAATTTAAGTATCTACCAGAACCTATTGGGGATTCTGTTTTCGCTGTTGCTGCTGAAGAATTTGGATTTGTCGGAACTGCCGTTTTGATTATCCTATATATTGCTTTTGTATTGAGGGGTTTGCGTATGGCAAAAAGGTCCTCTTCGTATGGGTCTTTGATTATTGGAGGATTATTGTTCTTAATTGCGATACAATCATTTTTAAACATTACAGCCATGCTTGCCATAGTTCCTTTGTCGGGTATGCCACTTATCTTTATCAGTCACGGAGGTACAGCCCTGTGTGTAGCCTTATTCTCTGTTGGAATTATGCTCAGTGCGTCTAAAGAAAGAAAGGTCGGCGTTCGTTAACCTGGTGTGTTATACTCATAGGTATGAAAATCGTTGTAACTGGTGGCGGCACCGGGGGTCATTTCTACCCATTGATGGCTGTTGCTGAATCTATCCAAAAACAAGCTCGAGATCAAAAACTGGTTGAACCTCGAATATATTATGTTGGTCCAGATGCGTATAATCCTAAAGAATTATTTGATAGAGGTATCGATTTTATTCGAGTGCCTGCAGGCAAGCGAAGGATTAATCCAAAAGGAATAGGTAAGATTAAAAATGTATTTGATGTGTTTCGAATGGGTATCGGTTGTTTTATCGGCCTCATCAAAATGTTTTTTCTATTTCCAGATGTTGTATTCGCCAAGGGTGGGTATGCAAGTTTTCCTACATTGTTTGCGGCGCGAGTGTTGGGTATACCTGTGATTATTCATGAATCAGATAGTGTTCCAGGTCGAGTAAATATGTGGGCGGGTAAATTTGCAAAAAGAGTCGCTGTGTCATTTAAAGAATCTTCAGAATATTTTGATGAGAAAAAAGTTGCTTATACAGGAAATCCTGTTCGGACTGAACTTACAAACCCCCTAAAGATAGGCGCTTTTGAGTATTTACAATTGGATAAAGAGTTACCGGTGATAGCTGTTCTTGGAGGTTCTACTGGTGCAAAAAAAATAAATGACGTTATGATGGGTTCGATAAGTGAATTGATAAAAACATACCAAGTAGTTCATCAGGTAGGTAAAGCAAATATAGAGATTGTTCGAGGTATGGCTAAGTTGGTGATAGGTGGTGCAACTCATCCAGATCGATACAAGCCAGTAGATTATCTAAATACTATGAGTATGAGAATGCTCGGTGGTGTAGCAGATGTTATTGTCTCAAGAGCTGGTTCTCAATTGTTTGAGATAGCTCTATGGGGTGTGCCAAGTGTTATGATTCCGATCACTGATTCTCACGGAGATCATCAACGTAAAAATGCTTTTAACTATGCTCGATCAGGAGCTTGTGTTGTGATTGAAGAGTCAAATCTAACTCCGCAAATACTTATAAATGAGATCGGTAGAATTATCAATGATAGAGGCTTGCATGATACTATGGCTGAAAGTGCAAAGAAATTTGCAAGAACTGATGCTGCTGATGTGATTGCACATGAAGTGTTAAACATTGCACTTAGTCATGAGGTCTAATATAATATAGACAGGGCTTAATTAATATTAATTAATAAATTGTTAATAACAAACATATGTCTAATTTAAATTTTGTTGGAAAGTTGGCTTGGGTTTTGGTAATTGTTGGAGCTTTGAATTGGGGTCTAGTTGCAATCAATGCAGATTGGAACCTTGTAACTAAACTTCTTGGTACATGGCCAGTTGCTGTACAGGTTGTATATGGACTTGTTGGAGTATCAGCATTGGTATCAATCTTCGGATTGGGAAAGAAAGGTTCTTCTACAACTTCAGCAATGTAATATTTGTACATACATGGTACACAAAAAACTTCTACAGAATACTGTGGAAGTTTTTTCTTGTAACAAGAATGTATTTATGAGAGAATATACATCATGGTAATAATAAAAAATAATAATCCAATTAAAGAAAAACAAATGAATTCTATCGATGATGCCAATGTATCTTTTTCTCCAAAACAAGCTGGTGGAGCTGATCCTGTAATCATGTCAAAAAAAAGAAGACGTCCGAGACTTTTTGTTTTTATTTTGATAGTTGCTTTAATAATTCTTTCATATCTATATATCAGACAACGTAAAGAGATTGTTCGATTGTCTGACCCTGTAGCACAATCAGAATATGTACAGAAACAAGTTGATAAAGTTATCACTGACTTAAAGCAATATGTTGTAATTCCTGCTGATGATGAACTTCGTTTGTTGGGTATGGTTAATGACGCTGAATCTCTCAAAAAAGATCAAGTTTTTTATGCCAATGTTGAAAAAGGTGATTATGTATTTTTGTTAACAAAGTCATCTCGAGCACTTATCTGGAGACCTGAGGATCATAAGGTGGTAAACTTCGGTATAACAGATGCACCGCAAGCACAGGCTCCTCAAAAGGTACAGTCAACAGCTTCATCTTCTGCTGAAAAGACACCTGCTGCAAAACCTACCACAAAAGAAGAGCCTAAAACGGATAAAGAGACAAATAACTAGTCCTGTCTAGTTGCACGGTGGTGTATAATGTAAGGGTGGATCAATGATAGTTTATTATCAATCATAATAATCCAAAATATACACTATGCTCAACAAACGTATTAAAGCTACAAACATGGAATTAACTGATGCCATATCAAACTATGTGCATAAAAAAGTAGATGTTCTCATGAAATTTATTGAGCCAGATGTAGATGCTCTGGCTGAGATCGAGATCGGTAGAACAACAAACCATCATCATAAGGGGGATGTATATAAAGCAGAGATGAATCTAACTGTAGGCAAGGATAATTTTCAGATTGTTATGATTGAGTCCGATCTATATGCAGCAATCGATAAGATGAAAGACCGTATTGTTCAAGATGTAAAGCGCTCAAAAAGAAAAAGATTACACTTGTTTAAAAGAGGTCATCAAAAGCTAAAAGATATTCTTCGGGGCTGGAGACGGTCAGAATAGGATATTAAAAATAAGCCGATTCCGCAAAGGGAATCGGCTTATTTTTTTAAACTACTACTTAATTGCAGCCAATGTCTCTGTGATCTCTTTTACTATATCTTCAGGATCAGTTACAGCTTTGATGATAAATTTTGCACCAAAAGATGTTGCTGTGTCTCTATCTTTTTTCTCGTCAGTATTACTTACCACGATGACGGGTGTGTGTTTTGTGGATTCGTTGTCTCGTAAGGTTTTTAAAACTTCCAAACCGTTGATTCCGGGTAGATATATATCAAGTATGAATATGTCTGGAACAGTTGTTTTTATGGCTTCTAGGGCATCTGTACCTGTGGTAAAAGGTGTCACGTCTAGATTATGTTCTTTTATCTTACTTGTGATGATGGATGACAGGAATACGTCATCCTCAACTACAAATACTTTCTTTGGGGGTGTTGTTTCGTTCATGGTATATAGTATACCTTATATTATATCGGTTGGGGATAGCTATTTACGTAGACATTTAACTATCGTTCTATTATAATTAATCTCATATAAACTAATTTTAATATCAATACAAATATATGAATTCTATGGAACATATGGACGGCGGTATGATGGAGGGTGGTATGGATCATGCTGGTATGATGAACGATATGGGTGGCATGGGCGGAGACATGATGATGGGTCATGATATGGGTATGGAAGGTATGATGATGGATATGGGACCTGTTGTTTTTGGAAACGTACATCTTGTTACTTTGCTACTTTTGGCCTCAGGTGTTTTCTATCTAGTGTGCGCACTTTCTATATTTAAAGCTTGGAGAAAAGATAAAAATGAACTTGTTGGTGCGTTATTTGCCTTCCTTTGTTATCAAGCTGTAAGTATGTTCTTCATGGGTGTTGAAATGCATACTATGAATATGATGTATAGTAACATTGCTGCACTTGCAGTCTTTGTAGGTTCTGCATACATGCTTAAGTTCCCGCTGAGTCGATTTTCTGAGAAAGTTAGAAAGGGTACTTTCTTGGTAACGCTGGTTATACTACTTGGATTGTTTACTTGGTTTATCCAAACACCTGCACGAGAGATGCAGCTCATGATGTTTGTTATGTGGTATGACCTTATTGTGAACGGCATCTTGGTTGGAGGATCTATCATCTTCTTTGGTATTAAGTCTGTAGAGGCTGCAACTAAAAGAAAGGCTATTGGAGGAGGTGCGGGTGTTGTAAGTTGTTGTGTTGTGGCGACTGGTGCTATGATCGGTGGTGCTATGATTGCTGGAACATTATTCTCATTCTTGGCTCCAATATTGATCTTGAGTACTCTACGACAGAAGATTAATCAACAGGCTACAGGTGCAACAGAGCCTTCTCCTGCAACCGTACAAGCAACTCAATAACATTTCTGCAATGAATAACACGTTCGAACGGATTATCTCGTATATTATAGGGGCTATAGCTGGGTACGCAGTAGGGTCTTTCCTTGTGTCTGCGCATATGGATGTTATAGATCCTATGTGTAGAGATGTTGTAATGCAGATAACTCCACTTGTTGGATTATTGCTTGCTATGATCATCGTTGAATACCGCAATGAGCGTATGATGAGGAAGAATAACACCATCAGAGATGAAACTGTTGCGCTCATTACACATGAGATGAGAACTAGTTTGACATCAACTGGGTGGGCTATTGGTATGGTTCTGAAAAAATATGATGGCAGTGTTACCCCTGAGGATAAAACTCTTTTGCAAGGTGTGGTGAATTCTATTCATACAACAGTTATGCATTCTGTAAATCTTCTTGATGTAAGCCTTCTCGATATCGGAAAGCTTTCTATATCTCTTGAATGGGTTGCTCTTGATAAGGTGGAATACATGATAAAAGAGATGTTGGAAAAATATGCGTTAGGAACAGCCCAGCACGGTATACATTTGACGCATGAGATGTCTTTTACTAAAGGAAAGATGGTTGAAGTTGATATGTTGCGACTCCGTATTGTTCTGGAGAATCTTTTGGAAAATGCTATCCAGTATACATCTGAAGACAATCAAAGACCTGAAAAGAGTATCCATGTTCAGATCGCAAATGATGATAAAGATCTTCACATATCTATTAAAGATAATGGTATCGGTATTCCTGATAGTGAAAAAGAAAAAATATTCTCTGAATTTTATAGAGCAAGTAATGCTCGTAAAAAATTAAGTACAGGAAGTGGTATCGGGCTGTATACATGTTCAAATTACATCAAAGCTCACAGGGGAAGAATCTGGTTTGAATCTAAAGAGCAAGAGGGCACTACATTCTTCATATCAATCCCTCTCAAAACAGAGGCTGATGTTAAGGGGTTCTTGAAACAGATATAGTGTGATATAGTACTGTGCATGACATATGCCAATGCTAGCCATACGGGGTTGAAAACAGAATGGGATTTCTCGAGAATATACTCAAGTATACAGGATCCTCAGATTGAAAAAGATCTAGAGTCTATTGTTAAAAAATGCAGCATGTTTGCTAAAAAATATGCTGACAAAAAGTTTGTTAAAACTGCGTCCGCACTCGCTGCATCGCTTAAAGATTGGGAATTATTAAACACACAGTGTAGTCCTGTGTGTTTATGGTTTTTAGAGCTACAAAAAACAATTGATAGTGGCAACGTCGAACTTCAGGCCAAGATTGCTCGTCTAAGTGACACCTATACAAAAGCCGCAAAAGAATTAATATTCTATACAAATGCGATATCTAAAATAGATCTGAAAAAACAGAAAACTTTTTTGGCAGATAAAAAACTGGCTCCGTATAAGTATCTTCTGAAGTTGGCATTTGCTGAAGGTAAGTATGCTCTCTCGGATGCAGAGGAAAAGATCTTAACAGAAAAAAGTGCTGTCTCTCATGACGCATGGATCACAATGCAGGATACTTATGAAAATAAGCAAACAGTTCGACATGGAAAAAAGATAATTCCTTTGTCTGAAGCTGTTAGTATAAAGGCGGACCTGCCTCGAGCATCACGTCGAGCGCTGCACAAAGAAGTTACTGAGACATATAAAAAGATAAGTTTTGTGGCAGAGGCTGAGCTGAATGCAATCATTCGAAACAAGATGATAGATGATCAACTCCGCGGGTATAAGACTCCGTATGAGTCTACGATACTTGGATATCAAAATGATGTAAAAACTATTGAAAACCTTGTAGAGGTTGTGACTGCTTCAAATCATATTGCACACCGTTTTTTTAATCTAAAAGCTAAGGTTATCAACAAGATCGATAACAGCACTGATACCAACATAACGATGGCTGAATTGTCTACAGGTATGGCCACAGCAACAGCTCAATCTGCGAAAATCCCTTTCGAGAAAGCTGTTCAGATGGTCACTGACGCGTTTACAGAAGCAGATCCTGATATGGGTGGTGTTGTGCAGAAGTATGTTTCTAGGGGGCAGATAGATGTGTTTCCTCGGCAAGGGAAGACAACAGGTGGTTTCTGTGCTGGTATATCAGGGTGTCCAGATACATATATATTACTAAACTACGCAGGCAAGTTGAACGATGTGTCTACACTGGCTCATGAGATGGGGCATGCTATCCATACAGATCTATCCAGAAATCAACCGATTCTATACCAAGATTACACCATATCTGTAGCGGAAGTTGCGAGTACGTTTTTTGAAAATATCTTATTTGATAAGTTGCTTGAGCAAGCGTCTGTTGATGAAAAAAAAGATCTTATGTTAAATGATATTCAAGGTCGTATTACCACCATTCATTCTCAGGTTGCGTATTTTCAGTTTGAAAAAAGATTGCATGCAGCTGTTAAAGAAAAAGGATACGTCTCAAAAGAGGAGATGGCTGAGATGTTTGCAGATTGTCGTCGGTCATACACAGGGTCATCTATGGATGTAACCACAGATGATGGGTATGCTTTTGTGTATATATCACACTTCAGAAGTTTCTTTTATGTGTATTCGTATGCATATGGTCAACTGATTGCAGATGCTTTATATGCTGAATACAAAAAAGATAAAAGTTTTATCAAAAAAGTAAAAGTGTTTTTACAGGCTGGGGGCAGTATGTCACCAACAGATATATTCAAAAAACTTGGTATAGACACAACAAAACCAGATTTCTTTAAAAAGGGTTTAGATAAACTTGAACAAGATATTATCAACGTTGAAAAATTAATAGATTAATTAATACAACCTTATGAACATGCGCTTTTTTAAAACAATAGTATATCTTATTCTTATCTTGGGTATTCTATATGGAGTGCTTAGAATACTGGCTTCTGTGGGAAAACCTGCGACCACTTTTTCTTTAACACAGGCTTCTGTTATAACAAAGATACAGGCGCTTTCAAGACTGGAAACAGCCTCATTTACAATAGAAAAGATTATTGAAGGGGGTGTTCAAGGGAATGTATTTCAAAATATTTTGTATGGAGACAAAATACTACTTATCGCACATGCTGATGTGGTTGCAGGTTTTGATCTATCAAAATTAAAAGTTGATGATGTTGTGGTTTCAGGAAAAGATTTACGTATTGAGTTGTCTGCACCTGAAATATTGTATAGTCGATTGGATAATGAGCAAACTAAAGTCTATGATAGAAAGCTTGGATTACTTACCAAAGGTAATTCAACGCTTGAATCACAAGCTAGAGCATCTGCCGAACAATCAATCCGTAAAGCTGCTTGTGATGGGGGGATCTTGAAAACTGCTGCTGTAAATGGCCAAAAGCAATTTGAAACCATGTTTGCATCTGCCGGTTTCAATGCTATTGTTGTTACAATACCAGAAGGTATTTGCGAATAATATTTCACATACTTATTTATACATAAATACATTTTTAACCTAACATGTTCAGTACTCCTTTCAAAATTATTGTAATTATTCTCATCGTTTGTGCTGGTGGCTACATCTCTTATCAATATCCAAAAATAAAGACTGAGACAACATATACGAAACTAGTCTCAGCAGCTCAAGAGTATGGTGACGATAAGTTGTATGCGATGTCCGCGTCAGCCTTGAGCGCTGCTTTGGATATAAAACCGGATCAATATCAATTGTATCCAGCTCTAGCCTCATCATATATTCATTGGGGTATTGAAACTAAGAACACTGAAGGATCTGTAAAAATGTATGACGAGGCAGTGCGTTTGATGGATGTGTATATTACAAAGTTTCCAAATCTGTCTGAGGTGTGGGTTCATAGAGGTATGGCTCAATATCAACTTGGAAATTATGCTAAGGCTGCTGCAAACTTCACAGAAGCAATTCGTCTTAACCCTAGAGATGTAGCTGCTGATAAGTTGTTAAAGCTCTCAGAAAAAAAACTTCGAACTAGGTTCTAGGGTCTTCCTCTGTCCATTCGATGATTGTACCTAGTTTCATCTCCATGACATCAGCACGTCGTATATGTTTTTCTTGGGTTTTTGGAAAAAGAGGTGTTATAGGGATATCATATATTTTTTCTGCGATGGGGTAGAGATCGTCTTCTGATGTGATCCATGTTGTTCCAAACTTTTTCACATTGATGGGTCCAGCATATCCTCGTAATACTTTTTTACCGTTTTTATCATTAAAACACTCATGAAAATAAGATAGCACAAGCTCTCGGATGGTTTTGTATACAGGGTCTCTGAAACGAAGCGCAAGATGATTGGTTTTACTGATCGCCCCCCAGTATCCGTTTATTTGATACAAAGTAACAATATGGTTAATGTCGCCAGGAACTTTCAATTCTAAGATCAGTGGTTTTTCTCCATTAACCCAAAGTGCAACCGCTGCAAGCATGGCCCCTTCAAAACAATGAGCTTTCTTTTCTTGAAGTACTTTTCTAGGTGACATGTTTATATCTCCATCTTTTTCCCAGTTGATCGCTAAAGTATCCAGAAAGTTTTGTATCTTTATAGGTGTGTTTAGTTTTTTAAATATAGACAATTCTGATTTTGATAAGCCAAACATGGATACAGTGTATCAATTTATAAGAAGATAAGGTACTATACACATATAATTTTTAATACATATTCCCATGCGCCGAACCTATACTCCTGATACACACAAAGTTATTGTAAAACGCTCAAGTGCCGGTCTCGGTTTATTTGCAGGAGAGGATATTCCCAAAGGAACTTGTATCATCGAATACAAAGGAAGACAGATAAAAGGGCAGGAGGAATATACAAGTACGAGTAAATATCTTTTTGAAGTTCATGCTCGCATGACTATCGATGGACGAGATAGATCAAATACTGCTCGGTATATCAACCACTCATGTTCTCCAAACGCTGAACCTGTTACATATAAAGCTCGGGTGTATATATTTGCAATTAAAAATATAAAAGCTGGTGAAGAGATTGTGTATGATTATGGAAAAGAATATTGGGATGACCATATTAAGCCAATGGGGTGTCGTTGTTTGAAGTGTGCAGAGAAGAAGGGGAATTAGTAGGAATATTTTACAACACGTAATAGTTTTTTAGTAAATACCAGCTCTGCGTGTAAGAGTTGTGAGTTGTCACACGTCATAACCTATGTAGCTCAATTACTAACCTTTATTACCTAATCTACTAAAACTATGAAAACAAACACAACATTCAAATTACTTACACTCGGTCTAATCGTAGCGTCTTCTGTACCTATGGCTGCAAGTGCTTCTCTGTATAGAGAATTGCAAGTTGGATCACGAGGAGCAGATGTTTCTGAATTACAGACATATCTAGCCAATGATCCTTCTTTGTACCCACAAGGTTTGATCACAGGATACTATGGTTCATTGACACGAGCCGCAGTTATACGATACCAACGTGCAAACGGTATCAGTCAAGTTGGACGAGTTGGACCACAAACAATGGCATCTCTTATGGGTCAGATGAACGGAAATAACAACAGTAATAACAATAACAATACATCAGGTATTGCTCCAACATTTACTAGTCTGTCATTGTACCCAACATCAGCTCCTAATCCAACTGGATCTGAGAGATTTACTTTCACTACAGACATCCCATCTCAATCAGACGTTCACTACAGTACTTCAAAAATACCTGCTACTGAAAATGAATTCGTAACTCCTGCTACTATCTCAATAGGTGGAAGTATTGCACAATCAGATGCAAGCTTTAAAACATCTCATGTTGTAGATACTGGTAGTCTGAATCTTAATACTCGATACTACTATATCATTCATGCTATGAGTGCAAATGGTGAATCAAGTGTTCGATCAGGACAGTTCACAACATCTAGTTACTAGGTATTGTAAAAAACAAAAAACCTTCGACGTAAGACTCGAGGGTTTTTTGTTTGTGTTATAATTGGTGTATATGACATATAATATTCACCCCATTTTCGTACATTTTCCAATCGCTCTTTTGTTTTTGTATTCCTTGATTAAGGTTATTCCTGTGAACAGGCTATTTCCAAAAGTCTCTTGGAAACATGTTGAACGAGTATTGCTATTATTTGGTGTTCTTGGTGCGGGCGCTGCACTGCTTACAGGTGAGATTGCTGAACATTTGGTAGAACCAAATCATGATCTTGTTGAGATGCATTCGTTGTTCGCAAACATAACTACATGGACATACGGAGTGTTACTTGTAGGAGAGATTCTTGCTGTGTTTATGTCAAAACTGTCTCGTGTACCATATGTCCAAAAGTTGTGCGCATTTCTAACACACCCTATCATAAGTCGATTGCTTGCAATTGTTGGATTTATAGCACTTACGGTGACAGGGGTACTTGGTGGAGTTATGGTGTATGGAACATCTTCAGATCCGATGGCTGGATTTATCTTAAACCTCTTAGGTTTGAGTATATAGAAAGATGTTATCTATTTATATACGTGACCGTTAACTGTAGAACTGTGGCAAAAGATACCCATAGTAGATAGGGAATTTGTATGTATGTAATCCATCGAACATGTGGAAAGATTGCTATCATTGCCCATACAAGAGTTCCAAGCACGAGGAGTATGTCCATCGCGGCCAATATGTTGCTTTTCAGCCCAAACTGTATAGGTGTAAATATCAAGTTAAATATGATGTTTAAGATGAAGGGAAGTGCAACAATCCATGAGATTTGTTTTTGCCAAAGGAGTAAAAATACTTTTCCAAAAGAAATTGCAATAAGTATGTACAATACAGACCATACAGGTCCAAATATCCATGAAGGCGGTGCCCAAGTTGGTTTGATAAGTTGTGAGTACCAAGTATATGAGTTGTTCATGTGAATACAGTATACCATGATTGGTGGTATAACTGTTTTTATTCGTGATATAATAAAGTTGTATGAAGAAGTATATTTCGTTTTTGTCTTTTCAGCGTTTTGTGGCATGGTTACTCATTGCCGGTGTTTTTTTAGGTATAACACCATTGCCTCAATCACAATTTAAGTCTTTGAACTCATTAATCGCTCCAAAGCTCGCGTACGCCGTTGATCCGTGGTGGAACAACAGTTGGACAAAAAGAGTGAAGATTACATTTGGTAACGGATCTCGTGGTGCCTTAACAGATTTTCCAGTATTGGTAAGTTTGAGTTCTGGTCGAGTGACCTATGGAGATTTTAAAGCCTCTGGGGATGATATTCGTTTCGTAGATAATGATGGAACAACTGTTTTGAATTATGAAATAGAGAAGTGGGATACATCAGGAATATCTACTCTATGGGTTAAGATTCCTCAGATTGACTCCGCTTCAAGTACAGATTATGTCTATATGTATTACGGTAACAGTGGTGCCTCCGCAACAGCTACAACCACTGGAGTATGGGATTCTAACTACGTGACAGTTCAACACTGGGGTGAAGATCCTGCTGGAAGCGCGCCACAGTTTCAAGATAGTACGGTAAATAACAAAGATGGTACTGCCTCATCTTCACAGGTGGGAGGTGTCGTAGTTGCAAGTACAACAGCTGGTAAATTTGGTAGTGGCTTGGATTTTAACGGTAACACTCAATTTGTCTCACAAGGTGAGACTCAGTTAGCTCCACTTGCAAATGGATCAGCTGAGTTTTGGTTTGATATTGATACGGTGGCAGCTTCTTCTACAAACAGATATCTGTTCTCCCGTGTAAAATCTGGTTCAAATGATGGTGAGTTACGTGTATATGTCGATACTGCTTCAGGATCGGTAAACCGAGACAAGATTGTATATCAGATAGAGTGTACTGTACCTTCTACCATAAGTCCGATTGCGACAAGTACTGCATCAACAACTGTTGATAGCTGGTATCATGTTACGGCTGTATGGGATGATGATACTGCAGGCGCGATGAAACTGTATGTTAACGGATCTCAAGTTGGTTATTCGAACACAACTACTTGTGGATCTGAGGCAACAGCTGTGGTTACAATGCAGGGTAAGAACAACGCTCTTAACAACGGATATTTTGATGGCCAAATGGATGAATTGCGTGTTTCTAACATTGCACGAAGTGCTGATTGGATTAACGCATCATACGCAGCAGGTCAAGACACTTTGAACACATATGCTGCTGCAGAAAGTGGAGGAGGCCCTGATGTTACAGCTCCTGTGCTGTCCGACATCGCTTCGACAACTTCAACAACAACTGCAATCATTACGTGGAACACAGACGAAGTCGCAACATCAACTATAAACTATGGTTTAACGTCTAGCTACGGTACAGCTTCTTCATCAAGTGTTTCTACAACATCCCACTCGTTTACACTTACAGGATTGAATACAACCACGCCGTATCATTTCCAAATATCATCATGGGACTCGGTTGGTAATCTGGCTACATCTTCTGATCTTGTGTTCACAACAGGGTCTCCTACTCCTCCAGGTCAACCTACAAACCTGCTCGCATATCCATATGAGAACAGAGCATATCTAACATGGACAGCGGCAACAGGTACGGTAACTGACTATCGCATTGAGTACAAACTTGCATCTGAACCAACCACTTGGACGATCTTTAACGATGCAACATCGACCGCGACTTCGACTATGATTACAGGTTTAACTAATGGTCTTGCCTATAACGTACGTGTCACAGCGTTCAATGATACATCTGGAGGTATCGTGTCTGCGAGTGGAACTGTTACACCAGCATATATCATGGCTTTTGTTAATCCGACCATTGGACAAGGGAATTCAACAACGTCGACAACTCTTATTGTAGCCGCTTCGTCCACTACAGCGCTCACGCCATCTTTCTACACGTTCAGACTTGAAACTTCTGGTGGATCGCTCATATCAAATTCAACAACAACAACTCGATATGGAGATTATGCTTTGAATCATCTTGTTGAGTTGTCACATAGAGCGAACCTCTCTTTGACAGCGGACACTTCAGGACAGGTGTATGTTCCAACAACAGATACTTTGTTTACTGTACATAATAACCAAAATATTATTACAGAGATTAATCGTGCTGGTGGTGTTGTGAGAACAATCACATGTAGTAGTTGTGGAGACATAGAAGATATAACACTTGTGTCAAGTGTGGCGTCAAGTACTGTTGGCGGATATGATCATACATTTATGATTTCTACAGAAGACGTTGATATAAACAATTTGCAGATATTTAGAGTGCTTATTCATTCAACTGGTGCGGTTACTGTAAATAGAAATGATTATTTCTCTACAGGATTAGTTGCTTCAACTACAAATGATGGTTTGGAAGGTATCGCATATAACTCAAACACTGATACTTATTTTGTTTCAGTTGAAGGTCAAGCAACTCAGACTACACGACCTCGAATTCATGAAGTAACTTTAGGGTCAGGACATAGCACAACGCAAGTTCCCGTATGTGCAAACTTGAACTTTAGGGATTATCTAACAGAAGACAATACGGTGCCATACGGTAACACTGCGTATGCTGATATATCAGGTTTGGATTATGTGCCAAGTGTAAATCGTTTGTATGTTATCTCACATAAGGCCGATAAGATTATTGAGGTTGATGTATCAAATAGAAATAGTTGTACAGTGTTGAATCAATTACCAATAGCAATGCGTGCAGATAGTGGCGCGAACCATGACTTTGAGATGCCTGAAGGTGTATCTTGGGATGCAACAGGAGATTATATGTATGTATCTGCTGAGGCAGACTACTGGTCTATCTGGAGAACAAATACATACAGTGTGCAGAAAACATTCTCAGGACTTTCTACAGGAAACTATAACTTGTATACAAGTATGACGGATACGCTGGGTAATACTTCGACATCTTCAGTTCGATCATTCACTGTAGGTGCTGATGTTACTGCTCCAACAATTACAAACGTTTCTTCTGATAAAGCCAATGGAACATATGGAGTGGGTGAGGTTGTGGATATAGATGTCACATTCTCTGAACCTGTTACTTCAACTGGTAATGTAACTGTAACTTTGGAAACAGGTTCTGTTGATAGAACGTGTACATTTACTGTCTCAAATTCAACCACAGGAACATGTAACTATACAGTACAATCAGGTGATGCTTCAGGTGATCTAACGACTGCTTCAATCTCTGGAACTATTGCTGACCAATCAGCAAACTCTATGTCAAACTTTGTACCAGCTACAAACCTAGCTGCAAATAAAGCTTTGGTTATCGACGCTGCGGGGCCGGTGATTTCTTCAGTCGCATCTACAACTTCTGTTACCATCGCCACCACCACCTGGACCACAGACGAATCATCAAACTCTAAACTCTACTACGGTACTGTAACTAACACCTACACCGCAAGTACCACAAACGCTTCTCTCGTTACCTCACACTCACTTACTGTCACAGGCCTTACTGCCGACACTACATACTACGCCATCGTAGTATCAGCAGACGCTGGAGGTAATACCGCCACATCATCAGAGTTCACCTTCAAAACTACACCAGTACCTGACCTCATCCCACCCGTCATCTCATCCATCGCCTCATCAACCACACCATATACCGCCACAATCACCTGGAATACAGATGAACTTGCTCTCCCTGCAGTAGACTATGGTCTCACCTCAGGATACGGTACAGCATCTTCATCAGGTACACTCACACTCACTCCATCTATTACACTCACTGGCCTCACACCAAGTACAACATATCACTTTAAAGTTACTTCCCAAGATGCATCAGGTAACTCAACCTCATCTACAGACAAGATCTTTACCACACCTGCTGACACTACCGCCCCTGTCATCTCATCACTTACTACAACCACATCACTCACAAGTGCTACCATCACGTGGGTAACTAACGAAAACGCTTCATCATCTGTATCATACGGATCATCAACTGCTGACTACACAATCACAGCCACCTCATCAGGTCACACTACACATTCTGTTACACTCACAGGTCTTACAGAAGGTACAACCTACTACTACCGTGTCTTAGCTCGTGATATCTACACTAACGTTGCAACTACATCTGAATATACACTCACAACTACTGTCACACCTGTTGTCTCACCAATCATCGGTCCACAAGGAGGTTCAAGTAGTGGTGGAGGGGGTAACAATGCAGCAGCACCACAGCAACAAAACAACAATCAACCACAAGCACAACAACCAAACACACCAGCAGCTGTCTTCAAAGCTCTCCGTCAACAAGGTGTCGTCATCAAAGCCATACAAGCTCCAGGCAAGAAGAAAAACAATGACATCAAGAATATTCAAAAGATTCTTAACGCAGACAAAGACACACAGATTGCAAAGAAAGGTCCAGGTTCACCAGGTAAAGAAACAGATCTGTATGGAAACGCAACCAAAGCAGCTGTAGGCAAGTTCCAAATCAAATACAAGATTCTTAAATCACCAAAAGACAAAGGGTATGGTATTGTTGGTCCTGCTACAAAGAAGAAGATGAATGAGGTGGTGGGGAGGTAGGTACGGTGATATAATTGATGTATGAAAAAATTCATATACACAACTATGTTGTTACTAGCTATAACAACTGTAGTTACAACAAATGCTGCTTCTAACGCCTGGTTGTACGGAAACACTCTTCAAGAACTTGTGTATAAGATAACTCAATCTTCAAAAAATGTTCACTCTAAATCAAATCCTGCACTCGGTCGCCCTGTCGGTGCTGTATTGAATGGATTAATTGCCAGATACACGTTCAATGATACTGTTGCAGATTCTGTAAATAGTAATCATGGATCATCAGTCGGTGCTACTACATATATCGACGGAAAACTCGGAAGAGCGATCGATCTTAATGGTGGCTATGTAGATATTCCTGATATTGTCGAGGGGTTGCCAGCACTTACTGTTAGTGCTTGGGTAAAGTCAAATGACGCGTCCGGAAATACAAGGGTTATTATAAGTCAAAGTGGAGGAGGTCGTGATCCTATCGTGCTAAGTTTTGCAGCTGGTACAGGTAGTAATGATTTTAAATATCGATGTGTTGTAGATAATGGTACTATTCTTGCGGTAAATGAATCTTCTTCACAATATAATGACGGCAATTGGCACATGGTAACTTGTTCATATGATGGTAGTAAGATCAACTTGTATGTTGACGGAGCGGTTGCTGATGCTTCGCCAGAAAGTTTGACTGGTCCAATTGCAGATTCTGCTAATAATCTTACTCTTGGTACAGCTGGTACAAACACATGGTCTGGAGGTTTGGATGATGTCCGGTTTTATAATTATGCACTATCTAGTGCAGAAGTTGCAGAGCTGTACAGTTTTGATGGAACAGGTGATGTTGCTGTATCAGCACCAATACCGGCTCCGAATGTTACACCCACACCTACACCCATACCAACTTCTACACCTATAGTGCCACCTGTGGTTGTTCCAGTGGTCACACCTCCAGCAACTGTTGTATCTGTTCGTACACCCGCACCTACGCCTGTGTCATGGGCTCCACCTATCGGTATACCAACTCCAAGTTTTGGAATTTTTGAAAATCATTTTATGTACCAATTACCAGTAGGTGTTACAACATGTTCTGTGGGTGATATTAGGTGTTTTGATTTCGGTTCTGGTAATGTTCCGTATCCTGATTCGGGAACTGGTCCATACACTCATTATGTTGATAATACACACCCTAACAGTACTGATACGAGCAACACATATGGAACTCCTGTAAAACCACGAAAAACATTTCCTACTAATGTACCAGCTGGTTCAGTTGTTGAAGTGCATGGTGGTCCGTATTCACCAGGTTCAAGTTGGTTTAATGTTCAAGGAAATGGTACGGCTGAAAAACCTGTTTTTTATAGAGCTGTAGGTAATGTAAAAATATTTGATCGAAGTATTCGAGTTATGGGTTCATATTTGATATTTGATGGTTTTGAAGTGTATGGAGATAAAGCTGCAATAGGTGTGTATGGGGCAGGTAATCATCATATTGGAATTCGTAATAACTATACTCATGATAAACAGCCAACTACGGGAGGTAGTTCAATTGCTGTAGGGTCGGGTAAAGATGTTGTTGTGTATAAAAACCATGTTTACAATAACGGAAGTCCTGATTGCCCTGGCCATCCACGATGCGGTCTTGAGAACGATGTCCACGGAGTTCATTCAGGATTAGGATCTGCACGTGTTTGGATTGTTGATAACCATATTCATGAAAACGGTGGAGACTCTGTACAAATCAACGGTGGTATCAATGAACCATACCCTGAATATATTTATATCGGTAGAAACGTTATGTATCATGAAGGTGAAAATGCTGTGGATATAAAAACAGCAAAACACGTAATTATTTCTCAGAACACTATGTACGGATTTGGACCAACACACTTTGTAAGTTCTGGTTCTGACGGTACTGCGGTTGTGATCAATGATGATAACTATATCAATCGTCTTGATAATAAAATTTGGGTAATATACAACACTATATACAATAGTAGAAACGGTATTCGAACACAGGCTTATGCAAATATGATGGGAAATGTAATTCATGATGTCGATAATTCTGCCTTAATTACTTTTGGTGGTCATGATGCGCATTTTGAAAACAATACTGTATATAACGCAGTATATGGAATAGATAGATCTGGCGGTGCGGCTCAGTATAAAGTTACCGCGCTCAATAATGTCTTGCAGCAAGTTTCGTCTATTCAAACTTCTGTTAAGAATTCAATGTTGAATTCTAAATTTGCGGATAATATATATGGTGGAGGAACTACATATGTTTGGGGAGGTGCGACATATAATTCACTGGCCGCATTTAAAACTGCTCAACCAACACAATGTAGTGGATGTGCTCAATCACTTGTTGATTTTGTGAATGCGGGAGGTAAGGATTTTCACTTAACTAGTTCTACTCAAAACGGTACAGCTATAAACCAAGCTCACCCATCTGCTATCTATGATGTGTTTCAAAGTTTGTATGGCATAGATATCAAAAAAGATCGGGATGGCAACTCTCGCCCTGTTGGTTCTGCATGGGATATAGGTGCTTACGAGTATACAGGTGGGTATAATCCTACTCCAGGAATTGTGATTGATACACCTCAACCACCAGTAGTGGTCCCAGTTGCAAATACACTGTATGTTTCACTTACTGGATCAGATACTAATCCTGGTACAGAAGCAGCCCCTCTGAAAACTATTCAGAAAGCTGTAACTCTTGCAACTGCAGGAAAAACTGTGCTGATTAAGGCAGGTGTTTATCAAAATGAATTAGCTAATTGTTCAGGAGCTACCTGTACATTTGTGCGAGTTGATAATTCGGGTACTGCAGCGAATCCGATCGTTATAAAAGCTTATGGTAACGGACCTGTGACATTACGAGGTCTTGGTTTTAGAGATACTGATACTGACAACGATGGGTTAGCAGATGGTCCATTGAATCCAAGCAAGCGTGAAAAATTATTAGATATACGAGGTAACTACGTGTATGTATCCGATCTTGAGTTCACGAATTCACAGCAGATGGGAATAGAGATTAACGGTAGTTTTAACAAAGTGGAAAATGTTGTATCTCATGATAACTGGAGCACCAATATTGCTATCGGTAGTAGTGTACCAGGAAAGGTAGAGGGAAATCTTGTTCGATACGCAGAGACATATAGAAGTCGATCAAGTAACGGTATCGCGCTACAACGTCCTGATCCAATAACTGATGTTGTCACTAGAAATATTGTCGAATATTCTTTGGCTTACGAAAATGGACGACGATCTGATGGAACTAGAATGATCCCATCTCTTGGAGATGTTGCTGGCGGCGGCAACTCTGATGGTATGGGTTCAGCAAAAGGTTGTTCTGATTATCCAACGTTCAATAGTTCGTTCCCGTATTCAAACGCTTGTCCTAAGAATATATTTAGGTATAACTTCATGTTTAAAAACTCAGATGATGGTGTTGATATGAGTCATGCTGATTCGTTGCTTGAACGAAATATTTCATTTGGAAATGGAGGAGCTGCTGGTGGAGGAAAGGGTTACAAGGTGTTGCGTAATGTTGATGGTAATACATATGTTAACAACATTGCATACGCAAACGCCGATAGAGGTTTTGATCTACGTGTAAGTAACCTAAAATTCTTTAACAATCTTGCGTTATCAAATGGTGGGCAAGGTATTCAAGGTGCCAGTGGCGATTCATTGATGCGTAATAATATTGCTTTTGGAAACAGTCTTAACGATTTCCCTGTAACCTCTGCATGTCTTGGTTGCTCTAATAACTGGATAGGTGATAAAACAGGGGCGGCATTGTCTGGTGATCCAAAACTTGATAATTCTCTACTGTTTAAAAATTCTCAAGGCGAGATTGTTGTGAGTATGCCTCAATCTGGTACTATCGCCGAGAAGTGGAATTGGTTGGATAATAGATTTAAGAGCGCGTTTGCACTGCAATCAAGTAGTGGTGCTATTAATGCAGGTACTGCAATCTCTTTTGTAGATCCTATAAGCGGCCAAACAAGATCTATTTCATATGTTGGTAATGCGCCTGATATTGGAGCCTACGAGTACAACGGTACATCTAATCCTGTGGTTGTTGATACATCTACTCCCGTAGCTGCAAACACAGACACTGATGGGGATGGTATTTTTTCACCGGCTGATGTATGTCCAAACACTCCGGTAAACCAGCGTTCTAATGTGAATCGATACGGTTGTATTAAACCTAAAGTTGATGGATTTGATGTTAAACCAGATGTGGATCAGGATATTCGATTTGTACAAAATCTACGCTTCGGAAAGACAGGTATTGGACAAGTCTGGTTTAAAGAGCAAGTTGAATTGGTTCGCGACGGTGAACAGTTGGATGTGGCATCTAATCTAAAAATTGAAAAAAATAAAGTATCTCTAAGTTCTGTTAATATTCCTGAATTGAATAAGAAAGCCCAAATCACCCTTGAAGGTGTAGTGTTTACCAATCCTAAGATCTTACGAGATGGTGTTGATTGTGGGTCAAATTGTACGATCCGTTCATTCTCCCAAGGTGTCCTTGTGTTTGATGTTGCTGGATTCTCTACATATGATGTTGTGGAAGGATCTGTTCCTGTAGCAATAGTGCCAGATCAACCTGTTCAACAATCATCTACTAACAATGTTTCAAGTGGTGGTGGCAGTGGTGGTGGGTGGAGTTATTCTGCACCGGTTACAACATATGGTGTAGGTGCAGGGGTTAATACAAACACTACTCCTGTTGCGCCTAAAAAAGTATTTTATAGAACAATAAGACTTAAGTCTGTTGGTTCTGATGTACTAGCGCTTCAAAAATTCCTAAATAAAAACGGTTTCTTTGTTGCAAAGAAAGGTCCAGGATCAAAAGGTAAAGAAACTTCTAAATTTGGATTGGCAACACGTACAGCTCTTATGCGATTCCAGAGATATTACAAACTTCCAGTAACAGGAGTGTTGGATACAAAAACAAAGACTTTGATTAAAAATAAGTTTAAGGTTCAATAAACCTTATTCGTTTCGGATCGGGTCAAGTATTTCAGAAGCTCTAAAGTAACTCTTAAGTTGCTTTGGGGTTTTTGTTATGCGCATTCCGTCTATTGGAGCTCTATCCATAACTATGTGTGTATCAAAATATTTAAAATATAAGTCTGTTCCTACACCGCACAATACATTAAAACCCTGTGACACTATATATGCGTGACGAGGGTCCTTTGGTCCAAATATCTGCCCAAATGGACCTATGTAGATGTCAGTATTGCCAACTAGAGGTCGAACTTCTGTATCCCAACGCAATAGATCTTTTTTAACTTCGTTAAGTGTTATCTTGCCAGTTAAAAATGCTGAGTCATGTGAATAGCTGTGATTGGCAAACTGCCATCCTGTATCTTTGAGTTTGGCGATAACTTGCCGTGCTGCAGTTACGTCTTTTGTGTATGTTGGAGAGGATATGGCATTGCTTTGTGTTCGGTAACCAAGAACTCCGTCATAGCCTGTGACGGCGATGATACCTTTTGCTCCATCTATAGAAAAATCCGGATGTTGTAATACGAATGTGTCCACTATAGGCATAACATCACCGTCATGAGTTATGGTGGTTTTACCATCAAGACCTACTATCTCTGTGGCAACTGTGCCCGCAGCATCTAGTACGAGTTTCTGTGATAATCCTCGCCCTGTTTGATTGTGATAGTAGTTTACATCATCAACTGAGATGATCAACGGTTTTTTATGAGGAGGAAGATATAGTTTTTTTCTAAAAATTTTACCTGAGTTATCTACTGTATACAGTGAATGAATATCTATTAAAACAAAATTATTTTTATATAGCTTTTCTAATATACGATCAAATTCATACTTAGTGATCATGTATGTTTCAAAAAACTTACTTCTTTTATCGTGTCGAAAAGCGAGTTCTGGATATACAATCAAACTATGAAAAAATATGTGGTGCATCGGACCTGTATACAAAACATAATTTGAAGGAATAGAATGTAATTCTTTGACAGGTTTAGTTGTACTAACTACATCTTGAGTAGTTAGTTTTGCTGTATGATTTATGTAGTATATACCAATAGCTGTGAGGGGTATAAGTATGTAGAAAGAATAGCGGGATAATGCCATGGCTAATATGTTAGATATACTCAATTGCGTTTATAGGTAGAGTATAACAGATTTTAATTGGCCACACTAAGACTGTTTATTTTTTCTCCAAAGTACCAGTCTCATGATTATGTTGGTTGCCACCATAACGCTTGAGTGGATTACTGTTGTTAGATTGTATGTTTGTAATGAAAAAAGTGTTAGCGAGTGTCGGATTATATTTACGTTATATAGCCAAGTTTTTTCTGTTTCTGGAAATTTCCATGTCTTACGAACGGTCGGTATATAGGCGATTGCATCAATTGATACTGCAATGAGAACAGAGATGGTTGGATCCTTTGTAATAATCCAAGGAATTGTTCCAAGTAGGGCTATTATAAGAATATATGTGTCCCATTTTGATATTCCTTTAAAACCGTATTTAATCGAACTGATAAAGATTGTTATCGTAAAAAGTTCCGCCGCTACAGTTGGTAAGGCGCCAACTCCAGCTCCTTTAGCTATTTGTCCAAATAAAGTGATAAGTGCAACTATTGTCCAAACAAACCATGTGTATGGATGGGGCTGGATTTTTTCTCTCAAAACATCACGAAGGTATGGGGCGTGACCAATGATGACTAGAAGAACCGCAATGATTGCAAGAGTTTCTTTCATACAACTACATAGTATCACAATCAGTTTGTGACATCTGAAATCCTGATGTTAACTTTGTAACATCTTTATATACATATGTACCGTCTCCATGATCAACCATCTCACCAAAAAGTGCCACCGCACTTCCTTCTCCAAATACAATATGTAATTGTTCGACAACTGTTGTACCTTCAGCTTTTGCATTCCACCAAACATCTGCAACACGACCACTTATTTTAGGATCCATAGCTCCTACTGTTCCTGTAAATGTGCCAACTTTGCTATCTTTTTCTGCAGGAAGATTTTGGTACTCACCAGTTACGGTATTTCCTACTATATTTAGTTTTAAGAATGCACGATCTTTATCTGTGTACCTGTAACACATATGAATAGCTTCGGGCGTGGTCGCATCAGTTGTTGTTGGAGTTTCTTTGTTTTTACTAACAAGTATTAGAGAGATAATGATGACGCATGTCAAAGCGACAGCAGGTAGGGTCTTTTTCATAGGTACTTGTCAGCATAGCATGTATTTACTTACAAGGTGTTTAAACGTATTATTAGCGTTAATACTATGCCTATACCTGAAGAAGAATTTAAACAAAAATTAACACCCGAACAATATGCTGTCTTGCGAGAAAAGGGAACAGAAGCACCTTTTTCTGGAAAACTGATCCATCCAGATAAAGATGGTTTTTATCGCTGTGCTGCATGTGGTAATCCACTCTTTAAAGCTGAAGCAAAGTTTGATTCAGGTACTGGTTGGCCAAGTTTTGATGAAGCGATTCCTGGGGCTGTAAAAAATATCGAAGACGTATCTCATGGTATGAGACGAACAGAAACAGTGTGCGCTGTGTGTAATTCACATCTCGGTCATATGTTTGATGATGGTCCAACAAAAACAGGAAAACGATATTGTATGAATTCTGTCTGTTTTGAAAACACTAACGATGATACATCACATGAATAAAAAAATAGTATTAGCGGGTGGGTGTTTTTGGGGTCTGGAAGATCTTATCCGAACTCAACCTGGAGTCGTGAATACTGAAGTGGGGTATACCGGCGGAAAGAATGAAAACCCAACATATGAAAATCATCCAGGTCATGCTGAGGCGGTTGAGATAGAATATGATCCGGAGAAGACATCATATAAAAAGTTGTTAGATTTTTTCTTTCAGATACACAATCCTACAACTCTCAATCAACAAGGTAATGATGTCGGTACTTCATACCGATCAGCTATTTTCTATGCAAATAAAGAAGAGAAAAAAGAAGCTGAAGATTTTATTGGTATCGTAAATGCATCTAAGCGATGGAAAGATCCTGTTGTTACAACTTTGGAACCGCTGGGTGTTTTTTATAAAGCAGAAGGGTATCATCAGGATTATCTACAAAAGAATCCGGGAGGGTACACATGTCATGCGATATATTTTGATAGTTATTTGAAGTAATGATTGTAAAAAAAATCCCCACCGGTGCGCAGAGTGTATCTGCGTACCGATGGGTTATGGGGGCGGCGGCGTTCTTCTTATTGCCTAGCGGGTCAGGCTCTCGCCCAAGAGCCCTGCTTGTTGGGCATGAAC
>CAYIYJ010000007.1:0-5772 GCA_964367655.1 uncultured Candidatus Saccharibacteria bacterium | reverse complement strand
TTATTGCCTAGCGGGTCAGGCTCTCGCCCAAGAGCCCTGCTTGTTGGGCATGAACAGCACGAACGCTGTCCATGTTGATGCGGTTCCCCCCAACCATGATCGGCCCGTAGTCGGTCTGGACGTAGATGGGAGGACCGTCATCAAGGACGGCCTGCTGTTCAGGGGTGAGCTGACGCTCGGTGTAGAAGCGTTCCCGTTCAATGCTGGTCAATTCACGGGTGTGCAAGCGCCGATCTTCATCGGCGGTCAAGGGTTTTCCGCGGTCGCCCATGAGGGACGAACAGGAGGGTAGGAGTAGGGTGGCGAGGACGAGGACGAGGACGAGGACGGTATTTTTTTTCATGCTAGTAGAGTACAGTACGCTTACTGGGCGCATTTGGTTTATATCATATGATATCTATAATGTCAAAAACTGTATGCTGTGTGGTTTGGGGTGTTGGAAAATAAAAACACTCACCACGAGCGAGGCTGTAAGGCTCGAGCTCGAGGTGAGGTAGGTTTATTGTAGTAACATGAATGGTGTTTCGTTTATTAAACACCTGATCCCTGCAAATTTAAATGTTGGCAGGAATTTAATCGGTCTGCCTGTTGTGTGTACTTGTTGTTTTGTAACATCTGCGACCATCTTTTTAACTTCTGGTGCTCCTCCGGTCATCAATATGCGACCGTCATATGTCTGGAGAAGATTTAGGGGGTATGGAATCGAACACTTGGGTGCTCGGTGTACCGTGACGCCGAATGGCTGACATCTAGTTTCTAGTAGATGTATAGTTTCTTCAACGTTACGGTGTCGGCAATTCATTTTTCCTTGACTGTCACTTTCCCTGATCACTGCGGTCGTAACCAAGTCATGATCTACTATAAGATGAAGGCTTCCATCCTTAGCCTCAACAAGACAAGCAACTCGATCAAGATGATCGTTGTAGGATGTATATTCCAAGCGGTTTTCACCTCGTTTAAGAGCGCATAGGGAAGGACATGGGAATTGTATTGTTCTCAGTCCACCATCTTCCAGCGCTGCGGTATCAGTCATTGTTGGTTTGCGAGAGTTTTTTCCGTCAACATGTACAACCCTGTCAGGTATTACTGCAATGTCTTTCCTGTAGAGGACTGATCCACCTTCGCCGAAAGGAGATGTTATAATTTTATAACCATTTCGCTCTTCTCTCAACGTCTGCATATAAGGGCTAATCAAGACCCGATCTGGCAAGGTAACCGCAAAGTCTCTAGGGTAGGCCAAAAGCTGCATAGGATAATCTAACCCAAATTGGGTGTATCGAATCTTCAATCTAGATATGGCTAATTGTGCCACAAGGTCTAGCATATTCCGATCACCAACAACCACATTGAAAGCCAGACGCATTTGTCGCATGGCAACTAATATGGATATGTATTCTTGGCGAATTTCTTCCAAAAGTGTTTTGATAGGGTGATTTTGCTGTAATATCGCAACAACGGCCGCAAGTTGTCCTAATGGAGCTAGTAAGGGGTCTAGATCGAGATTCTGTGCAAAGATGGGTGCTCCGATAAGATAAGAATTCTGTTTCATTTTTTATAGTGTAAAAGGTTCAGGTTACGAACAGAAGTTGTTCTGTCAGATTCTGTATGATACTATAACTATTATATTAGATTGTCAATAGCTGTAATAATTTCACTTAAGTTTACTTGCTAACAATCTCAGCTTTGAGTATGTATCCAGAGTATGGAGTAACTGTTATTCTAAAAATTACATCAGAACCTTCTTGGTCAAGAAAATTTTTGGATTCTTTTAAAACGGTTACGTCAGGATTCTTAAGTGAATAAGTGTAGGAACGGGGACTATCTCCAATATATATCTCTCCCACATATAGTAAGTTGTTTCCATTGTGAGATGACGGTTTGTTGTAGTTTCTAATTGTATCTGTAATGACGATTGTGTTCTGACCGAATTTATCTGCGATTACATAATATATTGGAACGAAACCTAAAATACAAATACATATTGATATTACCCAAGTTGTTATTTTTGCAAATTTTAAATTTTTTGAACTTTTTCTTTTTTTGAATGAAGAAAAAGCTGATATCCCAAATACAATAATGGCTAATCCTAAAGATATGTTATTTAAAAATAAATTTTGAGATACGTATGTCACAACAACAGATAATATAGTGAGAATAAAAGCAATTATATACATAAAGTATATGATAACATGTATCTAGATTTCTATTGTTGTATACGGAAAGTAATATGTTACGATACTATATATGAAAATACATACCAGTTGGGGAATGTTTGCCTTCTTTATTATTTTGCCCGCATATCTAATACTGCTCGATTTTCTTGCTTCAGTGATAACTAATACGGATAACGGATTAGGGTTTATATGGGGTGCGGTATTGATTTGTATAACCTGTTTTGTTTTCGGCACTCGTTTTCTTAAATTATCAACAGACAGTATTTGGTATTGGCCAGAATTTATAATTGGTAAAAGAATATGTATTCAGGATATTCAACAAATAGATGTAAGAGTTGGGATTACATATAGTCGAAGCGGAGCTTTTCCAGCGGGGACATTGTATTTTTTAGGCAAAGACTCAAAAGTGATAGGGAATATATCTATCAGTACTTTTTCCAAAAAAGATGTTGCTCATTTTTTGAAGACTGTGAATATGACACATCCGCAAATACGGTTTAATGATAAAGCGGAAGCCTATAGTAAAGAAGATGATGCTCTTTTGAAAAAAGAGATGGGTCAGATTTATAAAAATGCTTTAACATCAGCTTTGATCGTTGTTGTTCTTACAGTTGTGATTGTGGGGATAGTAAAAATAATTCTTGTAAATTAGGGGGGGTATTCGAATATCAATTATGTTACAATAAACCCATATGGAACCTAAAAAAATTGGAACAGGGTTCGGTGTGATGATTTTACACAACAACAAAGTCCTTCTCGGACAGCGTCATGTTGACCCTGCTAAGGCTGATAGTGAATTGCAAGGTGAAGGAACTTGGACAATGCCAGGAGGAAAACTTCACTACGGTGAAAGTTTTGAAGAAGGAGCAAAGAGAGAGGTGTTTGAAGAAACCGGTTTAGATATTTCTGTCGATGATTTGAAGGTTATAAGTTTAACAAATGATATAGGCGCTAATGCTCACTTTGTTACAGTTGGATTATTTTTGAAAACTGATTCAATTGGTGAAGCAAAAGTTATGGAGCCGGATGAGATAACTCAATGGAAATGGTTTGATTTACATGATTTACCGACACCTTTGTTTTTTCCAAGTAAAAAGATTTTGGATAATTATGGGGCGGGGGAGTTTTATAAAAATTAATTTCGAATATGGGAGAGTATGGTTCTTGGGCCTTGATCGAAGATACAGAGGGGAATCAGGTTGGATTACACTCTGCTTAATATTTTTAGTGCATTCTTACTATCTCGCACTAGTTTTTGTATCAGCACCTTTGGTATCTTTTCATTTGCATTGAAACTAACGATTGATTTTGTTAGTCGATATGTTGCAAGATATTTTTTATTGTCCTGAATCACTGAAGGGAGTATGTGTAGTCTTACATACGGTTTTTTAAAACTAAACCAAACGAACATGCCATTATAATATTCATATTGATCACAAGAATATCCAGGTATGTCAAAATAATCAGTACGTTCAGTTGCGTTTGGGACAACCTTACGTATGATTGCTCTTAATTCTCTGAGAGAGGGCTGCAGTTCTTTGGGTGCACTGGTGATGTATGTTTCAACATTATTTTCAGGAGCTTTTTTCATATTGTTAAGTATATCAAAGTGAACGTGCTCTTGTTGGGGGGGGTGAAATATTACAATCGAATTTGTGCAAAGTAGATAAAACTACTTAACATTCTTCCAAACCGCTATCCCCACCACCACGCCAACTATCGCTCCTGCAACAACATCAGAAAACCAATGAAATCCAACTGACGCTCCTGCTGCAACAACTGCGGCCCAGATGAATGCACCAAATCGTGCTGACGGACGTTTGAATGCAAGGTAGAGAACTGTGGCGGCAGCAACAGCAACTACAGTATGATGTGAAGGCCATCCCCAGAAGATTCCATGCTCAAAGAAACCAAATTGAAAATTGTGACTTGTATCTACGGTATTTCCCATCGATCCAAAGCCAGGTTGTGTTCGTCCTGTAAATGTTTTATACACCGCAACAATAATCCAAGAAATTATTGTCGCTTGAGCGACTGCTATTGCAACACGAATAGAAAAAGCATCTTTTCTTTTTTTGCCGTGTATATACAGAATTATTGGCAATAGTATAGGTACGAGTAATCCACCCAGGCCTGCGATTCTAACAAGATTATGTAGGGATTCACTACGAGTTGATAAAAAATACCACCAATCAAAACCAGAAAAGACGAGAAGTGTTGTAAGAGTAATTGCTATGAGATGTCCAATTAAAAAACGTCCGCGAAAGGGTAGTGATACGTGTTGGGGAAGTTTGTGAAAGAATGCTTGAAACATGAGAGTAAGTATACAGGAGTTTGGTAGCTGAGGCGACGCGAGGTCGTATCAATTAAATCTATCTCAATGAATTGGTAAATTGTTCGTAATATCCATAAAGAAAGTAGGATCCACCGACAATAATAAAACTTAAGAGTATGAGGAATATCTGCCTATTTGTAATCCCTCTGCTGCTAAATCGAACCATTGCAATAAGTGTCCAGAGTAATATTATTCCTAGTGTGACATAGCCTAATTCCGATGGCCATAGCCAACTACCTAATATAAGCGAATGGCCGACATATTTTTGCAAGCAAAAATAGAAGCACTCTTGTGGTGAGGGTGTTTGAATTAATATATCAAAAGAAAAACGCCCGTGCCGGTAAAGGTCGGGCGCTTTTGGTGACAATGTCACTTATTTCGGCAAGAGATGTGCCGGAATTTCTGGGCCTAGTGTGGCTAGTAGATTACCAGTGGCTCCGTTTTCTGATATATGAACGAATATGTCACGGAGAGTAACGGGACTGACACAGTTCGGATCACACATGGCTTGCACCAAGGTATCCAAGTCGCTCACTCGAGCCCTGATGAAGTTGATGAGCTGATGTAAGCCGTTGGCCGATTGTGCGGACGTCTCTGCGCTTTGTTCATCAAAGCCGGCGACGATGTTTTGGGCAAGTGTAGCAAGCCATTCGCCCCAGCTAGAGCCGATTGTGCGGAGGTCGTGTAGATTTTTCTGGATTGAGTCAAGGTCTTCTCGGAAGTAGGTATCAATGTTCATGGGATGGTTGGTGTAAAGGTTCAGTTCTTACATATGTAAAATATAATATAAATAGATAAAAGTCAAGTATCTTCCTTGTATAGGGAGGGTGTTCGAACCTATATTAAATCAACCCAGTAAAACCCATCACAACTATTAATACAACTATTAGAATAAGTGCTATTCCAACATACTTAAAAAATCCTGGAGTAGATCCTTTCATTGACACTTCACCAGCAGGTTTATGTAAAAGTTTTTCTAAATCTTCTCGTTGTTTATCGTCTGTACTATAGGTGTAAACTGCAGACAAAAAGCAGATTTCTAGTATCAAACCAATAACTGCAGATGAAGTTATACCTTCTGATCCTACGATGTTGTACATCTTGACTATTGAAATAACTGAAGAAATTATCATCACTCCTCCAAGTACATACAATAGTTTTTTTGTTTTGTTCATGTGAATGATGTTATCATCTTAGGTTCGAACTCACAATAAGGTAACGAAAAATAACCCGTATACATAGGGTTATTTCACATGCTCCGCG
>CAYIYJ010000006.1:37650-48495 GCA_964367655.1 uncultured Candidatus Saccharibacteria bacterium | reverse complement strand
CCTTGGAAAGGTGACGTGCTCGAAAGGGTACCGAGGGTTCGAATCCCTCTCTCTCCGCAATGACATATTAAAAAACACCTAGCGAAGCTAGGTTTTTTTATATGGCATATTATGCTGTAGGAAGCGTAGCTTCCGGGGATTCGAAAAGCTTTGCGATGTTTTTGAGGACCTGTGGTCCGAATAAAACCGCAAAGGTATACTGAGGCTGTAAACTTCGAATCCCTCTCTCTCCGCCAATGTTGTTAAAATTTATAATTAAAAAGACGAATGATCGAAAAAAGGGGGTAAACCCTGATTTTAATCATTCGTCTCGAATTGTATTGGTGTAAGCTACTCAGCTGTCATCTCAACACCATACCCCTGTTCCTCACAAAATGGAATATTGACGATATTAAACAGTGCGGGAAAAAACTGGGTGTCTCCTTGAATCTTCTCAGAAAGATCCTTTGCTGATGTTGTCGTGCCTTGCCAACTTGAGGCAAAGCATACAACCTGTCGGAATTCAAAGCACTTGTCGATGTTCTTTGTGACCTGCCTCCATCTGTACATAAATGCATGCCACCGATCGTTTCCTGGGTACGGCATCTTGTAGAGTTCCCAAAAAACGAAACATGAAATCGCTGTGCCCATGAGAGCGAGTATCCATGCTGAAATCCAGAAGGCAAAGAAGGTTACCCCAAGTACTAGCAGGGTTGTCGCTGATTTTTTCAGGTGTTTTCTCCTGTACTCATGATCGAGCTTGATCATGCTGAGTAATCCCTCTTCGTCATTATTTACAAGTCCCCACTGGCGGGCAAGGGTTTCGATGATCAGTTGGGTGATTTGTTTTTGGTCAAGGTTCATGTTGGTCGCGTAGGTTGGTTTCTTTAAATGTCGCCTCAAGGACGTCCCTAGAAGCAGACAATATACCTTATAATATAAAAATATATATGTCAAGTAACTCATATTACTATTCTAATAAAAACACCACCCGTAGGGAATACAGTTCGAATGGTTCCGATCGATACGATGAACATTATTGCAAAGAGTTCAAGAATTCATTGTACAGCTTAACAAATAATCGTCCCAGTCGGATCTCTTTCTAAAGCTTACGACCGCTAGGGAGTGGTACTCTCTTCGCTATACAGCATGTCGCACAATATATCTTTTGCGACATAGTATACCTAGGGAAAGAGCTCTTTAAGTTCAGATCCGCGGATTCGTATTTGGTTACTTTGTATATCTATATATATAAGTTCACGTAATCTGATATGTTCGTTCATCTAGGGTCAAACTATGGCCTTGCAGGTCTATTTTGGGTATATAAGTACCCATGTATTTTAGCCTTGCCAACCTCCCTCTTTCCGCCTATATACGCAAATAACTTGCATATATAGTATAAGTTTTGTATATAGAATCTTTCCGGATATAATAAGACTTTAGGATGAACTTTCTCATCTTCTAACAACTCTTCACCGTATATGGACACCACCGATGACACCCATGACCAGGATATTTATCATGATCCTCTTCTAACTAAACCAAAAATAAAAAAATACAGGCCCTGTGTCGAAGACGTTCGTTTTATTCGAGATCTGTTTGATCAGATCCACGAACCGTTACTTGGACCACTTGCAGATGTTGATACGATCCATCGATTTGAATGGGCTTATTGTGTCAGGCTGATTACTGACGATGAGCTCGAGGATTTGAAAAAGTTTTGGCGCAGGACCTGCTGACATATAATACCACCACTCCACACAAGCCTGTGTTCTTCCACGGACCAGGCTTGTTTCTATTTGTTGTGCTAGTATGTCTGTATGAAAGATTCTCCATCAACACTACCTGAAGGTCTTGTGCGCCTTGAAAAGCATATCGCCTCTTTAGGCTTAGCTTCACGACGAGAGGCTAAAGATCTAATCAGTCGAGGTTTTGTAACTGTGAATGGACGCACTGTGACTAACACTGGTCATGGTATTGATCCTGCAAAAGATAAAGTTCTGGTAAAGAAAGATACAAAGAACCCTAAAGAGTATGTCTTGCTATACAAACCTCGTGGCATCGAGACAAGTAAAACAAATAAAAACCTGAAAGACATTCATGATGTATTCCCGGCATATAAACACCTGGCACCTATTGGTCGTCTTGATGCAGAATCTGAAGGGTTGATTATACTCTCAAACGATGGAACTTTAACTAAAGCTTTAACGCAGATAGATTCACACATTGGCAAGACATATAAAGTAACTGTTCAGGAACGAATACAATCAGCTGAGATCCGTCGTATGGCTGAAGGTATTGTACTTGATGGAACGAAAACAAAACCAGCTGAGGTTAACAAACTGTCTGATTCTGTATTTACGATAGTGCTCCATGAAGGACGCAAACATCAGATTCGTCGTATGGCAGATGCTGTACACCTCACGGTTACATCACTTGTGCGTATTGGTATTGGACATATACAAGTTGGTCATATGCGACCAAGTGAGGCACGCACACTTAGTTCAAAAGATATTGATCTACTTAAGAAAGTCTCTCAATAGCGTATCTGTACATAGTTCGAGGCATCTGTAGTTTATAGACTCGAAGAAAATCTCTCAAAGGTTTTTCGCTAATTCGTTTTCCCATCTCGCGTAACATCCAACCAACTGATTTGTGTATGAGATCATGTTCATCGTCTAATAGTTGTTCTGCCACATAGAGAACCATATCCGGATTACCTTTTTTAATATCATAATATGTTGCCAATACAATCATGCGACGAATCCACAAATCTTGATCTCGAATACATGAGTCTACAAACTTTTTTATTTTTTCTGGTTCCAAATAGTTTGAGATATAGTCACCGATGATCTTGTCAGCTGAAGAGTCTATTAGATCCCAGTTGTTGATACCGAGATTGAAGCCTGTATGATCTACGTAAAACTTAAATATAGTAGTTTTTACCTGTATGTCTGTGGTCTGTGTATACAGATGGTTTAATAGAAAAACTCCAGCCAAACGTTCTTCATGATATTTGCTTTTGAATAAAGTCTCAACGTCAGTAAGGCTTGTAGAATTATAAAAAGGTTTCACCACTTTTCTAACAAGGGGAACTGATACTCCAAGAAATCTATCTCCGTACCCATACTCCCCCTTGCCTGTTTTAAAGAACCTTGACAAAGTACTTGACTTATTTTTATTCGTGTGAAGTCTTAAAGATTTTTTTATTGCATGAGCTGACATGAATATATATTTTATAACATAAAAACATGTGAATTTCTTCAACATGTTTTTTATGAGTACCTATACCTTCCACTCGTACTGTTACTTTGTACCAGCAGCTTTTTTAGGTTTCTTTTTTAGTTTATTTTTTTTGTCTCTGAATTCTCCTTTGGCCATGAAGATATTATATATCATGTAAAATAAAAAACCTACAGCATGATGTGACTCGATGTTGTAGATCGTTTTCTTGGTAGGTGAACTTTCACCCTCCACCAATCTTTCCAAGGTATGTTTTTCCGGACCCCTTACTTCCTTTTTTGCCCATTCTCCATCGGTTATTGCACCGTGGTATTCCCTCAGGTTGTTCTTCTTTGTAATAGAGTAACCCTGACTGTGGTGGAATAAACCATGTAGGGTCAGGCTCTGGACCTTCACGAGGGAGTGGGTCCGGATTTGGATCTGCGTACTCATCCGGTGTAGTTTTTCTTGGTGGAAGTACTATTGGCACAGCGACGCTTACGCTGAGCAGTGCTGCAAGCATGAAAGCAGTCGGTCCAAGGTTTCTTCTGAAGTGCATAGCAATCAATGTTTGGTTAAAGGTTCAAGTTCAGCGGGATGACCACACTCTATCACAACCTTTTTAATAAATCACCTCACTTTCAAAATCATATCCACCGTATTTTTGAGTTTTAGTTTTTTTCTTTTTTGAACTCGATGTGCTACTTTTTTTACCAAATCTTTTTTTGGCAGCATACGCATTGAACTTGGGAGTTTTTTCTGGTTTCTCGAGTTCCACCCCTTCCCCTCCGCCGATTGATTCTATATACGCTGTGTGAATTTTTTCTAATTCTGCTTTTCTCATTTGATGAAATTCGTATTCAACAGTGTCGGATGATTCCTTGAATCGCAGATCTTCTTCACGAACTCGAGGGTGAACTTCAAGTGCTCTGTCGTTGTACCCGATCATGTGTAGTCCTTCTAGAGTTCGAACTCGAGATAGAGCAACATATCCCTGACCATATTCGAATACTTGTGAGAGATCCATAAGTGCACTATCAAGACTCATACCTTGGCTTTTGTGTATAGTCATGGCCCAGGCAAGTCGTAGCGGTATCTGTGTGATGGTTGCAAGTATTTTTCCGTTATCCATCAAACTCCAATCCATCGGTTCAACGGTGATGCACATCTTTTTTCCAACCTGTACAACTGGAAAATTATTTTCATATCCGGTAAGAATACCAAGAGTTCCATTCACAAAACCTTTGTCTGGATTGTTTTTTGTGAACATGACTTTCGCACCGATCTTAAGTTCAAGTTTTTCTGGTGAGAGACATCCCTTCATAAGGGTTGCTATAAGGTTTTCTTTACCAACTGTGCGCATCTCAAATATCTGAACAGATTCTTTGAGTTTACCAAGCTCACGTTCGTTTACAGTGTCGACGTGAGAGTTGTGAGAGTATAGTTTTGTTACTTCAGGAAGATTGTCTTTATCTGCAAAAATACGACGTTGCAATGTGCTGTGTACATCACCGTTAATGTCTCCAGCTCGAATAGATTGAAGCATGGCAGCAAACTCAAGATCACTTTGTCGATGTTGTTCAGTCAAGTAGCATGTCAAGGGTGCAGTTTCTCTCCAGGCATATCCTGTAAATGCAAACCCACTGTCTTCAAACATTTCAAGAGTTGAAGTTTTTCTGATGATTGGAGGAAGTTGGAAAAAATCTCCAACGAATATAACTTGTAAACCACCAAAAGGTTTTGGATTGTGTCGAATACTCTTACACACTGCATTCACCGCATCAAGCGTCTTTGATGGCAACATTGATATCTCATCTATGATCAACACTTTTGCTTTTAGTAATCTTTTAACAATGTATTCTTTTTCATGCAATGCCTCGATGTCATAATCAGTGAGTTCATCTTTGATACCGATGCCAGACCATGAGTGTATGGTCATTCCACCGATATGTGTAGCTGCAATACCAGTACTTGCAGTGACGGATGCGTGTATGCCGTTTTTGGCCAAGTAATCGATATATGTTTTTATGGTGTAGGATTTTCCAGACCCAGGTTCTCCAGTCAAAAACACGTTTGCACCAGTTTTGAGAATGTTTAAGGCGGTTTCTTGGGTCATTATCGGTATAGTATAACATGATTGACTAATTGAGTTTGTTTGGGTTACCATGTGTATGGTTTGACAAAAACCAAGAGGAGCGGTGGGATTGGTAACCCATAGTAACCCGCTCTAGTACACGTTACCAAGAAGCCCCGTTATGAGCCTGCAAAAATACGATACAGCCAAGCCCCTAGCATTCTATAGCAAAAAGGATGTCTAAGACATGGGGGCGGCTGCCGTATAGGCTCATAACGGTTTTTTATTTGACATTTTCGTATAAATACTCTATTGTTTGTATGATTCCTGAACCTTAAACTTCAACCATTTTTAATAATGAAAAAACGTCCGATTTGGGGGATCCCTCTCTCTAAAAGCGCTTGGAGAACTGGCCGTGTCTGTATGCTCTGGCACCGCCGATGGCAGGATTACTGGAGAAACATCGCAAAGTCAGCCAAGCTCTTCAGAGCTGGTAAGGTAAATACCGTTGTCTTGCTTACAGCTATTCGCCCAGCTGGCGATCGTAGTGAATTGGAGTACATGCAAGACGCTGCTCGTTCTGAGAATCTGCCAGCGGAACACGTGGTGGCAATCTCTGAATGTGTGTGTACCTATACGCAAGTTACATACTTGCTCCAGTGGGCCAAGGCGGTTAATGCAAACCTCCACTTCATCTCCAGCAACTTCCACCACCCTCGGGTTCGGTGGATCGCTTGGAGATTGAGAAAAAAACTGGGTGCACAGGATGTGCAGGTTTCCCACTCATGGACTATCGGCATCCCGAGACCGGCAGAGTTGGTCTCGGACATCGTGTTGATGCTCCTCTACCCCATCATCGACCTGCTCGGCGGTGCGGAATGGTTCGTTCGGAAAACCGAGAAACGAGTGTATCTACGAAGTGCGTTTGGTCGAAGAGAAAAAGGAGATCTTTAGTCAATGTCATGATCCTGTTGTTGTGGTTTCCATACCGCAACAACAGGGTTTTTCTTTTATATAAATTACCACTCCGCGACCATCAACAACTCACTCTTACCCATATCTTCCCAGATCTGTTCAGTTACAAATGGTATGAACGGATGTGCAATCTTCAATACTCCTTCAAATGAACTTCGTAGATACACTCGTTGTTTCTTTTTTTCTTCTTCTGAAACAGCAGGATCCTGTAATACTTTTTTCACTTCCTCGATCACAACATCTGCAAAGTGATGCCATACGTAATGATACACGGCCTCTGCTGCAAGATGGAGTTGATATGATTCTATGTGTTTTCCAATCTCTTTTTTTGTTTCTTCTAGTTTAGTTTCTTGTACCGCAAACATATCTGCTGATACAACATCATCGGTACTTGTATTTTCAAATACAAACCGTGCAATGTTCCACAATTTATTTACAAACTTTTTGTATGCCCTTACTTTTTCTTCAGACAGTGACATGTCACCACCTGGAGTGTTTCCAACAAGAAGTGCCATGCGGAGCGCATCCATACCAAAATTGTCTGCAAGGTCAATCGGACTCATCACGTTTCCTTTTGATTTACTCATCTTCTGTCCCTTTGGATCAAGCACCATACCGTGAAGATAGATATCTTTAAAAGGTACCGCCCCTGTCAGGTATAGGCCAAATATAACCATACGTGGAACCCATTTGAAGATCAGATCTCTTCCTGTTTCCATTAATTGTGTTGGATAAAACTTTTTAAAATCTTCCCCTCCTGTAAATCCAAGTGTTGCAACTGGCCATTGTCCTGATGAAAACCAAGTATCAAATGTATCTGGGTCTTGTGTCCAACCTTCTCCTGGATTAACTTTTGAAATCTTGAATTCTTCTTCTGGTGTTCCTTTGTTTTTAAACCAAGCTGGTATAGGTATTCCCCACACAATCTGTCGAGAGATGTTCCAGTCTATTGGATTACTCATCCAGTATTCGTATACTTTTCTGAATTGATCACTTACAAAAGTGATGTCTCCCTCTGTTGATGCTGCCAACGCTTTTTCTGCAAGAGGTGCCATCTTAACAAACCATTGGTCTCGAAGTTGGGGTTCTATAGGCGTCTCACATTTGTAGCATACAGGAATAACGTTTTTGTAAGACTCATCTGTTTTGATAAGTAATCCTTTTTCTTTCAATATTTCAACTACTTGTTTTCGTCCTTCTGTTATCGCTTTTAGACCTTTAAGAGGGCCTGCAACATCTGTAAGTTTTCCGTATTCGTCAATAACTTGAACCATATCCAAGTTGTGTCTCTGGGCAATCTGGAAGTCTATAGAACTATGCCATGGAGTGATAGTCATTGCACCTGTTCCGAATTCCATATCAATACAGTCATCTTTGATAACTGTAAAAGTTTGTGAACCGTTTATCCATTCAGCGGTGAACTGATCACCTTGTTTCCATTTTTCGTATCGAGTATCTTCTGGATGAACTACGATATATTTGTCACCGAACTTTGTTTCAGGTCGGGCTGTGCCGATCTCAAATTCTCCGATCTTAAATGTATAAAATGGAGTTGAAAACTCTTTACTTGTAGTTTCTACATCTGAAAGAGATGTTTGATGTTTACTACACCAGTTACAATCTCTTTTTCCGCGATAGATCAACCCATCGTTGAACATCTTTACAAATGTATCTTGAACACCACTTACAACTTTTGGATCAAGTGTAAATATGTCTCGACTCCAATCAGCAGAAACTCCAATACGTTTTACCTCTCCAGTTACAGTATCTTTGTTTGCGATTGTAAAATCATAGATTTCTTTATAGAGTTGATCTCTATCCATGCCAAAACGAGTACGACCTTCTTTTTCTAGCTGTTTCTCATATACCACTTGAGTTTCGAAACCTGCATGATCAGACCCAGGAAGTATAAGTACTTGCTTACCAATCATACGCATATAACGACCGATCACGTCCTTAAGTGTACCGTCAAGTGCGTGTCCGGCATGGAGACGACCGTTAGCGTTTGGTGGTGGCATGATAGTTGTCCATGTTTGTGACGCGCCATATCGTTCAGATAGTTTTGAGGCTAAAACATCAGGATTAAAAAAACCAGACTCAGTCTCACGTGTATAGACAGAACCCTCGACAGCAGAAGCTTCGTATGGTTTTGTGTATTTTTCAAGTGAGCCTGTAAGCTCTGGTTTTTTGATATCAGTCATAGAAGACATACTATCATATCCACGACTGAAAAATAAGGGTTATTTTGGATCAAAAAGACTCTTTGATTTGTCTCCATTAAGCAAAGAAGCTATTCTCTTTCCTCCCCAGATCGCTGGCATGATCCCGATACCGTTACAGCCAAGGTTATACATCAGTGTGTGGTTTTTAGGTTCAAAACCAACCATGCGCAAACCGTTCTCGGTGTATCCCATAAGTCCATGCCACATGAATTCTTTTTGATCTATTATCTGCTCTTGCCCATCAAAATTCTGATGCATAAAGTTAACATACTCATCTTTTATATCTTTGGAATATTCAACGTTTCTATTGTACGTTGTAGTGTCTTCCATAGGTAAACCTTTTCCCCCAATACAAAACAAGTTCTTAGGTTTTTCTTCACCAAGATCATAAGGTCTTCTTGTTGTGTACACATATTCGTTTGAATACACGATATCTCGATCAGAGTTAGCATGACCTGTGTCAGTATCAAAATCTTTTTCTAGATACGCAGTAGCTGAAGGGTTTTTGCCAACTTCTTCAGTTGTTGCCATCATATATCCGATATTTCCTTTAACATTTTTATGAAAATTCATATCAATGTCATTATGTCTATCTTTGATAGTAAAATGTTCAAATCCGTTTGTGCATAAAATAATCTTTTTAACATTCACTGTCTTACCTTGCTCTGTTTTTATAACAGCTGAATCTTTATGTAAATCCAATTCTGTTACAGGAGACTGCTCGTAAACTTGTAGTCGTTCTATACCATATGTATCAACCAAAAAACTTAATAGTTGTTCCGTAAATACAGCACTGTTTAAACATCCTTTTCGTAGTGGATAGGCTGCTATGTATTGGGGGTTTATAGTCTCCGCAAGAGAGAGAATCGATGCGTGAGGTACTTTTTCATAGTATGGTGCGTATTTACCTGGAATCTCTAGATCTTTTATGTGATCTTCTGATATGTACATGCGACGGTTATGCAAACCTCCTTCGTGAGCAAGAGCTAGATCTGCCAGTTGACGATGGATCTGTTGCTTTGTCGTGTATACGTCATATCCGACAAACGTTGAGTATGGTAGCGAAAGATTTGTATCGCGCATCACCTCTTCAAGCATGATCCAAGCAGAATCAACAGAACGAAGTGCTTCCATTGTGTGTTCGAGCCCATATTCTCCAACCAGAGAAGTGATCGAGCGTTCCAACTCTGCAACCAATTGCCCTGCGTTGTGCCCCGTTGCTCCGTGACCAACTTGGTAAGAGTCAATGAGAATAATCTTCTTATCTGTATATTTTAAAACATAATACGCTGTTATAACTCCAGATATTCCACCACCAATAACACAAACATCACTCTCTAGATCCGTTTCTAGTGTATAGAGCGGGCGAGTTCTTTTGAGTTGGTATGTCCAAGGTGATTTTAGAGGAAACATTGATCTTTTTGTACTATTTTAATGCTTCTGTAACTTCAGCAGATTGACTTGTTAATACTTGAACTGTTTTTTCATACTGAGTACCTATGTAAAAAAACCACGCTGGTATGATCGCAAGTAATACTATTAAAGCAAATATACGAGCTGCAGCAGATCGTTCTTGAAGATTTGTCATATGTTTTTTATCTTACCTCATCGAGAGGATTTGTTCAAACTCTGCTTTTGACACAGGCATCACTGAAAGTCTTGATCCTTTTTGGACTAGTTTCATCTGTGATAACTTTGGATTCTTTTTTAAATCATCAAGTGATATCGGTTTAGGAAAACTCTCAACATATCGTACGTCCACACATTCCCATACAGGTTTTTCTTTTGTTGATTTTGGGTCAAAGTGTTCATCTTTTGGATCTTGGGCGGTTAGATCCGGATGGGCTTTTTTTGATACCTTGGCCAAGCCATATACGCCTGATGGTTTATCATTAGAGTGATAAAACAGAACCATGTCCCCTACCTGCATAGATTTCATATAGTTTCGAGCTTGAAAATTTCGCACACCACCCCATGAGGTGGTTTTATCTTTTTTGAGTTGAGAAATGGGATAACAATCTCCTTCTGATTTCATGAGCCAGTAGTTCATTAAGATATTATATCACGATGGTGTTTTTGGACCTTTTGCCTAAATACCCTTTTTCTGATATAGTGTTGGGTATTGCCAGATCGTCTAACGGTAGGACAGAGGCCTTTGAAGCCTTTAATCTTGGTTCGATTCCAAGTCTGGCAACAAGTTTGAGAATATGAAAAAATTAAAAAAAGCGTAGCTTTTTTCGGAATCGAAAACCTTTGTGATGTTTGCGAAGGCTTTTGCCTGAGTCAAACCACAAAGGTGTACTGGTCCCTGTAAGGGGCGATTCCAAGTCTGGCAACCAGTTTTCCTCAGATTTCGGTTGCAGTTTCGGCCCA
>CAYIYJ010000006.1:28822-37550 GCA_964367655.1 uncultured Candidatus Saccharibacteria bacterium | reverse complement strand
CGATTCCAAGTCTGGCAACCAGTTTTCCTCAGATTTCGGTTGCAGTTTCGGCCCAGATTGACAAGGGCCTGCAAATGCAACCTACACCTTCGTCAAATATGATATAGTAGATAGTATGAAGAATGATCTCAAAAAATATCGTAAAGAACTTATAGGGGCGATAATTGGAGCTATTTTATATATAGTTATTTCCAGGTTATTTTAAAAAATTAAATTGATTTATGCCATCCCTACGTACCCCTGACCTACAAGAAAAATACACACAGTATCGAAAAACCGTTGATATATCATCACCACACTCTTGTCCGCTGTGTGTCGATAAGCCAATAGAACTGTATGTCCACTGGAAATTGATTCGCAACGATTTCCCATATAACAAGATCGCTGAAAAACATCTAATGCTCGTTCCGCTACGACATGTGGTTGAAGCTGATTTTACCCCTGAAGAAGTAGTAGAACTGCGTACTATAAAACATGATATTCTAACATCTCCAGAGTTTGATATGGTTATTGAAATTGATGAGTTTTACAAAACAATACCTTCCCACTTTCACCTCCATGTTATAAAACTAAGAAGTGATATATAATATCTGCATATGAAACATATCATCTCATACGTATTTGGAACAGTGATTTGGTTAACACTTATAACAGGGGTTCTTGATTTTTTTATTGAGTCAGGTACGCCTAAAGTCTATACCATGACGTCATATAGATATGTTCTGGGATATTTTCTGGTGATTTGGTATATTAATCGAGCTTTAGGACTTGCTAGTGATAAGTTTATTACTATCTTTCGTATAACGGCGGCGGCTGTGTTTATCGAAGTGTGTCTTATGTTTGGAACAGCTGGTGCAGAAAATATTGATAGAGGAATTATTCTATTTAAAGCAGTACTACTTACGGGTATTATATCTCTTGCTTCTGGATTGTTTGCTTTATGGCAACATCGAGGTGATAAAAGTCCTGCGGATGTAAAGTCGATATATCAGATAAAATAACTATTCCCGCAAAAGCAATCGCTCAAATTCCTCCACCGCTTCAAGTCCGGCCAACTCTTTAACACTCTCCGGTACAGAAAAATCATGCGTCATAATGCGTGTATGCACTGCACACACAAGTTTTTCTAGTCTCCGAACATCTTCATTGGTAATGCCAGCTGCTAGTGTTATCAATCTCTCTCCTGCCGTTTCTAAAAACTCCAACTGACCATTCGCCACGTTCAGATTGTGAAAAGTTTTTGATTTTTCGATCAACAGTTTGTAGAACGTAAGTTGTTGTTTGTAAAAATGAAGTTGTACTTTTTCATGGGCATCTTTACCAGTCCAATCCTTCTTCTCTTTTCCTGTTTTAAAATCACATACCGATATATCAGTTCCGGTTTCTTCAAAACGAATAAGGTCGATCTTACCACTTAAGGGTACAAGTGATCCGTCGATAGACTTTAGTACAACGCCTTCATGTTTGAAATCAACTTCTGATAATTCAGTGCCGGAAAGTGTAAGAATCTTTTCTACATATATCTGTTTTAGTGCGTCTAGTCCCCTCTCAAGATATACGGTATATTCAGCACGAGATAATCGCTCATATCGTAAACAATCCGTAAACCACGTATTCACCTCTTCAAGTGTTGGATATCGTTTTTCAGTTTTAAGACACATCAGTGATCGGTGTATAACCGCATGAAGTGCTGTTCCATAGCCACTGGGAGCTGTTTTTGCTTGAGGAAAACGAAGGAGGTTGTTTTCCAAAAACAACATCGGCCCACCCTTATCAACGTTCAAAAAATTGTTAACATGTGTGATAGAAAGAACGTGATCTTTTGTAAGCGTCTCAAGCAAGGCTTTTTCTGTATCCAAAAAAGCTGGACCAATATGTGTATGTTTACGATCGGCTGATAGCATCGATGATTCAAGTAGACTTGTTGAATCAAGCTCTAGGTCTGTCACAGGGTCACCTTCGGGCACACCAAGACTCTCAAGGAATCTGAGTTTGTTGGCTTGTTTACCACTCCCGTCCGCTCTGTGTGATGTGATGTATAGATGGTTTTTAGCACGGGTTAAAGCAACAAAGAATAGTCGCAACTGGTCATCTTCAGTATCTCCCGCTGGGCCAAGTGGTAAGTTTGTTGGAAGAGAAACCTTTTCAGGCATTCCCTTACCTGTCCAAGCTTTATCTGTAGCTGAGACGATGAACACTATTTCGAATTCCAATCCTTTTGATTTGTGAGCTGTGAGAAGGTTTACTGCATTGCGGGCATTCACAAACGGACTTGTATCAGAGAGAATGAGATTATTATCCTCATACGTGTCTACAAAAGAAATAACATCAGCAACAGATAGTTCTTTACCTTGTTTGTATTCTCGTATTGCTTGAACAAAAGTTCTTAGGTTTGAAAGAAATACTAGATATTCTGATTTTTCATGACTAAACTTATCAGAATTAAAATAATAATCTCGAAAACCTGTTTTGTTGATGATATAGTCGATAACATGTTCGGCATTTTCATGAGATGCAAGACGTGTTGTCTCAAGAAGATGTTCCACTGCTTTGCTGATAGACGTTGGAGCTGTGTAGGTATCTGTCGGTGTAGTAACTGTGTCCACCCAACTGGTACGCGCTGTATACGCAGCTCGAGATAATTGCCACAACTCCAATGTTTGAATATTCCAAAAAGGATATGACAGTATCTGTGGCAATAGGTCATCGTGCAGTTCTGCAAGATTGTTATTTGAATATCTTAGTATCGTTATGAGCTGTTGTATGTGAGGTTCTGTTAGTACATGTTGTTCACGTTCATATCGTATAGGTACTTCGGCAGCTTGCAGATATGGCACAAGACCAACAAGATCTTTGTGACCTCTAGCAATCACGGCAATATCTTCCGCCTCTACCCCACTTTTGATGGCTTTTTGAATCTCACGAGCAATGTATGAGTATTCATGAAGTTTTGTGTCGAATTCCTGTATGTCGACAGGTTGTTTTTTCTTAAGTTTATTTTTCACATCAAACGGTCTTGATGATTGCAAGTTTTTAGTAAATCCTTTGAGGATATTTTCCAATCGATGAGATCCCGTTCGAATCATGGCAAGTGATGCCGCAACAATATCTGTGTTTGATCGGTAGTTTTCAGTGAGCGTGATCACTTCAACTCCCGTATACATCTTTGTAAAATCAACAATGTTAGAAAGTTCTGCCCCTTGGAATTTGTATACAGCTTGATCATCATCTCCTACCACCATGATGTTGGGTCGACCCTCTGACGCCTCGTTGTTAGTCAGAAGCCAGATTAGGCGCATCTGGGCATCGTTAGTATCTTGGAACTCATCTACAAGTATATATTGATATTGCTCTTGTAGTTTGTATCGAAGTACATCATGTTTCTGTACCGCCTGAAGTACATCAAGGATCATGTCATCAAAATCATAGTAACCTTGGTTGAACATGGCAGCACTGTATTTTTCATATGCTGTCACCACCTCACGCATCATGTCCGCCCTTCGTGTGTCTTTAAACACAAGATCTCCTTTGGTGTTTTTCTCAGTGAAGGTTGTTTTCCATGGAGACAAATCTTTTTTCTCTTGCACTGATGTTGTAAAGTTTATATATAGAGCATCCAAAAGACTGTGATAGGCCAATATGTTTTTTCCACCACGTTCTTTGTATAGTTTTGCAAAAGCTTGGCAGAATTCTTCGTATGTTGCCTGCGTTACTGTCTTTGACAATATTGGTCCAAGTTTCTCGTTGAGAACAATGATGTCTTCATCATTTGCGTCAAGTATGTTTTTGAATTCTTGAGGTGTAAGACCTGCTTTTTTGATATGTGAGATGACTTTTTGTACATCTTTAAGATATGTATATCCCTGTTCTGGATGATATGAACGTAATTTTGCATCATACGGTAGTTGTTCGATGATCTGCTCCATCACACTGTACTTTGTTACATCATCTGCCGCTCGAAGTGTGGCACCGTTATAGAAAAACTCAGGATTAGTATTGATGATAGATGTACATAGGTTGTGGAACGTGTGAATACTGACTCGATATGCGTCTTCGGACATAAAAGTAGTCAAACGCTCTCGCATGTTATGAGATGCCGAATCGGTAAACGTCAAACATAGTACGTTTGACGGACGCATGTCTGTTTCTTTAAGAATTTTAGCAACGCGAAGTGTGAGGACTTGAGTTTTACCACTTCCAGGACCTGCAACTACAAGCACTGGGCCGTCGATGGTGTCCACAGCCTTTTTTTGAGCTGGGTTGAGGCGTTTGTATGCGGTTTCGAAAGATGTTGAAGTCATGTAGGGGTTATTATAACACGGAGAAGGAGTTGACAGAGTTTCAACGTATATGAAAAAAGAATAGCGGAATGCTATTCAAGTTTTCATAAAGTTTCTATGTAATTACTAATTAATACCCCTTCAACCGATTCGCTTTATCATGTTGTCGAATTTTCTCATGAGCTTTAGCTTCGATCTGTCGAATACGCTCTCGAGTAACTCCAAACATCTTACCTACCTCTTCAAGAGTGTGTTGTATACCATCAGTCATACCGTTTCGAAGCATAAGAATCTCTCGTTCTTTTTCGTTAAGATCGTTTAGAATTTCTTTAACTTGATCTTGTAGGATACGTCGTGAAGAATCCTGATCAGGTGTCATCACTTTATCATCAGCCACAAAGTCAGCGAAAACAGACTTGTCCTCGTCGTCAACTGGTGTGTCAAGAGAAACAGTTGATTGGTCGATCTTCTCGATCATGTATACTTTTTCAACTTCAACACCCATCTCAAGAGCAATCTCCTCAGGCATAGGTTCTCGTCCAAGATCCTGGAAGAGTCTTCGTACTGTTTGCTTATACTTAGCAATTGTTTCTACCATGTGCACAGGAACACGGATTGTTCGTGATTGATCAGCAAGGGCTCGAGTTATAGACTGTCTGATCCACCATGTGGCATATGTTGAAAACTTAAAGCCTCGTTGCCAATCAAACTTCTGAATAGCTTTAAAGAGACCAATATTACCTTCTTGAATAAGGTCAAGCAGTGTTAGATCTTGTGATCGGTTTACATATTTTTTGGCAATAGAAACTACAAGTCGTAAGTTTGCTCGAGCAAGCAATGCGACCGCTTCTTGGTCCCCAGCTTCGATGCGTCGTGCTAACTCTTTTTCTTCATGGGCTGAGATAAGGTCATACTGGCCGATCTCTTTAAGGTACATCTGAATAGAATCGAACTGATCATCTCGACCGTGTCCTTGGCCGTATTTTTTTAGCAATTCGTCAGGTTCTGTTTGTACGTCCAAAAGACCACCACTTTCAAGGATATCGATATTTGCTCCTTGTAGTTTTTGGTATAGATAATCTAGAAAATCGATATCTTCTTCAATATGAGGAAACTCTTTCAAGATCTCGTCATATGTAACGAATCCCCGCTCTTTTCCTTTATGCATTAGCTTTTCAGCTTTTTTGTCGTATTTAGGATCTATCTTAGGAGCGAAGATCTTTACTTTTTCTTCAGGTGAAAGAGGCTTAAACTTTTTAACGGCTTTAAGTGGTTTCGTATTTGTCTTTTTTGCTGGTACTACAACCTTTTTAGCTTGTGCTTTAGATACAGGTTTAGCAGTTGTTTTAGCTTTAGGTTTAGCTTTTGTAACAGCTTTGACAACTTTTTTAGCAGCAGGCTTAGCCTTTACTTTAGATATAGGTTTTTTTATGACTTTTTTTACTATTTTTTTTGTAGTTTTTTTTGATGGAGCCATGAATATGTTTGTTGTTTATTTTAAATTTTATATGGAATAAACGGAAAGTTTGTATATATAGTCTGAAAGTGTATCTACTTGTTGTTTGTCTTTACTAATCTCAGCTTTTTTCAAATTACTTTTAATTGTATCGAATACAAGATTCTTAATCTTTTGTATCCAATTTCTAAAAGCTAGCTCGCTTTCTCGTTCATAAAAATCAGCGTCGAGATCTTTCTGACTTTGCATATTTTCAAGTGTATATACCATGCGTTCATCCACAGCAAGTTGTCGTTTCGTCAGTTCATCAATAAAAGTTTCTGTATCAGGAGACAGATCAGGGTGATATAGAGATTGGAGCGTTCCCAAAATTCCCTCTTTAATATCTGTTATTTTTTTAATATATGTTTCGTATAGATCCGGGCGATTTTCGCCTTCGGATGTTGTGTCGGGGCTATTGAGTTGTTGTGTGTAAATATACAACAAACTCTTCAGTTCTGCAAGCGCCTGCCGAGCAGGAGCCAAAAGATCTGTAGGGTTTAGTACCACACCCCCCTGCTGCATCACCTTCTCCATATCAAACGTACCTGATCGAGAGATATTACCCTTCTCAGCCGCCTCGTACCGCTGTATCTCTATATAGATACTGTCAAGAGACATGTCAAACAGGTCAGAGATTCGTTTGGTAAAGTGCTCCTTGTCAACACTGTTGTCAAGAGAGGCAACGAGCGGAATGAGCTTCTCCATTGTCTCTTTCTTTCCAGAACGGCTAGAGATGTCACTTTTAGAGAGAACATACTCGATCACATGCATAGCATTCTTAAGAGCTGAGACAAACACACCTTTGTTTTCTTGAAGTAAAGACGCGGGGTCTTCATTCTTAGGTAGAAGTGCCACTTTTACTTCCAAGCCATGTTTGAGAGCTAGTGACCAAGCTTTAACAGTGGCTTTCATACCGGCTTGATCAGCATCATATACAAGCATCAGATTGTTTGTGTATCGTTTGAGTAATCGAAGATGATCGTCTGTGAGAGCGGTTCCTGATGTTGCCACTGTTTGATCAAATCCTTCCTGATGACAAAGCAAGAGATCGAGTTGTCCTTCCACTAGAAGTGCGAACTTCCATTTACGCATACCATCTTTTGCTTTGTGTAGTCCGTATAATACCTGTGATTTGTTAAAGATGACCGTATCAGGACTGTTCAAGTATTTTGGTTCACCAGTGTTGATGATCCGAGCTGAGATAGCTATCGGTTTTCCATGTATGTCGAATATGGGAAATGTAATTCGTCCACGAAAGAAATCATATGTATTTCCTTTGATACGATGTGTTTCCTGTGTTTGTTCGCGCACTTTGAGTAGGCCTGCCACAACTAGATCTTGAGCATCAACTTCAGTTCGTGCTTCGATGTACTGCCACATGTCTGGTGCAAAACCAATAGACCAGTCTTTTATAGTTTCTGGTTTTAAACCTCTTTTGTTTAAGTATGCGAGCGCCGCGTCGGATGTGATCAATTCTCGTGCATACACTTCAACTGCAGTATCCATGGCGTGCATAGCTCTTTTTTTAGCCTGATCTTCTTCGATCGCTCGAGAATCTTTTTGTCTTGAATCTTCCCAATCACTTTCAGGCAATCCTGATTTATCAAAAAGTAACTTCAACGCTTCACGAAATGTAAGCCTCTCGTACTGCTCAACAAATGCAATCATGTCCCCTTTCACACCACACCCAAAACAAGTAAACGTTTGTCTTTGCTCCGAAACAAAAAAAGACGGTGTCTTTTCATGATGAAATGGACAACATCCTTTATGATTAATACCAGCACGAGTTAATTTTACATATTGTCCGACGATGTCTACAATATTTAAGCGTTCTTTGATACGTTCTGCAAGATTCGAGGCCATATATACCTACATAGTATACCTCTATCGTACTATTACTCAATATCGACAATTGTATATTCTATGACTTTACCGTTTGGAGTTTGAACAGTAACAACATCTTTTTCAGCTTTTCCCATAAGTGCTAGGCCAATTGGAGATTTTGGAGAGATACTATTAGTATTAGGATCAATCTCTTCTGATCCAACGATTGCAAACTTTTCAGTATCTTTAGATCCTTTCTTTTGTAGATGTACTTTTGTACCTACCTCTACGATGTTTGAGTGGTGAGCTTTTACAATCTCAGCGTTAGCAAGAACTGTTTCTATCTGAGCGATACGGTCTTCTACAACAGCCTGATCTTCTCGAGCTTTGTTAAACTCAGCGTTTTCTGAGAGGTCTCCCAGTGATCGAGCATACTCAAGATCTTGAGCAATCTCTTTTCGGCGAACTGTTTTAAGAACGTTTAGTTCTTGGATAAGTTCTTCATGTTTTTCTTTTGAGAGGTATTCCTTTTTTTGCATGTGGTGAAGTATAGCATGGTTTTTTGGTTGTGGGAATGGATATATATTGTGATATACTGACCTTAATCCCCTGAACCTTAAACCGTTATCACCATGAAAAATCAACGACAGTTCAACAACTTGCTCGACATTTCAGGTATTTACTTTTCCCAAGCGGCGATCGAGTTTGATTGTGCACTACGTAATCCGGGCAAAGAAGCGCACGGCTTTGAGGCCGCAAAGAGGCTCGGAGAAATTATTCAGTCTCTGGCGGCAGACCAGAATCCGATCGACAGAGTTTTTATCTCCGAGGTTGTTGCGACATTGCAATGCGCAACTGATATGGATACCGTGGGCACAGCGCTCATTACTGCAGCACCGGACAACTGGGTCGAGTTGCGTGACTTCTGTGTCAGGCTTGGAAACAATCTGCTTAGACACAGGCAGTCGCGCGATATGCCCCAGCATCGGTTTCTGATTGCAGCCTAAATTCCCGCCCCTGACGAAGACCTGCCCTCGTCAAGAGGGTGGGTTTTTTCTTTTGACAAATCATTGACTTGATTGTGTTTATATTGTATTTTTGCAATGTAGCACTTTTACAATTCAAC
>CAYIYJ010000006.1:17008-28722 GCA_964367655.1 uncultured Candidatus Saccharibacteria bacterium | reverse complement strand
CTGGGCCGGGGGTTTTCTTTGTGCCAGTATGGTATATTTGACTAAAGTGTGATAATGTTTTCTAGAACAGCACCTTCACAATTCCGTGATTAAACTGTCACGACAATTTAACAAACCAAACCAATGACCGCATTTTACCATTCAAAGACAAAGACTACGATGTCTATCCTGCGCGATATTACAGGCTGGATAACGGTGGTGTACGTACTTATCCTACTCACAGTCTATCTTGCGTGCGGATTTACAACAGAGAGATCTGTGTGGTGTATAGGGATTACAACGTTGATCTACGGATCGTTTATACTGACACGATGTACAGCGCCCTCTTGGAGACGACTACTTACAGCTGACTTTTTTAAACATCCAACACTTGCGAAGTGGTACGGTGTGTACATGCAGAATACGCTTCACAAGCCTCATGCCACAACTTACAGAATAGATACGTATTTGGAATTGTCTTTTGCGTCTAAGAACCCGTTGATTCCATTTACAATCACCTGCCCTCGCTCAAACCATGTTTTAGCAATTGTATTTGGTGATTATATCCTTGCGCAGATGAAGGATTACCCCACTTCGTATGGGATCGGGTTGGTGTTTGTGCCTGAGTCGGATGAGTTTTGGAGATGATGTGTGACAGCCTCGCCTTCCCTTTTGGGGAGGCGGGGTTTTTGTTATGATTTACAAATGGATATGACAGATAGAGAAAAATTTTTAATTAATTTTGTTGTTACAGTGAATGTATGTATTACAACCCTTTTTTTATTATTAATAGTTTTAAATAAAAAAATTATTACAGATTATACAGGTTTTAGTTTTTTATTTTCAATAGCTGTATACTCATTATTTATAATATCGTTCATTCTTGCTCTCTCAAAAAAAATTAAAGGGTCTTATTTTTTAGCTGTTATAACCATGAATCTAATATGTTTTATTTCTGGGTTGAAATGGGGTTATGACATGCATTCTGTTGTTCTTGGATACTTGATGTCTATTGTTTTTGTAAGTCTAGTATCAAAGAAAAATATATCGATATATTATCTTTGTTTCGTTATATTGTCTATGTTCGTAGGTTTTGAATTACGTAATTATTTAAATATAAATACGACATGGCGTAATTATACTTTTAGACTTGATGATATTTTAGAGTTTGGACTAGTGTTTATTTACATAGTTTCTTTGTTATTTTTATCAAACCGCGAACAGACAAAATTATTAAACAGATCTATACGTACAGAATTCCTTCTAAAAAAAGAGAAAGAACTTTTAGAGACTACTGTTACAAACAGAACTTTAGAATTAAAACAATCTCAAATTGAATATCTCAATAAGATTTATAGATTTGTTGAATTTGGAAAAATAGCGCAGGGTCTTTTTCATGATATTATTTCCCCTATTCAGACTCTAAAATTAAAAATAGAAACAGTTAGCGCTCCTAGCCCGCACGGAGACAGAGAATCTCTAAAAGCTTTGGCAAAATTAGAGACAATGATATCTAGTGTGCGTAAACAAATAAAATACGATGAAACTATTCAAACATTTAATTTATTGGATGAAATAAATGATCTACTAATCCTGACAAAACACCTTTATGTAAAGAAAAATATTAATATAATAATTAAAACACATACCGGTAAATTTAATATATCAACACGTAAATATGCAATATCACATATTTTATACAATTTGTTTATGAATGCCTGTGAATCATTTGTTAATGAAAATTCTCCTAATAAAGAAATATGTATTCATACAGGAATTACAGAAAATTTAAATTTTATATCTATAATTGACACAGGTATTGGAATAAATCCTGAAAAAATACACACTATTTTTGACCCATTTCAATCCTCAAAAAGACAAACCGAAGACGGTGGAAATAATTTTGGGATAGGTTTGGCATCAGCAAAATACTCAGCAGATAGACACTTAAAAGGTAAACTTTTATGCGAAAGCGTGCGGGGTGAAGGTACCACAATGACCCTCCTCTTCCCCAACCTCACCTCACCCACCCCTCCCACTCCCTCGTCGTCACCCCAACCTTCTTCCCTGCATTAAACACACCCTTTGGATCAAACACATTCTTCACCCCAACCACCACCCCTTCATACAACTCATCTCCATAAAACTCCCGCAAAAACGGTGTTCGTATCAACCCGTCACTATGATCCGCACTCATATTCCCTCGCATCTCTTTGATCAACGCAAACGCATCACTCATAAACTCAGATATGAGCGCTAATGCTATATCTTTATGTGTAAAATCAAACACAGGTATCACCCGAAGTGCTCCATCACCGATATGTCCATGAAAACCGTAATCTATATTGTATCTTTTAAGCAGTTCTATCAGTCGTGGTATAAACCGATCAAAGTGTGAGACAGGAACGATAATGTCTTCTATACACGGTACCGCACGTTTATGCGGATTATCAAACGTTGCATCTCGCATCACTCGGAAAGATGATCGACGTACATTCCAAACACTTGTAACAAAGCGTACATCTGTACAGTACAGCACTTCTTCATGTAAGTGTTCCAAGGCTTTCATAGCAGTATGTGCCACTGCGTCAGTTTTTACTTGAGTATCTTCAGAAAATTCTGCAATAACGATAAATTCTGTCTGTGGTTTAAACAAAGATTGTATGATCAGCGTATCTTCTGGCAAAAACTTCTTCGCATGACGGTATGTGTGCTTATCAAATGTCTCAACCGATGATGGATTATGCGCCATAACGATCTGTAATACCTCAGGCAATTTCTCTAGATCATGTATTGGCATGACAAGCATACGAGTATGTACATGAACAGGTACGAGTTTTAACCGAGCTTTTACAACAATACCGAGCGTTGCTTGAGCACCGATGAATAACTTAGCCAGATTCCATGTTTTCTTTTTTGCATCATGAATATGTTCAAGTCGGTATGCTGATGCGGCTTTTTTAACTTCACCTACTGCATGATTGTATGCAACGTGATGTTTGGTGTAGATTGCCAACAATTCTTTACAGATAGTTCCGAGAACAGTTTTCTCTTTGGTAAGTTTTTTGAACGCGTCATCGTGCATCTCTTCAAACGTATACAGCTCCCCATCACGTAATACAACATCAACAGAGTACACATTGTCCAATGTTCCGCCATGTCGAACGCTTTTCTCTCCAGATGTATTGTTTCCAATCATTCCTCCGAGTCCACAAATATCTTTTGAAGATGGATACGCTGCAAACATCAAATTGTGTTTTATCAATTCTTTTTCAAGATCGCGATAGTATGCACCCATCTCTACTTCTGCGGATTTACTGTACGCATTCACATGTATACCGGTTATATGTTTTGTAAGGTTGAGAATGTATCCATCCGTAAGCGATCCTCCACTCATACATGTACCTCCCGCTCGTACAGATAGAGTAACACCGTGCTCACCTGCCAACTTGACAATAGTCTTGACATCATCGACACTGCGCGGGTATATGACGCCGGTAGGTTCTCTTTTAAAAATACTTGAATCTTGACTGTGTATAGTCAATTGAGCATCTGAATCATTCCATACATCATGTGATAAGGCATTACAAACAGCCGTTTTAAAATCTGTCATATGCATATATAGTACTATATACTTACAAGATATGCAGTGCATAACCGTGTTTCCCATTCTCAAAAGGACGTTCACAGACACTCTTATGTATTGGAGTAGTATTCCGTGTGCAGTTGGAGATGTTATTCAGGTAAAGATGCAGAATAGAAATATCTGGGCCGTAGTTGATGAGGTCATACCAGTACACCAAGCCAAAGAATATATAAAATCCCAGACATTTACGATTCGTAAGATAGACACCCTTATTAAAACAGATGCATTTAGTCGTGAATTCATACTCGCAGTGCTCGATACAGCCCGCTATTATGTACGACCATTTGGTGAAGTGTTTTCAGAACTTGTCCCTAAAAAAATACTTGAAAACCTCGAAAGTGTTTCTCAAGAAAAACAAAAGAACACTACCTCACCCACCCTACCTACAACACACTACATACAAGCACCCCTGTCTGAACGAATAGAAACCATTAAACAGCTACAACTGGCCAATCCTGACACATATATAGTTGTACCTATCAAAACCCATGAAGCCTATCTTAAAAAAGCAGGCTGCTCGCCTGTACTTATGCCTATCGATCTATATCGATTGGACCAATCACCTGCTGAAAAAACAATATGTGTTCTCGAATTGGCTTCTTCTGAGTACTATAGACATCTACGAAAAGATTTTGACATCAGGTTCTTCCTGCGTGCATTCTGCAAACGAAAAAAGATTACTCTGTACGAAAGTGACACTATACTTCCAATATATGCGACCAGACCTGCAGAAACACTGCTACCAGCACCGCTATCTACAACGCCAACACTTCACCTCATAGATATGACCGAATCAGGTCGAGCTAAAGTTAAAACAAAACAAGATTTGCAAAAGAAAAGTTTTCTCTTTTCTCCAGAACTCATATCCCTGATACGTTTTTGTGAGAAAAAGAAAGAATCACTCTTACTATATACAGTACGCAAAGGGTTGAGCCATCAAACTGTATGTGCAGACTGTAAGCATCTATTGAGTTGCACCACCTGTCAAAAACCGCTACATCTAAAAGATCTTAATGGAGAAAAGATGTATGTATGTGATAGTTGCCACACTACACAGACAGCCAACTTGGCCTGTCCTATCTGTTCCGGCTGGAACCTGATTCCCTTTGGTACACACACAGAGATCCTTCGAGAAGAATTAGAACAGATCACAGATATGCCAATAGTTATCATCGATAGTAATAACCAAACAAAATCTTCTGCTAAAAAAGCTCTACAGAAAAAAGATAGTACGCTCTATATCGGTACAGAACTTCTACTCACCCAATCCATAGATCAACAATACACACACAGTGCAATCATATCACTGGAAAGTTTGCTTGGATTACCAAGCCGAAATGCAGAATTTGACGCTGCTCGTGTTATCTACACCCTGATGGAACGAACAACCAAAGATCTTCTGATCCAAACAAGAAACCCAGCACACCCTATCTGGCAAGCAATCAAACAAAAAGATTGGCAACCACTCATCTCACACATATATACAGACACCGAAGAAGCAAAACTTCCCCCATACAATACACATATACAGATATCGGCCAGATCTAAAGAATTGGATCAGATACGTTCGTACATACAAAGATACACACCTGTACAAACAACAACTCATCAAAACCGAGAAATACTCCATATGTTTTTTGAACATGGAGCATGGCCAGACCTGCATATCTATCCATATCTAAAAACTGTTCCAGCATCGATAGATATCCAAGTCGACAAAACTAACTTTGTGTAGTATTATCTAAACCATGACGAAGCTTCATATCGTAGAAAAAGGAGATCCAGTCCTTGAAACACCTGCAGCAGAGGTGCCTCTTTCTGATATCACAAGCACACCTATTCAAAAGATTATTAAAGATATGCAAGAGACTTTGGCAGCTATCGATGACGGTGTTGGTCTTGCAGCTCCCCAAGTTGGACATGGACTACGAATCTTTATTGTTTCGAAAAAGGTATTGTATCGTAATAAAACTAAAGACGGAGAACCTGTTGATATTGAAGAATTAAAAAACATCAAAGACCTAGTTTGTATCAATCCAAAGATTGTAAAAGCTTCAAAAACAAAAAAATGGATGAATGGTGAAGGTTGCCTATCTGTACGTTGGTATTATGGAAAAGTATATCGATCAATCAATGTTTCTTTAGAGTACTACGATGAGAACGGAAAAAAACAAGTGCGGGGTGCCGGAGGATTACTTGCACATATCTTTCAACATGAATGTGATCATCTCGATGGACATCTGTTTATAGACAAAGCTAAGGATATAGAGTGGATAGAACCCAATCAAGATACAGAGGAGGTTCAATAGATAAAAATAAAAAAGCCCACCGACCGACGAAGAATCGAACTTCGTGGTGGCGGGTTGAGAATTTTTGGAAGGAGTCTCTAATCCTCGGGGGCGGTCGGGGTCATAGAAACGGTTTTAAAACTGTCTAGAGATACCGGCTGATCCGACCCGTGTGGTATGTAATACCAATACTCGGGTGTGAGCGGAGAAGTTCCACTGGTAGAAGTGAAACGAATCAACCTGCATTCCTTATCATTTTTAAACCTTACCGAATACATCTTCTTGACCGAGTCAGGGGTTTTATCCTCTCTGACCTGAAACGGTTCATCTCCTTTCCACCACTCATAGCACGTGTTGAGAGGAATGCCGGCGTGGATGTAGCGCCCCTGGAGGCGGCCAATAACATAGGCAAGGAATGCGGTGAGAAGAACAAGGACAATAACGATGGCTGGGTTCATAAGTTCAATCTTTGATTGTGAATGTCTACTGATTTCAGTACCAGTAGTACGATTATATTATAGCATGCTTAATGTCATAAAGCAAGTATCTTTATACCATTACCAAAACTACCCACCCATAAAAAAACCCACCAACCAACGAAGGATTGAACTCCGTGGTGGTGGGTTGAGAGTTTTTGGGAGGAACTCTTAATCCTTGATGCTTTTTGGAATTGGGGTCATACTCACCCCAGAGATACCAACCTCTGTAGGTGTATCCTCTCCGATTTTTAACACATACCAAGCCCCGTGCTTTAACGATACTTTTTTTTCAAAATAAATGAGCCTGGGGACCAAATCTGTTTCAAACCGTACTTGATAGACACGGTTGTCAGCCAAAATCCTCAAGTCGGAGATAATTTGGAATCTCTGTCCCCTTCTCCAACGACGTATACGCAGAGGTATACCCGCATGGTTTTCTCGACCTTTGGTATAACCAAGGATGAAGATTGTTATACCAAGGGCAACAAACAACACTGTAATTGATACATTCATAATATTCTATGGTACTGGATTTAAAAAACACTATACAACATATACACAACAAGCGCAAGTATTGTTCAATCAAAAATAAAAAAACACCCCGGTAAGAGAGTCAGATCTGAGTTACCCACGCTAGGTTACTCATCTCCAATCTCCCTTACCAGGGCAAGCTTATGAAAGCTTTTATGTCACAAACGCCTTTCGGCGAAATAACCGGACGTGTCTCACTTGCTGACGCACTAGCTTCTTATGGACCCAAGCCCGCGACGACTCAGCAACCAACGCGTGTGAGACCACGTCCTTGATGAAGATACTACCACATCAATAGATATGTTACAATACCCTCATGAAAACTCCTTCCTACGTATTCTTTGGTACCGGTCACTTCGCCTTACCTACTCTACAAAACCTAAAAGATGCAGGTTTTCTTCCAAGCTTCATTGTCACCTCGCCTGACAAACCTGTCGGACGACATCAAGTGATCACTCCACCACCAGTGAAAGTATTTGCAGATGAACACAATATCCCGACGTTTCAACCAACCTCTTTAAAAACTCCAGAGGTACTGGAAGAACTACGAAAGATTATTTCTCAACATGAGGCTGTTGTTGTTGCTGATTATGGAAAGATAATTCCACAGAATATACTTGATCTATCTCCTAATGGTTTTTTAAATATTCACCCTTCACTTCTACCAATATATAGAGGTCCAACTCCAGTACAAGCAACTATTCTAAACAATAATAGACATACAGGTGTAACAATCATCAAGATGGATCATCTTATGGATCATGGTCCTATAGTTGCTCAAACATATGTAGATATAGAAGATGACGTGTGGCCAGTATCACTGTCAGAATTATATACAATACTATCAAAGCATGGTGCTGAACTTCTGATACAAACACTTCCAGACTACATCAAAGGAACAATAGATCTGCAAGAACAAGATCATGATAAAGCCACATATGTAAAAATGATCGATAAAGCTGATTCAGAGGTCTTTCCACAAACAGAGCCGGTATCTTCTATATATCTCAAGTTTCAAGCCTATGAATCATGGCCTGGAATATTCTTTATGCACAATGGAAAACGGGTTAAGATCAAAGCGATGAATAAAGATGAGATACTTCGAGTGACACCTGAAGGAAAAACTGAGTTGGATTTTAAAGAATATATAAAATATCATCCATTGATGTAAATAAAAAAGCGACTGTGGCGGTATGGAACCACGACAATCGCTTCGAAACGGAAAAGGCTCTTCATTTAACAGACGGCAAGGAGTGTAAAGAGAAGTACCAGAAGGGCTCCGAAAAACCAATTGATATTCTCTGTTACGTAGGCATCAACTCTATGTAGGAATTTCATGGTGCTTGATGATGTGGGGCACAGAAGTCAGTTTCTGTGTTAATTAAAATCTATCATAAAAACCCACATAAAAACACCCTCCGTTTTCACGAAAGGTGTTTTTACTTCTAGCATTAGTTTGTAGCTAGATATCGTCCCCAACATGGTTTTGAAGAGTTCCATGGAGTTGTTCCCTCTCTGTTGTACAGATCGAGAGCATAATCAATGTTACCTTCAACTGTATAGATGTCTATTCCTTTTTGCTTAGCAGTATCAAGGTGGTAATACGAGTTAACCTGGAAAATACCAGTATCTCTCGGATCTACCTTTCCTTTCAACACAGAGCCATCTTGTGCAAATTGTCTCTTCGCAGATTCACAAAACGCAATTCGATGTAGAATACTTCCTTTAGGAATTTTCTGGTTTAGAGCACTTTCTACGCCATTATTTGGATTTAATGAACTTGGGGCTTGAACAACTACCGGAGTAGGTGTTTGGTTTGGCGTAACTGCTGTTGCAGGGACAGTTGCTACTGATCCTGAAAGCAATGTGGCAAAACCTATGGTTGCAATTTGTAAAATAAGCTTTTACTAAACTTGTAATCTATGCATTTCTCTTACCAGTGTCTGAAATGTTCCAATCAGGAGGCTATGTAAGACTATAGCTCTGGGGTTTGGAACGCTCTAAAAAGAAATACATGTTGCACAAATTAAATAGCCACTCTTACAGTGACCTAAAGAGTATAGCATACCCCAGCAAAAAAAGCAAGTGCCTCATATCACTTTTTCCTATATTAACCTTATAAAACAAGGGTTTTTTGTATTTTTTAAAAGGGCCAAAATACGGGTTTTTTCAACCTTTTTTTGAGCCATTGACAGTAGGCTTAATCTGGTATATTATTAGACCATCTTGAGAACGATTCTAGGCTGCGCAGGGGCAGTTGAAAAATCGAGCTTGAGAAACCCCCGCTTGGTGGATCGGAAACGGTGCTAACGCATCTATCCAGTCTGCCAGGCGGTCTTTTTTTACACAAAAAACGCCTTCTTGATTTTTTACAACCCTACTGTTAGACTACAAACACATCCAAAGAGGAAGGAATCTCTTTTGGTGGAGCATGGAATACCCGTTTTGTAGACCGTGCGCAATACCCCAACCTGTCGAGAGCAAGTCCCCCAGACAAACTCTCGGCAGGTTCTTTTTTTTACACCCTTTTCTTCCACCTTAAAAGTTATCCACATTGCCACCTAAAATACTGTTGACACACAACCTTTCCAGGATTATATTAATTGAGGTTGGCACAGTACAAAGGGAGCAAAAACGGAATCCGACTGCTATTGGGCTATCTGCTGCGTATACGTACACAGCATCAAGATCCCCTTCTAGTTTTGGTTCCAACGAACCATGTCGGGTTTTTTAAAAAAACCTTTCTCACTCTACCATCCACCCTTCATTCAGGATATCCACGAACTCGATTACCCGTATCGTTTCGTCCCGAATGAAGGGGCTTTTTTTTATGTAAAAATATGATACCTTATATACAACGTCATCCCCCTCCAAGGACAAACGTTCCGTTGTACATCAGGTTTTTTTGCTCCCTTACCTGTGTGCAACGGTTTTTTTATGCAAAAAGCTTGACAATACAAGAAGGATAGCTTATAGTGCTTATACACCCGCGGGGCTGGGCGTTGATATACCATCCAAGACCGCACTTGTGGCCCAGTTCCGCGTGGTGTGCCAACCTTATCGATTCTTATGTAAAACCCTTCGGGGACACATTAAGTCTCTCGATAGGTTTTTTTATTTGACAACCTGCAACCACAACCACACCTGCACCCCGACCAACCCGAAACAGACAAAAAACACAACTCTGGACCTCCATTTTGAAAACCCCACCCTCCTCCCGTCGGCATTGATTTTTTCAATAAAATAATATATACTCATCTCACATCTATATCACTCACGTGTTAAAGATTTTGACAAAAAAAGTTCAATATATTATCAACAATTAATCAAATCGCACAATGGCAACAAAAAAAGCAGCCGGTTCGTCAAAGAACTTGAAAGATTCACAGCCAAAATATCTTGGAGTGAAGTTGTACGCTGGAGAAAAAGCATCTTCTGGTTCAATCATCGTTCGACAACGAGGAAGTAAAATTCTTCCTGGAAACAACGTAAAGATGGGACGAGATCATACTCTCTATGCAACAACAGCGGGTATCGTATCTTTTGGTACAAAACGAAAGATACAGATCGACAATACTGTAAAAGTAAAGAAGATCGTTCACGTTAAATAATTATTACAAAATCCCTGAGGTTTGTGTAACCCGTATCTACCCCACCATTCAGACTTGATACGACCACTCTTCAGTTTATACATATGGAAAATACAGAAAAAATTAACTCATTGATGGCTGCACAATTTGCAGACATCCCTAATCCTCCAAAGATCGGTGACGATATTGAAGGAAAAGTGATTACTCTTTATAAAAGTAGACTTTTCGTAGACCTTTCTCCTTTTGGAACAGGATTGATCTTCGGTAAAGAATTCATGATTGCTCGAGACATTATCCGAAAGGTTAATGCTGGAGACTTGATTACTGCCAAGGTATGTGGATTTGACGAAACTGATGGATATATTGAACTATCTCTCAAGGAGGCAAAACAAGCTATTATCTGGAAAGAGGCTGAACAAGCTGTTATCGACAAAACAGTGTTTGATGTAGCAATACAAGACGCTAACAAAGGTGGACTTATGGTTATTTGGCAAGGTATTCACGGATTCCTTCCAGCATCTCAACTTAAACCTGAGCACTACCCTAAGATAGAGGATGGAAACAAAGATAAGATCCAAGACGAGCTTAAAAAGCTTATTGGTCAGAAGATCTCTCTAAGTATCATCACAGCTGATTCAAAAGAAGGTAAACTTATCTTCTCAGAAAAAGGTATCGACGGAGCATCTTCATCAGGTAAAGGTGTAAGTGCTAAAGCTCTAGAAATGAGTAGTAAGTACTCTATCGGAGACGATGTTGACGGTGTTGTTACAGGAACAGTAGACTTCGGAGTATTTATCAAGATCAACGATGAACTTGAAGGTCTTGCTCACATCTCAGAACTAGACTGGGGACTTGTAGAGGATCCACGAACTATCTATAAAGCTGGTGATGCTGTAAAAGCGCGAATCATCGACGTAAAAGACGGTAAAGTGTCTCTATCTCTTAAAGCTCGAAAAGAGAACCCTTGGAAACTTGCATCAACAAAATACAAAAAAGATGATGAAGTTACAGGTGTAATCATCAAGTTTAACCGACATGGTGCACTTGCAAGTATCGAAGAAGGAGTTTCAGGACTTGTACACATCTCAGAATTCGGTAACGAAGCTAAGATGAAAGAAAAGATCGAGATCGGTAAAAGTTACACATTCAAAATCAATATGTTTGAGCCTCGTGAACAACGAATGACTCTGCATTTGGTTGA
>CAYIYJ010000006.1:2407-16908 GCA_964367655.1 uncultured Candidatus Saccharibacteria bacterium | reverse complement strand
TAGTATCTCTATAGCTTTTTTTGTAGTTTTCTTTAACACAGTCCACTCTCCATCAGTAAACATACCTGTTATGAAATTCTGCATCTTATCCGCACTAGGCTTTCGGGTATTACCCTCAGCGTCAACCGGAGTCACTCCAATCTTCAAACGATAATATTTTGTACTTTTCAAAGCTTTATTAATAGAATCAACCCCCTTATGTCCTGCTGAGTTACTCTCATACACCATCTTTGTAACACCAAGAGGTAGATCCAAGTCATCATGAATAACAAGGATATCCTTATGTTCAATCTTAGCTGTACTATCTGGAAATAGTTTTTTAACCGTTTTGCCTGAATCATTCATGTAGGTTTGAGGCAAAACAAACATTACGGACTTAGCTCCGATCTTGCCCTTACCCATCTCAGCCATGAATAGTTTTTTAGGAGAAAGGTCTATTCCCTCGCTCTTTACAAGAGCTGAGATAATGTGTTCTCCTATGTTATGACGTGTTTTTGAGTACTCAGGAAGAGGATTTCCCAATCCTATGATGGTTAGCATATATATGCTATAATAGGCTCATTATTCGTATTTTGCAATCATTTTATGCCACCAGAGGTTACAACAGTTACAACCCCAAAGAAAAAGGACATGTCATGGAAAACATTCCTTATCTATGTCTGTGTAGTTATCGCCATTCGACTATTTATAGTAGAGCCTCATAGTGTATCTGGTTCATCTATGAACGAGACTTTTCACGACAAAGACTATCTTTTTGTGGAGAAGCTTAGTTATCTTTTTACAAAGCCTAAAAGAGGTGATGTTATTGTTTTTAACCCGCCACTTGAAGATAGAACAAAAGATCGTTTTATAAAACGAGTGATCGGTATTCCAGGAGATGAGGTACGAGTTTCAAACGGAACAACATATGTAAATAACGTTGCTCAGACAGAGTCCTTTGTAACACATACAAGCACTCAAGATGCATCAGTGACACTTAAAGAAAACCAATACTTTGTAATGGGAGACAACCGTTCAGGTAGTTATGATTCTCGAAGTTGGGGGCCTATCACAGAAGACGAGATAAAAGGACGGGTACTTGTACGACTATATCCATTTAATGCCATTGATCTATATCCTGGTAACAATTAAAACTATATGAAAACAACAAAGAAAGATACAACTGAAAAGATACATGTTATAGAGGAGCATGTGCAGGTATTTAAAACGCTACAGCATTTTGGTTTTGGAGTACAACACAAACCAGAGACAACACCTCTTGAACAAAAACTGATCTCTAAAAAAACAGAACTTTCACACGTTGTAGACAGTCTCGCTATACAAAAGAGTGTGCTTGATAAAAGTTTTTATTCATTCAACTTCCCTGTTCACCTTGGTTACAGTGTTGATAAAGACACATACATGTATCACATTGTTGGTACAAAAAAGACTATTTATGATGCACTAGCCATCGAGGCAGGATACAGTATCATCCAAGAGCTTATAGGTAGTAAAAAAGAGATACTTGTTGAATTAAACTTTATTGGGGATAAAGAATCTGTACAGCGTTTTACTAAAGAATTACAGCATTTTTATAAAAAATACATCACAGTTATACCAAAAAACATTCTCAGTGCTGCTAAAAAAGATATCTTTGCCGCCTATAGAATGCTGCAAGATGTTGAGATAAAACCAAAAACTCCAAAGAAAGGTGCTGAACCTGAGGCTGTAGTTGTTCCCAACCCAATCGATCATTTGAGTGAAGAATCTCGAAAAGAGTTCAAAGAAATACTTGAGTATATTGAGAGTTTGGATATGAATTTTAGAATTCAGCCGTTTTTGTTTGAATCTCCTGATGTAGTTAGTGGAGTGTTGTTTAAGATCCATGAAGCAGATCAAGATCCAAAAACACAATCAATCTCCATCTTCGGAACTCGAAACGATATCCTCGGTAAAAAAATTCTAAATAAAAAAGAAGTACCTATTATATCTGTAATTGTTACAGGTCTAAAAAAGATCCCTAAACCAACTCGTGTGATCAAGATAACTACACACACAGAAGTTAAATTCTTCTACGCTCAACTAGGGCCCGAAGCACGATTTAAAACATTGAAAGTTATGGATATGATGCGTTGTGCCAAGATCCCTATGCATCATGCAATCTCAAAAGAAAAGATTTCTGCACAGCTTGCCCATGCAGAAAAACTCAATGTCCCTTACCTTCTACTCGTTGGACACCGAGAAGCCTTACAGAACTCAGTTACTGTTCGAAATATGAAAAATTTATCACAAGAGTCCGTTGAACTCGTAAACTTAATAGAACATTTAAAAAAATTATTATAATATATGGCAGATTTACAAGGGATTGTATCATTTAACCTTAAAGGAAACGGTTTTGTTCGCATTCCCGCAGAACGAAAAGAAGATGAACAAAGCATATCAGTACCAGCACAATTCACAGACAGTGCTCTTCCATACGACACTGTCATGGTGCAACCATTTCCAACACCAAATAAATGGGGTGATATCGAAGGTAAGATCATAAAGATCGTCAACAGAAATACTTCTGCTTTTGTAGGAGTCGTGACAGAGATGGATCATAAGCACATCGTTGCACGACCAGATAATCAAAAACTGAGTTGTGTATTTCACCTTGCCCGACCACACATACATTCAGACAGTACTCACCCAGAACCAGAGGTTGGAGATAAGATTCTCATACACGCAGATTGGAATATTGAACCTAAAATCACCGTTGAAAAAACAATCAATGCCGAAGGATACCCTCGGATTGAAGTACAACGAATATTTTTTGGTCATATTGAAAAGATATTCGGTAAACACGGGGTACACAATGTAGAGATGGAAGCCATTGTTGCTTCTGCTGGTTTTGAGATTGGACATTCAAAGGCTGTAGAAGATGATGCTGCTCGTAGTGTGAAAGAACATGGAACACTCACACCTGAAGAATTGAGTTCACGCCGAGACATGCGATCAGTTTGGACATGTACGATCGATCCTGTTGATGCAAAAGATTTTGATGATGCCTTGTCATATCAAACACTTCCAAACGGAAACATAGAGATAGGTATTCACATTGCTGATGTGTCACACTTTGTACGAGAAGGAACAGTACTTGATAAAGAAGCTCGTAAACGCGCCTTCTCTGTATATTTAGTAGATAGGACAATACCCATGCTTCCTGAGATACTCTCAAACGGTATGTGTAGTTTAAACCCAAACGAAGACAGATTCGCCTTTTCTTCTATCTTTGAGATGGATCAAACAGGCAAGATCCTTGATCGATGGTTTGGTAAAACGGTTATACACTCTGACAGACGTTTTAGTTATGAAGATGCTCAAGATGTATTGAACTCTAAGGATACATCAACTTATCCCGCACTCTTTGAACTTGCAAAACATGCTCGTACACTTGCAGCAGAACGAAAACGTAACGGTGCCATTGATTTTGAAAGTGATGAAATAAAATTCAAGCTAGATGAACAAGGTAAACCTATCGCAGTATACAAAAAAGATAGAGTAGAGACCCATCACTTGGTTGAAGAATTCATGTTGCTCGCCAACCGTGAAGTTGCGGAGTTCATATTTAACAAATTTGTAGATAACGGCAAGAAACTTCCAGGAGTCTATCGAGTCCACGACCTCCCTGATGGTGAAAAGATTTCAGAACTTGAAATATTTGTAAACGCGATTGGTTTGCATTTTCATCCTGGAAAAAAGATACATGCCAAGGATATGCAAAAACTTCTTGACCAAGCAAAAGGACACCCTGCCGAAGCAACCATCAAAACAGCAACCTTGCGTTCCATGGCAAAAGCTGCCTACAAGACAGTAAACATCGGACACTTTGGTCTCGCTTTTGAATACTATACACACTTCACATCACCTATCAGACGATATCCCGACCTTTGTGTTCATCGAATCATGCACCAGGTCCTTACTCATTCTCATCCATCACAAGACTTTATCGCATCTCTATCACCCATCTGTGATAACTCATCAGCTCAAGAAATAAAAGCAGCTGAAGCAGAACGAGCAAGTATTCGCTACAAACAAGTGGAGTACATGTCATATCGTGTTGGACAAGAGTTTGACGTTACGATATCAGGTATTGCTGATTTTGGTATCTTCCTGCAAGAACCAGAATCACTTGCAGAAGGTTTGATCAAGATCAAAGACCTCGGTACTGATTTTTATCAAGTGGACAAAAAAACATACAAAGTTGTTGGACAAAACACTGGTAAGACGTTCAATCTTGGAGACAAACTCCATGTTCGATTGCGTGCGGTAGACCTAGATCTTAAGACTGTTGATTTCGAGGTTGTGGAGAAGTAAAAAGATTATCAAAAAAAACACCACCCATATCTATGTTTCTTGGTGGTGTTTTTTGGTATACTTTTATATAGGTAAGCATGCTCTTTTGTTTTACCTACCAAACTACACAGACCAATACCGATGAACAAGAAAAAAATAAAGGCTTTGGAATCTCTCTCCAAATCTATTCAAAAACAACTGCAAGCTGTTGAAAAACAAGTCAGTCGGTGTAAACGAGAAAACCTCAGAGGGCGGGAGCTTCAGAGGCTTTTAACATCCCTCGAGAGCAGAGCACTCGTCGTGGCTCGAAATTTTAAAAAACTAAACAGAAAACATAAGAGCGGAAGAGTTCATGTCTGACAGATGAGGGATACCCTCTTTAGTTAGAGATCACGACTACCTCAGTAGAGACCCTTACCGGTCCTCTGAGGGGTTTTTATTATCACGACTTACTTCGCCACCACACTCGCCTCTTCAAACCCAATAGACAGCAACTGTGAGAATCCAGATCCACCCATAGTCACTCCATACAACACTCCTGCTCGAGACATAGTCTCACGATTGTGAGTAACTAAGATAAGTTGTGAGTGTTTACTCAAAAGCTCGATCATATCACCGTAGCGGCGAGAATTTGCCTCATCAAGGGCAGCATCGGTCTCATCTAAGATAATGAACGGAGGTGGGTTAACCTGACTCATGGCAAATAACAACGCGATAGAAGTTAGAGCTCGCTCACCACCTGAAAGCATAGACAAACCTTTTAGTTTTTTGTGTGGCAATGATACAAACACATCAATACCAATCTCTACCGGAGATTCATCATCATCCGTAATCTCAGAATCCTCATCGTCTTCATCTATATCAGTCAGTTTTCTTTTTTTCTTCCTTTCTTCTGTTATAACCAAACGCGCCTCACCTCCTCCAAACATCTGTTTAAAGAAACTAGAAAATTCTTTATTGATCTTTTGAACACCTTCATCAAACATCTTTTTTAATTGATCAGTTACCTGCACAATCAACACTTCAAGATCTGCAAGTGACTTGGTTAGATCTTCCAATTCATTGAGAAGGAAAGCATCTCGTTCTTCAGTCTCTGTAAACTCTTTCATGATCGTATCATCCCCTGCTCCGCCAAGCTCTTCAAGTCTGATCTTAAACTTTTCAAGAGTGTGCAACTTCTCATGCTGAGATCTTCTGTCAAGAGATGTGTCAATAGTTATGTCATCAAAACGTATCGCATGAACACCTACGAGCACACTAGCCTCCATCATCTCCCGCTCATAAGCCTCTTTAGCCTGTTTATACGCGTCCTCACGCACCTGTATCTTATCAAGTTCAGCTGTGAGTTCATGTTGTCGTGACATGATCTTAAGAAGCTCTTTTTCAGCTTCTACATTCTTCTCTTTTTCAGCTTCGATCTCTTTCTTGGCTAATTCGTATTCCTGCAGAATCTGTTGTTCATGCACGGTAGCATCCTGTATCTTCTGTTCAACAGATACAATCGCACTTCGTATCTTTTGAAGCTCTGATTCTTCATCGGAAGTATCATACTTTGAAAGATCTTTTTTATATCCAGAACGTTGATGTGCAACATAAGCCTCACATTCAGCAACAAGATCTTTTGAGGCTCGTTTAACATCATCCAGACTTGCATACGTACCAACAGAGATGTCGTGCAGTACTGTTCGTATTTTTTTGATAAAAGATTCCACCTCTTTAAGTGACACTTGAGCATCAACAGCAATCTCATCAGACTCTCGAGCAAGTTCAGCTTTTTTCTTTTCAATAGCACGCTCTACATATGAAATCTCACCTTCATATCTTCCAATCTCTCGAGAATATCCATCCTTGATGTTACGAGCCTCTCGTAATTTCCTCTCAAGATTAAATAAACCCTCAGAAGCATTGCTGCCTGTGTTGTTCTTAGCGAGCAAATCTTTTGTTTCAGTCAATCGCTCTTGTAGAAGAGTATATTCTTTTTGTGGTTCTATCCGTGCTGTGTGTATCTCTGACGTTTCCTTTTCCAGTAAAACTTTTTCATGTGCAAAATACTCTTTATACAACTGAGTGAGTTCTGTACGCACCTCTTTGGCTTTTTCAATCTTCTCAACTTGTTTTTTAAGGAAACGAATATGTGGAGCAAGTTCACGCCTGAGTGATTCAACCTCCTTCATGTGCTCTTTTGTTTTTGATAAGCGCTTTTCACTTTCTTCTTTTTTGTATTGATACACTTTCAAACCAAGAGCATCTTCAATCATCTCTTTACGTTCTTTATTTGAAGAAGAAAGAAGTCGGTCTGCTTCACCTTGTGAGATAATATGGTGTCCTGAACTACCAATATTGGCCTCAGCCAATAATTCAGTAATATCTTTCAATCGAACGGCTGACCCGTTGATCATATATTCATTTGATCCATCTCGGTTTACAGCCCGCTCTACAACAACCTCATCAAACGTATGTGTCCCAAAAAGACGCTGATCATGTGCCTGAGGTGAATTATCAAACACAACCTTTACATGGGCACGGTTTGATCTAGGTAGGTCTTTACCTCCATTAAAGATCATATCCTCACCCTTCTTACCTCGCATGCTTTTTATGGACTGTTCTCCGAGTACAAAACGAAAAGCCTCCATCACATTTGATTTACCGGAACCGTTTGGTCCTACCACCGCAGTGATCGGAGTTGTAAACGTTAGATCTGCTTTTTTAGCAAATGATTTAAACCCATGTATGTGAAGAGACTTTAGACGCATATATAAAATATTATACAGTATCTATATGCAAAAACATATTATAAAAAATATTATTCTAGACGTGGAAAACACGTCTTCAGTATTGCTACCGTTGACGTGTTTTCCATGTACTTGACTTGTTGAGATTGCTCCCATCAACTCAAGTACTCTATTAATATAGCAAACTGAGAAAATATGTCAACTACCTACCTAATGCAAATTGTGGATAACTTTTATCACCGCTGTTGGGCTACCAACTTCCACTTGAACCTCCTCCTCCCGATGAACCACCGCCTCCAAAAGAACCACCACCGAAACCTCCTCCACCAAACCCACCACCACCATAAAAGCCTCCACCCCGTCTACCAGAAAATGACGCCATCTTTTTTAAACCCCTACCGATTGCTGTATTACCAGATACTAGCCAGTCTAAAAATAATCCAACAAGAATAAATCCAAACATCCACAAAAATCCAGATGCTACATATCCAATAACACCAACAAAACCTCCCAAGATTCCACCAGCAACAATAGACTTTGATCGGGCGAAAAATAATACCAATAATCTAAACACAAACAATATTCCGAACAGAATAGCTAAAAGAGTGTTTCCATCCATTTGCGTAACTTGTGAATCCTCTGCGGGTGCTACATACACCTCTCCAGCATTCAGTATCGACATCATCTTATCTACAGCAACTATCACCCCTCCACCATAATCACCAGTCCTAAACGACGGTGCAACATCATCACGAAGTATCCTTCCTGCAAGGATATCCGGCAGGATAGGTTCTACATCATACCCAGTTTCTATACGATTTTTTCTATCATCTAGTGAGACTAGAAACAACACACCGTTCCTTTTTTCTGCAGTACCTAGTTTGTTAGCATTGAATATGTTATAGGCTGCAGATTCTATAGTTTCATCACTTTGCAGTTTTGGAATGGTAACCACAGCTATCTGGTTGGTAGTCTGAGCCTGAAAGCCCGCAAGAGTTGTCTCCAGCTTTTGTTCAACATCATCCGGAATAATATTTGCAGTATCTGTAATATGCTTGGTGATAGATATCTTTGTTTCTGCCTGTACTACATGAAAAAAACCGCCAATACTCAGTACACATATACCGATATATAGCAGTTTTTTCATATAGTTTTATTATAGTTTAACTTCTGGAGCTTTGTCTGATCCTGCAGCTGCTTCAAAGTATGGTTGTACATCGAAGTTGAATATAGCGGCAAAGATAGATCCTGGAACTCGCTGTACTCGAAGGTTATACCCTCGTACAGTATCGTTATACTTCTGTCGTTCTACTGACACACGGTTTTCTGTACCCTCAAGAGACACCATAAGGTCTCGTACAGCATCAACAGACTTAAGTTGAGGATAATTCTCCATAACAACAAGCAATCGTCCTAGAGCAGACTCAACCTGTGAAGCTGCTTGAACCTTATCTGCTTGACTGGTAGCTCCACTATATCGAGTTCGAGCCTCAGCTAGGGCTGTAAAGACTTCTGTCTCTTGCTTCATGGCACCTTTTACAGCATTTACAAGGTTTGGAATAAGGTCAAAACGTCGTTGATATTGGTTTTCAACTTGAGACCACTGGGCAGTGTATGTCTCTCGAGAACTTACAAGACCGTTGTATGATACAAGTGACCATAGTGCAAGAATTACGATAACTACAATAATGATTGTTGATGTTTTTTTCATGGTTGTATTATAGCATAATTGACGGATGTGGACAAAAAGTATAATATAAGCTCGTAGCTTGACGACAGAAAGGCGCGCTGCGGATATTGGTAACAATATACTCATGGATGAATCGTCAACATCCCAAGCTATGATAAAAGGACTAACTAGGAATTATTCCCGTGTTGGTCTTTTTACTTGCGAAAATGCATCGATTTGATTTCAAAAATACCCTCTCTAATCTCTACAACTATTCTTAAGTATACACCTTCAAATTTTAGATAATGCTTTATGTAAATAAATTTATCAATACCAACTTCCATTTGATGATATCGAACAAATGCATCTTCTATGTGGTCTATGATAAAAAACATTCTCTTGAGAGATCTTTCTTTTCCAAGTTTTACAAAATCAACCTTTCTTCTTTCTACGAAGTGTTTGAGAGATCTTCTGGATATATAAAGTTGTTTATCCTTAATAGGTATCAATTCGGCATAGTCATCAATATAACAACCATTGTCGAGATCATAATAATCTATCACTAATTCCTTTATTAGAAAAATACAACTCACTGAGTCACCTTAGCAGTACGTCGTTAAAGTAACTTACAAAATTAACTCAAGACAAGCTAAACTTAGCACTATCCAAAATAGTCAATCTTCATCAGCTTTTTCATAGCTTTCATGTTTTCCTGAGCAATCTCTTGAACTTTCTTTGTACTTTTCTCTATTTCTTTCATGATACCTTTTGTGTCTTTAGCAAGCTCTTCACGCCGTTCTCGTATAGGTCGGATCAAGTTTTGTAAAACTTCGATCAATCTCTTTTTTACAACAACGTCTCCAAGTCCACCGGCCCGATATTGTTTTTTCAAGTCTTCAACTTCATCAACTTTCTCATCAAATATATCTAGATACGTAAATACAACGTTTCCTTCCACCTGACCAGGATCCTCTACCTTTATATGATTCGGATCTGTATACATATCCATAACCTTTTTAGCTATAATCTCATCACTATCGCTTAGAAAGATGGCATTGTTTAGCGATTTACTTGCTTTAGCATTTCCATCTATACCAACCAAACGAGATGTCTCTGAGATAATAGGTTTTACCTCTTGGAAAAATTCACCATAGATAGAGTTGAACTTACGAGCTAACTCGTTAGTTTGTTCAATAACCGGAAGTTGATCTTCACCAACTGGAACAATACTTGCTCCAGCAAAGAGAATATCCGCTGCCTGACTCACCGGGTAAGACAAAAAACCTGCAGGCACATCTTCTCCAAACCCTTTTTGTTGCATCTCAGCCTTTACAGTTGGATTTCGTTTTAGTCGGGCCAATGTTACCAAGTTCAAAAAGAATACTGTTATCTCAGCAATCTCAGGTATTTGTGATTGTATAAAGAAGTGAGTTTTTTTAGGATCAAGACCGCAGGCAAGATTATCGAGAATAACCTCAATAACATTTTCTGTTACTTTTTCAGGGTTCTGAGCATTATCAGTAAGAGCTTGCACATCCGCAATCATATACATAGCCTGATCAACTTCGTCCTGAAGCTTGATTCGGTTTTTAATAGAACCAACATAGTGTCCTAGATGCAATCGTCCTGTTGGTCTATCACCTGTTAGAAGAATTTTTTTCATATTATTTTTTTATATTAGTCTTTTTTAGGTTTCAATAGAGGGAATAAGATAACATCGCGCAAATTTGATTGACCAGTAAGCAGAGCAATCACTCGTTCAACTCCCATACCCCAACCTGACATCGGCGGCATACCGTGCTCCATAGCTTCTACGTATTCATCATCTTTTTCCATAGCCTCTTCATCTCCTGACTCTTTGTACTCAGCTTGTTTTGCAAATCGTTCGGCTTGATCAACTGGATCGATAAGCTCACTGTAGGCATTCACAATCTCCCAACCGTTAAGAACAAGCTGGAATCTATCTGTCACACCAGGATTCTCATCATTTTTTCGAGCGAGTGGTGAGATGTCGATTGGATGATGTGTTAAAAATGTTGGACGAACAAGTTTTGGTCGTGACACTTTCTTGTACAAAGAATCAATCATATTTCCTCGACCAAGTGTTTCGATATCTTGAATCTCAACTCCAAGTTTTTTAATAGCAGTTTTTAATTCTTCTGTTGTTGGGTACTGATCAATATCAAGTCCTGAATCAGCGATAATAAGTTCACGGAATGTTTTCCGATCCCATGGAGGTGTCAGGTCGACAGATACCATCTCACCATCACGATTTGGAATAGTGATGTTCATACTTCCTTTAAGTTTTCCAACAATCTCTACGAACATCTCTTCTGTAAACTTCATATTGTCTTCATAATCCCAATATGATGCATAGTGCTCGACCATAGTAAATTCCTGAAGATGACTTGCATCCATTCCTTCATTTCGAAACACTCGAGCGATCTCAAATATCTTATCAAAACCACCAACAATAGCCTCCTTCAGATATATCTCTGGTGCAATACGAAGATACACATCCATATCAAGAGCGTTATAGTGTGTTTTAAAAGGCTTTGCGAGTGCACCAGATGCGGCAACCTGAAGTACTGGAGTATCGAGTTCTACGAATCCATGTTTTGCATAAAAGTTTCTAAGCTCGTGAATAAACTGTGATCGGAACTTAAAGCGAGCCATAGTCTCTTCGTTACTGATAAGATCCAGATATCGTTTTCGATATGCAGTCTCTTGATCTGTAAGACCGTGCCACTTCTCAGGAAGTGGTCGTATTGTTTTACTCAAAAAAGTAGACTCTTTTACCATCACAGAGATCTCACCTTTTTGTGTTGTAAACATCTCACCTGTTACGCCGATAAAGTCTCCAACATGAAGATTGTCAAGAGCCTTGTCAAATCCATCACCTAGTACATCAGCTTTAAAAACCACCTGAAGTTTTCCTGAAAAATCCTGTAACTGAGCGAAGGCCAGCTTGCCCATATTTCGCATAAACACGATACGACCTGCAACAGACACTTTTGTATCCATAGGTAGAGCTTTAGCATCAGACAGCATGTGAGTTCGAGCAAACTTATCCGCATAAGCTTGTACGCCTGAAGTACGTATCTTTTCCAAGCTTTTTATACGATCAAGTCGTTCATCGGGCTGACTGTTTGGTGTATGTGTTGAGTCTGTCATAATAGTGGGATTATAACATATCATATCTGTATTTTCGACCCTACCTCTTCTCCTTCAACTCCACAATAAAAGTAGAACCCTTACCTTCCCCTTTTGATTCTGCCCAGATCTTGCCTTCAAACGCCTCAACCATCATCTTTGCTACATATAGACCGAGTCCTGTTCCTAAGATATTTGTTTCAGATGCGTTATCAGCTCGAGAAAACTTGGCAAAGAGTTTTGGCATAGTTGTAGGTGCAATACCAACGCCTGTATCACTAATCTCAAATCTAATCTGTTTATCAGCTGTCTCTGATAGTTTGATATTAATAGAACCTTTTGGAGTATACTTGATAGAATTATCAATCAGGTTTAAGATCACCTGTTTTAACTTTGGACCATCAGCTTTGATATGCCACCATTCTTCCGCGATGTCTTTCTTAGGTTCCGGAAGATTCACAACACACTCAAGACCAGCACGTTGTACTGATGGCATAAGCTCCTGAATACATGTATTCACCAATCCTCGAATATCAATATCTGTGAAATCATACTTCATCCGACCTTGTTCGATGCGAGTGATATCAAGATAGTCATTTACTACACGAGTAAGAGTGTTACAAGAATCCATCATCACTTTTGCTGCTTCTTGAGCCTGTTTAGGAATCTTACCAAAGTCACCTTCTAGAAGCATAGAACTGTATCCCTTGATAGATGTGAGAGGTCCACGGATCTGATGGGATGCAAGAGAAACGAATTCTGTTTTTTCAGCGGAGATGCGGGCAAGCTCGATGTTTTTCTTCTCCAACTCTCGGGCAGTTTCTTCAATCAAAAGTTTGTTATTAATCTCGTTAAGAATACTTTGAACGACATATAGACCAATAAGAACACTGAATCCGAACAGTATTCCGTTATACAAACCATCTTTAACAGAATCACTTAACAATGTTCGAGTAAGCAAGAAAATCCAAAATACAGAAAACAACAACTCTGCAACCAATGCCTTTGTTTGGAATAGTTTATGTCTAAATACTGCATACGTCAAAAAGCCTACAACGAACCCTGTACAAATCTGTCCAACCCAATTCAATTCATAGTATCCAAAATACGGAAGAAATAAGTTCGTCACACAGGCAATATTTGCAGCAACAACATATCCACCAAGTAATACAATACTCTGTTTTTTCAAGACCTCATCTTTTGTAATTTTGTACTTACGATACAGATTCCAAAAACCGAGTACAAAAAACGACATTATATAAAACGCATAGACCAAATAGAAAGAACCAAAAGTTATAACATGTTCATGTCCGGAATTCACAACCACGTTTTTAATAATCAAGTCGGTATGAAAAGTAGCCAGTGCCAACAAAGAGTTTACGGTAACAATACAAACACCTTTCCAGTGTGCATAGAACTTATTGAACGGAAACATGTATGTAAAATACAAAAAAGAACTCGGAATAACTGTAGCTGAAACATACAACAACTTAGTAAACAAGAGATCTCCAGAAACTGTATTGAGTCTGAAAAAGTACATAGCAGCAATCCAGAATAATGTACTTATTATATACAAACTAAATACACCAAAATATTTATTTTCTGATCTACCTACAAGTAGAAGGAACAAAAAAAAGATGTTTGCCGCTCCGATAATAAGGAGCAGTATGGTAATGTAATCCATGCATATATAGTATAGCTATTTTTGAGTTTATATATGGACTTGATTTTTGTATATAAACATGACATAATAAATATGTAACCTAAATACGATTCTAGTCACGTATGGCAGGAGAACCTTAAAACAAAAAACTGAGATACTAGATCAGCAAAAAAAATATGGGTACAGAACCGCCTGTAAAAACAATCCTGGCTGCGGGACTATTTATCCCAGCCTGTTCATTAAATACATGGAAACGTCGCATGGGTGAACATGCAGAGGTGCTTGATAAGAATATCTTCGCAAACAGTCGCACCCTGTATGCACTCGCAGCGGCTGTTCAGGGATATCTCCTCGAAAAATACGGTCGAGATACTGTGATCCACTTTATAGGCCACAGTGTGATGGGCCTCGTCGGACAGATTCTGGTCCAAGATATGCCCAAGCTGTGGGCAACCCTCATCGCTCCGGCACCTCCTCGTGGAGTACGATTCAAAACCTCCTGGCCTCGCATGGACTGGAGTGGTCTCGTAAAACGTAGAACTTTAAAAAAGAAGCTTACACCCAGCCCTATCGAAATGAGAACACTCATGACCGATCTGATCCCAGAAGATCAGCGAGGCTGGTACGATGCTCCTCCAGGCGAACCAGCAGATTGGGTGTGGGACATTATCCTGGCGAAAGTCGAGGTGAACAATCTCGGCAATAGAGTCCGGATAATCACCGGAAGAAAAGATACGATGATCAGCCACGAAACAGGCCTGCGCATCGCCGAAAAACACGGTTGCGCAATATGGACCCACGACGGTGGTCACCTGCCCTGGTTGGAACCTGTGGCAGCCAAAGTGTTCAACAAGATCCAAGACCATTGGGGCGACTTCTGGTTTTTGCAAAATTGACTTTTGCAGGAGTAGGAACTCCTTTATCAAAACTCGAGCTGAGTGGTAGTAATACCGCTCAGCTTTTTTCTATA
>CAYIYJ010000006.1:0-2307 GCA_964367655.1 uncultured Candidatus Saccharibacteria bacterium | reverse complement strand
TCCTTTATCAAAACTCGAGCTGAGTGGTAGTAATACCGCTCAGCTTTTTTCTATACCAGACAATTAATTTCTATTACTGATTCTTTTTTGCAACAAAGCACCCACTTTCTCAACCTGTTCTTCAGGAATATATCCCTGAACAAAGTTTTGATATTTTGCAATCTTAAAACCAAGAGGTTTTGCTTTTTCTTCTATATGCTCCACAAGAGTTAGATCGAGATTACCAATTGCATAATTTTCAAAGTGGCCGTGATGTCCAAGCACAAGTACTTCAGCCAAACAACAATAGTTTTCATCTTTACCTCGCGGTCCCATTCTAAAATTTGAATGAACATCTTTTGTATGTACAACTCCACCTTCTATCACAAGTACATCTTCCCTCTCTTTAATAACTGCAATATCGATATCAGTAGGTTGAGCGTCGTTAATAATAACCATACCTGGATGTACAAGGTCTTTAGTAATCAACGCCTCAGGCGCACTTGTTGCGGTGATGATAATGTCGCAATGTTTGATGTCATTCACATCATGAGATACATCAACCCGAATCTTATCCATCTCTTTTGCATGTGCGTGCAATGTTTCTGCTTTTCGAGCCATGTCAATAAGAACAATATGTTGAATACCCCATCGATGTAATACCTTTGCGCAACTTGATCCAATAGACCCAGCACCTCCAACAACACCTACAATAACTTTTTCTTTAGGTAAAGAAAATCTTTCAATCACATCTTTTACATAATCTGTAACTGTTTTAGTTGTATACGCTCTTCCTGTTGTAATACCAACCTCTGTTACCTCTTCCAAAATATCCAAACCCCCTTTAGAGAATGAAGCAGTCATCGCACCGAGCCCCATAATTCCTATTCCTAGTTTTTTTGCTTTTTTAGTTGCTTGAATAATTTTTTTAAGAGCTTGATCTCTGTTTTCAGTCATCTGTTCCGGAGACATGACGATACCTAACACATGTCCTTCCACGACTTCTTGTTTATGGTTTATCAGACCGGTGATCTTTGACACTTTAATAGGGGGCATCATATACGTGATCTTATTAAACAGCCAATTAGGAAGAAAACGAAATACAGGATATTTTCGTATAACATCTTTTGTTGTGCGTGGGTGTACCAGAAATCCGATTTTTTTCATAATCACAATAATACCACACTCACACGTAACCTCCCCACTTTCCTATCGATATTTGACAATTATACAAACATATATTACCGTAAACCCGTAATCTGCAGACAACGTATCTGTGCATTATAAACAATTCAACCCCACATTACCCATGAGCTCTGCCAAATTCATTCCTTTCACAATTCCAGAATCCTTTGTCAAAGCCCTATACGGAGCAGAAATCACAATTGAAACAACACTCTGTCTGATATTGACCGGCCTTCTAAGAGCACTCCCGTTCGATCAGCCACAGATCTGCGGAAGTTACTTTGATGGCCTGGTACTGCCTTCTGAAGCCTCACAACACCTAATTTCTGTCAACATGAGAAGCTTGTTAGCTGATCATACGCAGAGCCGTTGGAACATACATGGGATCTTAAACCTCGTTTCAGCATACAAGAATCTGCTTATAGACGGAGGGGATAATATCTTTCCTGGAGACTTGAATGGCACTAAAACAGTCTTTATGGTACGTCCAACAAAAACAGGTTGGGAGGTATCCACAGCATCACTGGATCTTCCTGTTGCAGTGACGCCAGAGTATCGCCTAATCCTCCCCTACAATCCCGTAGCGGGAAGTTGAACACCGCGCCCACCCTCGTTGCCTAGCAACTTGTGGTGGGGTTTTTAATACTTCTTCAACTCTTCCCTAAACATCCGATACTCCGGCACAGTCTTTTCCACAAGATCCCAAAACTTCTGCGAATGATTAAACTGACCGATATGACACAACTCATGCACGATAATATAATCAGCAAGATGTGGTGGTAATAACACTATCTTATAACTTAAGTTTATATTTCCAACTTTTGAACAACTGCCCCAACGTGTTTTTTGATTTTTTATGTAGATATGTTTAACAGAAAAATTATACATCGCATTAAAATGTTTTATCCGTTCTATCGCTAGATGTAGAGCTTGTAATTTATACAATTGAAAATCTTTATCACTTGTACGAATACGTAATGGTGATGGAACATGTTTTCTAGCTCGAGACACGGCGTCATCTATCCAATCTTGTTTCTGTTGTATAAATCGTTCAACCATCGCAACACTCACTCTTTTTGGAGCACTTACAACAACCTCTCCTCCTGGTTTGATTGAGATGCGAATATGTCTTGAACGAGGATG
>CAYIYJ010000005.1:35186-51835 GCA_964367655.1 uncultured Candidatus Saccharibacteria bacterium | reverse complement strand
GTTCCTGAGTTTACAGTTCCACTTCCACCGCCGCCTACAGCATTCAAAGTATTTCCACTCCATGACAAACCTGTACCTGCTGTTATCCGAGTAGACGGTGTGTCGTAGAAAGAGTTCCAATTTGTAGACGATGCAGACAGAGGAATATCATATCCAGCCGTAAGAGATAGAACACCTCCAGAGTAATCTAACCCTGTTACAGTCTCTGACAGAGAAACACCTCCACTTACCACAGCAGCAGGTGTTGCAGCATTGGCATTGTACGCATATTGAACTGTTTGAGACAAACTCCTGTCAAGACTTTGTGCAAGACTGTCTGTGTATGCAGCCCGTAGGTTTGCAACATACAATCTAAATTCTTCATTTTGCTTCTTTAGATCTTTTCGAACTTTACCTAGTTCAGACTGAAGTTGAGCTTGAGATATTCCATAGTAATAATTTTGAACAATAGGCGCTGCGTATGAAGCAGTGTTATTTTGAGAATTTTTAACAGTAGTTGCTTTAACTTCTTTTTTCAAAACAACTTTTTTAGAATCTACAACATCACCTTTATCTTTTTTTACTGACACATCAACAACTTTTGGAGTAAACAAAGGAACAAGAGGATCTGACAATGTGTCAATCATTGTATACCATAAATCTTTTCGAACACTTTCAGCAGCGACAAAAACTTCTGCACGTTGATTTTTGTGTAACACAGGCATGTTGAATACACTCGATATAGCAACAGCTACAAAAACAAATACAGCGATGTAAATTTTCGCTTTATACATAAAAGTTGTATGTATAAATTATACTAGTAAAACTTATATTTTACAAATATATTTTGTGCATATGTATCAATTCTAACTTCTCTTCTCTATTCTTTTTTTTAATAAAGATTTCTTTCTTTAACGCATCACTTTTTGAGACACATATTTCAACATATTTGAGCACAACAGGGCGTCTATTTTTTGTATAACGAGCTGCATTTTTACTGGTATTGTGTGCATGTATTCGTTTTTCAACATCATTTGTTGATCCTGTATACAAAGTTCCGTCATTACATTCAACAATATAGACAAAATACGTCATAAAAACTTATTTACATCTCCTCTACAACCTTAATACCGAGTATATATAAGCCTTTTTCTAAAATTTGTACGACACGTTCACATATATCAACCACATGTTTATTAATATAGATATTATTCTCTGTATCAGACTGAATTATCTTAGTATGCGCATAAAAACCGTTAAACTTAGCAGCTAGATCAATAAGATACTGTGCAACATGTTGCGGAGCAAACTCATCTATAGCCTGATAACAGACACAATCGAACCTCATCATCGTTCGTTGCAACAATATAGCTTCAGCAGTTAAAGGTTCATCTTTATGCAGAGCGCCTTTCTCCATAGAATCTTTAATCTTTTTTAACAAAGATTTTATACGAACCGCGGTATATTGAACATATGGACCACTATCACCCTCTAAAGCAAGTGCTTTTTCAGGATCAAAGATGATATCTTTCCTAAAATTCTGTTTAAGAATTGTGAATTTTATAGCAGCAACAGCAATCGCTTCGGCGATTCCTTTTTTATGTTCTTCTGCAATGGGTCGATCTTTCATCTTTTCAAAAGCTGCTTCCATCATTGATTCAACTAAAACATCTCCGGCAATTATCTTTCCCGTACGAGAACTCATCTTTTGACCAACAAGCTTCATCATGCCATGACCGATGTGAAAAAGTTTACCAGCAACCTCAGGCATGATCATAGAGATTGCTTTTTCGGTTACTTTAAAAACTTCGTTCTGCTCGTTTGCGGTAATTACATAACTCTTATCAAATGGCCACACATCCAACTTCAATCGAGTTAGACCAACTTCTTTACCTTCATATGTTGGTAATCCATTTTTATTTACAAATACTCGAGTGTGTAGACCATATTGTTCACCTTCAAACACACGTGCACCTTCTTCACCTGGAACAAAGACATCTTGATGTTTTTTAACAATCTCCAACCCAACCGGTGCACTCTGACTTTCGAAAAAATAGTGGTCAAACTTTGTACCTAAAATATCATACAATTCTTCAAACTTTTGTAATGACCATTCTCGCCCTTGATCATAGACAGTATTAATCTCAGCATCACTTCTATCGTATACCTGCTGATTGATTGCTTGTACCTGCTTCATAGCTTCAAGATACTCTGAACTATCGTCACCTTTTTCTTTTAATTCAGCAAGTCTCTTATTTCCTGCAACATACGCAGCACCGAGATGTTTTACTTTCTCAGTAACAGAAATCTTTTCATCATCCGGCCATGCAGCGTCAAGAAACTGCAATCCCCAGACAGTCACAGCGATATGCCTTCCTGTATCACCTTGATATGAATATCGTCGCACTTCTGCACCACCCAACTCTCCAAGTCGTGTAAGAGATTCCCCTATAGTATTCGACATCAGATGTCCAATATGAAATTCTTTCATCGGGTTTGGATCTGTGTAGTCATATACGACTTTTTTACCAAAAAAATCTTCGTGTTGAACACTATCCAGATCTTCTTTGACTTCTGAAACTACCCAAAAATTTACATAACCGCCAGACACTTCTATCTGAGATACTTTGGTATTATCTAAACAGTTATTAAGAAATCCCTGCAAGTCCATGGCGATCGCAACAGGATTTTTACTTATCTTACCAGCAAGCACAAACGGCAGGTTTGTATATAGATCTGCCTTTGTTATATCTTTTGTTATAGCAACTTCAAAAGAGATACTGTGGGCAATAGTAGGATCTTCCTGTTCTACATATGAAATACAAGCATTTCTGATAAGTTCGACTATGGGTAACATATATTCTAAAATATATAGTATTTTCAAGGTTTTTACCAGCCCAACTCACACATCATCGTATTCATTGTATTTCTTGTAGATTTTAAAACCATACCGGATGCAGCGATCTTTGGTGTATATTTTTTCTGAAAAGCAATCACTTGTGAACGAACTTTTTTACCAAATATTCCATCCACCTCAAGAGATACATTATTTTTTTTATTCAATAGACGTTGAACAAGTTTTACTTCGGTTTTATTATTTTTATTTCCCATGTACAGATTATTTTTTATATATACCTTATCATTAGTACAATAACTTGTACCACCTGTTAGAGATTGATTGCTGTCATTGTTTACAAAAAACGCAGTATCAAAGCCTGCAGAACTACCTCCGATAGTAGAGTATGCACTCGGAGTAACTACCACTGTTTGTGTGGTTCTTACCTCTTGGGGAGGTTGATACGTAACAAGAACACCGTTTACCGTAAGTACCGTTCCTGCATCAATAGCGATATATGCTCTGGTATATGTACCTGGAACAAATGGTGTAAAGGCACCTGAGATAGTTGGAACCAGCACACCATCTTTATCATCAGTTACGGTGACAACAGGATCAAAATACTGACTACCGGCAGATATAGTTAGATCAGTTGGCCCAGAAAATTGCATGACCGGAGCTGTATCAATGATAGTAATTGTAGGTTGCAAACTGGTACCGTTCGAATTACAAAAAACTGGCAAGATCACATCTGGACCAACACCTTGCCCTGTTCCAGGTTGACCATTAATACCATTTGTACCGCACGGAGTGCGATATCCATTCACAATACCGGATATAATTTTTGTATTTTGAATAAAGATACTTCCTGGAGTAAAGGCGCCGTTTGCAGGTGCAGTACCACCACCTCCGGAAGGGCCTAGATCACCTAGAGGGTTTGCCCCGTTACCACCGTTACCGCCATTACCGCCGTTACCAACATATCCAGTCGATGAATCTACAAAACCAACAATTGTTGACGTTGCTATATTAATATTTCCACCCGAAGATCCATTACCACCATTACCAGCTGTTCCACCTTGTCCACCAGCCCCATTGGGAGAACCACCATTACCACCTCGTCCACCATTACCACCATTACCACCTCGTCCACCTTTTGTTGAAACGTTTCCAGTCACATAAACTGTTTGTATTATAACTGAGGCACCACTACCACCGTTACACCCATCTTGACCCATACCACCCACACCTCCATTTCCACCAGTATCATTATCAAAACCAAAGAGACCGTCATCACTGTTTGATCCGAAGGCTGCACACGCGCCACCGTTTGATCCACCAATGCCGCCAAGACCTCCTAGCCCATCTCCTCCTGTATTTATAGAATTACCGCCATGGCCAGCATCTCCGCCATTACCACCATTTGCACCATTCAAACCTTCTGCGGTTATATTACCTTCAACTCGTCCATTTTTAATAGTAAAACTTCTAGCATTTGAAAAGCCAAGTGTTGATGATGCATTACCTGAGACATTACCTATAACCGTAAAATTATTTAAATCAATAATCACACCTGGAGCAGTAACATGAAAACATGTAGTACCTGCGCCTCCTGGAGCAGTTACATTTCCAGTCAAAGTATATGTTCCACCACCTGTACTCAAAACACCACAAGCAGAAATGTTAACAGCCAAAACACTTGTAGATAAAAAGTTCACAGCACCAAACACTATAACCAGTAACATATTGCGAATAATCTTCATACAACCCTATATTACTATATATCACAAACAAAAAACACCGACAGAGCGGTGTTTTTTGTAAACTATCTATCCAACAACTTCAACCCCTAGAGACTTACATGTACCTTCGATCATCTTCACAGCACCTGGAAGATCTACAGCATTCATATCCACCATCTTTCTTGCTGCAATCTCTTCGATCTGTTTTCGAGTGATCTTTCCAACTTTCTTTGTGTTTGGAGTACCTGATCCAGTTTCTAGTCCAATAGCCTTCTTTACCATCTCCGCAGCTGGCGGAGTCTTCATAATAAAGTCAAAAGATCTATCTTCATACACACTGATAACTACAGGTATAGTACTTCCGGCCATTGCCTGTGTAGCATCGTTGAACTTCTTTACGAATTCACCAATGTTTACACCTGCAGGTCCAAGAGCTGTACCGATAGGTGGTGCTGGAGTCGCTTTTGCAGCTGCGATTTGCAGCTTAATGATTTTTGTTACTTTTTTAGCCATACGTTATAATTACTTGCTGATAATAGCCTATTTTTTCCTAACTTGCAAGAAGTCGAGCTCTACAGGGGTTTCTCGTCCAAACATAGAAACAAGCACTCGTAGCTTACCCTTCTCCTGGTCAATATCTGCAACTTTTCCATCAAGATCCTTAAATGGACCGTCTACAATGTTAATATAATCTCCAACAGCCACATCCAGAGTGTGGATGATGTTTGTACCCTTCATACGAGAGAATATTTCAGCCAACTCAGCTTCAGATACAGGAACTGGAATAGTTCCGGCACCAACGAAACCTGTAACACGTGGCGTGTTTCGAACAGCAAACCAAGTTTCCTCAGTTACAATCATGTCCACAAGAACATAACCTGGATATATCCGAACATCTTCTTCTACTCGCTTACCGTTCTTAATCTTGATAATTCGTTCTGTTGGAACCAACACATTAAATATTTTATCTTCTAGACCTAGAGATTCTATACGTTGTTTTAAGTTACGAACAACAGCATTTTCATATCCAGAATATGTTTGGATGGTATACCAGTTTCTATCTCGTAATTCTTGTTTAGCCATAGGTTGTTATGTTGAATTAAATTATATAAGTGAATAAAACTAACTAATCAACCATGCAAGAATCTTACTAAAGAGAACATCTAGTGCACCAACATAGGCAGCAATACAGATAGATAGTACAACAATAAGAATTGTATAGTTTATTGTTTGCTTCTTAGTTGGCCACTTGATGAAAGCAACCTCTCCTTTCGCTTCTTTTATGTGGGAAATTATTGACATATATATAGATATTATTATATTACTTATTTTTTCAAATTTAAAACACCCGCAGGGAGTGTTTTAAAGTTATTATAACTATATACTATATTCTCTATTTAATCAAGTATGACACCGTGACCTCACTAGTAACTTTCTGCTCCCCTGTTGGAAGGGCTGGTAGTGGGGCGTTTTTCATAGTCGAGTCAAATGTAGCCTCTCGAGCTGACATATATGGATTGTATCCACCACCATTGTCTGAAAATGACTGCAATTGACCAAGCCTTACCCCTAGATTCTTTGCCAATGTCTTAGCATCTTCTTTAGCCTTTTTTATAGCCTCAGCTCGAACTCGTAACTTTACAGCCTCAAGATCGTAAACAGTGAATGAGATATCACCTGTTTTTATATTTGCAGCCTCTAGCTCTGAGATCAACTTACCTCTCTTGGCCCCATCAACATCCTTATCAATATCAGGAATTTTGATATCCAATGTCTGCATGATTGAAACTCCTGTTATCTTTTGAGTAGTATTTACACAAGGAACCATTGCAGGTGCTGATACTGCAGGATTCATCATCTTTATTGAATCTGAAACCATAGGTTGTGCAACACATGGCTCTGATTTTGAACCGTATGTATCGTTAACATTTCGAGATGTTGTCTTTATATTTTTCTCAAGAACACCATTTGCTTTTAATATCTCAATAGCTTTATCGATCTTTGTGTCAACTTTTTTTGAAGCGGATACAACATCCTTACCTTCATCATTTACAGTGATTGAAAAAGTAAGAGTGTCAGGCTTTATATATTCTTCAGCTTTTCCAGTCGCACTTACAGATGGCAAGTAATTAGCATTCTCACCAAAATGTGACACTTGTTTGTACAAAAGCACTGTCTTTGTGATAAGCGCAAGTGCAATAAACACAAGTACAAGTACAGCTATATTTTTTCTAAGTGGACTAGCTTCTATCCATTGGATACATGTTGTTGAATTATTCATATGTGTTGAATATTATATATTATTTTAAATTAAATGTCGCTCGAGCAGTAACCATAACCTCTTTGTTGATACTGGTGGTGTCAACAGTACCGTAGTCAGAAACCTCTACAGATTGAGGGGTTAAGATCTGAACAACCCCAGTTGCAGCCGTCTTTATCTTGCCTACTTTCCTACCACTTGTTGAAGCAATCGCCTCAGCTCGAACCTTGGCATCTTTTATAGCTTCAGCAAACAGGTCCCCTCGAATATCTGCCAACTTAGTATACATATACTCAACAGGTCTCACCTCCACGATAAGTCCAGGTAATGAGATACTTGTAATACTTCGCGATAGCGCCTCTATCTTTTTAATATCAGCAGATCGAACATCTATATATTCTCTTATGTCAAAATTTCTTTCTTCTGGAGCACGTGTGTTGTTGTCATAAATCTGATCTGCAGATGGTGGAGTTATGGATAGATCAGTTTCTGCAAAACCTGCCTTGAGAATAAAAGCTTTTACAATATCAGTGTTTGCATACATATCCCTGTATCCTGCGGATAGAGATGTGAATGAAGACACTCGTCGCAATGTTATAGATAACTTCGATGTGTCCGCAACAACAGCTCGTCGTGCTGAACCTGTTACAGCAATTGTATTATCCAAACCTTTTGCTGCAAAAAATGCAGTTGTTGCAATCAAGGTGATAACAATCGCACATACGGAGGCGACAAAAGCACCTCGTACAGCTGAATCTTTGAACCATTCTTGTATTGTAGTTTTCATACCCTTATTCTACCCTACTCTGACTTTTTATGTGTAGCCTCCTCGATCTGCTCGATATCTTCCTGAATCTCCTCTATTTCCTCTTCCATCTCTTCAACACCTTCTTGAATCTCCTCAACATCACTTTGGATTTCATCGATATCCTCTTGGATTTCACCTAGATCTTCTTCAACCTCTTCCAATGATTGACTCGCTCTGTTCACTGACATCTGAATAAGAATCGAAAGGTAGATCGCTTCCAAAGATACAATTGTAGTTAGAACCAGGAGAGATTTATCAACGGGAGCGCCTAATAAAATAGAAACAAATACCCCGCCAAATATAAGCGTGTGCACCGCCAAAGAACTAACTGAACCTATCCATCCTGTTAGTTTTTCATCCCATGTTTTATTTCGAGGCAATCTTTTCATATGTATTATTTTTCTTATATATATACACCATAATCAATACAGAGATCAAACCAAGCACAACACCACAAATAACATCAATAGGCTTATGAACATGCAGTACAAGTCGTGAACTAGAAACCCCTATTATCAATAAGATAGAAAGTGATGTAACAAATCGCTTCACAGGTAGAGCACTTGTACTATAGAAAACATACATAGATACAATAAGAGCTACAAAAAAAGCTGTAGAGACTGTTGCGTGGCCACTTGGAAATCTGTAACCTGTTTCCATGACCAACATATCTACAGGCCGAGGAATCTTATATATATGCTTTATGGTTTGAGATAGAAAAGTTGCAATCCCTGTTGATCCGACAATTAAAAAACAAGTCTTAATACCTGAGGAAACATGCTGATGAAAGATGTGTCGTATCGGAATATGACGGAGAAAAGCAATACTCCAAGCAATAACAATCAAGAAAGCACAGAGCAAGGCTACAACCTCTGGAGCAAACAAAGCAGATACATATATAGAAAGATCGATGAGTGGAGTATGCATACTACTAATCTATCATATTTCCTTTCGTGACCAAAAAATGAGAAAGTTCTTTTGCTAATTTTTTATCCATCAACGGAATCAAATGCTTACTATCATATTTTTTATCTTTTTCATCTGTAAACGTATCAACGCGTGCGGTTGTTATGTTTAGACGAACCACTCCAAATATTCGATAATGATATGGTTGTTCAAGATCAACATTCTGAATATGTCGATATGGAATTAATTTTTCTTTAACCATCAAGATACCTCGACGAATATGAAACGAGTGATCGTCTAGCATAAACTTATGTTGGGCGTGATGCTCATACATCATGATTGCCATGAATATAATAACAGCACCAACAATAAGACCCAGCCATTGTGTTAACATTGTTGCTGTAATAATTCCACCAAAATGACCCGCCAAGAATGCGTCTGTAACAGTACCGATCGCGCCAGTATTGATAGCAAACATCAGATATATCAACGCTATCGTAATCAAGGTTGCAATCTTTCCATTTTTTAAAAACAGGAACCAGAAAGTCCTTTTACCAAATGTGTATTTTTTATTAAGCTCGAGCGACATTGATATAAGTATATCAAACTATTTTTAATTGAGAGGATTTTCCAGTGGCACATATCACATAGTTTTAGAAGAGGCTTGACGGAGGACCTTTAGGTCTGAGTCAGAAGAAAAATACTCCTGGCTACCAGGAGTATTTATTCTGAACTCTTCTAAAACTATGTGATATGTGCGCAGAAGAGGATTTCCCGACTACGTCGGCAGATACTTTTCGACTTCACCTTCGCTCTAAAGAGCTTGATGAAGTAACGAAAAGTTTTTCAAATCCTCACCCAAGCCGAACTATCGGCTTGGGTTATACAAAGAAACCAATCTGTGCGCAGAAGAGGATTTGAACCTCCACACCCTTACGGGCGCTACCACCTCAAGGTAGTGCGTCTACCGTTTCGCCACCTGCGCATGAGGGTACTTTACTATAGGATGGGTTGTATATCAAACCACAATATGATATATATATGTCATTGCGTAATGAGGGCGATTAGCTCAGTTGGTAGAGCAACTCATTTACACTGAGAAGGTCGGGGGTTCAAGTCCCTCATCGCCCACAAACAGAAAAAAGTCCGACAGGACTTTTTTCTTTTGGAGCGATAGAAAGTGCACAGTTGCACTTTCGGGTGGGACTTGAAAAGCTTTGCTATATTTTCGAAGAATTTTTAATTCTGAGAAAATTGCAAAGGTGTACTGACCGTGTAACGGTCAAGTCCCCCTCCTATCACCCACCAAATAAATAAAGACATCCACAAGAAATTGCTGGATGTTTTTATTTTTAAATAGACATGATACCATAAATCAAACACCTACCGAGAACGCACCATGAAACTGAAAAAAGTACTTACACTTATCAAGGGGTATTGGCGGCTGCAGCGAGCAAGATTCTACGTAAACAGATTAACAATCCGAGGGGCAAGAGTGTCAGCGGGAGAAGAGTTCCACCACCTACTCAATCTCGATGTTAATTTTGCAGCATCTTTACCTCGTAAGAAAAGAAGGCTGTATCGCACTACCATCTACCAACTCAGAAACAGACTTCACACCCTCAGCTGACCCTTACCCTACCCGAGCGAATCCTACCTCGTGTAGGGTTCGTTTTTTATACAGATATCATGTATACTCACTCCATGATTGATCTACAAGAAAAAATAGACAAAACAATAACTAACGATCCGCATGATTTTTCGAAAACAACAGTGTCCAACATACCTGTTTTCTATAAGCAATTTGATATAGCTCCATGTATACACATCAGAATCGTTTTCAAATACGGAGCAAAACATGATCCTGTAGGCAAAGAAGGTGTGGCCCACTTCCTTGAACACATGCTGTTTAGAGGGACAAATCTTTTCGAAACAGAAAAAGATGTTGAAAACTTTAAAAAAAATATAACACTTGGAACACTCAATGCACACACAGGAATATTTGAACTTGTATTAAAAGCAAAATGTCTTCCTTATAATCTTGAAAAAACTTTAGAAGGTTTGATGAGTATGGTTACCTCCCCAACACTTCGAGAAAATGATTTTACAGAAGAAAAGAAGATTATACTTGATGAAGCTTGGAGACGTTTTAAAAACGAAAAACAAATTGCATATACAAAAAAACTTAGAGCGAGTAGATTATCAAACCTGCCTGATCGACAACGAATAGTATCAGCTCTAGGATGGCCTGATACCATTGAGAAGATTACACACCAAGACGTTTTAGATGCCTACAAGAAAAACCTAGTACGGGAAAATATATCTTTTTTCTTTGCTGGAAATCTAGAACTTGTTGGAGGTATTGAACCAATAAAGACAAAACTAGAATCACACATCGCGTCAATACCTAACGGAGAAAGAGCCGCAGCACCTCACATACCAGGCAGTATCACTCCCCCTACAGTGGCGGTATTTGATAACACCTATACAGACATCGGCTTATCTGACAAAAAACAAACATCAATAGATCTTGCATATACATTTCCAAGAATTGCCAAGCAACAAGATGACATTGCTTCGCCTGAAGAAGAACTTCTAATTGCCGCACTTGCAATAACATCAAGATTAACAGGAGATATCGTATATGAAAAACTGAGAATAGATAATAGTTGGTGCTACAGCGCAGGATCTAGTTTTGGAGTAGAACCGGAATATCTAAGACTGGATATAAAAGCCGAGCTACGTCCTGATCATGCAGATGAGGCAATACAGATATGTAAAAACATTCTACAGGAAATCAGAGATGGAAAACATAAAGAGAGATTTGATCAAGTAAAGACTCTAGTTATAGAGTCAACTCTTGCAGGAGAACGTTTAACATATGACACAATCTCATCTGTTGTAGATGACTACATTCATGAAAATCAGATCCTGACAGAAAAAAAGGCTTTGACTGTATATAACACGGTTCGATTTGAAGATGTGCAGAATTTTATTAAAGAGTATATAACTCCGGAGAGGTTGCAGCTTGAGATCTTGAGACCGGATGTGCAGAAGAAGTCAGTACTGAGGAGGTTGTTTGGGTTGAGGAAATAGATTCTTGCTGGGAATCGTCGACTGTATAGTGGTCACAGATAATCTCTTCGCCGTCGCTCAGAGATTTCTGCGACCCCGGCTCGCCCGTTTTTCCACAAGGAAAAACATGGCTCCGCCCAGCACATGTCCAACAAAAAACTCGGAGCAGTCCGAGTTTTTGTAGCATGTGCTCTCGCTAGGAATCGAACCTAGATTAACGGCTTAGAAGTCCGCAGTTCTATCCATTGAACTACGAGAGCGTATACCATATATATCATCGAACTGACGAAGAGGCAACCGTACTTGTTGCTGTGCTTGACGCCGTATTAGCAGAAGGAATAACAACAACAGGAACTTTTTTAACCAACGCATCTATGGCTGCGGCATAACTTTTTTCTCGTTCTCGATATGTACCAATAACAGTTTCGATGTTAATTATCTTCTGAAAAGAAACATCTTCTTTTGTTGACGTAACCTCAATCGTTATATTCTTAGATATGTCCTCAATTCTATGATTAAGAGTTACATACATATAACTAAAATATACACTTACCGAAATTACACACACAGCTAATATAAACAGAATAATATCCCAGTGTAGTTCTGGAGAGAATTCCAATATGCTTTTTTTAGAAAACTTTTTTATATTCATATATTATTTTGCAGTTTTACCACTAACAGTTTCAATAACAACAAGATAAATCGAGGCGTGTACAGCAGGTCCTTCAGTAGAGACCGTTGTTTGAACCTTATCAATAAACTGTAGATCAACTTTTTCTACATAAGAAACATATGGCAAGACTGAAAGTGCTTTTATATAATCGTTTATTTTTTGATAAGAACCTTCAGCATCAAGTTGAACAACCACTTCTCTTGCGCCTTGCTTGGATAGCTCACCATCTTCTCTTGCTGTCACAGATGAAAGTCCACCCCTCTCTTTGGTAGCCAAACCAGCTCTCTGCATATCTACTTCTATCCTTGATATTGCTGAAAAAGACGTATTAGAACTTAAAACATATTTTTTGATCTCATCCTGCTCTGCAGACCCTTTCACCAAAATCTTTTTATACAACTCAAACGAAGCTTTATTTTTCTCCAAGAATTGCACCACTTGTCTTTTTTCTGATATCTTTTGAACGTACATATTGAATTCTACATTGGCATACCAGATACCTGCAAAAAGCCCCACGAAGAGGATACAAGAGACACAGGTGGAAATAATAAGTTTATATGTTTTCATATGACAATTTTTGTGCGAATACAAATGAACCTTTCTGACTCAATACACTGTATGGAAGATTTGCACCTATGTACTTTTCAGATTCAATTCTTTCAACCAATGCTTGTGCTACAGCTTTATCTCGGACAAACAATGTTGTTTGAATACTCTTTGAGAGTAAATCAACCTGTACTGTTTGTATCTTTGCACCTGGAACAGATTCAACAACTTCAATAAACTTTTTATAAATCTTTGATATATCTTCCTTGTTAGGCTTATTCAATATCTCAACATCTGCCAATATTTTAGTAACGCCCTCTTTGGCAACTTCAACTTTAGTTGAAGATATCTCATGTTCAAGTGGTTCAATTTGAGAATTGAGAGTAGACAATTCAGCATACAGTTTAAGTACCGTAGGAGTCGCTAATCCAATCACGATAATGTACACAACAATCAGGGAGATACTAAATAGATTGGATACTTTTATCCAGTATTCTGTCTGTATCTTTTTTTTCTGTTTTGGAGATAAGAGATAAAACATGATGAATTATATTATACTCGAGGCATTCCTAAACCGATAGTTGCAGCATACTGGTATGAATCAGTTTTGTTTATAGGAGGAACTGTTTTTGTTGTATCCATGATATTGATCCACACATCCCCTATCTGTGTAGGTAGTTTTAATTGTGAACTAATCTTGTTTGCAAAATCAGAATGCAAGATATCATTGTGGGTTGAAGTAAGAATTATTGATTGTATTTTTTGAAAATTATACTTTCTATTTTTTTCAACATATGACAACCAGAAAGTCATAATCTTATTAATATCAGCAACAACATCACTTAGTAGCTCCGGTGTCTCAAGTACCAACACACCACCTTCATCTCTAAATACAGATCTGTTTATAGTTGATGTGTAGATAACTATTCCAAAAGATACAATAGAAACAACGACCGAGTGTTTCTCAACAGCAACAATACAATACGATTCAACATCACCAGCTTTTACAAAGGTCTTTGTTAAAGCCTGATTTAAGATAAGGAAAGAAACTATTTCCATGTTGGCAGATTTGAACAATTCAATATAATCATCAATATCTTTTCTATCAGCAACAGTTACAGAATATAGAGCCTTATTACTGTTAGCAATACTTGTCACCTTAGTAAAATCAAACACGGCATCATCAACTTGAACAGGTACATTCTCTTCTATCTTTGACTCTATCTGATTTCGAATAGACTCTTCCGTACCATCTTCTATCTCTGCCATATATAGATATATCTTATCCTCAGGCAAAGACACTTCTACATATTTTAACTTATGTTCTTTTTGAATCTTCTTCAGAACTTGCACAATACCCGCCTGAGACATCAACGGCTTGGCATGATCTACGGTTGCAAGAGTATTTTCGATACCAAAATCAACAATCTCCAACTTAGAGCCCTTTCTCTTCATCTTCATAAAACGGATATGATCCAATCCAACATCAACACCAGCATGTTCAAAAGATATTGATTTTGGTGTAGGTATATATTTTTTTATAAATCGAGTGAGAATGTTCATATATCTATTATGATAACAGAGTTCCGGGAACAAGTTCTCTTGTCATTGTTGCCAAAGCAAAACCTTCACCATCTTTCCCTGCCAAGATCATAGCCTGTGACGGTATACCCATGATCTCTCTAGGCTCTAGATTGGTTACAAATATCTTTTGACTACCAACAAAAACATCGAGCTCGACATGTTGTGCGATACCTGACACTACAGTACGAGGAGACTCTTCTCCAAAATCAACACTTAATTTTAATAATTTTTCAGAACCTTCAACTGGTACAGCTTCCAGGATTTTTCCAACTCTGAGTTCAACTTTTTTGAAATCATCAAATGTAATCATGAGTACAGTATACTATACTCGCTTGTGCATATCGAGATACCCTTGAAGCAAGTATGCTGCAACTTTAGCATCATCATCTTTGGTATGCTCCCGAACCATCTTTGCATTGCGTGCAGAGTGTTTTGAATTTGCAGAATGTACAAATGTAGATCGTAGCAATGCTTGTGCCCCAGAGGTGGTCATACGCTCATCAAAACGATGTACCGTCCCAGTCCACATACCTGTAAGAGCGGTTATAAAAGCTTCAATATCTTTTTCAATCTTATTTTCTTTTCCATCTAAGTCTATAGACTTTCCTATTACAATATTATCAATACCCTCTTTCTGACAGATATCCATAACTTGCTGTGCGACGATCAAAGCTTTATCACCTTGGACTATAGAGTGCGGAAACGCGAAAGACCCACCCTCGTCACTGGTGGCCACCCCTATCTTTTTTGACCCGTAGTCTATCCCTAGATATTTCATAGATAATCTGATAGTATCATAAAAGTAAGTCGACAGCAGACTCTAGGAGGAGTGGCAGAGAGGTCGATTGCACCTGTCTTGAAAACAGGAGGGCTGTCATGGTCCCGTGAGTTCGAATCTCACCTCCTCCGCAAATACATAAAATACCCTGAAAGGGGTATTTTATTTTTAAGGAGGAGAGGTAGAAGCAAATGCTTCTACCGGGTGAGATTCGAAAAGCTTTGCGATGTTTGCGAGGACGTTTGTCCGAGTCAAACCGCAAAGGTGTACTGAAGCTGTAAGCTTCGAATCTCACCTCCTCAATATATGTTTTAACCACAAGCTGGATTAGATGGAGTGAGTCAGTTTTTTGGTATTATGTCTTATTTTATATAAGTGTTAAAATGCCCTCATGCCACCAAAACCTAGAGCTCTCTACCACGGATCATCTATCACCGGACTCAAAGTCATTACTCCTCAAAATAAATCTATTCGTGACCTATCTGAAGGCCCTGTCGTATTTGGAACACCCAGCCTAGCTTTTTCTTGCATGTTTTTAAGCCCACGGCCCAATGATAGTTGGAGTTGTAAAGGAAGTTTTAATAGTACGTATTATATGGTTATTAGTGATGAACAAAGATTTAGAGAGGGAGACAAAGGAGGAATTATCTATGAACTGCCCTCTGATACTTTCTATCAAGATCTAACAAAAGGTATGAGGTCAGAGTGGATATCAAAAGAAGATGTGCCTGTACGTAAAGAATTCGACTACCCCTCTACTCTGGATGCCATGATTGAAAATGGTGTGCAAGTATATTTTGTAGATCAAGAAACTTTCCAGAAAATCCGCACATCAGATGATCACGGCTATTCGATTATGAAAAACAGTACTTCCGAAAACATGAAGAGGGGTAAAAATGTGAGAGAATTTTAATATGCAGCCAGTTTTAGAGGACGAGAAATATGATTTTAGATATAAGTAGAGAGGTTACTGTACTCGAAAAAGGTACTGGTCCTGTACGGACCAAATCAGACCCCTCCTGTTTTCGCAAATTACGATATAATATAAACATGGAAATCAAAGACAAAGAATTACATCGTATTGCCGTCACTTGCATCATTTACAATGATGAAGGTAGATATCTGGTGACAAAGAGAAGTCCAACAAAAAAGGTTCACCCGAACAAATGGACTGTCCCCGGCGGTGGACTCAGTGTTGATGACTATATCCTCACGGTAATGCTGGTTGGTATGGAGCAGTAGAAACCACACTTCGCAGAGAAGTTAAAGAAGAAGTTAATCTTGAAATAGGTAAAGTGTCCTATCTTCTTGATTTAACTTTTATTCGTCCCGATGGAATTCCAGTACTTGTTCTAAGTTACTATGCACCCTATCTTTCTGGTGATGTAGTGCTTGATGAAGATGCTACAGAATACAGATGGGTGACATTAGCCGAAGCAAAGTCTTTAGATTTTATACCTGG
>CAYIYJ010000005.1:0-35086 GCA_964367655.1 uncultured Candidatus Saccharibacteria bacterium | reverse complement strand
CAGAATACAGATGGGTGACATTAGCCGAAGCAAAGTCTTTAGATTTTATACCTGGAATTTATGAAGAGTTGGAAGAGGTTGAAAAGATATTAAAAAAATAAAAAAACACCAGCGTTCAGTCTTGTGAGACCGAAGCTGGTTCGTGTTTTGTCGATAGAGACTCTTTAATATGGGGACCTGTAGGGGAAGCGGTTACCCCACTCCTCCTCTGCCTTGACCCTCGCGAGTTCCTGTTTAGCACAGGCCTGAACACTCTCCTCCCATCGGAATCTGAAATTCAATTGAAAATCCCGATTATGTTTTGGCCCTGGAGGTTTTGGGTGACATCCGAAACCGTCTTTGGTCAGGGCTTTCAGCCTCTTTATGATCGAGAGGTCGTGACCCTGACCTCTTTTTTTTCCTTTGATCCGAGGATGCGGTGCTGGACGAGGACCACAGTTAAACAGATTAGGTGAATTCATGTTGTGAAAAAGTCGCTAGATGTGGGTTAAGTTAAGGTGCGACTTATTGAATAATCTACAGATATTTTATTGTAAGTCAATCGACACTTATTCACTGAGCACCCCATCAAACTCCTCATCCGCAGCCATCGCCTCCGCCTTTGTTGCATGTATAGTCTTATCTTTATGATGTGCTGGAGAATATATTGTATACATCTGTAAATTTTCAGAGTCTGAAGTATTCACAACATTATGCTCTGCTCCTGCAGGAATAATCACAGCATCACCGTCAACAACAATGTATTCATTTCCGTTTATAAAAACCTTACCCGTTCCACCTTCAAATCTAAAAAACTGATCGTTGTCTTGATGAATCTCCATACCGATCTCTTCACCTGGTTTAAGTGACATAAGTACAAGCTGACTATGTGGGCCAGTGTACAGAACTTTACGAAAATTTGTATTTTCTAATGTGTCTTTTTCGATATGTGTGTGAAATCCTTTCATGTACTGAGTATATACCAGTACCCTTGATTTAGCTATTTTAGTGGTATAATTGAGCTATATGAAAAATACACCAAAAACAACACTTATACTTGCTGTAGTCATCTTAGGTTTTGCAATCTACTACCTATCTCAACCACACACATTGATAACAACTCACTTACAAAAAGAAATACAGCCAGAAGAACAGTCTATGATTACAGAAACTCAAAAAGAAAAGATTGTTATGAATACCCAAGCACACTGTGCGCTTCAAGTAACTTCTGTAAAACCATATGCAGCTGTTACATTCCCAATCGAGATCACAGGTATGATAGATAATAGAAATGCTCAGAAAGGTTGTCGTTGGATTACATTTGAAGGACAAGCCGGCACAGCTCAATTGTATTATGATAATGCAGGATTAAGTTGGGATCCTATCGGTAAACCAGAAACTATCGATGTTGGTGATTGGATGTCTCCAGCAACACCATTTAAAGTTGTTATGAGTTATACCAATCAAGGACGAGGTATGAAAAGTGGAACAAAGTTCATGATTCGCTTCCACGAAGAAGATCCTTCAGGAAACACTCAGGGACAGATGTATGATCTACCTGTAGTGTTGCAATAAAAAAGATCTCGCCTACTAACAAATAGTGTTCGACGAGATCGTGCGAAGTTGTGAGGTATTCACTCACAACAACATTGGTTGAAACATCTGAGAGACCGGATGGGTTGCCGCCCCTGCGGATGTACCGACAAGTGAGATGCCGACCTGGAAAGGCCCACCGACAGCAAACGTTCCAACATCGATACGACCACTATCTCCCCAACCTGTTCCAGACTGGTGCAGTGCATCTTGGTACATCCTTTCTTCAAGGATAAGCCACTTAGCGAGCGCTGCATACACCATAACCCTTGCAGGCGGAGTAACAACACCTGACTCAAACAGTTCAAGTTGTTGGCCTTTCGGTACAAAAAGAGGTTTTCTAACACCCTCTTTTGCAAGTAGAAACCAACCCTCCTTATCTCCAGGATGCAAAAGTGCAGGATCACTAGCAAACAATCTTGGGGCGCACACTGAAAACATACCGGGACCAACAATCTCCCTCATCCGAGAGATTGATATCTGTGGCACGAACGCAAGCACATGACCATGACCTCGAGCACATTTTTGCAAGACAGCCTTTGGGTATGGAACAGTGGTGGATGATTCCAATCCAGAATACGTGAGATCAACCCCGAGTTGACCTGCACATTCCAACCCGATCACATTTCCGCCCATGATCTCCAAAGCCTCTTCAGCTGGTACAGCGTTGATGAATGAATCTTTCATAAGTTTTTGGTTTTAAAAAGTTCAAGAGTTTACGTATAGAAATACTATACCTATTCTACAAAAATACAACCGGTTATCCACCTCTACACAACAGCACTTTTTCCAGCAACGTATCCTGTTGTCCAACATAGCTGTAGACTGTATCCACCAGACGGTCTATCAATATCCAACAAGTCTCCTACTATAAAAAGATTTGTACACACCTTGGATCTCATTGTTTTAAAATCGATCTCTTCTAGAGGAACACCGCCACTAGCGATAATTGCTTTATCATCTCCAAGCAATCCATTAACAGTCATCTTTAAATTCTTTATTGTTTCAATAAGAACCATTCTATTTTCTCGTGTGATCTGTGAGCATACAGTATCCCCTGGTATATTAGTTTTTTCTAACACAATCTCCACCATCGAACTTGGAATAACTTCACCCAATGTATTTTTTATTTTTTTGGATTTATATTCAACAAATACATCTTGTAGTTTCTGATTCAATTGACCATGATCAAACTGTGGCAATATATCTAGTACAACAAAAACTTTTTTCTTATTAGTCACAAGATCACTTACCTGTTTACTCATATTCAAAACAGTTGGACCTGTGATACCAAAATGTGTAAACAAAATCTTTCCTTTTTTAGAAGCCGCTCTTTCTGTATCAGAAACGATACTTAACTTGATATCTTGCAGTGTAATACCTTGCAATCCTTTTACCCATTTCTCCAAGATCATAAGTGGTACAAGAACTGGTTTAGGTATATGCACAGTGTGCCCAACAGATGTAAGCCATGGATATGCATCCCCTGTTGACCCTGTCTCTGGATGAGATGTTCCGCCAGTTGCAAGTATGTATGTTTTTCCCTTAATCACTTTTTTTTGTTTATCCTGCACAACCTCCACACCTTGGATAAGGTTATCACTTGATACAAAACCTTCCACTTTCACTCCAGTCATCACGGCAACACTTTTCTTTTCCATACCGTGCACAAGCACATTCCAAACACTCCGAGCACTGTCACTCACAGGAAATGTACGTCCTTCATTCTCAACTTTTGTCGGCATATTGTTCGTATGAAAAAAATCAAGAGTATCTTTCACACCATATTGAGCAAAAGCAGAAAATAAAAACTTATCACTATCTTTATAGTTCGCCAAAAACTTTCTCGTATCAAACTCAGAGTTAGTGACGTTACACCTCCCCCCTCCTGTGATCAACAACTTTTTACCAAGTGAAGAATTTTTCTCCAACACCAAAACACTTTTTTTAGGATTCTGTTCTTTAGCACTGATAGCCGCCATCATACCTGCTGGACCGCCACCGATTATCACAACATCCCACAGAATATCTGGCATTTGTTTCTTTTCAGGAGTTTTCATTAGTATAAGTTTATAAATATAGTATAATCATAGCATGAGTAAGTTGCCCATCATATGGGAAGAATATCACTACGTACACTATGAAAAATCAACAGATTGGAAGTGGTCTGTGGGTATAGTTTCAGCAACTATTGCTATAGTGTCTTTTTTGGTTGGCAGTCTAACTTTTGGTTTCCTGATACTAGTATCTACATTGGTACTTTTAATACACGCATTGCAACCACCTCACCTATTACGTTTTGAAATAAATCCAACAGGTGTTCGTATAGATCAAGAAAAGTGGGATTTTAGTATGATCAAAAGTTTTTGGATTGAAGACAATCGAATGCATCACATTCACTCAAAAATTCTTTTCAAAACACACAACGTACTGTCTTCACTTTTAATACTTCCACTACCTCTTGAGACAGATCAAACAGATATAGAAGACCTGAGAGAAGAACTGTTAAAAGTATTGAAGGAGGAAAAAACACAAGAATCTATATTTCAGAAACTACTTGAGTATTTTGGTTTTTAGGGTATATTGAATTTGTCATAGGCACTGCTGTGTCTGTGACGACGCTCCCGTCGTTCAATGGATAGGACATGAGTTTGCGGAACTCAAAATTTAGGTTCGATTCCTAACGGGAGCACATGTAAAAATAAAGGCCTGTATGGGCTTTTTATTTTGGAGGGTGCGAACACGTAGCAAGCCAAACTGTTGGCTTGCAGTTGGAATCGAAAAGCTTTGCGCGACATATTTTGATCTATCAAAATAGGAGTACTCTTGTGGTGATGTTTGCGAGGACGCTTGTCCGAGTCAAACCGCAAAGATGTACTGGTCCTGTAAGGACCGATCTAACGGGAACACTAGAGAGAAAAACCCAGATGACTCTGGGTTTTTCGATACTTGTGACCACATACTTGAAATTTGACTTTTATTTATATAATCTGTATTATTTTATCTGGCACGTAGACTGACCTCGTGCCACATCCTCACAATAAAAAACCTCCGACCATGAAAACTGATGACACTAGATTTAATAAGGTTGTCGATGCGTTAGGCACTACTGGACGCGCCCGATGCAAGGTTAAAGCAACAGAACAACTATCCTTTCTTTCAGATGAGGACTTCGAAACATTTCTGGATTTTGTTCGAAGCATGAAGGCAAAGCTCCCTGAAACCACCGCCGACACCCCTCTCATCTGGGAAATTGCTAGAATCTTTGGTGATAGCGACCACTTCATCAGAACTAGGGTTTCTAATGATGTAGTGGTCAGGATAGCCCTCCGGGCTGATATAACCACAGTGCCAGAGTTTATGGTAGCACTGACCTTAAGATCCAAGCGTTTGAACGGCGGCAGCAAAAAGACATACGTGTCTGGAAGCCAGCATTGGAAACCATCAGGCAGAGTATACGTCCCACAAATGACAGCACGCTACTGAGGTTGCCTACAAATCCCACACGATCCTTCACCGCCAAATCAGCGGTGAGGGACTTTTTTATCCAACCCTCTCCCTATCCTTTCTCAACAACTCAAATATAATTTCTTTATTTATCTTCAACCACGTACACATCTTCACATCATCCAACTTTAAAAAATCGTCAACTGTATACCCCTCACCCCAATTTACTTTTGGTAAAAATCCCTGCTCACCTCGAACAAACACAGTAAAGAAGTCCTGCACATCTTGTCTATCACATGCAATATCTTCATTAACAATAAACACCAGTAGTTTAGCTAAACGTATCAACATCTGATATATATGCTCATGTGTTTGTAATCCAAATTCTTCTTCATGATTAAAAAAAAGTTTTTCAGCCGCCCTAAAAAAAGAAACCACTGATCTTGATTGTGTAAATGAAAACACTTGCTTTGCATCAGTGAGGCGGAACATTTCTTTCCCCTTCACAACTGATATTGTCGCGAGTGTATATTCATTTATATTTCCTCGAAGTTTTGAAGTAGCTTTTCTAGTACCTTTAGCCACCACAGTGATGTAACCAAACATGTTAGAAAATACACGCAAGAAAAGATCGTGTTCCTGGATGGGACGACATCCAAGAATAACAACTTTCGTTTCGTATATCGTGTAGGCCATAGATTCTGATTATACCTTTTTCACTTCGATTTTTGTATCCGCTTTTGCTTCTACTTTTTTCAAACTTATGTTCACAGCTCCAACAGTATGTTTTATATCTTCTAACAATCCTTCTATTCCTACTTCGTCGGTATATACAACAACTTCAACTTTATCTTCAGGAACAAGATCTAGATTTTTTCGCTCCGCTTGTATATCTCGAGTAATATCACGAACAACACCTTCCAATCGCAATTCCTCAGTTATAACAGTGTCAAGATGAAGAGCTTCTTGAGCCTCTCCTTTTTTAACTTCCTTCACGTTGAGCTCATCTTTTATGATATCTATATATAGAGTGTTGTACACCTCCGCTGCAACAGTAACACTTGCAAGAGGTTGTCGCACCTTCAAACCTTCTTTATTTCTTTCAGCTAATCCAAGCTCAACAACGTGACGAGTATGTTTCATCTTTTCTACGACTTCTTGGTATTGAGGAATATGTACATCAGACATGTCAGGCCAACTATCAAGGTGAATACTTTCAAGTAAAGTATCTGACGTCATACCTTTGATTGACTGATACGCATCTTCAGATAAGAACGGCGTGAACGGTGCGAGTAGTTTTGATACCGTTAATAATATATATAGAAGGTTTTCAGTTATCACCTTTGACTCATGCTCATCTTTAAAACGATCTCGAGATCGTCTGACATACCAAGTAGACAACTCTTCAACAAAATCCATGATTGGTCGTGCTGCCTTATCTATCTGATACTCATCGAGAGACATTGTTGTATCTTGTACCAACTGTTTCAACATACCGAAGATCCATATGTCTAGAGGTTGTTCAACATGAACTTGTGGACTGACATGTTTTACACCATACATCTCAACCAAAGAAACAGTGTTTAGTATTTTATTTATCAGTTTATTATTAACCTCTTGCAAACCTTTTTCAGAGAAAGCAGTTTCTTCAGCTCGAACTGCCGGAGATGAAACTAGAAAATATCGCAGTGAGTCTGCGCCAAACTGTTCTGCTACAGGCAGAAGATCTGGATAGTTCTTCAAACTCTTACTCATCTTTTTTCCATCAGTGGCCAAGATCAAACCATTTACAAGAACATGCTTAAACGGTGATTGGTCAAACAACGCAACACTCATGATCAACATATGATAAAACCAACCTCGAGTTTGATCGAGTCCTTCAGCTACCATATCTACCACAAAATCCTCTGGCTTTTTTTGATCATCCCCTTTCTCAAATGGATAATGAATAGATGCAAACGGCATAGACCCTGCGTCATACCACACATCCAACACTTCAGGACATCGTACATAGGTCTCTTCACCCTCATCAAAAGTTATCTCATCCACATATGGTCTATGGAAATCAAGATGGTATTCCGCATCGTGTGGAATGTTGGCAAAGTTCAATGATCTATATTGAGCTGTTGGTAGATGTGTTGCAGGATCATAAGCTCTTTGTTCAAGAACTCTTTTACTATCTCCCCATGCAACATTCTGTGCACTGTATGCCACCCCTTCGTGAGTTACAATCAAGATGTTTTCGTCTTTATGAATACCATCTATCTCATACAAAAACTCTCCGACTCGCAATCGAATATCTTCTATTGATTCACCTCCAGGAACTTTTGTGAACAATGTATCGTATTGTGTTTTTCGATATGGTTCGAGATCTACACGAGGATGTCCATCTATATCTCCAAAGTTTTGTTCTCGCAATCTTACGTCTGATAGAAATACAACATCTTTTTTTGTATGAGCCTCTACTGCTTTTTTGATAAGTTCAGCAGTCTCTCTAGTTCTTCGTATTGGAGAATAATATATAACAGTTGGAATGTTTCCGTCTTTGATAAGTTGTTCTACAGAAGCATGTACTTCTGCTACACCTTTTTCAGTGAGCGGGTGTTTATCTGATACTGCATCACTCGAACTCATAACATTCTCTATAAGATGTTGTGCTTCGCCGTGACGGATCACAGTATATGTGTTTCTTCGAGTTTTTTCTTTGATCTGATCCCGACTACCTAGACACACAGTCTTACCAGACACAGAACCTCGCCACACAGGAAGTGGTGTTCCCCAAAAACGACTTCGTGATACATTCCAATCTCGCACATTATCCAACCAGGCTTGTAGACGTTTGTGACCAATCTCATCAGGATGCCAGATTGTTTTATTATTTTCTTCAATCATCCGATCTTTGATTGCGGTTGTTTTTATAAACCAGCTTGAAGTCGCGTAATTCAACAACGGAGTTTTACATCTCCAACAATGAGGATATGAGTGAGTATATTTTTCCTTTGCAAGAAGTAAGTTGTTGTGTGCTAGATATTTTATAACTTCAATATCAGCTTTTTGATGATCGCCTTTTGGTTTTACCTGACCATGTAGATCGGTAACTTCAGAAACAAATTCACCTGTTGGTGTAACATGTTTTATCACAGGAATATCGTTGGCCTGAGCAAGCTTCATATCGTCATCACCGAAAGCTGGAGCGATATGAACAATACCAGTACCATCCGTATCTGTAACGAACACAGCTCCCCATACCATGTGCATGTTTTTTTCTTTTGGAAAATATGAGAATGGTGCAGTGTATGAAAGACCTATCAGTTCTGTTCCTTGAATATCTTTCTCTACCACTAATGTTTGTTTATCTTTCACCAATGCTTCAACTTTTTCTAAAGCACTTTTTAAGATGATTACGTGTTCAGTAGCACCTTCTGTACTAGTACTTGCAACAAGAGAATACACAAGATCCGGATTAACCGCCAACGCAGTGTTACCAGGAAGAGTCCATGGTGTTGTTGTCCACGCGATCATGTGCGCACCTTTAAACTCACCATCACTTTCAATTGTGAATTTTACATATGCCGAAAGATCAGCAATCTCTTCATACCCTTCGGTCACTTCAAAGTTTGAAAGCGCAGTCTCACAATGAGGACACCACGGCATCACTTTATATCCTTCATATACCAAACCTTTATCCCAAAGTTTTCTAAACGCCCAAAGACCAGACTCCATAAACGTCGCATCCATCGAACGATAATCTTTATCCATATCCACCCAACGACCGAGTCGAGGAACAATCTTCTTCCAATCATCTCTAAAACCAAACACACTGTTTCGAGCTGCTTCATTAAAACGACCAACACCGTAACTCTCGATGTCTTTTTTACCTTTGAAGTTAAGAGCTTTCTCTACCAGGTTTTCGATCGGTAGTCCGTGACAATCCCATCCCCATGTTCGAGGTACATGATACCCTCGCATAGTTTTATATCGAGGAATAAGATCTTTTACAGTTGTAGGCAAAATATGGCCAAAGTGTGGTAACCCTGTTGCATATGGAGGACCATCATAATATCGATATGGAATACCCCCTTTGTCTAGACTTTTTTGAAAAATATTGTTCTCCTGCCAAAATTTTAGTATTGCAGATTCACGCTCGTTTGGAGTTCTCATGATATTTTGTAGTATACATGATTTTTATAGGTTTTGTAGGGGTTTTATATATGAATACCCTCATCCTTCAAGAGTTTCTTTTTTCTTCGAATTCCCCACCTATACCCTCCAATCTTACCATCACTTCGTATGACCCGATGACATGGTACCAATACTGGTATTGTATTTTTACCAATAGCCGAAGCGACAGCTCGTACTGCGGTAGGTTTACCAATCATCTCGGCAACTTGTTTATATGTTTTTGTTGTGCCGGGTTTTATCTTCATCAAAGCTCTCCAAACCTGTTTCTGAAAATCAGTACCTTGTAACTCTATTTTTGGAACAGACTTTTTCATACATCTTATTTTACGTTATTATTCTTTAACCACTCAAAACATTTTGTAATAAGCATCACAAAAGATTCTTTATCTTCTAGTATATCTTCTTGTATTTCATAAAAATCTTTTGAACCTGGATAAGCTTTTCCTTTTATATAATCATCTCCTAAAAACTGAGTAGTGTTTTCATTTATCTTCATATACACAGCATCATTACATATAAGTGCCACCACAACTTCATTACAATAGAGAGCGTACTCACCAAACATAGCTCTAGTTCGGATATCTCCAGCCCCACTTGCTTGGTCTATAACGTATTCCATAAATCCTCTAGTAGTAGACATATGTCTAGCGTATCATACCAGTACCCTACCCACACCGGTAAAACCGTGCTACAAAGAATCTATGTTCACAGTTATCTCCACCATACTTAGTATCACAGTACTTGAGCTCATGCTTAGTGTTGACAATGCTATTGTAAACGCTTCTTTGGCCGAAGACCTCCCTCCACACCTACAGAAAAAGGCTATCTATACAGGTATCGGTCTTGGAGCACTGTTTCGGGTTATCTGCCTATTCTTTGCATCTCTTATAATAGACAATCCAGCAATAAAGATAGCTGGAGGTTTCTACCTTCTATGGCTCGCCTATTCTCATTTCTTTAGAAGTCCTAAAGAAAGCAAAGAGCTTCGTAAGCATCCACACTTCTGGAAAGTTATTGGACAGATTGGTGTAGCAGATCTTGTCTTTAGTATAGACAATGTTGTTGGTGCTGTTGGAATATCAAGTCATTTTGCATATGTAGTATTCGGTGTATTAATCGGTATTACGACCATGATATTTGTAACCCCTATCATGCTTGGGTTGATGAACAAATCTCCAACACTTATAAAAACAGCTTACGGTATCATCGCCTATGTTGGAGCAAGTATTCTTCTTGATGCATTTATCGGTATACACCCAGCAGAATGGTTTACATTTATATTAATCTTGTTAGCAATATCTGTAACAATACGATATGACACTAGACGACATTAATATTGAAAAGTCTTGGAAAAAACTCTTAGATGAAGAACTTCATAAACCATATTTTTTAAATACGATTAGTTTTGTACAGAATGAATATCTACACAAAACAATCTATCCAAGAAGTGAAGAAATATTTCGGTCTTTTGATCTATGTCCTGTTGATCAAGTTAAGGTTGTAATACTGGGACAAGATCCATATCACGGACCAAAACAAGCAAACGGTTTAGCCTTTGCGGTACATGAAGATATTCTACTTCCCCCATCTCTAAAAAATATATTTAAGGAAATACAATCTGATCTTGGAGTACAACCACTAAGTAATGGTGATTTGTCACGTTGGGCTAAACAAGGTGTTTTGCTTTTGAATGCAACACTAACTGTACAGGCAAGTACTCCAGGCTCACACCAAAAGAAAGGCTGGGAAGAATTTACAGATACTGTAATCAAAAAGATATCAGATGAAAAACAGAATGTTGTATTTATTCTTTGGGGAAATTATGCAAAACAAAAAGGGTCTGTAATAGATCGCAATAAGCACTTGGTCTTGGAAGCTGCACACCCCTCACCTTTCTCAGCGTATACTGGTTTTTTTGGATGCAAACATTTTAGTAAAGCAAATACATATTTGAAGGAACATGGACTAATTGAGATTGATTGGAGATAGAGTACCAAAACAAAAAGACCCTCACAGGTCTTTTTGTTTAATCTTATAAGCAGATTATGATAGATGTTTTGAAACAAGTTTTGTCATCTCAAACATTGAAACTGTTTTCTTTCCTCCGAATACTGCTACAAGGGCTGCATCACCGTTGATGTTTCGCTTGTTTTTAGCATCCTGAAGATTGTTCTTCTTGATATACACCCAAAGTTTCTTTACAACTTCTGATCTTGGCATTGGTCCTTTTCCTACTACAGCTGCTAGATCGGCACTAATTGTCATAGGCTTCATAAAGGCTGAGTTTGCTTTTTTTGCTGTTGGCATGTGGTTTGTTTAAATTATGTATAAATGAGTATGCTCTTATTATAGCACATATATTGGAAGATGTTACAAGATCATAAGTATTGCCCCTAGTGTGATCGATAGAGCCCCAAGGACTTTTAACCATGTAACAGATTCTGCCAAAAACAAAACGGCGAGGATAAGTACGAAAACAGTACTAGTTCTGTCCACTGCAGACACCCCACTTGCCGGCCCAACCTTAAGAGCAAAGAAATAAAATAACCATGACAACGCTCCAGCAATACCTGAAAGAACAATAAACAATAATGCTTTATTGGTAATAGTATGTAGACTACTAAACTTGCCAAGAGATAGTGCGACTGTTACTAGAAATACAGCCATGACAACAGAACGTATGGAAGTGGCCAGTGTCGAGTCGACATCTTTGAGGCCGATCTTACCTAGGACTGCAACGAGTGCAGCGAAGACTGCGGATAGTAGTGCGAATATTGTCCAGTGCATATGGGGTTAGTATAGCAGGTTTTTTGAGTGGAGGGATTTTTGTCTATTTTTTACCAAGAAAAGGATTTGGTTCCTTTAACCACTTCTTGAGCCATTCAGGATCTGGAGCTAACTTAGTTGGCGACAATACAACAACCTCTTTTAGAGTAACAGGTGCATTTGGATTGTTAGAAAATTGAGAAAGTTTAATACCAATATCTGTTAAACCATCAATATTAATTGGATACAGAACCATCACCGTTCTTTTTTTATCTGTAACTTGCATCTGAACAACACTGTACTCGTAGATACGAGTTGAAGTACCCGTGCTCACATGTTCATTAATACCACTATAATCATATGGTGCCATCCGACACGGACAATCTTTTGCCGCGTTACCGTCTGCGTGTATTCTCACCATACTTGGGTTTTCCAGATCAACAACAACAGCTACAACATCACCCTTTTTAAATGTATTTGATACGTTGGGGATATTAATACCTAAAATTTCAGTTTTAGTGATTGGCACCTGACCTATTGGTTTAAGAGAATCATTTAAACAATTAATATTAAAACCTTCTCCCTCAGCAAGGTTTTGTTCAATCATACCCATAGCGTAAGGACATTGATTTGTTGGAGTTTCTGAAGAAGGGGTTGGAGGAGTAAATATTGAATATACACGATTTTTGAAAGTATTCTCATTAATCTTCGACCAATCAAAACTATATACCGCTTCAGTGTTCGCCTGCTCTTTTTGTTTTTCGTTTTGTTGTTCTGTATATACCTGAGCTTTTAATTCAGGTAATTGTTCCCAAACAACCCCCCAATGAACCATGATGAGTAATATTCCAACTAGAGGCATCAATAGTAGGAGTATCTTCCTTGCCCCATTTTTAATCAAGAAAATATTCACAGGTACTGATAACACTAGGTACAAAAAACTTACAACATAAAGTTTGTCAAACATGCTCTCAAAACCAAAACTTGGTACTTGCAAGATAGATGGGGCTAGGTAAATTATATATGAAGCATCACTAATGATGCCAGCATTAAAGAGTATTGAAATATATGCAAATACCAATGTAAGGGTTACAGTGTAGACAGCAAGAGGTGTAGTATTACTTTTCTTTAGTACTTTTGTAAAAACTACTAAATAAAAAATACTGAAAACCAACGAGACTGGCACAGCAATGAAAACGCCCCACCCTGTGTATATAAACATACCACAACTAATCAAGGATACTGTATATAATACACTTAGATGGGCTGGATTTATTTGATTATTATTTTCAACATCTACAGAATTGACCGTTTGAACAACAGCAGACTGTGTGGAAGCACTCTCTGTTTGTTTTGTTTTAAACCAATACACAAGAAACACCAAGGCGATTAAAATTATGACAATATTAGATGTTACCGCTAAATTAATAATAAGTTGCGGAGCTTCTGAGGCTGTACTTACCATTAAGTTCAATATATACAACTTTAAACAGATCGTGCTGAATAGTACTACTTTATTAACAAGTGCTGCATATTTGTTTTTTCTGTAAATAAGTACAAGAGATACTGCGTAGAGAAGTATAAAAATAAGTGGGGTTGTAGAGAAAAAAGCAACGATGGGAATGAAAGGACTGACAATAAGAGCTATTAGAAATAATGTATACACATGTAGCCAACGGGGTATTGTATTTTTTTCGAGATTCATATTTGTAAGTATAACTCATTACAAAGTTGTTCGAAAATATGGGAGAACCTTTTCGAATCCCATCCCGCAAAGCACGCAGGTGCTTTGCTCGTCCCGCTTTCACAGGGTTCAAGCGGAGACGGAGGGATTCGAAGCTTACAGCTTCAGTATACCTTTGCGGTTTGACTCGGGTAAACACCCTCGCAAACATCGCAAAGCTTTTCGAATCCCCGGAAGCTCCGCTTCCTACTCTACAGTCGAAAAACAAAACACACCCTACAAGGTGTGTTTATTTTCCGATGCGGAGACGGAGGGATTCGAACCCTCGGTACCCTTTTAGAGGTACGCCTCTTTAGCAAAGAGGTACGTTAGACCACTCCGACACGTCTCCAATGTGTCTATATATAACACACAGATAGCTATTTTCCGAATATGCTAATATATACGTATGAACATACGATTATCTTTCATATCTTTTATACTCCGTGTAGGTCTTGCCTTCGCCTATATCTTTATCGCAATACTCTGTTTTTATGCACCGGAACAGCTTACACAGTATACAGCCCCGCTACTTACACCAGATGGAAACGTATTACCTATTCTTTTAGGACTACTATCTCTATGTATGTCAGCATGGCTTCTTTCAGGTAAGGTGATTCTATTATCTAGCGGTATCTCTTTTTTAATTCTTTTTATGATACTTTCTCTAAACATAGAAAAACCTTTTGTTATCTTTACTTCAGTGCAAACTTTGTGTATCAACCTCGCCTTGATACTCTCTCAACAGATGCGCAAAAAACAGATCAATACAAAAGAACCAGGCGAAGCACCAGCACCTATCATCATAGCTACCGCAAAACCCGTTGCTGAAGAAAAAGCTGAAACAATTCTGTAAACACCGATCTTATGAAAAGATTCCTGACTACCCTACATTCATTCTACAAAACACACAAAAGAGATTCCCTTCCTTGGAGGAAGACTAGAGATGCTTACAAGATACTCGTGTCTGAGGTTATGCTTCAACAGACTCAAGTCTCTCGAGTGTTGATCAAGTACAAAGAATTTTTACACCAATTCCCTACAGCCGACACACTCGCTCAAGCAAAACTATCTGACGTGCTAAAGGTCTGGCAAGGGCTTGGATACAATCGTCGTGCAAAGTTTCTATATGAAGCAAGTAAAGTTTTATCTACCGCCTCAAAAAAAGATCTGGCTGATTATAACTTTCTACTTTCACTTCCCGGGGTTGGACAATCAACTGCTGGAGCAGTATTAGCTTTCACACAAAACAAACCTGTCGTTTTTATCGAGACCAACATACGGGCAATTATCCTTCATCACTTTTTTAAAGATGCGCAAAAAGTGTCCGATAAAGAAATCTATACCGTTGTAGAAAAACTATTAACAAGACTTCCTACTAACTTTTCTGTAAGAGATTTTTATTATGCACTGTACGATTATGGAGTACATCTAAAAAGCACTCTCGGAAAAGCACAACAGCAACTACATAAACGTTCCACACACTATTCTAAACAAAGCAGATTTACAGGGTCACGAAGACAACTTCGTGCGTTTATATTGAAAAAGTTTTTAGATATCGGAGATGTTAAAAAGCTAGAAACTGTTGTGTATAAAGAAAAACCAAAGTCTTTATCAACTTATACAAAAGAAGATATAAAAACATTAATCACAGAACTCAACAATGAAGGGTTCTTCATCCACTAATCTTAAAAGCCAACCATATACCAGCAAGGCCACCAACCGCAGCAAGAAACACACTCGACATAGAAAATCCACCAGCTCCCCACAGGCTTGGAATCCAACTTCCAAGATATGTACCTACCGTCATAAGTATCCAGATGAGGTGTTTTCGCTCCATATGAAAAATAATACCACATTCAGACCCTAACCTCTCATGCTATACTTCCCCCATGGAACAGACTGAATTTACCAAAACTCCCATAGAAAAAATCGTTCGCTTAACCAAGCATCAAATCCCTGCCCTGCACAAACTCGGGTTAAAAACTGTTGGAGATATTCTGTATCACTTCCCAGTTCGATATGGTGATAACTTTAGCGCGATGTATATCAAAGACGCTGACTCCGACACCTCTGTTACCCTTTTCGGAAGACTTACAAAAGTAGAGACTGGATTAACTTTCAAAACTAGGATTCCAAACACAAGTGCGTTTCTTATAGATGAATCAGGGAAAATAAAACTCATCTGGTTCAACCAGATCTATATTGGAAAGATGTTTAAAGATGGTGATACTGTGAAAGTGAGCGGTATTATCAAAGGTGAGCCTGGCAGACAAACGATGACAAATCCAAATATAGAAAAGACTTCCGAGCAACCACTAGTTACCGGAACCAATCTGTTTGGAGAAAAAAAAGAAGCTTTATACCTACCAACATATCGTGAGAGTAAAGGCATATCATCTCTGTCTATATATCACACAATAAAGAAAATATTTTCTCATCCAGAGTTCATCAATATTCCTGATCCGATACCTGAGCACATCCGAACTCAATACAAACTCCCCTCTTTACATACAGCACTCATCTGGATTCATAATCCTAAAAAAGAATCTGATGCAGAAGCAGCGAAGAAACGTTTTTCATTTGAAGAAATATTTTATATACAACTTGGGAATGCAGAGAGAAAACATGAAGCCAAAACTTCGAGCGCTTATACGTTTGTAAATCTTGACAAGGCGCTTGACGAGTTCAGAGAACATCTTGATTTTGATCTAACAGATGCACAACAACGAGCAATCGAATCCATCATCTCGGATCTTAAAAGTGGACACCCTATGTCTCGACTTCTCGAAGGAGATGTAGGTTCTGGAAAAACTGCAGTAGCAGCTGCAGCTTCGTATGCGATCATATCTTCTCGTATAAAAAGCATGCGTGATGGAGATCAAACAAACTCCCGTTTGCAAGTTGCCTACATGGCACCAACTGAGATATTAGCAAAACAACATTACGAATCATTCGTAAAACTATTTTCAAAACTTCCCATAAACATAGGACTACTCACAGGATCTGGTTGTAAAAAGTTTCCATCCAAAAGCTCTCTTCTGACACAGAAGTTTGGAACTGACATATCAAAGGCTCAACTGTTAAAATGGATTGCATCTGGAGATATCTCAATTGTTATTGGTACTCACGCCTTAATACAAAAATCTGTCATATTCAAAGATCTTGCTTTTGTGATCATAGATGAGCAACATCGGTTTGGTACGAAACAGCGTCAAAAACTTGCACAAAAACACCTTGTGTCTGATGAAGAAAAAAAGAAACAATTAAAAAAAGATTCATTGAGAGTTCATAAAAAAGTTGCTTACATTGATAATAAGAAAAATCCAACAGTACCTCAGATAGTTCAAACCCCTCACCTACTCTCGATGACGGCAACACCGATACCTAGAACTCTTGCACTTACTGTTTACGGAGACCTAGATCTTTCTGTGGTTGATCAGATGCCAACAGGTAGAAAACCAATCATCACAGAGATAATTCCTGAAACAAAACGTGTGACCATGTACAAACACATAAACGAAGAGCTGGCGTCTGGAAGACAGGTATATATTATCTGTGCACGTATTGCAGATCCTGATCCAGATCTTATGAGCACGCTAAACCTAAAATCTGTTCAAGAGGAAGCAAAGCGTTTAGCACAACAAGAACTCAAAGGTTGGCGCATAGGAATACTTCACAGCAAAATGAAGCCGGCAGAGAAAGATGCCACGATGAAAGACTTACTTGATCACAAGATAGATGTACTCGTTGCAACATCAGTAGTTGAAGTTGGTGTGAACGTACCAAACGCAACAGTTATCGCAATTGAAGGATCTGATCGATTTGGATTATCACAACTCCACCAGCTGAGAGGTCGAGTTATTCGAGGTAACCATCAAGCCTACTGTTATCTCTGTACTCAAACATCAAACGCAAAAAGTGTAGAACGACTACAAGCACTAAAGAATGCGAAGAATGGATTTGATCTTGCAGAACTTGATCTTAAGATGCGTGGAGCTGGAGATCTCTACGGAGATAAACAATGGGGTCTATCTGATATAGGAATGGAGGCAATAAAAAATCTACGTATCGTTGAAGCAGCCAGAACCGAAGCTACAAAAGTTATAGAGCAAGGGTTACTCGAACCTCACATGAAAAAGAGATTGGATGAGAGTGAAAAACTACATATGGAGTAGTTGGTTTTAGACCGATTACGGATTTGTTGACACAATCTAATATATGTGATATATACTTATTAGAGCACTTTAAACACCTTGCACAGATAGCCGCATCTTTCTGAGGTTTTATAGACCCTAGAAAGATGCGGCTACAACCAGTCCGCAGTAATAAACCTATGAAAACACTACTCTGTTATCTACTCCTCGTATTCGGAGCCTTCAGCACCCTAATCCCCGACAAAAAAGCAACAACGAAGCCTGCCTTTCTGCCGGAGTCTATAGACCGGCTTCAGTGGCTACAGATAGGATTCACTTACTCGTCCGACGGTTTCCATCTCAAGGACAAAGTGTCGCAAGACGTCACAGAATACGGTGACAAATTCTACATCCACGTCGTCCGTGACGATGGTGTATTCGAGGATGTTGTGAACAAGACCGACGCACGCATCATAGGTGGATTTCCACCTTGCATGTTAACACTCGACCGGTTGCAAAGCTTGAAACCGGTATGGTGTCCAGCAATTGATGATGTGTACTATGAGCCAGTCTTCACTTACGGTGCTATCAGAGAATGGGAATGGTTCAGGAGCCTACCTCCCCGATTTGAGGAATTCTAATCACACCAATCCCTAACCGCGATTGCGTCTCTACCCTAGGTACGAGGCGCGATTTTTTTATATACAACAATGTGAGGACCCGCACTTGGTGCAAGCACTTGGATTCGAACCAAGGACCGGTCGTGTATAAGACGACTGCTCTACCGACTGAGCTATGCTTGCAATGCTAGGAGTATAGCATTTTTAGATATTTCTACAATAGGATTATTTCTCCAAACTTAAGCCTTCAGCAACAACAATTGCTTCGTATTCTGCCTGCTCCAAAGTTTCCTTCTCAATAAGAGCTTTGGCAACAGCATCGAGTGCAGATCTTTTTTCAGTAATAATCTTTTCCACCTTTTCCCGAGCCTCTCTCATAATACGAGAAACCTCACTGTCTATCTCATCACTTGTATGATCACTATAAGTTCTACCCTCTACCCCATTACCAAACAAGGCCTTTCCCCCTGCTGGTTCAAACGCAATAGGACCAAACTTATCAGACATACCATACTTAGTAACCATATCTCGAGCAAGAGCTGATGAAACTTGCAGATCGTTTGATGGACCAGTTGTAACTGTGCCAAAGATCTTTTCTTCAACAACATACCCAGCAAGTGACATAGCAATATCATCTAGAAATTCTAATTTTGATTGCAATTTTCTTTCTTCGTTTGGAAGTTTAAGTGTATATCCCGCAGCACGTCCTCGAGAGATGATTGAGATCTTATGTACGGGATCTGCATGTGGTAGCACTGTTGCAACTATTGCATGACCTGCTTCATGGTAAGCAGTAATCTCTTTTTCTTTTTTAGATAATGCATGAGTTTGTCGCACAGGCCCCAACATCACCTTTTCTATAGATCGAACAAGATCATCTTGCGAAACCTCTTTTCTTTCTTCACGTGCCGCCAATATTGCCGCTTCATTTACAAGTGAATGAAGATCCGCACCTGAAAATCCAGGAGTTCTTTCTGAGACAGTTTCCAATCGAACACCTTCAGCAAGTGGTTTGTTACGAGTATGTACTTTCAAGATCTCTAATCTATCTTTTCTATCAGGAAGTTCTACATGAACACGTCTATCAAAACGTCCAGGTCGAAGAAGTGCAGGATCTAGAACATCAGGTCGGTTTGTTGCAGCCATCACAATAACAGCTTCAGCTGGTTCAAAACCATCCATCTCAACAAGAATCTGGTTTAGAGTCTGCTCCCGCTCGTCATTACCACCACCAGTACCCACACCACGAACTCGACCAACAGCATCTATCTCATCGATGAATATGATTGCGGGCGCTGAGGCCCGAGCCACTTTGAACATATCTCGTACCCGAGACGCACCAACACCAACAAACAATTCAACAAACTCTGAACCTGATATAGAGAAGAATGAAACACCAGCCTCACCTGCCACAGCTCGAGCAAGCAAAGTCTTTCCTGTTCCTGGTGCTCCCATCAACAAGATTCCTTTTGGAATACGTGCACCTATATCCAAAAACTTTTTAGGATTCTTTAAGAAATCAACGACTTCAGACAACTCATGTTTAGCCTCTTTTGCTCCAGCCACGTCTGCAAAAGTAATCTTCTCTTTCTGGCCTTCAGGATGCATCATGCGCGCTCGTGAATTTCCAAAAGACATAGCTTGTCCACCAACACCTCTCGCCTGTCGAGATATAAGCCAGAAGAAAAAGAATAAGAAAAGGATTGGAATAAGAATAGGTGTAAGCGCACCTAGCCAATACCCTGTCCCACGATCATCTTTAACTTCAAAAGTTACGGTTGCTAACTTTGCTTTATCTACACCGAGATTTAACAATGTGTCAGTCAATGATCCCTGATCTTCTTTTTGAGACTCCTTTTTTGTTTGATCTTTGTAAACAACCTCTATGATATTGCCGACAGTGGTTACCGTAGCCACCTTTTCCGCAGTGATATCATTTGCGAGTTGGTTTAAGGCTATGATGGAATCATCGGTATCTGAGCTAGAGCCAAAAAAACCACTAACAAACAGAATCAATGCAAAAATTATAACAAGACCTGCTACATTCTTATATATAAGATATCCCACACTTTCCTTCTTTTTTTCTGTTGTTTTCAAGGGTTTTTTCATACCGTGATGATATCACGTAATCCACAAGAAAAAATAGACAATTATAAAATATGTTGTGGTATGATTAGCAGTATGAAAAAACTAATCTTAGTCATCATCCTGTTAGGAGCTGTGACCTATCTAGGAATGAACATATACAACAATAATATAGACAATTCTTCACAGAGTGCACAGGCTTTATCAACGAATCCAGCATTTCAGATTACCTATAATTCAAAAAAGATCAGTATAGATAATAAAAAAACAGCAGTGTATGCCTATACAGTGTTCAAAGTAAAAGCTAGTCAAAAGACAGCGGTTACCTTTCTTCCCCCAAAGATCCTTAAAGACGGACAACCTTTCACACTTGCAACATCATCATATAGATTTGATGTAGCTCCGATGATTCGATCTTTCGTAACTCGACCAGGAAAATTTGTAAAAGGACCTGTGGTTGAATTCAAGAAAGGCAAAGGAGACTACATGTTCTACTTGTCATTTGGCAAAGCAGCTCTCCCTGTTGGAACATATACTGTAACATTTGGAGACTATATGATTGGAACTTCAACTGTTGTAACACCTATCGGAGCGCCTTGGTCAAAGACATTCGCTGTAACAAATAGTATTGCATCATTTTTGAACGGTTTGAATTATAAACTCACAAGTGTAAACAATATTGCAATACCTTCATCTTCAAGCACCCCACTCCTTGCATTCAAAGATGGAAGAGTTCGAATCCGAATCTGTAATCTTATGGAAGGATCATATGCAGTAAAAGATGATGCTCTAACTATCAGTGATCTTGCAGGAACTTTGATGGCCTGCAACGATGCAACACTTACAACAATAGAGAGATCTTTCTCTGAGATAGCTAAGAACAAATTAAAACTTACACTCGTTGGAGAAACTCTGGTTATTAAATCAGATAAAGGTAATGTCACTTTTACTTTTACAAAGTACACTCCAAGTACACTAGCAGCAACAGCGGTACCAAAAGTATATCCTTGTAACTTTGTAGGGCCTATAGAAGAAAATGCTGTTCGTGATTGTTCTGGAACACTTGGAACAACTCTTCCTCCAACAATCACTGCAGTGTCTACAAGTTCTACACGTATCGGTCAGACAGTTACTATCACAGGTACAAACTTTGCAGCAACAAATAATATTGTATTAATGGATAATCTGACAGATGATTTTACAAGTGCTCTTCCTGTAGCCACAGCTACACCTACAGGAAACACAATCAGCTTCGTTATTCCTTCAACACATACATGCCCTCAGATTGATTCAACAATAACAACAACATGTAATCAAAGATCTATCACTTCAGGGGTACACTCTGTTCAAGTTAAAACTTCTGCCGGAACAAGTAACTCTTTAAGCTTCACTATCAACCCTTAAAGATTAAGATTCTCAGATACCTAGAAAGAGGGTCTCGTACCCTCTTTTTTTGTGCTATAAATACCTCATGTCTCTGGTTGAAAACCGAAAAGCAAGATTCAACTACGAAATCCTTCACACATATGAGGTGGGTATTCACCTGCTTGGTTGTGAGGTAAAAGCAGTCCGAGGAGGTCACATGTCGCTTGATGGAACACATATAACATTGGTACCAGAGGTTATCGCTGTAAAGAAGAACGGTTCCAGACTGACTCTTATCGGGGCAACCATCACACCTCTTCAGCCAATGAACATACCACAAGGATATGATCCTGTTCGTCCAAGAGCTTTGTTGGCACATGAAAAAGAATTAGTTGAATTGGAAAAAGAATTACAAACACGAGGAACAACCCTTATCCCCCTCTCTATATACAAGAAACGTGGTTTGATAAAAGTGGAACTGGCGGTTGTCCGAGGTAAGAAAAAGTTTGATAAACGAGAGAGTATAAAGAAACGAGATGCGAAACGAGAGATTGGGAGGTTGATGAAGAGTATGTAACAACCCACTTGACTCATCGTTTATACTTAGTAGAGTACCTTATGTAGGTACTGAAACGGGGATGACCGGTTTCGATATATGAACCTTTAACATATGTGCATCGTCGAGTATTCTCTAACCCTCGTAAAACTTAGAGAAACCTTACGTGCTAATACACGAAAAGCAGTCGCTTCTCCATTCGTTGGAGTAAGTGCATTTGCTCTCGCATAAGTACATCCCTAACGGTGTACGCGACATCCACTCACTATCTACCTTGTGTAGAGGGCTGGGTGTAATACAGCAAGGTCCGCTATAGAGGATGTTTCTACTCTGTAGTTAAACTAGAAACTAGTGTATATGCTATTTTGTTTGTTTTATAGGTGTATACATGAAGAGCTGATTTGATTCAGCAGAAAACGTTCTACACGATGTAGACTCATATGTTTTACTCATATAGACGGGGGTTCGATTCCCCCCATCTCCACATCATGGGAGTTTGCACCAACAAACTCCTCAAATAACCTTATATAGCTTGGTATTTCTGCGGTTCGATAACCGTCTTTTATATCGTATGGCACTTTTTCCTCAAAAATGAAGAAAAATAATCTATGCTGTTCAATCAAACTTGATTGTACCCATGAAATATAAGGCTGCTTTAGAAATACGTTGGCTTTATTCAATGCGGTTCGATAAGGAATATTTAAATCCATTATTTCTATCGGCTCTAATTGCAAAGCTTCCAATTCTTTTATTTTTTCTTCGATCTGGTTTTCATAAGCAGCTCTTACTCCATCAGATTTTGCATTTATCGCCATCGAGGTTAGGCTTTTGATAAAATCATTTATCTCTTGCTCAACATTCGCATGGGCCGCTTGCTGTTTAGTTATAGATTCAACCTCATCACTCCATACACGATCAAATATTAAAGTCATCAATCGTTCTATTTTAGATTTAAGCGTGTGTTTTTTAAGCATATCCAGAAACTTTTCCTCGGCATCTGATTTTCTTATAGACTTTCTACACAAGTTGCAATCTCGGTTCTGGCAAAAGTAATATGGATGCCTCCCGCTACGTCCTTTAGTCCAAGCGGCTGTCATATGACCCTTGCAGGTCGCACATACCAAAAGACCCCTCAGAGGAAAATCTTCAGAGAGGTCATTTCGGATACGTTTGCTTATATCGTTTTTACCAAGTCTTTTTTTTAAAAGCTCAAATGTGTCTAGTGATATCAAACCTTCGTGCCTACCCTTTCTCATCGGCACCTCCCATTCAATATACTCAATGTAGCCTGCATAGAATGGATCTCTTGCGATTACGGTGAACTTGTCTATGTAACGTTCAGGGGCTTGGTTTTTCCAAAAACCATTTTCAACCAAAAATCGACATGCATCTACTTTCCTCACAAACTTTCCTGTAGCAAAACCTTCCAATGCCGCACTTAACACCGATGCATCTGGATTATGCGGAATAGATATCTTTCCATGAGCCGGATCACTAACCATTTTATAACCCTTCTTAGCACCAAAGGCCCAATATCCATTATCTAATCGGGCTTTTTGTTTCTGGATAACTTGCCGTCTGTTCTGATGCCTTTCTAGTTCTGCCTGACCCGCCATAATCAATTCAGCGAATCTTCCTTCTGGGCTTTCATCAAACCTGTAGTTTAGACACCGTAATACCACATCCCGAGCAGTCAATGCTCTACGGAGTTTTTGATGAAACTCCACGTCTCTGGCAAAACGTTTAAGATCATCAAATACAATTACAAACTTTTTAAATGGGTGTGCATCAATATAGGTTAATAACTCTCTCATTGCGGGTCGATCTAAAAAGTCTCCTCCACCAGGAAAACTATCTAGAAATGATTTAATGTAAGGCACTTGTATACTTTCTAAATATTTTACACATCTTCCTTCTTGGCTTTGTAGGCCTGAACCTTCAATTTCTTGGCGCTTACTTGACACTCTCGCATAGACCAATCCTTCTCTGCCTTTGAATGATTGTTCCGACTGATTGTTGGTTGTGTTGTTGGCTTGTTTTTTTGCTTTTGACATAGTTTTGTATTTCGTTTTTTATGATGTTTTTAAATAAGCCCTCCAAATAATCCAAGCGTTTCTTGATCTGATCCTCTGAACTTACATAGTCATTCAAAAGTTTTCGGTATTCTTCTACCGAGACCAGAACTTTTTTCGCTTGTACTTCTTCGTTAGGCACATCATAAGCCTACGACGATCACTATCTACCCCTGCAAACTACCTACCAAGAACCCGGGTTAAAAAACATCCCTCTAAAAACTAAGGTTATCAACACCCATCATTCATGGGGTATACCCCTTAATCTTATTCCAGAGAAATATTAGTAACTTTATAGCCTCTATTGTCTCCTTCGTTTTGAAACAAGCTATTTCTAGGCACCCCAAACTTCTTGGTTATGATTTCTTTGATTCTATCTACTCTTTTACGAATACTTTTACCTTCAAGCTCAAATAGCTTATATAACTCACCCTTTGAAACAGCACCTTTTCTTTCAGCCATATAGCGAAGAAACCTATACAAGTCACTGTCTGCGGAAAAACGATGCTTGATATTCTGACCTTTAACATAAAACTCTCTTTTGGCATTTAGAATAAAGTGATAATCTTGCTTGTTATTCTTTAGCTCCATAGACATTCTGTCTCGTAGATGATCAAGACTGTGTTTAGACGAAATGTAAAACCACACTTCTGGAACATGCCCATACCCAGGATTTGATATTGATCCATCAGCCACAGTCCGATTCTTGATCTCTGCTTTTATGTCAGACTCACCTCGGCCAGTAATCTCATTTAAGGCAAGTCTTAGCAAATCATCGTCGTTGAGAGCGGGGTCTAGCTCTGACAGGGTTCCATAAGAAAGTGAGAAGGTTTCTTTCACTTGATCTTTTAATTCTATAGCCAGGCGATCTAATATTTTCTTGGCACGCCTAAGATTCTTATTCTCACCGTGGGTCGCATTCATGCCTTAATTCTACCTCATTGCCACGACTAAGGCATTCGCTAGCCACTGGCTATTTGTAGACCTCCACGGAGCCGAATGCCGTCACCTCGCCTAGCTGTTCGTTAGATTGCCTGTCCCGAACATCTACCGTGCCGATACCCATACCGCTTTCTTTAAGAGCCGACACCTGCATCAACCACTTCTTCTTGAACGTAACATCTTGGGCATACCAAGCATTATTTGCATATACAACTTTACCATTTAAGAAGTCATAAGAATGAATTAGACCAGCTTCTTTCGAGCGATCCATAAGTTCTGACAGTTGCTTAGTGGCCAATTCTTTATCCGCTTGTTTCTTCGCCTCGTCAGCAGCCTTCTGTTGGGCAATATTTGGGTCTGGCGGGTTTGTTTTGCCTGACACTAAACCTATCACCATCATTAATAAAATAGCTCCACAGCCGATAAAGACACCTTTCTTTATTCGGCTTAGTGAAGTCTTGGTTTTTTGGGTTTCCATAAATTATTCGTCGCTAAATAATTGGATAATGAGGCAACGCAAAAAGGGACGGCCGTTGCCTGCGACCCACAGTACTGAATGCACGGAGGCACCAATTGTGGAGGACAGCCGCCCCTTGTTACCCGCAATTGGGTATTAAGAAGCAAACCACCTCCGTGCAGTGATTCAGGTTATTACTATGGGTCGCAAGGCTATTATAACATTTTTAACAGAGGGTTTCAGCAGGGCTGTCTTGATGCAAGTTGGAGCTGTTTTGCATCCGCTATGAGCTGTGCAAGAGTTCTGTAGTAGAGCAGTTGTTTTTCTTTGGGCAGGTTCATCATAAGGGTGCGAATGTCATTTGGGCCAAATTGAATCTCGGGCTTTTGGGCGATTATTTTCTTCTTATCCCACCCCTCGACAAGTGCCAGCCATAATTCAACATCATTAGACATCCCATACCGAATACAGCGCTTAAAAAATGCATCTAGGATGTCTGGCGTAAGTTCCTGTAGCTTTTCCCGCTGTTTGGCCTGTTTCTGGCTTTGGAAGTCCTCTCGGAGCTTCCAGCGGCTTAGTTGACTCTCGTGTATGTCGTATCTGTCTGCGAATGCTTTTGCACTGCCAAGGTTGCATTTCTGACGTTCTTTTCTGGTCATTACTGCCCAGCTGATAAACTCGCCGAAAACATCCTCGTTGTATGGGCCCCGAGTATCCCCATCTTTTTTAGCATTTTGTTTAGTCTTATTCATAAAAATCGTTTATTTATTAGGGTTTCTTTGTATTTCAAACTGTTCATTTTTGCTTTAAAACTTGGAAAACTATGCAGAGACAAAAAGTCTAATAAATGATATCACTCCAATGTTTTGCATCAATTGCTGCTTGGGCATCTGCCTTAAGCTGACACCTGACGGCCATAGACATTTTAATCTCATTGTTTGTATTTGCGGGATCTTCTAAACGAATATTTTCTATCTTATCAACAATAAATCCAAAGACCTTGAGCAGGTTCGTCTCATAGTTATTTTTCGGCAAATCCTTGAGTGCTCTAACAACTGTTTGTTCTAATGCAAAAGTCTCCCAGTCGACTCCGTTTCTCAATTTCCAAACCTTCACCAGTCTTATGGTTCCCTTGACCGGCTGAACTTCATCAATATGTTTTTTTAGGCTTGTCTGAATGGTTGAGTCGGTCTCATTTTTATAGAGTGTTGCATAATTGAATGTTGAATCCTGAGCTTTGCCAGGAACGACATCAATATGGAAACCACCTTTGTAAGGCAGCCTTAGAGCAACATTCTTTTTAATAACAAAATACTTGTTTGTGACTAAAGTTTTATGCACGGCTTCGTATATCTGTCTCAGTGTTGCATTTACCGTAGATGGAAAGTAAATAACTATATCCAAGTCATACGCATCTTTTATCACAGTATTTTTTCCAAAAGACCCTCCATAATAGATCCTCACAGTACTACCATAAGTTTTTTGCAAGATTCCGTGGATCGTCTCTTTTAGTTTAGTTAAAGACAGAAGGGCTGCCCTATCAAGGTTTTGTTCCTCCAAAATATTTAAAAGATAGCTGTGATTAGTCATACTTAAATCAGAGTTATTGCTTTAGTATATTCAGGCTTATCCTTTCTAGAATACTCATATGTATGAACCGGAGGATTCATACGTGGATTTATTGATTGTCCAATTACAAACGCCCCACTTGTCGGGCCAGCATAAAAAATATGTATCCCTTTTGCCTTAGGCAAGTTCTTCCGAATACTCTTTAAAACACCGTAGAACTTATTCTGTAGATTGAGCAATTGTTTCTCAGTTCTCAGCCATAAAATATCAGGTTCATCAACAAAAATATCAATTTCATGTGCCGTCTTCACCACAGCGGTAGTTTGATCTTTTCTGACATTAGCACTCAATGATATTCTGATTACAACCTCTCTGGAAGAATTGTCTTTTTCTTCGGGGATACCTGTTACGTGTAACTTACTATCGACGTTTTCCCTTGGCCATTTCCATGATTTTTTAAGCCTATCAAACTGAAAACATCGTACCTCGACACGGTCGGAGATCAAAAATCCAAGTTGGATAATTAAAGGTATGGGCGCCAAACTAAAAACTGAGTATTTTAAAGAATGTTCTTTAGTCTTGTTTATCAAACTGTTGGTTGTATCTTCTTGGTACTTTGCAGCTTCATTCCATTTGAGTTCGTTGCCAGATCTTAGGTATATAGGTCGGCCGTATATTGTCGTTGGCTTCAAGGCATCTTCCACAGTAGAGGTGCTGATTGGAGACATCACATCTTGCACAATTACAATATTCGATTTTGAGGTTTTCTTAGATCCTATTGGCGCACCTAATATTTCGGAGCGCTGCTGCACACTAAGATTCCTTGCAATATCCCAAAGCTCATCATTGCTCAAAGTATCTATCTTCATCTTTTTATTTTTCTTTTTTACACTTTGCAAAAGCAATGGAATATCTGCAGGCACTCCATTTCGAGCATTATATACAAATACCCATTTCTTTAAAGATTTACCCCAGTGTTTCTTAGCACCCGCAAAATCTTCATTGATCTTTCTTAAAACCTGGGCCAATTTAATGTTATCAGGGGAATAAACCTGAAATACCGTAGATTCCGATTCAAACCAAAACAAACCGTCGCATTTCTTGTCCCCCAACTTGCCATACGGCTTTATTGATAAAAACTTTATATCTGATTTTTTGATGATATTTTCAAATAAACATTGAAACTCTGTACCACTTGCCTCATGGCATTTAAGCCTATACCAAAGGAAGTGTGACAACGTTGCAGGGTCGTATGTATTTTTATGGATATTTGAGTGCATAGACATTACGATTAACTTATCATGTTTATAGTCTAGAGTCAGCAAAGTATCAATTTTAAAGCAGTTCAATATTTTGCCTGATGTCCACAATCTGTAATATACCCTTATTTATATGGCTATCTTTGCCTTCTTCACCTTATATTTTTACCCGTTTTATCCTTGACATATAGGCTCCACTGTAGTATAATATATACCGTAAAAGCACCTTGAAATATCAATCGACATATTTCGTCACAGCGTTAAATAGCTGTAAAAATACGGCGCTTTACCGCTGTGACGAAAAACCCGTGTGGGCTAAGCCATCAGCAAACAACAAGGCCCTAATGAGCCGCAACAAACTGAAATCATGAACGAAATAAACAAAATACTTGATGAGATATGCATGTTGAAAGACACGCGTATCCCATCCTCACCCGAGGAAGTGATCGCACAAATGGATCGTGAATTAATTCTTCGGTCACGTGCACAGATGATCATCGATCAGGACCCATCGGCGTATCGATACCTGGGTGTTGTGTCGGGACTAACCAAGCCACACCTCTCCCGATCGCTCAAAGCTTGCCTTATCCGTTTTGCCCTTACGATTGGAGGACTCGGGATTCTGGGCATTACCCCTCTCGTCTTCTTCCTGCACGAACAATACGAAGTTGCCAAAACGATCGGCGGCGGTTGTGCCTTGCTGGGCCTAGCGTGGACGGCGTTCATCTGGGTCCGCCTCGTACTTTACGGAGAGACGGCTCTCGGTGATAAACCAGATCATCAATTCGATCGGTATGAATACCCTGTGACAAACACGAGGCTCTAGCCGCAACCAAATTGAAATTATGTCTACATATTTTCTACTCGGATTGTTGATTGGTCCAATCTGTGGGTTCTCACTCATGTTTACCATGACGGTACTTTGTCCTAACCCCCACGATGTGTATGGGCCCAGTGACGAATGGTTCCTGGCACAGAAGCGTCCGTGGTACATCCCGTTCAACATAGAAGTTGTACGCTGGGTTTATAACAAATCCCAAGTCCGCCAAGCGGAACGTCCAAAGGTTTTGGATATCATTGTACTGCTCGCGAGCTGGATCGTCCTCTGGCCAATCATGGTGGTCTGGGCGGCAACCTGCTGGATCATCTTCGCGATAAAGAACATCAGGAAAAAATGAAACCCTCCACCAAAACCACGCTCTCCCGAAAGCCGCAAGGCCAGGCGGAGACTGCGGGGGTCATCGAACTCCAGCGGGTGGTCGATTCGTGCTTCTTCACATTCGTGTGCGACGTGCGACTGGATGTTTTCCCAAAAGAACTGGCTGAGCTGTTCGACGAGAAGCGAGAGCGGATCGTCGGGACGGTCAGGCAGACGACTCGGATGGTGGCCTTCATCAGATACCATGGCGACCACATGTCGCTTGATATAGTGTTCTCCAAAGGAACAACGGATGTTCAATGGCTCTTCTTCAGATACAGTCTGACGGGAGCCGGACAATGTCTTTTCTTCACTGGAGAAAAACACTACTAAGCTGTAAAAAGCTCGCGACCCGTGCGACAAAACGGTAGGACGCAAGTCCAAGCCACCTGACCTAGTGTTATCTAGGAGGTGGTTTTTTCTTTTATATATTCAATACCTCACTTGTGCTCTTTTCATAAGCCATAAATCAAGCATTTTCAAGGCTCGTTTTGAAATCAGTGCTTGAATTATAGTAACCCCAGAACCGAGAAAGGTAGTCTTTTAGGCGGTTCAACATTTTACCCTCCATCTCCACCGATACACACATGCCACCGAGCACAGCGCGAGGTGGTTTTGTGTTTATCGGCTGGCTTGATAGCGGGAATCGAACGGCCGGACTGAAGCCACTATATGAGCGAAGCGAATTGTGGCGAAGGAGGCGGGGTCGCGCAAAAATTGCGGAGCAATTTTATGTGTGACTCGATCCCCCGTCTCCACCATTGCAAAATAGCCTTATTTATAGGGCTATTTTTGCTTTTATATCTCACTATTTCACCCTCATTTGTTTGACATATTCGTTATCCATGCTATAATATTCACGTAAGTTCCTTTTCGGTGGAATGAAGAAGAGAGAACGGAATCGACCGGCTGGCACCAGCCAAGCGGATTGTGCACTCTCTAACTTCATTCCAACCCAGCACCCCATGAAAAACATTGTCGATAGATTTACTGTATACCCTTTCGGACGTGGTAGAGACGAGGACAGAACCCGACTTTACGATAGAGCGGTACAGCTCATCAAACTATTTGGTGAGCCCAAGACCGATAACCCCTATAATGCCGGCGGCGGCATCCATTGTGTACCACATGATAATGTTGAGCTCAAACTTATCCATCTGGGGGGGGTCGAGAAGGTTGTGGCGGTACAGATGTACAGTGGAGATGAAGTTGTCATGGCCGGTTTTGTAACCTGTCTCATTGACAACCTTGCTGATGTTGAGGTCCCCCGTCAAGACACCAGTATACGCACATCGTACACCATTGGGTGGTATCAGCAGCAATAGCAGCTCCCACCCCCCCCGCGAGAAAAGTCATCACCGACTTCACATCTCGTGGGGCTTTTCTTTTATACAATTCAATACTCCTCTTGTGCTCTCTTCAGTAAAAAACTAAGCATTTTCAAGGCTCGTTTTAAAGTCGACGCTTGAATTATAATAGCCCCAAAACCTAGAAAGGTAGGTTTTTAGGCGGTTCGATAAAATACCCACCCTGTCCACAAAAACAAGACCTGGCACACTTTTAGATGTACCAGGCCTGCAACAGAGAGATTCAGTTACTCAACCCTGTCTACAACAACCCACTCGATGCCGTCCGAATGGTAGCATCCGACCTTTTGGTAACCGAGCATTCTTTGTGCCGCCACAAGACTGGCACGGTTTCGACTATCTATTTCTCCAATAGACCTTTTATAGCCAGCCTTACGGAGTTCTACCCTTTGTTGTTCGAATATTGATTTAACAACAACTCCCCCCTTCCGAAAACCATCCTCAACACAATACTGTCTTGCCAAGACTATAGTGTGTATAGATATATCCGGACGAAGATTTTGGTAGGTGCAAATGAGTTGACAGTAGTCAGTTCTTTTGAGGGCCTCTTGGATGGTCATTAGTATACTGTAGCCAACAACAACTGATTCAGCTGTGGCAACAACTATTCCAATTTGCTGTTGAAAAGTTGCCAGTTCTTCAATTGTGAATCTGCAAGTTAGAAAACCTGCCTGACTGATTCCAACGGTGTCTTTGTGATATTTGTAGTGAAGATCCAGCACTTGGGGTAATTGATCTGGGGACGCTAGAGAGATTTTTATATTGTTCATATTACTTGTTCTTTCCGGTATGTATTATTTAGTAAAATGTATTATATGTCAATATGTATTGGTAATATTTGACCAAAATACCTTTATAAATAAGGTCATTAGTTATGTTGTCAATTATTGTTGACAAATCTATATATTTAAAATAATATATATTTATGACAAATCCACAGGAATTAATAGTAGAACTGACCAAACTCGGCCTTAATGAAAGAGAAGCTATTGTATACAAAGCAGCTTTATCTTTAGGAACCTTCTCTATTGCCTCCCTATCATTTCAAACAAAAATCAAGCGACCAACTTGTTATTTTACAATATCCAACCTTATGGAAAAAGGTTTAATATCAAAACTAGCCCAATCAAAAAAAGCCATTTATATGGCTGAACACCCCAGACAACTAGTGGCACACATTAAGAAGAATCTATTTAGGGCAGAACAACTATCTAAAGAATTAGAACAAGAATCAAATCTCGGGCAGAAACCCAAGGTACAGATTCTGACTGGACAAGGTGGATTAGAAAAAATCTATCAAGATATGGTTTCTGTAGAAAACACTGAGGTGTGTTCATTCCTAGATACCAAATCACTGCTTGGCCGAACTGGTGATTATTTTCTCAAAGACTGGATTTCTGAGAGACAGAAGAAGAACGTATCGATAAAGTCACTTACTGATGCAAACCCTGATTTCACCTACAAAACAAATAAAGATGAATTACGTGTATCCAGAGTCGTTTCTGATGAAATAAAACTTAACGGATCTATTGGTGTATATGGAGACAAAGTTGTATATATATCAAACAGTAACGATGATTTTTCTCTCATTGTTGACAATAAAGGTTTCAAAGAAAGTTTACTGTCAATCTTCAACTATATTTGGAACCGGACAAAATAAATCATTTTATCAACAATCTTTTTAAGACAGCGTTTACACTGTACCGAGTCAAAAACTGTTTTAGGTAATCTTTTGGCCGGTTCAATGTTTTACCTGACATCTCCACAATTACTAAAACAGCCTTACTTATAGGGTTATTTTTGTTTATGTTGTCGCATGAACTTTTAAACCACAGTTGACTTTATGATAAAACATGTTATCGTAAAGATCTACAGTCCAACCAGTATCTTCATGAAAAACGCCCGTTATTACATTAGTACCTTTACAGACCCTTTTGGCATATGCGACCAAGTCGCCCATGGCATGCATCCTGACAGAATACTCAACTTGGGACAACAACACAAGAACAACCGCTCTGGCATCTAAAATCATTATCTTTGTCAACAGTATCTGACACCAAACCCTTCACCCAGCACAACCACATATGCCAACCAGAAGACCTAAAACCCCAGCAGATCTCAAACCCGGCAACGTTGTCGACCTCACAGACCTTCCGCAGGGATCAATCTTGGCCGATGCTCAATATATCTACTTTCTAGTCGATGCTCTCGCCAACCTTCGAAAGGAGTTGAGCGAACAAGACGTGACCCTTCGGAAAGCCTTCGAGGCTGCACAGCTCACTGAAGATCAAATCCTTATTACCCTTGAACAACTCAATGGTTATCGAGATGACCTTATCAGTCTGCATGAAGCAAGCGGGACCCTCTTCCACGTTGTCGAACCGACGCTGCTTGAAGTGATCCTGAACGAAGTGATCCTATCCCTCGGATTCAACCATTTCACCCCAGAATCAAGAGGAAAACTTGGACTCAAGCTCTACGAGGCTGTTACCACCAAGGAAGTTCCCTACAAAACCAAACTCAAGTACCTCGAGATATTTGGCGAAAAAGTCATTGCTCTAATGGCCGGCTCCGAGTAATCAACACAAAACCCCACAAAAAGAGTTCCCCCGAACTCACAACTCGTGGGGCTTTTTATTTATCATATAAAAAAGTACACTGTACTTATGCAAAAGAATAAAAAAGTTTCTTTACTCGCAATAACAATATCACTAGTGGTCTTAATAACCATTTTAATATATACAAGCCAGGTCAATAAATACATCTACGGATTTGTTGGATTTTTATTTACAGGAGATAAACCTATCATAACAGTAGTAAGCAACATACTTGCTATAAATCTTTTTGTTATTGGAATGTCTTGTATACCAATTGCTATAATTTGGAAGATTTGGGTTAAAAAATATAGCAATATTGTATATGAGAAAAAACTTTTTGGATTAAGACTCAATCCTATTCGACTATTGTATGTAGGATTTATTATTTTATTATTATCCTTTGGATCTTTCACCACTTTTACAAACAACAATATATATACTGTTAATGCATACAAATTAACAGGGTTTAAAAAGACCTCCCTATCAGAAATTCAATCAATCCGCATTAATGCACAAGCAACACCAAAAACCACTTTTAGTAGACGAACATCAAGAATCTGTCAACTTCAATATGATATTCATATTGTACAAAAACAAAAAGAAACTTACACCTTAAAGGTTTTACCAGGATCACGAGAAGTATTAGACAATTTTCCAGAATACATAACATCACACCGTATACCTTACTCTCTTTCATACGAAAACTATTGCAAGACTGATATATACAAACAAGAAGTCGAGTCTATTTTTGGACAAATTAGATAGTACTTTACACTATCTCCACCACCCTCTCCCCCTCTTTCTCACCATGTTCTACCTTCACCACAACATCCGCCACCAATCCTCCGTCCTCCACCATCTCTGGCCATTCAAGAATGATAATATTTTTCGAATTAGATCGATATTCATCAAACTTAATCTTTTCTAATTCAGCAAACCCTTTCAGCCTGTACGCATCTATGTGTACAAGATTTTCAAAACCTAAACTTTTTTCCGTTTGAGGAATACTGTATCTTTTCAAGATAACAAACGTTGGACTAGTAATATCTTCTTGAATACCCAATAGCTTTGCGATAACTTTTGTAGCAGTAGTTTTTCCTGCACCAAGATCACCTTGTAAAAAAACAAGGAGCCCCTTATCTTCTCGTTTTCGATCTTTACAGATAGACAACA
>CAYIYJ010000004.1:34808-67742 GCA_964367655.1 uncultured Candidatus Saccharibacteria bacterium | reverse complement strand
GCTACTAAGTAGTTTTAAAAAGAAAAACCCCTGCCAGAGATGGTGGGGGTTTTCTGTTTTAGAGTTGTAGTGAGGAGGGGGGTAAGAACCAGATCTCTATATTGGTTGTCAAACAATTTGTCTGACACTATTTTTTTGCTATATGCAGTCCCAATCCTGCATTCTGATCGTATTTTCTAGACGTCTCTTTCATCTGTATAAAAATTTCTTTTACCAATGTAAACACGTCTTTGTCTTCAATCACTACTGCAAATTCTTCTTTCCAGTTTATAATTGCGCTTTTTGAATCATATAGGTATATCTCGGCGCATGTGTTTTGTAGTAATTGATCAAATATCTTGGCCGTATCTGCCGAACGTCCATGTATACTTTTGAGTAACTGCACGCTGTTAATAACTTTAAAAGAATCTTCATGAACCAATCCGTCCATGATTAAGCCACGTTCTTTTATTTGATCGTTTAAGTATACAAGGTCATTATCAGGAATCTTTTTTATGGCCCAGGATAGTGACTCATTTGGCTGTATTGCATATACACGAGAGAGTTTTGGTAGTTTGACTATATCGTAGAATATTGCCACCATATCGGTAATTGTACTGTATATACGTATGTTGTTATTTAATGCCAGGGATCTTGAGGGAAGTAGATCGGTGTACAGTTCACTATACTGTTCAAGAGTTCTGGCAGACCAGAGTATTTTTTTGTTAAGTTTTTGTTTTACAACAAAACCTCTTTCTTTAAGATAGGGCAGGGAATAATAGAGGCTTGTTCTAGGAATCTGACTCTTTTTTGATAGTTCATCTATAGTCATAGGCTCGTACGCGCACTGGAGTATCTTCACATGATCAGGTCGTAAGCCTAAAAACAAGCTTTGCTTGAGGGTTAATTCCATAGTAATATTCTATATTATGTCGAAAATTTAGTCAAAAGTATTAACCCAAATACCCTGTAAATAAAGGCCTTTTACCATAATACCAAAGTTACTTATCTTTAATTTATTAAAACACGCATGCAGGAGTATACTCTTATCATGACTAGAACACATAAAACAATATTAGCAATAGCTACTGCTGTAATCGTTATTCTTATTATCTCAAAGGGAATAAAGACTAAGGAAGTAGATATCTTAAAACTCGGACTCATGTCGCCGCTTTCTGGTGAGTATGCTGTTGCGGGACAGAATTATCAAAAAGGAATACAGCTCGCCTTTGATGAGTTTAAAAAAGCTCATCCTGATACAAAAATAGAATTAACAATAGAAGACGATGGTTTTGATGTTAAAAAGGGTATAGCGGCGTATAAGAAGCTTACTTCTGTTGACCATGTTGAGGCATTGATGACACTATCAACTCCTGTTATAGATGCCATATACCCTGATATCAATGCAACCGATCTTATTGTTATGCAATTAGGTATACAAACTAAAGGTGTCGCTGCAGATAATATCTTCCAAACAAGTCCTTTGCCAGAGTCATCTCTTTCAGTCTATACAGAATACTTAAATTCTAAAAAAGATTTTAAGAAAATTGCAGTAGTGTATGACAATACAGCTGGAGGAATTAGTTTTTACAATACATTCAAACAAAGATATACAAAAGAATATATATCGATGATTGTGAATGCTAAGTCTGATATACGTCCATATGCAACAAAGATTGCGCAAGACGATAGTATTGATGCTGTACTATTTCTGACTTCTCCTGATAATGGAGCTTTGCTGACAAAAGATTTACTCATGCTAGATAAAACAGTTCCTCAACTTGTGTTTGACGCGCAGATGTACACAGGATATGAGAATTATAAAAAGATTCTTGGTGATATGAACAAGATAAATGGATCAATCTCTATGTGGCTGAAAGATGGAGATTCTTCGCGATTTAAAGAGCTGTATAAAGCAAAATACAAGGAAGAGCCTGGGTTCTTGGCTGATTTTGGATATGATACATTCAATGTTCTAATAGCTAATTATGACTCTGATCACGCTGTGTGGGTGAAACGTATTCAATCGTATAACGACAAAAAGGGTGCGTCAGGCTCAATCTCGTTTGATGCACAAGGTGTTCGGTTGCAGGATATTGTGATTAATACCGTGGAGGAGGGGAAGCTTGTGCCGGTGCAGTAGTTTTAATCAAGAGATGCAGGTTGCGTCTATAAATATCACCACAAACTTTGTGTTTGTGGTGATATTACTTTGGAAGCATATCTTTCAAGATCTGATTAATGTTGACTGTTCTTGTGTTATCTTCAACAAATTTTAATAGCGCAATAAGCAAATTGGCAATTTGTCTATTTTTAATTTCAATAAATAGTCTTTCCCGCATAGAGACTAGATATAATTCATTTCCAAAAATAAATATTTGACTCTCGAAATCTAAATACATATTGTCGATAAAATGCACCTGCGCTGTACGGCCTATAAAGTTTTCAGCCCAACTTAATCCGAATATTTTTACTTGGTCCTTAAACCAATCTTCTGAAGTAATTATTTCACTAATGAGCCCTTGAGTTTTAATCTTGTGGTTGATTGCATTAATATCTTTAATGCTTACAGCATCTTTCCATGCGGCAACTGATCTATTTCCAGACATACCCATAAGTCTTCGACCATTATGCGTGTTTGCAAATTTTAAGAAAAGGTTAAGAATAGCGTCACCACCCTGGTGAATTGTGATATCTGTAGTGTCAGTGATCTGTAGTGTATTATATGTTCCAGTATCTGGTATTAGTTTATTTTTTAAATTATCAATATCCTCTTTGACAGACTGAGTCTCTGCAACCTCCCAGATTTTACGCTTATTTTGTTTTCGAACGGTTACTAGGCCTCTCATTTTAAGTTTGTCCAAAGTGATATATATCGTTGGGCGGGGGATAGGGCAAAGTTTGGCCAAAGCTGCCGGAGTGGAGTGCTTCTTAGCCTTGAGTATTTGCAATATATCGTGCTCATTCTTGCTCAATAGAAGTAGGTCAAAGTCCGAAGAAGGTGTTGATTTCATGGATTTAGTATATCTTTTTAGGTAGATATGTCAATATTCCTGACATTTATATATGTAAATCATCCTTATAAATAAAGGATGATTCCTGAATTGATTATAAAACAACCCTGTATTTCTTAAATAAGACCATAAATGGCATACTTTGTCCATGAAAACAAATACAAAAATTATCTGGGGTATTATCATCCTCTTAATTGCAGGTGTAATTATTTCCCATACATATAAGTCTGATATTACAAAAACAGAAACTATTAAAATAGGTATGATCTCTATATTAAGTGGAGACTACGCAACTGTAGGGGAAAATATAAGAAATGGTGCTATTCTGGCCATGGAACAATACAATGCCGCTCATCCAAATCAGAAAGTTGAGTTAGTTGTGGAAGATGATGGTTTTAACCCAAAGAAAGCCCTGAGCGCTTATCAAAAGCTCACAAGTATTGATCATGTGGATGGATTGTTTAATGTCTCAACCGCAAGTATAGGTGCAATATATGACTTGGTTTCAAAAACAGATATTCCTGTTATTCAAGGAGGGGAGCAGACAAATGAACCCTCTAAGGATAATGTTTTTCAGATCTTACCTGGAAATATAGAGCTTGAGAATCAGCTAGGTGCATTTATAAAAGAGAAAGGGTTTAAGAACCCTGTTGTTGTCTATACAAACAATGATGCCATGTCTCGATTTAAAAATTCAATGGTGAAAGGTTTTGGTTCGCCAATGAAAGAATTCGTTATTAACGGTGATGAAAAAGACTTTAAACCTCACGTACTTAAAGTATCTGCTGAAAATCCAGACGTTATTATAGTGCTTATGTTCCCTGAGTCAGGAGCGCAATTCTTAAAACAATATGTGAATCTAAAAGGAAAACTCCCTCAAATTGCATTTGATGCTAATGCTCAGTCAGGTATCAAAGATTATCAGCGAATATTGAATAGTGATACACTGCTTAATAACTCTATTATTGCAACAGTGTCATCCAACACAACTCAAGAATTTAAAGACGCATATAAGGCGCGATTTGGTGTTGATGCAGGATTCTGGTGTGATCTTGGATATGACGGGTTTAATCTACTTCTCAAAACATATGACACAGATGGCAAGAAGTGGATTACCAATGTCCATGATGCAAAACTTGTTGGAGCGAGTGGTCGAATTGAATTCGATGATGTGGGTGTAAGAAAGCCAGAAGTTACGATTACAAAGATTTTAGACGGTAAAATTCAATAATTGACATAATATCATATGCGTGATATACAAAGTTGGTCTGACCAGTATAGTTAGACCTGAACCTAAAAAAACAATCAGAAAACTCCTAAAACTCCCATGAAAAAAAACATCGTTCGCCCCCTCCTTGCTCTCATTATCCTCTTTCTCAGCGCTCCAGTTTTCGCTGATGAGAGTACTACTATCACCACGGCCGGTGTTAGCGAGATCGTCCAGTTTATGACCAAGGCCAAATCTGGAAAGGGACCTCTTCTCTGGAAAAAAGAGAAAACCTCCTCGGGTGATTGGTATCAGTCCGTCATTGTGACCGGCGGTGAACGCATCACTCTTGCGTATTTTCCAAATCAGGACAAACCTGCCGAATCAAGCCTGTCAGTGTGGTGGAGGAAAGAGGGAACTAAAACAAGCGATACCTGTTCCGGTTCGGCTCTTAAGGTCGATACGGCGGTAGTGCACTTCGGTGCGGGTCCAAAAAAACAAGAAAAGCTGTTTCGCTCAGATTACAACCCAACCGGGTTGGAGAACGCCGAGTATTGGCAGGTAGAGACGGGTAAGCGTTTGGTTGCGGTGTTGGAATACTTTCACCGAAAAAAGTAGTTTTGTTTCTCTCGACCTCCAGATTTCTCGCAAGGGAAGTCTGGAGGATTTTTTAATTGGAATATGTCAATATTGCTACCCTGACCTTTTTTGGATAGAGTTACTATGTTGGGTTATTAATTACCTTTAATTTTGACCTCAAGGGTCACAACATAAAAATAATGTCAAAAAAAGCCTTTGGATGGATTATAGCGATTTTGGTTATTGCTTTGATTTTGGTTATTGCTAATAAAAAGACAGATGATGGGGTGGTTACGAAGGTGGATACTGTTAAGAAAAGTCCGGTGAAGATTGGATTTATCGGTCCACTTTCTGGAGAAGCGGCTTCTCTTGGAACACCTGCTCAAGCAGCTGTCGAGTTGGCCATTGAAGAAGTTAATGCTGCGGGCGGGTTAAATGGTAGCCCAGTCGAAGTTATCTATGAAGATGGAAAGTGTGGGTCAGCCGCCGCTGCGGCAGCTCAAAAGCTTATGAATATAGATAAAGTATCTTTCATTATAGGAGGAATGTGTTCTGGTGAGACATCTACATTTGTGAAAACTGCAATGGATCAAAAAGTTCCTGTTATATCGTATTGTTCAAGTGCTGCGGCCTTAACAGGAAGTGGTAAATATTTTTTCAGAAACTATATATCTGATGCGTCTTCTGATGTGTTTGCCTCACAGTACTTATATAATAAATTGAGTGCAAAAAAAGTTGCTGTAATATATAGTATTTCTGATTGGGGAAGTGGTCATGAGACTAACTTTAAAAAAGAATTCTTAAAGTTGGGGGGTGAAGTTGTTGCTTCAGAAGGTGTTCAGATAAGTTCTAAAGATTTTCGAACACAATTGGCTAAGATCAAATCCACAAACCCAGATTATATTTACATGATCATGTATCCTGATTCAGCGATTGCAGCTGTGAATCAAATGAAAGAGATGAAGCTTACTCAAAAAGTTCTTCTTCCGGAAACAGGGGATGATCCAAACTTTATTAAGACAGCAACAAATAAAGTTGATTTGCAATACTTTATTACCCGAAACCCTTCAAACGAAGATTTTGCAGCTAAACTTATAGCAAAAACAAAAGGAACAGCAGCTCCTGCATGTTCTCCTCAGGCTTATGACGCTGCTAAGATAGTAACCCAGGTGATAGGTAAAGTTGGTATTGATCCAGATGCTATTGCTGCTGAGATGCACAACGTGGTATATGATGGTGTCTCAGGAAAAACCTCATTTGACGAAAACGGAGACCTTACCAGTGCAGAATTTATGGTTAAGCGAATTGTGGATGGAAAAGCTACAGAAATTAAATAAATTCTAAACTTAAATTATATAAAACCCCAACCTCAAAAGTTGGGGTTTTATACTACTCCTTATACACAGGTAGAGTATTCCAGATAAAATCAAACATTGCCCTCTGGCCTATAGACAGATCCCGACTCTCCAAAAGAACAACCATTGATTCGTTGCCAAAGGAGAATAATGCGATTTTTGATTTCCACATAAAGAGCAAGTTCGTAAAATTACCAACATCGCGTATGAGTCGAACCTCTCGTAATTCTTGTTGTCCAATTTTTTGTCTTTGTCTGGCACGTGGGGTATCTTTTAAGATTATTTTTACCGGAATCTTTTTTTGGATTCTTCTTTTGGTAAATTCAGGAAAAGTATCACCGAGCGTATTGTACAAATCATCGACTGAACCAAAGCCGTAAAGAGCATCGGCCTCCGACAGGATTTCTTCCAGAACAATATTCATCCCATCCTTACCTGCATACATTCTAACTGTCGGAATTGTTTTGTTTTTTAAATATGACCCTAGTAGCTGGGGAAGTGCGTCTTGAAATAATCTGCTTTTTTCTGCTTCAACTCTCGCTAAATTTCTTGGATCCTCAGGTGAGTACCTGCGTACAGTTTTGTGTTTGTATACTGAAATAAAACCTTTTTTATGCAACTGCTCCAAAGTGGCCTCACATGATGAACGTGCAAACTGTAATTTCTTGCTTAGTTCTTGAATTGAAGATGGTCCGCTTTCTAAGCATGCGAGATATACTCGCGCTTGTCTGTTTGTGAGCCCGATGTTGGTTAATGTTGATATTGTCTTCATATTGTGATTATGCCATATATTACGGCGTTTTTGTATATGAAATATATCCTTTGTTTATAAGGTATTTGGACTATCTATATATTTATGTATATAAAGTATGGCATCCAATGATGTTACAGGCTACAGTGTCTATATTATGAAATCATCAAATATAAAGACCTATGTGGGTATCACTCTTTTAATCGTGTGTGCTGTTTTATATGGTCTATTTAGCAATAAGAACACCTCTGCTCTGCGTGTTGGTATCGTATTGCCCATGACAGGCAAATTTGCTGATATAAGTGAAGATGTCTTGAGAGCTGTTGATCTAGCCCAAGAAGATTTTAAGGGTTTACATATCGACATAGAAGATTCTGCAGGGGAACCTTCAAAAGCTGTGACCGCAGTAACAAACCTAATACATGTTAAAAAAAGCGAGATGATACTATCTGGTCCAGGAGGTAGTACTTCAAACACTGCCATGGCGCCGATTGTGAGTGCGGCACAAATACCTTTTATGGCAATATCTTCAGCTGCAGCACTGAGAGAGAAAGAAGATAATCTATTTATTGTATACCCGTTCGTTGGTGCAGAAATGGAAGCAATGTCAGCACATCTTATTCGTCAAGGTAAAAAGAAAGTGGCTGTTGTATATGATATAGGTAGTGACACTCAATCAACGGGTGTTGATGTGTTTCGTCGAACATTTGAACTCTCTCAAGGAGAAATTATTTCCAGTGAGGGTTACGGCAAAGATGTTGACTATAGAACACTTGTGAGTAAATTAATCCAAATGAAACCCGATGCTGTGTTTGTACTAGGTTCAGACAAGGTAACTGGACAGTTTGTTAAACATATTCGTGAACAATCATATACCGGTTTAATTACTGGATTTTCATCTGCTGAAAGTGATGTGTTTTTAACAACAGCTGGTGCGTACTCAAGCGGTTTTGAAGTTTCAACAGTTCCATTTTTCTGCGATAGAAATCAATACGCACAAAAATATTGTGGATTGTATAAAACAAGATACAACAAGAATCCAACAGCTTTCAGTGCATATACCTACGACTTGTTACATCTTATTGCTGTGGCGCATGATGCATGTCAGAACGGGGCAGACATTAGATCTTGTTTAGCACATGCCGATATTTCAGGTAGTAGTTTAACTGAATCATTTAAATTGGATAAATATGGTGATTTGTCAAAAGACGCGTTGATTCATATAAAGAAGGTTGTTGATGGAAAGTTTGTACTGTTAAAATAGGTTATCTAAAACACAAAACCCTAACCTCAAAAGTTGGGGTTTTATGTTAAAATAAGCTCACATGTCGATCGTCCCACAACTCATAGTAAACAGTATTATCGCCGGATCTATATACTCCCTCGTAGTCCTCGGGTTCAACCTTATCTACGGAACAACAAAGTTTTTCAACCTGGCTCATGGAGTTTTAACGGCCGTTGGAGGATATACAGTTTTTTATGTTTCCCAAAAACTTGGCTGGCACATAGTGGCTGGTATTATACTAGGAGTCTTAGTCTCAGGGTTGATAGGATATCTGCTTGATAAGGGAATATTTTTACAACTACGAAAACGTAAAGCTTCAAGTATGGTACTTTTGGTTGCGGCACTTGGAATCATGACAGCCCTCCAAGCTGTCATTGCTATTCTGTTCACCAGTCAGTTTCAAACACTTTCAAGCGGTATGGAGACAAAGGTGTATGATATCTTTGGAGGGGTAATCACTAATATTCAGTTGGTGATTTTGATTTCAGTAATTATCATTATGTTCGGGTTGGGGATACTTCTCAAATACACCAAGTTTGGTAAAGCTGTTCGGGCGGTTAGTGATGATGAAACTGTTGCTAAGATTGTGGGAATTAATACTGATAAAGTTATCTCTGCAATATTTGTTATAGGGTCAGCTATCGCAGGATATGCAGGAATCATGGTTGGATTGGACACTGGTATAGAGCCAACTATGGGACTCAGTCTGCTCTTAAAAGGGGTAATCGCAGCTATTATCGGAGGAGTTGGAAGTATATACGGTGGAGTGTTAGGCGCGTTCGTGTTGGCATTTATAGAAAATTTTGGCATTTGGAAAATATCTGGAGAGTGGAAGGATGCGATCGCGTTCGGAGTACTGCTTATTTTCTTACTGTTTAGACCTCAGGGTATAATTAAAAAATAATTTTATGGAATACTTCATTCACCTCGCTGTACTTATCTCTATATACGCCATTCTTGGTGTATCGTTGAACTTGATCGTTGGATACACTGGATTGCTTTCGGTTACACAAGCTGCATTCTATGGACTTGGTGCCTATACGACAGCTATTGTCATGACAACGTTTGATGTGAATTTCTTTATATCAATTTTGATTGGTATGGCTGTTAGTGGATTGGTTGCACTTTTTATTGGGTATATCTTGTCAAAGTTTGATGGGGATTATTTCGCACTAGGGTCTTTCGGGTTTAATATCATACTCTTTAGTATTTTTCTAAACTGGCAAACGCTCACCCGGGGCCCTCTTGGAATTCCAGGTATCGGTAAACCATCACTCTTTGGTTTTGAATTTTCAAATAATATCTCTTTCTTAATACTCTCTGCCGCTATCGCATTTGGGCTGTATCATCTTGCTCAATGGCTGAGCCGTTCATCTTTTGGGCGAGTATTGAAAGCTATACGAGAGGATGAAAAAGCGATACAAGTTTTTGGGTATAAGACGAGTGCTTATAAGTTGATGGTTTTTGTGATCGGGGCAATGTTCGCATCTATTGCAGGATCGTTGTTTGCAACGTATATCACATTTATTGATCCTTCTAGTTTTACGTTAAATGAATCAATCTTTATCTTGGCTGTGATTATCCTCGGAGGATTGGCTAATAACAAGGGCGCGGTCTGGGGTGCTGTGTTTTTAATACTACTTCCTGAATTTTTGCGATTTGTCGGATTTCCATCTGATATTGCTGCACAGATGCGACAGGTTGTGTATGGATTGATCTTGATATTATTAATGATCTTCCGTCCGCAAGGGCTGATGGGGGAGTATAAACTTTAATATAATAAAAATTACATGACCCAAACCCTCTCACTCCACAACCTACACAAACACTTCGACGGTATTAAAGCCGTTCATAACTTATCTTTATCTTTCGCACCGCAAAAGATAACTGGGCTTATTGGTCCAAATGGTTCAGGTAAATCAACACTTATTAATTTGCTCACTGGAATAGTTTCGCATGACAGCGGTATTGTAATGATAGGTGATAAGACAAAACTATCGAAAGTCCTACCATACGAAGTTTCAACGTACGGTATAACACGGACATTTCAAGATGTACGACTATTTGAACAGATGCCTGTAATAGATAACATTCTTGTTGTCCTCACTGAGAAAAATGTTTGGAGCTCAATGTTTGAAAAACATAAAGCTTTTCATCTTGAAAAAGCTAAAGAGGTTTTGGAACGGCTGGGAATTTGGGAAAAGAGAAATGAACTCGCATACAATCTATCGTATGGACAACGAAAATTGTTAGAGGTCGCGCGTGCTTTAGCAATGGATGCAGATATTTATTTCTTCGATGAACCTTTTGCCGGTATGTTTCCTGAGATGGTTAAGATTGTTTCTTCGGTGATCAAAGAATTGCGAGACAAGGGAAAGACAGTAATTCTGGTTGAGCACAATATGGAACTGATTCGAGAGCTATGCGATCATCTTGTTGTGATGGATAGTGGAGGATTGTTGGTAGAAGGAACACCTGCACATGTATTAGCCCAGAAGGACGTGATTGAGGCATATCTGGGGGAGTAATTAGTTAGTCAATTTTCCGTCTTTCACTTCTACGATCTCTATAGGTGTTGAGTCTATCGCGTGTTTTGTATTGAACGACACAATTCCAAGAGGTGTTTTTATACTATGTGAAGCAATATATTCTGCAACCCGTGTTTTGTCTGTAGCATTCGCAATAGCATCGGCTAAAACGTATACGGCTTTGTAACTATTCACAGCGCCTCGTTCAGGTAGTTTACCAAACCTCTTTTGATATTGTTCATCAAAACCCTTTGTTGTCACTTCCCAATTGATCATGGTGGTTCCTTCATAAACCCCTAAGTCTTTTGTACTAGCCATCACATCCTTAAAGGTTGTGTAGGTGATAATCTTTGCCTTGAATCCAAGTGTGTCAGCTTGTTTTTTAAAACTGATAATGTCCATATCAAGCATGTCCAAAAATACTGTGTCTACATTCTGTTGTTTTAGTTTTATGATTTGAGTTTTAAAATCTCCAGTACCGATGGTTGTATACGACTCTTCGATCAGTACTTTTCCTTGAGTATTCATAATATCTTGTAATGTCCGAGTTATTTCTTTCCCAAAATCAGACTGGTAGTGAATAATTGCATTCTGCACCTCCTTTGATTGTAAAGTATAGTATCCTCTTAATTCGGCGATGACTATTTCAAGGGGTGGGTATAATACAAAGCTCTGATTTCCTGGTTCTAGAACACCTTTTATATAAAAGTTTGTTGGTGATATAAAAGTAAGTTTCTTTTGTTCCGCCAGAGGGAAAAGAGGTTGGGCAATAAAGTCGAATACTCCACCAATAATTCCATCGACTTGATCGATTTCTGCTAATTTTTGGAAGCTTGTAACAGCGTCTTTTCCTGAAGATTTGTCATCTTCTGTCTTAATTACAACCTTTCGTCCGTGTATACCTCCAGCATTGTTTATTTCTTCAGCTGCAAGCGTCATGGCATTTTGTGCATGTTCACCAAATGCAGATGCAAACCCTGTCTGGGATAAGACGGCCCCGATAACAATATCTGATTTGAGGGAAGGGGCTGTTTTACTGTTAAAGAGACTTGCTGCCAAGATGACTGCAAGGATAATAAGTGGTATGAGTGTTTGTTTTTTCATATGGACAAACTATACATCCATGTGGTACTATATGTATATATTTCGTCGAAAAGCGAATAATCATATATAATAACCCTATGCAAATAAAATCTAAAGAAGAGTCTGTAGAAAAAGATCAATTTGGTGATATCTGTCGTGTTTTAGACATAAAACCTGTGGCTCAAAAAGTTCTAAGGTTATTGATATTAAAGGGCTCTTTATCTGTGGTTGATGCTTCAAATTTTTTACATATACCTAAGTCTTCTATATATGATGCTCTTGAACAATTAATTGGGCAAAGTATTGTTATAGAATATGCAGAAGGTCGCTCAAAAACTTTTGGCATATCTAGCATGGAACACTTGGAGGATATTTATAAAAATAAAATGAAAGAATTAGCCAAGGCACATACTTCACTTTTATCTTTTATAACAGAACATAAAGGGTTGGAAGCAGAAGGCGCTATTTCTAAACCAAAGATTCAGTTTTACTACGGGGTAGAGGGTATTCGACAGGCATTTCGTGATATCCCTTGGGTTAAGAAATACACAGATACCTATCTGATGTGGCCTACAAATGAAATGGTTGATATGCTTGGTGATACTTTTTTGAATCATCACGCATCAGGAAGGTATATATATGGTGTAAAAATGAAGATTGTTAACAAGTACTCAGATAAGGGTAATATCCCAGATATCTATAAATTTGATACGGATAATCCGATAGCAGAATTGACAGAGGCTCGCTTTGCACCTAAAGATATGGAGTGGAAGATTAGTTATTGGATATATGGTGACAGATGTTTGTTTGCTGGTAGTGGAGAGGAAAAGTATGCTTTTGTGGTTCATAGTCAGGAATTCGTTCAATTAATGAAAATTCTTTGGCAACAGGTGTGGGAAGTCTCCAAGAAGTAGAGACTGTTTTTTGCTATACTATCAATATGACCCAACTTCTCAGCACAGAAAATATTCATGTCAATTTTGGTGGTGTTAAGGCTTTGGACGATGTAAGTATACAGATAGCAGAAGGAGAGATTGTTGCACTTATGGGGCCAAACGGTGCTGGTAAATCAACTGTACTTAAGGCAATTTTTGGTTTGATACGTCCTGAACAAGGAAAGATTGTATGGAGGGGTGATGTTATTGATCTTAAACCATATGAAATAGTAGAACTTGGGATTTGTTTTGTTCCACAAGGAAAACGGGTCTTTGGTAATCTAACTGTTTATGAAAATATAGAAATTGGAGGTCATACAATCAAGAATAAAAAAGTATTAAAAGAGCGAGTCTTGGAAGCGATAGAATTATTTCCAGCACTTAAAAAAAAGCTTAAACAAAAAGCCGGAACCCTCTCTGGTGGCCAACAACAAATGGTGGCACTTGCTCGAGGGTTGGTGACTGATCCAAAACTATTGCTACTTGATGAGCCGTCTCTTGGACTTGCTCCAAAAATAGTGATTGAAGTGTTTGAAAAAATAAAAGAGATCAATCAAAAACGAGGAACTTCCATAATGGTGGTGGAACATAATATAAAATCTTTACTTCAGGTAATTGACCGAGCATATGTTCTGAATAAAGGCTCTGTCGTTGCAGAAGGAAAGGGCAGTAACTTTCTTGAAAGTGATGTGCTCGAAAAAGTATTTATGGGAAGAATGTAGTCATTTTATATAATAAATGAAATTGTAAGATTAAAATCTATAGGAAACTTTATCTTTTCTTTTAAAATACTTTAACTCTGTATTGTTAAAGTATGGGGATGAAAAAACAAAAGATACACATACAAGGAAAGGACATTTCTGTTACCGTATCAAAAACAGGAGATGATTACATATCTTTGACAGATATGGCCAGATACGTACACACAAGTGAACCCCGGGCGGTGATCCAAAACTGGTTAAGAGTAAAATATACAATTGAATTTATTGGGAATTGGGAAATATTATACAATCTAAATTTTAAACGCCTCGAATTCGAGGCGTTTAAAAATGAAGCTGGCTCAAATAGTTTTTTCCTTTCCCCAGAAAAATGGATAAAAACAACTGGTGCTATAGGCATCACCACGACTAGGGGTCGTTACGGTGGCGGCACCTTCGCCCATAAAGACATCGCTTTTGAATTCGCTACCTGGATATCTCCAGAATTTAAACTGTATCTCATCAAAGAGTTTCAACGACTGAAGGTGGAAGAAAATCAGCGTCACAAGCTAGATTGGTCAGCTAGTCGTATCTTGACTAAGATTAACTACAAGATACACACTGATTCTATAAAGGAAAACATATTGATACCTCAAGAGATATCAGGCGCCTCTGCCATACTTGTGTATGCATCCGAAGCAGATCTGCTCAATATGGCACTTTTTGGTACGACTGCCAGGGATTGGAAAACAAAAAATCCGGATAAGGAGGGTAATATTAGAGACTATGCTGATATTTACCAACTGATATGTCTATCTAACCTTGAGAGCCTCAATTCAGAATTTATACAAATGGGTATGAGTCAATCTGAAAGACTGTTAAAGCTTAATAAAACAGCGATTAGTCAAATGCGGTTACTTTTGAATGACAATGCAGTGAGAAAATTGGAGTAAGTTTTGACCTACGACTCCTTCTGCTGATCTAAAAACTTCAACCTATCAATATCATATTGCTTAGCCGCCTCCATAATCTTATCTTTAACCTCAAGTGGTTTTGGAATTTTCTCAAATAAAAATCGTTGTTCTGATGCACCTGTCTGTACTTCAAGATCACCAAAATTGAAATATGATTCAATAAATCCTGTTGTATTCACTGAGATATCTTGAATGGATTCAAGGTGAAGTTCGGAAACTTTTCTTCGAAATAATCCTAGCTGTACTGAGTCAATAACTCTTTCGCTTGTTACAATCCAAACATCAAGCGCGTGCATGGTGAGTTTATAGAATAATCCAAACCAGATACACATGATATATAAAACCCAAGCAAGGCCAAGCCATGAAGCTATGTTGTATTCAAGTATCCACTTTGCACCAAGGATCACTAGGCCCATGGGAAGAATGCTTAAGATGATAAATCCTGCCACAGGAGAAAGTAGTACCCACCAATGTCTTCGGGTAAACACCTTTATAGTTTCTTGTTCTTTTTTACCCTCAAATGTCATGTGAGTCTTGAAAAAGAAATCAAACAGTTTTGGTTTTGGATCCTCAGTTTCTATGATTGTTGGTTCTTGTGGTGGCATATGTGTTTATTGTATTTGACCAATAAGGGTGATTGTAAAGGCTGTTAAGATGAGTGAGCCTATAAGAAGTACTAGGGCTATTCGTCGCGGATGAGGACCAACTCCAAACCTGATAAGGTGGTAGAGCAATATAAAAATACCCACCCAATATCCCAAAAGGAATATAAAGATGAGTAATTCTACATAGGGAATGGCATCCAGATTGAACATATAACTCTAGTATACCACCACGTACTTTAGCGGCCTAGAGCTTTTTTACCAGCAAATATTGCTTTTTTACCAAGCTGCTCTTCGATTCGGAGGAGCTCATTGTATTTACCAACGCGATCTGTTCGACAAAGTGAGCCTGTCTTGATCTGTCCGCAACCTGTTCCAACTACAAAGTGTGCAATGGTTGTGTCTTCAGTCTCTCCTGAACGGTGAGAGATGATAGCTGTCATACCTGCTTTGTGGGCCATCTTCACTGCTTTGATAGTCTCAGTAACTGTTCCAATCTGATTGAGTTTTATAAGGATTGAATTACCAGCTTTGATATCGATGCCTCGTTGTAGTCGATCGATGTTTGTTACAAACAAGTCGTCTCCAACAATCTGCACTTTCTTTCCGCATTGTTTTGTAAATAGTTTGTAACCTTCCCAGTCATCTTCTGAAAATCCGTCCTCAATAGAAACGATTGGGTATTTCTTCAACCACTCTGCATAAAATGCGACCATCTCAGGTGTAGAAAGTTTTCGATTTTCACTTGCAAGATCGTAGATACCGTTTTTACTTTCTCCTGCAATACTATCAGCTCCAGCTGTGTATAGTTCTGTTGAAGCAGCATCGATTGCGATAGCAATATCTGTACCTGGTTTGTATCCTGCTTTCTTGATAGCATCGATGATAACTTTTAATGCATTCTCATTGTTACCAAGTGATGGAGCAAAACCTCCTTCATCTCCTGTAGCTGTTCCAAAATCTTGATCGTGTAAACTTTTCTTTAGTGCATGAAAAACTTCAGCGCCCATCTGTAAAGCTTGAGACCATGACTTTGCCCCAACTGGCATAATCATAAATTCTTGTAGGTCTGTTGATTTTTCTGCGTGCTTTCCTCCGTTTAGAATATTCATCATTGGAAGAGGAAGGGATAGTGGTTTTCCAGTCTTAGCAATATCAGCAAAGTATCGATATAGCGGTTTTTTCTTTGATGATGCTGCAGCGTGCGCAAAAGCAAGTGAGATACCAAGGATTGCGTTTGCACCAAGTTTGCCTTTATTGTGTGTTCCATCAAGTGCAATCATTGCAGCATCCAAACTTTCTTGAGTAAAACTTTTGTTTGATAAAGCTTTTTTCAATACCGTGTTTATGTTAGCAACAGCTTTGAGAACACCTTTGCCTCCATATCGTTTCTTGTCTCCGTCACGAAGTTCTACAGCTTCATATGACCCTGTTGATGCACCTGAGGGTACAGCAGCTCGTCCCATAGATCCATCTTTTAGAAATAGGTCAACCTCGACGGTTGGGTTACCTCGAGAATCTAAGATCTCTCGACCTACGATTGTTTTAATAGTGAATCCAGAAACTGCAGCCTTTATTTTTTTTACAGATTTTGCTTTCATGTTTTTATATTATAGTTAATAATGTAGATATGGTATCATATCTTTATATCTAATATGAAAAGGTCAATTTTCTTTTTAAGTGTTCTAATACTGGTGCATGTTATACTGCTTACCCCTAGGGGTGCTGAGGCTGTAGGTATTCCTTTTGGCGGTCGAATTGTGTCAATTATTCCATGTATGTGTAGTGCTAACATCTTGGTGGTTGTGGCTGATCCAAGGGGTACGTTACTTCCTTTGGTTATTCAGCCAGGCCTAACTGTTTTATATGCTCATTTTAAACCTCTTCCACCAGCAAACACTGTTGGTAAATTTTTCCCAGGAGGGGTTTGTTTGATTCCGGCAACACCTTGTGCTGTTATTCCGAGTGTTGGCACTATTATGATGATGGGAACCTCTATGATATAGTGTTTTGGTCATTATGTCTTTATTTCACAAGCTAAAATTACAAAAACCACATCGTCCTTTGTTTGTTTTGGCACCCATGGCGGATGTGACAGACATTGCGTTTCGTACTGTTATACAAGAAGCGGGTTCTCCCGACGTGTTCTGGACTGAGTTTGTGTCGGCTGATGGTTTGGTGCGAGCAACTCCTGAGGGTAAGGAAAAGCTCAAGAAAGATCTACTTTTTTCTAAAGAACAGCATCCTATAGTTGCTCAATTGTTTACCTCAAACCCGGAGCACATGTTTCAAGCTGTAACTTTGTGTAAAGAGCTTGGTTTTGATGGTGTTGATATAAACATGGGGTGTCCTGATAAAACAATAGAGAAACAAAAATGTGGCTCTGCCATGATAAAACACCCTGAACTTGCCAAAGCTGTTATAAAAGCGGCTAAAGAAGCTGCTAAGGCCGGTGATGTTCGAGATTTTGCTGTATCTGTAAAAACTCGAGTTGGATACAATAAGCCAGAGCTTGATACTTGGATACCTATACTGTTAGAAGCAGAGGTTGATCTAATAACAATACATGCTCGAACTCGAAAAGATATGTCAAAAGTTCCTGCTAACTGGGATTATGTTCGACAGGTGGTAGAGATGCGAGATGAGTGGGTAAAGGTCAATCCTGATAAACAAGCACCGCTCATATTTGGTAATGGAGATGTTGAAACTGTTCGTGGTGGGTATGATAAAGCTCAACAGGGCAATGCTGACGGTGTAATGATAGGAAGGGCCATGTTTGGCAATCCTTGGTTTTTTAGAGATTTAGATTCTCCTGATAAGGTCCGGATCCCAACACGTGAAGAGCGTATCGAAACTCTGGCTAGGCAAACTGAGTTGTTTGATCAATATCTAGGGAATACAAAATCTTTTGCGCTTATGAAGAAGTTTTTTAAGACGTATATGACAGGTTTTGATGATGCGCCTGCAATACGAAAAGTGATTATGGAGATGGAGACGGCAGAGGAGGTTGTAACGTATTTACGTTCAAATTTATAATTGAGATTATAAATTGTTACCTAAAAGACCCTTGTGTAATAAGGGTTTTTTAGTTTTTATATATATTTAGTAATAAAATACAGCGAATATTTGGCATTTTACATATAGTATTAATGTACACAACGTAGTGTACAAACCAAATATGAAAGAACTATACAACAACGTTACTTCCAAAATCATCGATCATATCTATACCTACAGCGGGGAGACTCTGATGTGGATTGTGTTCGGATTAGGAATCCTGGTCCTCACGGCACTATTTTTCCTGATTCGGGCTGGCATTCGTCAGTTCCGCCACCATCTGAACGACGCCATGAAGGCTATCATGGTCAGAACATATGTTTCCTTTGCGGGGACTATGGTTCTTACAGCCTTCGCTCTGTCTCTACCTTGGAACAAGATCCCTGACAATGTTCCTTGGGAAGCATGGTGTCCTCCATCAATGGTCGCCTTCGGCACACTCCTCGTTTTGTGGCTTCGTCACGTATGGGGCTACAAAGTTCTCGACTGGAGGAGGAATGATGTGCTCGAAGAAAAAGTGAGCTAACTATCCGGTTTTGCACGTTTCCGTTTCAAAAAACGTGCCCTGTCGGTCTGGTATTGTGCCAGACAGGACGAAACAGAACGAAACTACAGATACTCATGCATATTAAAAAGATTATTACCGTTATCATCACTTTGTGTTTTTCTGGGTGCTGTGACGATGCGAAAAAAACACAAGAACAGAAATCTCAACCCGTTCTTGATGTGTTGTGAACTAACTATCCGGTTTTGCACGTTTCCGTTTCAAAAAACGTGCCCTGTCGGTAAGTATAACTTGCCCTGATGAGTCCACCTGGTATTGTGCCAGACAGGACGAAACAGAATTTAAACTACTGCACATATGATTATTAAAAATATTCTCCCCACCCTCGTTGTTCTTTTTTTATCCGCTTGTGATGATTGTGGCGGAGGTAAGAAGGGTGAAAATCCACCTCTTCCTGAAAAGACCGATGCGACTTCCTCTGCCAAGGCGGAGTTCAAGATCGAAAAGATTCGAAAGGTTTTTGTTCACGAACCTGGAGAATACAGTATCTTGGTGGAAGACGAAAGCAAAGAATTGATTTCCTGGAAATTGGACAAGGGTAAAAATACCCACCCTTTCATCCAAGAAAGGGTCAATAATAATTGGAATACTGCCAAGGTTTTTGTAAGGGTATTCAATGATGCTCAAGAAGATGAGGGTATGTGGGCAATAATCCGTTTTTACAACGAGTACTGGTTTGAGGTTGAACTCCATGTCGATACTCAAAATATTGAAGGTGGTTCATTCAAATATAAATCAGGAAAGACAAACAGAACTGGTTCTACTCACGTCCTGAAATGACTACTCGGTTTTGCACGTTTCCGTTTCAAAAAACATGTAACGCATGGGCCCACAAGGCACCAGCGTTTTTTTAATTTCCATTATCTTCTTTGTCCAAAGATATAGTTAATCAAACTCTTAAACGTTGTTGCCACTTCTTTATTTTTAATAAATATTCCAGAAGGTGTTCGTGACCCAAGTGTAAATATACGAACCTCATCATTAAAAACGCTGATATCGCATTCGATAGGGAATCGTTCCTGATCGATTTTTATAAGTTCTTGGTTTTTATTTTCAGGTTGAATGTATTTTGCTGCGCCTGTATATATTGCTCTAAATGTACTATTATTTTCAAGTCGAGCCTGATCTATTTGTTCTAACTCTCTCTTGGAAAACAGCCTATCAAGCAATTCGTACGAATAAATACCATAATCTAGTCCATCAGAAAAATCCTTAACAGACGCATACTCCTGTACAGCTTTTTTAAGAGCTTCTTTACCTTCGTGAAATCGAACCACAGGTTTTGAACCGGTTTCCTTATCTAGTGTCTTAAGCGAACCTATAAGTGTTTCAAGTTTTTCCATTTTTCTATCAATCTTCATCTTTTCTTCTGCAACTAAAGTTCTTAAGGATTCAGGGTCTTCCGCTTCGTAAAAAGGGCGTTTTCCTACGGTTATTTCCTTAACAAGGTTTTTATTTTTTAGCGTATCAATAATCACATATACAGTCGGTTGCTTAATGCCTGTTTTTCGGGATAGTTCAACAGCAGAAGATCTCTCCACTTTAAGTAAGGCCTCATAGACGTGAGCTTCTTTTGAAGATAATCCAATATGTTGTAGATCGTGTATATACATACTGTATTTATAGCAAGGAGGCAATATCTAGTCAAATTCTATAATTCTGATTATAAATTAGTACTTGATAAATGCTTATATAATAAGGTTATTATGATATATAGATAAAAATATAGATTTATACTATAAACCTAGGTCGTTTGATTATACAGTTATATATGGATCAAAGAGATCCACTGTACTAACTATGAAAATGCTAAACCTGATTATTGGGGTCATATCTTTTATTATGGCCGTCACTACATTCTTTGTAAGTCTCCATGTTTACCAAGAGTGTGTGAAATACAATAACTCTGCCCAAAATCTGTTGTGGGTCATGACCACACTTGGTCCCTTGATGTGGATCATGGTCGGGACCATACACTTGCCGGGATATTCAAAAAAGGATTGAACTATTCGGTTTTAACAAGTTCCGTTCTCTAAACTTGTGAGCGCAGGTACTTTTACGAAAGTAAAGGTATCGGCGCTTTTTCTCATGAAATTGCCAAGCAGTCAAAAAACAAATCTGTTACAATGGTCAACATATGACCACCTCAAACCACACCTCTCTATACCGAAAATACCGCCCAAGCTCATTTGCTGAAGTATCTGGTCAGGATCATGTGGTCAAGGTGCTTGAGTCTGCCATTGCAAACAATAAGCCTCACCACGCATATCTTTTTACAGGATCACGAGGTATAGGAAAGACATCTATTGCACGTATCTTTGCAAAAGCTTTAGGTGTTGAACAGGAAGATATCTATGAGATAGATGCTGCATCGTATACAGGAGTCGACAACATACGAGAGCTGACTGAAAGTGCGATGACTCTACCGTTCCGATCTCCATATAAGATCATCATACTTGATGAGGTGCATATGCTTTCTAAAGCAGCGTTCAATGCTTTCCTTAAAGGTCTAGAAGAACCCCCAAAGCATGTTATCTATATACTTGCTACAACTGAATTGAATAAAATACCTGAAACCATACTTTCTAGGTGTGAAATTCACATGTTTAAAACACCGACAGTTGATATTCTCTCAGCTGTGGTTGAGTCTGTTGCAAAAGAGGAAGGTATTACTCTATCAAAAGATGTTGCTCGGGTGATAGCTATGAGTGGGGACGGATCTTTTAGAGATACACTGGGTGCTTTGCAAAAAGTTATTGATGGGTCTGATTCTGTAAAGATAGAGTTGGCTGATGTAGAAAATATACTTGGTATACCAAAGACTGATTTGGTTGAAGATATATTGGCACTAGCCCTAGAATCAAAGCCTGTTTCTAAGGTTATTGATACATTAAGGAAGAATAATACCGACAGCAAGATTGTATATGATATGTATGTAGAAAAGCTTAGAGAGAGATTGCGAGACGAACAGATTAATCCTGGCACTAGAGATAAAGTGTTGATACTCCTTACTAAGGCGTTGGAAGAATATCGACATCTTCGTTTTGTTGATCCGTTGATGATGTTGGAAGTGGTTGCAGGATAGTATGTAAAAAGAAAAAACTGCGTCGAAGCGTGAGCCTCGTTGCAGTTTTTCTTATAGAAGTTCTTTCTGAGTATTAGTATATCAAGATTATACCAATAATACCACTGGTATAATGATCGGACGCTTAGCAGTTTCTTGGAAAATAAATTTTCCTAATGTATCAGCTGTCAAATCTTTAATGTAATCGATATTGGGTGGTCGCATATTGTATGCAGCACGCTCGATAGTTGTTCGTACGAGTGTACGAATCTCTCGAAGAAGTTCTTGTGATTCTCTTAGATATACAGAACCTCGAGAGATGATGTCTGGACTCTTGATCAATCTTCCTGTCATTGGATTCATCATTGCAACTACTACGAATATTCCGTCTTCTGCAAGAATCTGTCGATCTCGTAGAACTACATCTTGTATATCTCCAACAGTAAATCCATCAACCATAACTACGTTGTCAGGTGCTTTAACTGGAAGTTTTACAAACTTAGTTCCGTTCTCTTGAATCTCAAGAATACTACAATCGTCAGGAACGATAATGTTTTCTTTTGGAACTCCAAGTTGATTAGCAAGTTCTGCATGCAACTTTAAGTGATAGTGGTTTCCGTGCATAGGCATGAAGAACTGAGGTCGGAGTTTTCGGTGTAGCCATTCGATCTCACCACGGTTGGCATGACCTGTTGCGTGGATATACACATCTGATGTTCGATAGTGCATGATGTGTGCGCCCATACGAGCGATGTTGTCTTTCATCTTTTGTACCATCTTTTCATTTCCGGGGATGATAGAAGAAGAGAGAAGAACAGTGTCTCGCTCTGAAAGAGTGATGTACTTATGTTGTTTTGTAGACATTCTCATCAAAGCTGCAAAGTCATCACCTTGTGCACCTGTAGCCAAGATAACAATCTTGTCAGGGGCATGATGAGGCATCTCTTGAGCACTGATAATAGTATGCTTACCGATCTCTATAACTTTTGCTTGAGTCATGATATCGATCACGTTTTTCATACTTCGTCCTTCAACGACAACTTTCTTACCATGTTGCTCACATGCTTGAATCACTTTTGCGATACGATAGATGTGAGATGCAAACATTCCGATAATAAGTCGGCCTTTGATCTGTTTTATAATCTCTGCCAAGTTTCCGTGTACTAAACTTTCTGGTGTGGAAAATCCTGGGTTCTCGATGTTTGTTGATTCACCTAAGAGCAGAAGAACATTTTTACCATCAAAAAGTTTGTAGTTATCGTCTTCTTCTGGTGTTGGTGTACCATCAACATGATCCAGTTTAAAGTCACCAGGAGTTGTGATCCAACCGTGTGGTGTGTGTATGATAATTCCCATTGAGTCGGGGATAGAGTGAGTTACTCCGTAAAACTGTATTGAAGTTTCTCCGATCTTCAAAGTTTCATTTCCTTCAATGATTTTAAAATCAAGAGGTGGAACATTTGGAAATTCGGATTGACGCTTCTTAATCATCAAAGATGTTAGGTTTCGAGTGTACACTGGAGGCATACCAATCTTCTCGATAATATACGGTAAAGCACCTATGTGGTCCAAGTGACCGTGAGTCACGATCATTGCGCGTACTTTGTGTTTTCGCTCCTCTATGTACTTTGTGTTTGGAAGAATGTAGTCAATACCTGGAGTCGCTTCTTCTTTGAAACGCAATCCTGCATCGATTACGATAATATCATGCTCGTTTTCTATAACGGTCATGTTCATACCGATCTCTTCTACTCCTCCGAGGGGAATAATACGCCAGTTACCTGATGAAAGATCAGGGATTGCATGACTTGTGCCTGATTTTGTTTGCTGTGAAGCAGAACCAATATTTGGTCGTGCTCGAGGCATACTGTAACGTTTGTTTGGTTTACGGTTTTTTGGTAATGCTGGCTCAGGTGCTTGGGGCATATGAGCAGGTGCTACTTGTCGAGGTGTAGGACTACTTTGTTTTTTGATTTGATTAAAACCTGCTCGAGTATATGATGGAGCAAATCCACGTCGAGTTATCGGCGCGCTTGCTCTACGCATAGGGTCGGGTAGTTTTACTTTCGGAGAGTTTGTATTTGGTGTTGTTTGTCTATCTGTACTTCGATCACTGTTGTATACTCGTAGAGGTCTAGAAGACTTTTTGTCTTGTTCTGGGTTCATAAATATTAAATTTAGTTTTTTAATGTAACGTTCTATCGCTAAGGTTCACTTCGTAACATGTGTTATAGGTCTAGTGTCAAAAAGCAGATCAACGCAGATTGTCTGCGGATCTCTATGTTTAGCGGAGAAAATTAATACTTTATATATTAGCAGATACTCAAACTATGTCAAGCGCCTATTTCCACAGGTCCAGTATAACTGAAACAACAAAGAGAATAGAGATGATGATGGTTAGAATATATATAACCTGTTCGGCACCTCGTCGTGTATGCCAAGAAGCTTCGTTTCCGCCACCAAAAGCACCACCAGCGTCACTATCTGTTTTTTGGAGAAGAATAAGGATGATCAAGACTACTGCAAGGGCAATCTGGATAAATGGGAGTACGTTTAGAATGACTTGTAACATATGGGGTGAGTATACACCAGTTTGTAGGGTTTGGAAAGGGTAGTCTACGGACTAAAAAGAGCGTATTATAAAAGTGTTGAACCTTAAAAATAATCATACATGAACAAAAAACCAACTTCTGTTCCAAGTCCAGTTCTGGTTTTTCCAGATCTGTCAGCTCAATTGGGGTTTCCGGGAGGAAAGGTGGCTGATGGCCAGTATCTTCAGTGGGATCAGTTTGCAGGGGTGCGTCTTCCAGACATACTCGGGTATATGGTGGGTGTGAGAACAGAGGAACAAGCTCTAAGTGGATATGCTTACATGTTTAGGGCTGGTGACGCTGTTTTAGGTCATGCCCTAGGGGCATTATCAAATAGGCGTTTTGAGTTGAATTCCTCCAATGCTCCTATATATAGAGCTCTCAGCCTTGCTGACTTCGCACTGTGTCTGAAGGGCGGATACCCACGGATATGGAACAATAGGTTGATCATTGGTTGGAAGAGTTTGGGTGTCTGGAATGGTAGCCTCTGTGTTCCTTGTCTGGACTGTCGCTCTAGAGGTCGAGTATCATGGTGGTCCATATTCGCACCTCCTCCAACGTCACACACTGTAATCTTTAGTGAGGTGTAGGCAGGCGCGCACTTGGTTTGTGCATTTCGAAACTCTGGTCATATAACCATAAGGCCAGAGTTTTTTCTATCTCCACGTGATATTATATATAGTATGAAATCTATGTATAAGCATATTGTTTTGGTTGGTCTAGGTGTATTTATTTTTAATGTATCTATAACACCTGTATCTGCTCAAAATTCTTCAATGACTGAAAGCGCGGAGTCTTTATTGAAAAGAAGTATGGGTTTTGCTAATAATTCAAACACTGCAGTTGAGCGTTCTGTTTTGGATTCGTATGCTGGTATGTTTGTTGGTGATGGATCTGCATCATCTTCTGTTGAGATTGTTTCAAATTCGGATTATTTTTCACATCTTACAAACAAAAAAACAGAAAGCCGAACAACTCATTCATATGGAACAATTCGATCTTATGTAAATGGTGTTGAAACATCAGATAAGAGCTACTATGATAGTACAATACAGTATCAAAAAAACCGTAAGATTGCTGAATATATATCTATTTTTCCATTCAGTAAAACTCAAAAAACAGAGACTGATTATCTTGATAAAAAATATAAAGAGGCAGAATTTTCAGATGCTCTTCGTAAGAAAATCATGAACAAGGTAATTGCTGCTGGAAACATCAAGCTAAACACACAAGAATCAAAAAATGGTATTTACTACAGTCTTGATCTACCAGAAAACCCTGAATATCTGATTCAGAGATCTATGGAGGCTATACCTGATTTGGTGTTAGCTGCTAGTGATACATCTTGGAAGATTGTTGAGGATAAAGGTGTTGAAACTTTAACTTATGAATATTATTCAAATCCGTATGCAAAAAAGAAAACTACAAAAGTTATTGAAGCTAGGAAGCTTGTACTTAGTTTTGATATAGATCAATTGTCAAAAAATATTGTCGGAACTTCAAAAGTTAAAGATCTTACTTTTGGTTTTCAGGATGAGCAGAGTTCATTGGCTGATGTTACCGCAGATATGAAAATATTTTATACTAATCTGCTTGTTGAAGTTTGGATTGATACTAAAACAGCTAAACTGTATAAGATGTACATGCCAACCTATCAGTTTTCTTTTGAGAAAAATGGTGCTTGGGTACAATTGCCAGTTGAGATTCGTTTTGAATACGCACCAACTGCAGCAAAAAGTCTTTCTATTCCAAAAAAATACATAACACCAACTCAGATAAAAGCGATGTATGGTAAGCGATAGGGTGGTGATACGTTGTTTCTAAAAAAAGGGACCCTGCCACACGTTGATGTGGCAGGGTTTCGTTTTGGGATAAAAAAAGAGCGGCGCTACTTACAGCACCCATCTCCTCCTAAGGAAGAAAATGCCTGCAGATGCAATGATATAGATCAGAACTCCTGTTGGCTCTGGTACCACCCTAACAGTTACCGGCACAGCGGAGTTGAATCGCATGGATCCTGTGATCCCTGTTGGAGAGCCTTCGCGTCCCCACTGGAAATCAACTGCCGCGGCGGTCACTCCTCCTAAGGGATTAGACTCCCATTCGAGGATATGGAACCATCCCTCGTGAGTATTGGCTCCTTGGCCGTGTCCTGTAATTGACAGCGACGATCCCCAAGTTGCAGGGGTAACATCTGTCACTCCAAGGTATAGGCCTGGAGTTATCATACTTTGATCGTGAGGTACTCCAAGTGATATACCCCAGAACTGTGATTCTGGTCCTGTGAACAGGAAGGTCCAGAACCGAGTTTCCCCGACAAACGTTGGGCGCGATACTGCCGACCAAGTCGGCTCGGACATAACCTCGGTTCCGTTGAGGATGAATCCATTGCCTTGGACAGCAAGGATAGTGGCCGCGGAGACTGTGGTGTTGAAGAGCGCGGAGAGGGTGAGCAAGAAAAACAGAGTTTTCATGGGTGGGGTGGTGTGATGGTAGGTTGAGTTGTGAAAATCGGTGCTTTACCGACAACTAAACAATGTCATATTAGATACAATATGTCAAACAAAAAACATCTCCCGACAGAGAGATGTTTTTTAAAGTTTTATAACTAAGCTTTTTTCTTTGCTAGCTCACGGTCTGTTTTTGTGAGGTATTTTTTTCGAAGTCGTACATTCACTGGAGTTACTTCAAGATATTCATCATCTTGCATTGTTTCCAATCCTCGTTCGATAGTGATTGTATAAGGGGGAACAAGCATAATCATCTCATCAGTTCCAGATGCTCGCATGTTTGTAAGTTGTTTTGCTTTAGTCGGGTTCACTTCCATCTCTTCTCCTTTTGATGTGTTACCAACCACCATACCTGCATATACTTCAGTACTTGGGGTAATATACAACACTCCGCGTGTTTGTAGGTTTCCAAGTGCAAATGTAAGAGCTTTTCCACTTTCCATAGAAACCATAGATCCAACTTCTCGTTTCTCGATAACTCCAACATGTGGTCGGAAGGCGATAAATCGTGATGAAAGAATGCCTTCACCTTTAGTATCGATAGTAAACTGTCCTCGGTATCCAAGTAGTCCACGTGTTGGCATCTCAAATACAAGACGTGTGATATTGTCTCGCTCTGTCATTTGAGTCATAAGAGCTTTTCGTTTTCCAAGTTTTTCAATAACTGCACCTGAAAATTCTGCAGGAACGTCAATAACTACTTCTTCAAACGGTTCTGATTTTACTCCATCTACATCTTTGATGATAACTTCTGGGTTGGATACTTGAACCTCAAAACCTTCTCGACGCATTTGCTCTAGTAGAACTGCTACGTGCAATTCTCCTCGGCCGTATACCTTAAATGTATCTCCTGAAGCTGTATCAAAATCAACTTTCAATCCCACGTTTACTTCAAGCTCTTTTTCTAGTCGATCTCGGATTTGTCTTGATGTTACAAACTTACCTTCTCGTCCTGCGAAAGGTGAGTTGTTAACTAGGAAGTTAAGAGCGATAGTTGGTTCGTCAACGCCGATAGATGTAAGTGGTTCTATAGATGGATCAGACGTAATAGTTTCTCCGATGAATATGTCTGGAAGTCCGGCAACCATAACAATATCTCCAACTTGTGCGCCTTCTGCTTCAAGTCGAGTTTGTCCTTCGAAAGAAAACAGTTTGATGATTTTTCCTGTTCGTGGAGCCTTATCTTTATTCAAAATATGAACTGTTTTACCTACAGCTGTTGTACCGTTCCACACTCGACATAGGGCCAATCTTCCCACGAAGTTGTCATATGCAAGGTTGAAAGGTTGAGCAACAAAGATATCGTCTGATCGTGTAGGAGTTGCTGCTGGAATATGATCAAGGATCATATCAAAAAGAGGGTCTAGGTTTATAAACTCGTCTGTAAGTTCTCGCTTTGCAACAGCACTTCGTCCGATTGCGTATACAACAGGGAAGTCTAGTTGTTCGTCGCCAGCACCAAGCTCGATAAATAGTTCAAGAATCTCGTCATGAACTCGTTTAGGATCGGCAGCAGGTTTATCAAGCTTATTCATGATAATAATAGGTTTCAATCCAAGCTCAAGTGACTTTTTAAGCACAAAACGTGTCTGAGGCATAGGTCCTTCTTGGGCATCAACCAATAGAAGCACTGTATCGATAGATCGAAGCACTCGTTCAACCTCTGAACCGAAGTCGGCGTGACCTGGTGTGTCCACAATGTTGATCTTATGACCTTTGTATATAAGAGAGGCGTTTTTGGCATAGATGGTGATACCTCGTTCTTGTTCTATAGAGTTAGAGTCCATACTACCAGCATCTTCTTTGATAGCACCGGTGTATTTAAGCATGGCATCCACAAGAGTAGTCTTTCCGTGGTCCACGTGAGCGATGATCGCAATGTTTCGTATATCGTTTTGCATCGAATCATCATGACATAAAAATCATTCAGATGCAACGACTTATCCTGTTTTTATGGCTTAAAATAGACCTTTTTTAGGCTTTTATGTTATACTCGACCTATGAAATCAAAAATTACAGCTTTATTTACAAAAATTTGGATTCTGCTAAAAAACTTGTGGAGCAAAAAAGGCCAAAAGAAGGTCTGGATACCTGCAGTTATTATCGGTATTTTCCTATTAGCCCAGCTCTCTGGGGGTAAAAATGACGGAAGTACATATGTATATACTGTACAACCTAAAGAATTCGTCCAAACAGTGTCTTTGACAGGTAAGGTTATTGCTGCAAAAAACGTGGACATGGCTTTTGAGATTGCTGGGCGTGTAAGTCGGGTTACTGTAAAGGTAGGTGATCTTGTTAAAAAGGGACAAGTTATCGCATCATTGGAGAACGGTGATTATTCTTCAGCTTTGCAGAAAAACTACGCACTTGCATCTTCAGAGAGTGCTCGTCTAAAGGATATTCAGTCTGGTGGTCAAAGAGCTGATGTTATGTTGGCTCAAAATGAGATCGATAAAGCCAGAAGAGAAGTTGTGCTAAACAAACAAGCCTTCCTTGATCAGTTGCAAGATATTTATTCAAAAGCTGATGATGCTGTTCGTTTTAAGATAGATAATTCATTCAGAAATCCTCGAAGTGTTAATCCAGAATTTATGTATCTAATTGATCAGAACTCTGCTTTAAGAGATTCACTAACTGCTCAGCGTATTAAAGTTGGGGAGATGTTGTCTGTATGGGGTGCTGATATTACAGGAAGTAATCTTGCAAATATTCGTTCATATATAACAACGACTCAAAAGTTTATAAACGATGTAAACTCTGCAATATCAATCGTTGCTGAAAAAACAAGTTCTACTGATTCTACATATTCGGATATAATGTCAAAGAAAAGTGATATAGGTCTTGCTCGAACCAGTTTTGCTACTGCCGTTACATCTCTAAACCAAGCGGAGCTTGCCTACAACACCAGTGTCAGTTCATTACAGCTTGCTGAACAACGACTTGAAGTAAAATCAGCAGGAACAAATACCGATCTTGATGTACAAAAAGCTAATGTAGAAAGTGCACAAGCTGGCATTGGTAGTGCTCAAGCAATGATTGCAAAGACTATTATTCGAGCACCGTTTGATGGTGTTATAACCAAGATAGACATAAAAGAAGGTGAGATATCTTCACCAAACACTCCTGTTGTTGGTTTGTTAAACGATGGTGAATATCAGATAGAAACATTTGTATCAGAAAACGATATTGCAAAATTATCTGTTGATCAAAAAGCTAAAGTTACACTAGATGCATATGGAAGAGATCAGTATTTTGACGCAACTATTATATCTGTTGATCCTGCAGAAACAATCAAAGATGGAGTGTCTACATATAGAACTAAGATTCAATTTACTCAAAAAGACCCTCGTATAAAATCAGGTATGACAGCAAACATTGAGATTGAAACAGATCGTCGACAAGGAGTGCTATCTATCCCACAGTCAGCTTTGTTTCTTGAGAAAGGTGTGAAGAAGGTGAATGTTCTTGTTAAAACAAATTGTTACAACGGTAATGCAACAACATCACCTGAGATAGTTGCTGCGTGTTCAGCTGCACTAGATGATAGTGAGGCAATTCAAATTACCACTATTAAAACAGGTGAGATTGGCAACACAGGTGATATAGAAGTTTTGGAAGGAATAACTGCTGATCAATATATTATCTACAATGTAAAAGCAAAATAATAAGCATGACTCAAAAAAAAGCTGGAAACATACGAATAGGATTCTATCTGGCATGGAGACAGTTAAAACATGCGAGTCTTTGGACTACCTCGCTCATTGTGTTAGTGATGATGCTTACGTTTCTTAACTTAGTTGTGGTAAACGGTATTCTCGTTGGTTTGATTCAAAGTTCTATTCAAGCAAGTCGTGATCGATATACTGGAGATGTGATTGTTTCAACTCTACGTCAAAAATCCGCGATTGAAAACAGTATTGATATTGAAAGAATTTTGAAAAATATTCCAAACACAACGTATGTAGTTCCACGTATTCTCGCTGGAGGAAAGATCGAGGCAGACTATCGAAGATTGCTTAGACAAGAAGAAACCCCAAACCAAGCCAGTGCAAACGTGTCGGGAATTATTCCGTCAGAAGAGGATAAAGCAACAGGTCTCTCTAAGTATGTATTAGAAGGATCATATCTTGATGATCAAGATAAAGATGGTGTTATGGTCGGAGCATTTCTTATCAATGAATATACTCCGATAGATACAATCGGGTTTCCACAGCTAAGACAGGTCAAAGTTGGAGATAGAGTGCGAGTTACCGTAGGGGATAATAGTAAAGAAGTTTTTATTCGAGGTATCATGAAATCAAAGATTGATGAGATCGATGCGCGAGTGTTTATGGTTCAGTCGGAGTTGCGTAAACTTATCGGTCGGAGTGATGTGAACGTAAGTGAGATTGCGGTAAAACTTGAAGAGGGCAGTACAGAAGCAGATGCTGTAAAAGTAAAACAAACTCTTATCAATAACGGATATGAGTTCGATGCCAAGATTCAGACTGCTACTGAAGCGCAACCAAAGTTTTTGAAAGACATGAAAGATTTGTTTGGACTACTTGGAACATTGATGGGAAGTATTGGTTTGGTTGTGGCGTCTATCACAGTGTTTATTGTGATCTTTGTGAACACTCTTACTCGTCGAAAGTTTATTGGTATCTTGAAGGGTATTGGTATAACAAGTAAGTCTATAGAGTATTCGTATATTATCCAATCTGCATTCTATGCTATCACTGGAGCATTGATTGGTATGGCAGTGTTGTATGGATTTTTGGTTCCATTTATCGATGCACATCCGATAAACTTTCCGTTCAGTGATGGTATCTTGTATGCTCCGCTTTCAGGAACTATTATTCGGGTGCTAGCCTTGTTCGTTACGACTGTGATCGCTGGATATATTCCAGCGCGGATGATTGTGAATAAAAACACATTGGATAGTATCTTGGGAAGATAAGTTTTGTATAAAAATAACCCTCAGAGCCAACATTGCTGTTGGATGAGGGGGGGGCGGCTCTTCACTATTCCAGCTCACCGCTTCGGATCAAGACTTCACACCATGGCGGAAGTTCATCAAGATCTTTGTCGGTAGGACAAGGTAGTACGTTGTTGTTCGGTTTCATTGCTGGTCGTTGGGTTGGGTGTTTCTGGTCGCCTCGTAACGAGACGGATATATAGTGACATGTTTTTTAATAAATATCAAGTAACAGATGTATGTGCTATAATCATATAAACTTATGCAAAACGACATAATTACAGTAAAAAATTTAACAAAAGTATTTCTCGATGGAGAAAAAGAAACTCATGTTCTTAAGGGTATAGATATGTCTATACATAAAGGAGAGTTTGTTGCTATTATGGGACGCTCAGGTGCTGGTAAAAGTACCTTGTTGTACCAACTAGGCTTACTTGATGTGCCTACTACCGGTGAGATAACTATAGATGGAACAAGTATTCTTGATATGAGTGAATCCAAACGAGGAGATTTTCGATTATCTAAACTGGGATATGTGTTTCAAGATTATGCGTTGTTACCAGACCTAACCGCTAGAGAGAATGTGGCTTTGCCACTGTTGATGCAGGGGTATACAAAAGAAGAGTCGTATAAAAAGGCTGATCAGGTATTGGATACTGTAGGTCTTGCAGGTAAATATAATAACGTTCCAGCAAAGCTCTCTGGTGGTCAACAACAACGTGTAAGTATTGCTCGTGCACTCGCTCATGATCCTGCGATTCTTTTTGCGGATGAACCCACCGCGAACCTTGATAGTGAGTCATCGATGTTGGTGCTAAAGATTTTTCAAGAGATCCATGCTAAGGGTCAGACTATTGTGATGGTGACTCATGAAGCCGAGTATGCAAAGGTTGCTGATAGGGTGATAGAGATGAAGGATGGGTTGATTGGATAGGTTTTAGATATTGAAAATAAAAACCGCGGCGTCTCCCTCAATGGGGAGGCGTCGCGTGTTGGTTTTTGCGTAGGGCCTAGTGAAAGGCCAGAGCAATCAGCATTTGGTATTTGTGGCGGAGCCATGTGACAGGCCCAACAACTGTAAACCAGATGATGAGGAGAGACACATCACGGGGTGTGATGTGCTTAAGATGAATTTTCATGGTCGATTTATCCCAAAAGCTCGTTGCTCCGGGGACGGAACTAAATACTACCACCCTTATC
>CAYIYJ010000004.1:0-34708 GCA_964367655.1 uncultured Candidatus Saccharibacteria bacterium | reverse complement strand
TTTATCCCAAAAGCTCGTTGCTCCGGGGACGGAACTAAATACTACCACCCTTATCAAATAAAGTACATAGATACACAATATCCATTGTGTATAAAGGGTATCTCCTGTATATTGATATTTACATGAGTAAAAACTCGGAACATATACGAAACTTCAGTATCATTGCCCATATCGATCACGGAAAGTCTACATTGGCAGACCGTATGCTTGAACTTACCCAGACTGTGGAGAAGCGAAAGATGAAAGATCAGATGCTTGATGATATGGAGTTGGAAAAAGAAAAAGGCATCACTATAAAGATGCGTCCTGTTCGTATGGAATATAAAGGATATGTATTTAACTTGATCGACACGCCAGGACATATAGATTTTTCATACGAAGTGTCACGTGCGTTACGTGCTGTAGAGGGTTGTGTGTTGCTTGTAGATGCGACCCAAGGAGTTCAGGCTCAGACACTTACAACACTGCGTCTTGCTGAAGAAGCAGGGCTTGTGATTATTCCAGTATTATCAAAAGTTGATTCTCCAATTGCTCGTATTGATGATATTAAAAAAGAAGTTTCTTTGTTATTGAAGTGTGATGCAGATTCTATCTTAGAAACTTCAGGAAAAACTGGAGCCGGTGTTGATGTTTTGTTACAAAAGATTATTGAACTTGTTCCATCACCTAAAGCAGAACTGCCCGACGTTGATGCTCAGGGAAATGCAAACTTTCGTGGTTTGATTTTTGATTTTCAATATTCAAATCACCGAGGTGTGATTGTGTATATACGAGTGATGGAAGGTACTATAAAAAAAGGTGATGAACTTTTATTCAAAATTGCCGGTGAAAAGTTTTTTGCACTTGAAGTAGGAATCTTTGGTCCAGAAGAGCGTCCTGTGGAAGCTCTTGAAAAAGGATCTATCGGATATATTGTTACTGGTATAAAACAACCAGGTATTGCAACAGTTGGAGATACGATTACGCTTTTCAGAAAACAGTTGCCTGAATTGCATGGATACATGAAGCCATCTCCTGTAGTTTGGGCGTCAGTGTTTCCAGAAGACGCTGATGATTTTGAATTACTAAAGCAGTCTTTGGGAAAATTGAGTTTGTCTGATTCTGCGTTTTCGTATGAGGAGGAGAGTTCTGGCTCTATGGGACGAGGTTTTCGTTGTGGATTTTTGGGTTTGTTGCACTTGGAGATTATTACGGAGAGATTGAAACGAGAGTATAACTTATCTCTAGTGATTGCGACCCCAAGTATTATTTATGAAGTTACATTGAAAAATGGTAAGCATCAAACTGTATACTCACCGTCATTATTTCCAGAACATGGTCAAGTCACTAACGTGAAAGAGCCATGGGTGACACTGAAGATTATTTCACCATCTGGATATTCTGGTGCGATCTATCAACTACTCTATGATCATGAAGGAGATCTTATCGAAACACAAAACTTCGGTGACGGACGTTTGTCTCTAACTATCTTGATGCCTCTTAGAGAGTTGATGAGAAACTTTTTTGATGAATTGAAAAGTGTGACATCTGGTTACGCGTCTTTGTCGTATGAATTTTTTGAGATGCAAGATGCGGATGTGATGCGTATGGATATTCTTGTCGCAGAAGAACCAGTGGAGGCATTTACACGAGTAGTAGCGAAGCGACGTCTTGATGAGGAGGCTGTAAAAGCGGTTGAGCGACTTGAAGCGATTCTACCAAAACAATTGTTTACTACAAAGATCCAAGCTAAGGCTGATGGTCGCATTGTGGCATCTCGAACGCTCTCAGCTATGCGTAAAGATGTAACAGGGTATCTATATGGAGGAGATGTTACTCGAAAGAAAAAACTATTGGAGAAACAGAAGAAAGGAAAAAAGAAGATGCAGGCTAATGCTAAAGTGAATATATCACATGAAGTATTTTTGAAGATGATGAAGAGGGGGTAGGGTCTACATACCAATACTGTCTTTCAAAACAAAAAACCGCCTCATGGGCGGTTTTTTGTTTATATCCAGATTCCTACATAAATAGGGTCGGTATATATGCAAGTATGAGACCTACAATCATGAAGATTGCAATGATGGCCCATACAAATTGGATTTTTTGACGGTGTTTTGGATTCAGAAACATGGTATATATAGTAGCAGGTGAGAGAATTTAGAGCAAGAAAAAAGCAAAATAGTATTTTTTCACGGTTGATGGCATCGCCCGTGTTTTTGGTAGTGATTCTAATTCTCTGTATCGCATGTTTTAGGGGTATATGGCGTGTATATGACAACTACTCAGAGGCAAAAAAAGAACTTGTTCAGATAAAGGAGCAGCTTGAGCGTACGAAGAAGCGTGATATTGAACTTGACGCTGATATGAAAAAACTAAACTCTGCAGAGGGGAGCGACTACGAGATACGAAAACGCCTCGATGTATCCAACCCTGGAGAGCATGTGATCCATATCATAAACACACCAGAAAATAGCCAAACAAATCAAGCAAGGTAATTTGTCTTGACTGGTATGGTATAAATACAGTTATGGATACAACAACACAAAGTGCAACACCAAAGATTATTGTTTATAGTACGGAGCACTGCAAGTTCTGTCACTTGTTGAAGGATTATCTAACAGAAAAAGGTTTCTCATATGAAGCTGTTGATGTTGGTGCAGATGCAGAAGCTCGTAAAGTTGCAGTAGAGAAAAGTGGCCAGCTCGGAGTGCCTGTTGTTGATATTGAAGGAAAGATAGTTGTAGGTTTTGATAAGGAGATCATTGATCAATTGCTTCACATTACAAATTAATTCTAACTGTATATTTATATTATGAATAACAAATCAAGTACCATTACAATTATCATTCTAATCATCCTTGTTGTGGGTGGTGTATATTTCTTAAATCAAAAAGAAAAAACTATGAATACAAATACTGAAAACGATAAAGCATCAGCTGTTGATGCTGTTGAAAATAATAAAGTGGCAGAGAACGGTGATGTGATCATTGTAAACTACACAGGAACACTAGAGAACGGTACAAAGTTCGATAGTTCATACGATAGAGGTGAACCGTTTGGCTTTATTCTTGGAAAAGGTATGGTTATCAAAGGTTGGGATGAAGGTCTTGTAGGAGCAAAGAAGGGTGACAAGAAACACCTTGTTGTTACTGGAGATAAAGCGTATGGAGATCAAGAGATTAAAGGTGCTGATGGAAAAGTGTTGATCCCTAAGAATGCAACTCTTGTATTCGATCTAGAGGTATTGGAAGTTGTTTCAAAGGAGAAGGTTGAAGAGATGATGAAGGCTCAGGCAGAAGCAGAGGGAACAACTACACCAAAACAATAGTATTTTTTTAAAAATGATTTATTGAAGGAAAGGCTTTGCGCAGGAGCTTGGCTCCGAGCAAGAGGAAATTTTTCAGCAGAAAAATATTCCGAACTTTCCTGAGGTAAATCATTTTTGCCATCATAGTTCAATGGATAGAACAGTCCCGTCCTAAGGGGTAGATGTAGGTTCGATTCCTACTGATGGCACAAAGATGAACGAAGTGAGGCTTTGGCCTGTAAGGAGCCGACTGCTCGGCTCCGTGTAGGGATCGAAAAGCTCCCTTGTTTTCTGTGGTATAATACGTACATGAAAAAACACATACCCCTCATAATTGGCCTACTACTACCAATTATCTTTATTGTTGTTATGGCTATAGTTGTATATCTACCATCTATGGGTATAAAGCCAGAACATAATTTTCTATACACGACCAGTGGTGCATCTGACTATTATTATAATAATCGTCCTCAATATACTGAAAAATATGATATTGACTCAGCCGGTAGGCTTACAACCATTAAAGAGGAGGTTGTTGTAGATAAAAATCGAGACTATGGCTATACACCAAAACAAGGTGCTCCTGAACTGTATTTATATGATGTTAAGGCTGAGACTTCAAAACAGGTGACCCTTGAGGAGGCGCAGAAGTTTGTTCTTGAAAGAGGTCCTTCATCTCCTGACGGATACTCTGTTGTTTATGATTATAATAATTCTGGCGGACTTATGTCAGAGATTGTAGGTGGTCGTAGTGGGTATTCTGGATATGTGATGAGTAAAGGCAAAGCTAAGAAGAAAATTGTTGGCTTAACAAATACCTATTATTATTCTCAGAATCTATTAATCATTGGTTGGATAAAATAAATACATCTATATGAACAAAGAACAAATATTATCTTTCATACAAACTCAGATCCAAGAGGGAAAGATACAAGAGTCTGATATTGCATCTTTGATACATTCTCAAACACCTTCTGCTACGTCTTCTGTGGTACAACCAGATACTGTTGAGCCTAAAACAAAAAGTTCAAATAGTGTTACTCACGCGTTCTACGCTATCGGTACAGTTATAGTCTTGATAGGCGTGATTATCTTGATCGCTCAGAATTGGGTTGAGATTGGTTTTGCAGGAAGAATGGCTGTTACTCTAGGTCTAGGCCTTATAACATATATAAGCGGGTTGATCATGAGAGGGGGAGAGCATCGTGTTATCTCACAGATAATGCTTACACTCTCTGTTGTTTTGATACCGATGGGAGTACTTGTATTTTTGGATGAAACTCGAACTGAACTAACTTTGAATTTACAGATCAGTATGGCTTGTGCTTTTGCATTTTTGTATGCAATTGCGTACTGGGTAACCAGAAGAGTTATACTCATGTTGTTTATAACAGGTTTCTTGTCATGGGCGTACTATGCAGCTTTGTTTAAGGTGTTTGATTTCTCAGTATTTGATGCAGATCTTATAAAGTGGGCAACGCTGCTTATCGGTGTTGCATATGTTTTTGTTGGATATGGTATCCGGATTGGGTCTGCTGAGTCTTCAGATATGCATGAAACTCATGAAAGAAATACCATATCTGGATTGCTGTATATACTGGGTACAGCCGCAATACTAGGTGTAGGTATTACGTTTGAAGGGATATTAGAGCTCTTCTACGTGCTTTTGTTGTTTGTGTCATTCTATATCAGTGTTGCTATTCGTAGTCGTTCTATCTTGATCTTGTCATCTGGATTTTTGGTGGGGTATATCATGAAGCTAACTGCAAAGTATTTTGCAGATTCTTTAAGTTGGCCGATTGCCCTTATAGGGTCAGGCTTCTTGGTAATTGCTGTTGGATATGGTACATATTATATAAATAAAACCTATATCAATAAAACTCAGAACTAAACCTGTTCAACTTGCATGTCCTCATTTATCATCAATACAAAGAATAATTCTGATCTAGAATACCATCTTATAGATAGTGGGGATGGTCGAAAACTTGAATCGTACAATGGATATGTTATGGATCGTCCTGATCCACAGGCTCTATGGCCTAAAAAACTTTCTATGAAAGAGTGGGATGTTGCGGATGCTATATTTCGGGAGCAACCAACCGGAAAAAGAGAAGAGCGAGGTGAGTGGAAAGTTTTTAAACCATTACCAGAAGATTTCACCATTAGATTTTTTAGAGATCTTCGAGCTCAAGTGCGGCTGAGCCCGTTTAAACATACAGGTATCTTTCCTGAACAGTTTTCAAACTGGCAGTTCATGGACAAAAAGCTACAAGGTACAAGGGATAAAAAAGTATTGAATCTTTTTGGATACACAGGCTGCGCCTCTTTGGTTGCAGCATCTGCTGGAGCGGAAGTTGTGCATGTTGATGGTTCAAAACAATCTATTGCAGTTGGTATGGCCAATGCAAAACTATCTGGATTAGGTGATGCACCAATACGATGGATACTTGATGATGCGTTCGCTTTTGTAAAGAGAGAGATTCGACGAGGTAATCAGTATGACGGTATTGTTATGGATCCGCCTTCATTTGGTCGCGGGGCAAAAGGGGAGGTTTGGAAACTTGAAGATAGTTTTGTTGAGTTTGTTGCAGAATGTGCAAAGTTACTAAAGCCTGATGCCTTATTTTTCATAATCAACGGATATGCGGCTGGGTACTCACATGTAGCGTATAAACAGAATATCGACATGTTGCGATCAGATGGTGGTACTGAAAGCGGAGAATTACTAATCGAAGACGCTCAAGGTAGGTATTTACCATGTGGAATTGTGGCCCGATGGAGTAATTAGATCTTGTTTACTAATCTGCCTAAATCTGCTATTATCTCACTATGGAACAAGGAGTAGGCGACTTTAAAAATGAAATACAAGAGATTCGTCGAATCGTTGAGCAAAACAACCAGATGCTCATGAGTATTCAGAGACGGTCACAGTTGGCTATTGTCTTTTCAAGTTTGAAATGGATAGTGTTGATAGGATTGTCATTTGGAGCTTTCTACTTCTTAAAGCCATATATGGAGACAGCTCTTGGTGCGTACGACAATATCAAAGATATGATTGTTAAGTAGGTTGAACATATGCCAAGGTAGCTCAGTTGGTAGAGCATATCCCTGAAGAGGATGGGGTCGCCGGTTCGAGCCCGGCCCTTGGCACCATATAAACAAAACACCCTTTCTTTTATAGAACAGGGTGTTTTGTAATTACATTGTTTTAACTTTCAACTTTGTCTGTCTTTCTTTATCTACTCGAGGTAATCGTAGTGTGAGCATACCTTGGTTTTCTGTCGCTTCAGCTCGTTCTATGTCAACCTCGTGAGGCAGCTTCACTGTTCTTGAAAAAGTTCCCCAGTACAATTCTTTATAATGATAACTGTCTTCGTCTATTGTTGTTTCGTTCTTTCTTTGACCTCGAACTGTAAGCATGTCTCGTGAGAGTGAGATGTCGATGTCTTCTTTTCGTACGCCAGGGATCATTGTCTTTACGATGATATCAAGAGGCGTTTCAAAAACATCTATTGCTAACTGGCCATCAACCGCAACAGGTTCTTCCTCTTCTTCTTCATGCCAAGTTGGAGCAAACTCACGATCTACTTTATCGAGAGTCTTTCGGTTTGCCTCACTTATCTTTGATATAGCATCTTCTTCCTCTTCAGTATCTCGCAGGCCTCCTGTTAAACGTTGAAAAAAAGATTGACGTGATGATTTCATATGTATCTATTGTAAATGGTATGCACTGTAAGTGCAACCGTTACGAGTGTTTAAAAACATTTTATCTGCTTTACTCGTTCAAGAGATACAATCAAACCTATTGTTACAACCCAAACTGCTGAAAATATAAGAAATGAATATGAATTATCTGAAATAATAAGGAATGTATTAAATAACCAGTGTATTGCAACAGCTACAAGTAGACCAAGCCAGATACGAAATTCTCGCACCATTGGTGATTTACAGAAAGAAAGACCTATAAATACTGAAAGCATGCCGGAGGATGCAACGTGCAAGACGCTTGAACCAATAAAACGTGTATGCCCTGTAACAATACTTTCAATGGTTTCTCCAGACATGAGAGGTTGTAACATATACAGAGTGTTTTCCATAGCTGCAAACCCAAGTGCTGCTGTCATAAGATAGATAAAGGCATCGATAGGTTCTCTAAACCACTTTAACCTAAATACTACTACATAGGCAGCAAAAAACTTTGCCAATTCTTCGATGATAACGTATATAAGTGTAACCACCGGATGATCTTGTATCTGTGCCTCTAGATTAAAACTTTCTGTTGATACAAGTTGTACGTGAAGATATGAGGCTATATTTTTTTGTAAAAAATAAGAAACAAATACTGCAACCATTCCAAGTACGAATGTTAATACAAGAGTTCTCTTTGGTTCATTGTGTTTATGTTCTTCGTGCATCCAAAACCACATCCAGAAAAGAGCAGGTATAATGCCTCCAGCTAATACGTATATAAATACAGACAATGTGTTCATTGTCTTTAGTATAACTCATCTATTCTCCAACCTCCACGTGCAACAAGTTTTTCTAATGATGATACTGTGGGTTCAATACGTGTCTCATATCCATGGTTCATCTGCACAAGTGCTGCAATGCCGATCATAACAGCATTGTCTGTAGAAAGTTCGGTTTCTGGTTTGAGGAATTTGATGTTGTTTTCTGTACACCATGTATCTATATGCTTTCTTATGTATGTATTTGCGATAACACCGCCGCCAACGATAAGTGTTTGAGTATCTTGGTTTTGTTCCAGTGCAGTTGTTAGTTTTTTGCAAAGCACTTCGATTACAGCTTGTTCAAATTCAAAACAGATCAAAGATATCTGAGTATCTGTGAGTGTTTCAGTGTTGGATATCTTTTTTAGATCACGAACAAGATACAGTACCGCTGTTTTTAATCCAGAAAAAGAAAAATCTATATTCTGACTGTGTAACATCGGTCGGGGAAGTTTTATGTTTTCTTTTTTGCAGATAGTTTCTGCATCGTGGATGCTGTAGGTATCACGAACTTGCTGTGCTAGTTTTGATATCTCAGGGCCTCCAGGATAGGGTAATCCGAGAATGCGTGCCACTTTGTCATAAGCTTCACCAACAGCATCATCTTTTGTTCCACCAATGATCTGATACTGCCCCCAGTTTTTTATCTGGATGACTTCTGTATGTCCTCCAGAGATGAGAAGTGCTAGTGCGGGGAATAGAGAAGTTTTGTTTTCTGTGTGTGCTATATCTGTTAAGACGGAGGCGATGTGTCCTTCCATATGGTTGACTGGTATTATAGGAATGTTCCATATTAAGGCTAAGGCTTTGGCAAAACTTATTCCAACCCATAAAGCTGGTTCAAGACCTGGTCCAACAGTTACAGCTATGGCATCTATGTTTGGTTTTTTGTATAGAATGCTTGTTGAATCTGTGAGTGCTGTTTCAAAAAAAGTATGTAGCTCTGATTCGCGAACAAGAGTAGCTAGAGCATTTTGTTTTGCATGTTCTGAGATTGTGATATGTTCTGATTTCGCATGTGTATCTAAGTATAGGAGTTCTAGAAGTTTGAGTAGGTTTTTACCATGCTCTCGTTTTGCCATCATGGGGAATACTCCACCAAATTCTTTGTGAACATCTATTTGGCTATACAGTCTTTGACCAAGAGAAGAATAGGCATTGTTTTCATACGACAAAAAGGCAACAGCTGTCTCATCACAGCTGGTTTCTATCGCGAGAACTACTTTCTTTGTCGAATCATCTGCCATACGTATGATATACTGACATGTATGAAGACTATTGTAAATGAATCAACGTTTGAGAGAATGTTAAAGCATGTTATGAGAACTTTGATTGTGTGTGGTGCAATAACCTTGGCAGTCGCATATTTTATGTTTTTTGTTGAATCACAGCAGGTTGTCTATGCTGCGCCAAAGGTTGTTAAGAGCCCTATTCGTGTGGCGACATCCTCTCCTCAGTTTACGATTGCATCAACTACAAAACGTATTAAGATTGCCTTTATCGGTGATCAGGGCAACACCAATGATACCAAAAGAGCTTTGACCATGGTTCGTGACGAAAAAGCTAATGCATTGATCGTTGTGGGGGATTTTGACTATCAAGACAATCCAAGTTTATGGAAATCTAATTTTGATATATATCTCGGTGATAAATTTCCAGTGATTGCAGTTGCTGGTAATCATGAAGAAAAAGCATGGGATAGTGGATATAAGGATGTAGTACGAAAACAGATAGAGCTGTTACCTAAAGGTACATGTACGTCTTCAGTACCTGAAAATCTAGGTTTGTATTTTGATTGTGTTCTTGGTCCAGTACACTTTGTGTTTGCGACACCAGATATCCGCATCGCTCAGGCTGAAAAGACCAAAAAGCCAGAAGATTTTTTAAAGAAACAGCTCAAACAAAGTAAAAGTCCTTGGAACATTTGTGCTTGGCACAAAGTTCATGAAGGAATGCAGTTAGGTGATAAAAAAGATAAGATATCATGGGACATTTATGAAGCATGCCGCGCATCTGGTGCCTACATAGTTTCAGGTCATGATCATGTGTATGCTCGAAGTCGTACAATGTTTGATTTCCCTAAAAGAATATTTGCAACTTCAACTGTAGATATTGTTCAGGTTGTTCCAGGTAAAACAGGAGCTGTTATTGTAGGTCTTGGAGGTAAGGATATACGACCACGAGCGCCTTCACAGCTAGTAACTCCTTGGTGGGCGAGAGTGTACACAGCTGATATATTGAAAGCTGAGACAGAAGGTCAGAGAACAAATATCGCAGGTGTACTGTTCTGTACATTTGAGAGAGATAAAAAAACTGCCCCTTGTTACTTCAAGATGACTGATGGAAAGATAAAAGATGAATTTACTTTGATGCGATAGAGTGATGGTTTCGATGACGACGGGGAAGTATTTTTTTGAGTAAAGGTAATGCTGAAAGGACAATGATAAGAAGTATCATGATCGATATGTATTCCTGTATCCAAGGAAACATTTGCCCAAGATAATATCCTCCCATGGTAAAACTGGTGATTGCAAGAAACGATCCTATCATGTTTCGAATTAAAAACTTTTCAAGCTTCATGCCTGTTAAACCTATGCAGATAGGAACAAATGTTCGCAGTAGTGGAAAAAACTTCGATATAACTATCACGAGTAGTCCGTGTCGATCAAATAGTTTCTTTGCTCTTTCTATATGAATCTCTTTTAGCGTGTTTCTAAAAAAGCGATATTTTGTCAGTATATGTAGATATTTTCCTATATAATATCCGACTAAACCTGATAGGAAACTTGATACGAAAAAGAGGAGGAGTAGGTAGGGTAAAACGAACGATCCCTCCGAGGCCATAAAACCTGCCATGAAGATCATACCGTCACCTGGAAGCCAAAAAAACAGTGCTGATTCTAAAAAAGTCGTTACAAATAAGCCAATATAACCATATGTTTTAATAATAGCTATGATGTCTATCATGTATGAATGATATACTATATTGGTATGATTTACCTATTTCACGGTACAGATCAAAAGAAGACAGGGGAGCAGGTCCAGTCTATTGTACAAGCCCTCAAGGCAAAGCGTGAGCTGGCACAAGTCTTCTATATATACCCAGATTCTTTCTCTAAAGAAGCTGTTGAAGGTGTGCAATCATCAAACGGATTATTTTTTGATAAACATGTTTTTGTATATAAAGATATGTTGCAAGCCAACAAAGATGTCCGAGAATACTTTTTTGAAAAGCTGGCCGAATATGTAGATTCGCCACACGTACATATTTTCATGGAAGGTGAGATGGATGAGAAAAATCTAAAACTTATCGATAAACATAAAGATATAAAAATAAAAAAATACGATGGCGGGTTGGTATCAAGCAGAGGCGCGGATGTTTCTAAGAAAATGTTCAGTGTTGTATCCAATGTTGCTGGTTTAAAAAGTCTCAACAAGGAAAAAAGAAGTACCACTCAAAAGATACGGGTCTGGAAGGCTGTTGATGAGATACGTGTGGGCGGGACTGCGCCAGAAGAATTTTTTGGAATACTTTGGTGGAGATATCGATCAATGGCTCAAGCGAGAGGTGTGACTCAAAAAGCAAGTGGCCTAACACCGTACTCATACACTGAAGCAAAAAGATTGGTTGACGCGTATGATTCATTGGGTGGAAGTTTATTTCAAAGAGATATGAAAATCTTGCTTGATATATATCATGATGCACACAACGGTGAGTGTTCGATGTGGGAAGGGTTGGAGGCGTGGGTGTTGGGGTAAAGTTATCCACAATGGAATGTTTGAAGGTATTGATATTTTTTTTCGGTGGAGTAATAATATTATTATCCACAAGGATAATAATCCCCGAGCGTCGAGGATGCTACCTTAACTGGAAGATCCTTAACGTTTGGGTTTCGTAAACCAAACCAAACCAAACCACCGCCATGAACGAACCCGCATATACCGCCGTTATCGCCGCCGCCGGAAACCAGAAGTGCTCAACCTTTGGCCTCGACGTGCACGCGGATCATCCGGCTGCCGGTCAGATCTTTGCGTCCTAACCCCGAACCGGGAAGAAGACCTCTTGATCTGACATTGGCGCGCCCTCCCTCCGGGAGGACGCGCCATTTTTTTATTCCCATATTTTTAATATACTAAAAACACCGCAAACAAAAAACTCCTCTATACCGAAACAGGTCCAAACGGAACACCTTACAAAAAGGGCGAGTGGAAAGATTTTGCAATACATACAGACGCAGAGATAAAAGGATTTTTCGGAGAATATAGATTTTTAAGTAATTTTTGGTCAGCAAAAATACAGCTGGACGGTGTTGTGTACAAAAGTGTAGAGATTGCATATCAGACTGCTAAGTGGAATCCTGAAGACAGGGAATATTTTTTATCGTGCAGTGAATTAGAATCTATAGACTATAACCGAACACATAAGCCTGATAGGTATTCAGAAGAAGAGTGGGATTTAAAAAAAGTTGAGATTATGAAAGATTTGCTTATGCAAAAGTTTGACCCAGATATTAATCCAGAAAATTATATATTACTCAAAAGCACGGGAACTAAGTATTTAGAAGAGATGAATTGGTGGGGAGATGTGTTTTGGGGAAAAACAAAAGATGGGATTGGGGAGAATATGTTGGGGCGGTTGTTGGTGGAAATTAGGGGTTTGTAGTTATGTGAAAGTCTTCCGGTTTGGGTTCGCCATCTTTCCATTGAGAAACTATGTTTATAGCATCAAGAATCCCTTCTTCTATTGTGGGATAGGATAAGATAAATATATCAAGTTTAACTAGAAAATTTTTATCAACATCACCAATACTCTCTTCGATTTCTTTTCTTGCTGTTGACCAAGTATAAGTGGAGGTACTTGTGTCTTTGTGTAACGATTCAAAATAGCTATAAAATAAGTGTATCCAGGCTGCAGGATTCTTACTTTTTCTTTCCAGTAGATTGAAAAGTTTTATATGTGAATCATATGCTCGTGAACCGAACTTTGTTGTAGACGCTCTATTTGCTTCAATTAGCAGCAGTCTCTCTGCGTGAAGTTGTGTAACAGCTTCGTTTAGCCATTCAAAACGAGAAGTGTTTCTGCCGTGTGTTTTAAATCCAACACGTCTAATTGAATCCTTTCCCGTATCAGTACGGTTAATAAGTGTATTGCCTGTTGTTATTGTGTGTAATAATTCATGAAAGAAAAATTCTTTTAATTTTTCGGCATAAGCATCTCTTACGTCATATTCTAAATTCTCAGGATCTGCAAGCTTGTCAGGGCTTGTGTAGTAAGGGCCAAATGTTATATTTAAAATAATGTATCCGTCAGATATAGCTCCTGCAGCAGACCCTTTCGTGAGTGGTGATAAAAAGGGATCGTGTAATTCTATTGGAATATTGTCAACAACCTTGTCAATTTTATCAAAATCGTAATCGTCAGGATTCTTAAGTGCGATTCTTAAAACTTTTTTAAAATCTTCTTTATATATAGGTATGAGCTCTCTAGTTGTTTCAACCTTCTTTATGAATACATCTTTAATATTAGTGAGTAGTCGGAGTAGTATTCTTCTTTTTTCTAGATCTGTAGGTGCCTCTTCCAGTAGTTTTATGAATAGTGTGCGGGCCGTTTCTGTACTGTCTGACAGGTGTTTAAATTGTGTTTCGTAGTCTACGTGTAGATTCTGTAGTTTTGGTATATCTAGATTAATTCCAAAATATTCTATTACATCTGTATCGTTTGATTCGAGTACTCCCTCCAATATTAGAATAAAATTTTGAAAATGTGTTGTTCTGATTTGTTCGAATCGACGTGCATACTCTGATATTTCAGACGTATCACCAGCGTCTATTCCTGAAAACATTCTCTCAAAACTATCTGAAAGTAACCCAAAATAATTCAGATTCTGTTCGTGCAAATCCTCCGGTGATTTTTCTGATTTTGTGGCAAGAAATCTATTTTCCATTAACAACTATCTTAACATAAGACCGAGGTAAAAAGTTGATCAAAATACTGTAATAACAATTGTGCGTCCGGTAGGAATCGAAGCTTACAGCTTCAGTCCAGTTTTGTCATTTTATTCGGACTCGGACAAGTCCTCAAAAATAAGACAAAACTTTTCGATTCCTGAAAAAGTTCCACTTTTTCTGTACATAAAAACTATTTGTGCGTCCGGTAGGAATCGAACCTACGACCCTCTGCTTAAAAGGCAGGTGCTCTACCGACTGAGCTACGGACGCATAAAATCCATATTTGTGTATAATACATGAAATGAAGCCGATTGTCCACATTTTACTGCCTGATATACGAAGCGCATATAACGTTGGTTCTATATTTAGATCAGCCGATTGTTTTGGAGTTGAGAAAGTTATTCTGACAGGTACTACACCTCAACCGATAGATCGATGGGGTAGAACAAACGCTGGTCCACAAAAAGAGATTGCTAAAACTGCATTAGGAGGAGAGAAAAGTGTGGGATGGGAATATATTGAAGATGTTACTTCGTTTTTAAAGAAAGTGAAAAAAGAAGGGTTTGTAGTTATTGCAGTGGAGCAAGATAAAAAATCTATTTCTTTGAAAAAGTTCAATGAGGAACTTAAAGTTGAAAAAATTCTACTTATCTTTGGAAATGAGGTTGATGGTGTAGATAAACGTATATTAAAAAAAGTTGATCACATCGTAGAGCTTCCGATGAAAGGGGAGAAAGAATCTTTGAATGTTGCTGTGTGTGCTGGAGTGGTGATGTATGAGGTGTGTAAATAATATTACCTCTGACACCCCACACAAAAATGCCCACTTCTCCCACCAATCACCCGACGTTCAATCACTCCACCACACCCTTTTCTTAAACACTGTAGTTTGGTTCGTCTATATACCTGATGTGCACCTTGAAACTTACCTCTCTCACCATGGATATTTCTATAATCACTAGTTGAATCACCTCCAAAATCAATTCCTTTTTCCAGAACTGGTTTTATATGTTTGTGTATCTCGGATAATTCACGACCACTCAATTCATTAACTTTTCTCCAGGGTAATATCTTGGCAGCGAATAAAATTTCGTCAGAATAAATATTTCCAATACCTGCAATAAGCGTTTGATCCATCAATGTTGTTTTAATGACTCTGTTTGGGTATTTTTGAATTCGTTCTAGAAAGATTTCTTTAGTAAAAGCAGGGGAAAGTGGCTCAGGTCCAATTCCTTGCAATGTTTTATCTGTTTTTGCATCAATGAGTGCAACTTTGGCAAATTTTCTAACGTCAGACAGTACGAGTTGTTTTCCGTTTTCAAAAGATAGTACTAAGTGAATAAATCTATTGAATGGATCCTCCAGTGCTTTTTGTCCTGGCTTAGGGGTCCACTCATTATTCTTTTTATTATATTGATATATTCCGTACATGACATAACCTGTCATCTTCATATGAATCAGAAGTGTTGAATATGAATCTTGCATATCTGTATGAATTAAAATATTTTTTGCTCGACGTTCTGCTTTTAAAATCTTTGCTCCGATGAGTTGTTTCTTAAACTTTTTAAAATACTCAACATTTTTTATACTATCCTTAAACATCTTGTGAGAACTCGCAAAATCGGTCCAGACATCTGTGATAATCTGGCCTTTGGCAACTTTATTGATTCCATCGACTGTAGTTTGTACTTCTGGCAATTCTGGCATAGTGACACCTTAACACAGGTTCTAACCTTGTTGCACAACTCGAAGGGCTGCTTTTATCTTATCTGCAGTAGATTCCAATCCGACAGGCATATTGTCGAGTGCGTGTTTTGCTTCTCGTGGTGAGTAACCCATGGCCTTGAGAGCCTCAAATACTTCCACATCAGTTGTAGTTGTTTTCTCTGTACTCTCTCCATCTTTATTAAAGTCGAAGTTTATCTTCGGTAGTTTGTCTTTCAACTCCAATACAATCTTTTCAGCGATCTTTTTTCCTATACCTGATATCTGGGTGAGATACGCTGTATTATTCTTTACTACATGTTCGTACAATGTTTGGCTATCAGAGAGGGCAAGTATACCAAGTGCGGATTTTGGGCCAATACCAGATATTGAAGTGAGTTGTTCAAACATCAGTTTATCTGATTTGTGTAGAAAACCATATAATTCAAACATATCTTCTCGTACATGGGTATGGATGTAGATATGTGTAATATCACCCTCGCTTAAAGAACCAAGATCAGTTTTTGAGAGTTGTACTCCATAACCAACACCTGCAGAAGTTAAAACACATACTTCTTTTAGGCCGATGTCTTTAATTTCTCCTTCGATATACGAGATCATGTATGTATAGTACTACTTTTTAGTACTTGTTGCTGTTGCGTTTGGATCAAGTTTTAGACCTTCTTTGGTTTTATCCTGAGCATTTGTTGGGGCAACCCAAACGACACCGGCGTTTACGATAATATCCTTTTTTAGAGAATAGATGTACGCAATACGACTCTTGTAGAAGATGAATAGATAATCTCCAACTTCTGCTTTGCTAAAAAATGGATCTGGAACAGTAGCTGTAACCTTTCGAATAGTTGGTTCGTCTCCTTCAGGGAATAATATGTGCTTACCAAGAGCTTTTCTGGCCTGATCGGCTCCTAACTGGGTCTGAATAATCTGCTCAGATGGTGTTAGTTCGGCAGTGCTTTTTGGTTTAAAAATGCTAATTAACCCAATAACTGCAAGGATTATTACGAAAATGCTTATGTATCTTTTTGTGAGTCGTTGATTCATGATAACTCTCAGTATAGCTTATAATGTGATTTGTGGATATATACTCAAAAATGGGGTGTCCTTTACAAATCCAGCTACAATACTGTCATTATACAGTCCCGAGGCCTCAGGTGTCCTTTACTAAGGTTTGACATTGCGTCAACATCTTGCTAGAATCCTAGGCATTGCGTACCAGTATTTTTTTGTGGCGAAGTGAGTCTCTCACGTACATTCACTTCGAGACGAAAAAGAAAGAAAAGTCCGCAAAAATATTAATCAATTAATTTAATTTAAATAATATAAAATTATGGCAGCAGAAGCATTTGATCGCTCAAAACCACACTTGAATGTGGGAACAATTGGACACGTAGACCACGGTAAGACTACTCTTACAGCAGCTATCCTAAGTACTCTTTCAAAGAAAGGTAACGGATACAACGCTAAAGTTCTAGGTATGAACGAGATTGACAAGGCTCCAGAAGAGAAAGCTCGAGGTATTACTATCTCTCTTGCTCACTGTGAGTACGAGACTCCAAACCGACACTACGCTCACGTAGATGCTCCAGGTCACGCCGACTATATCAAAAACATGATCACAGGTGCTGCTCAGATGGACGGTGCTATCCTAGTGGTTGCTGCTACAGACGGACCAATGCCTCAAACACGAGAGCACGTTCTTCTTGCAAAACAAGTTGGAGTACCAAAGATCGTTATCTTCATGAACAAGTGTGATATGGTTGATGACACTGAGATGCTTGACCTTGTAGAGGAAGAGATGCGAGAACTTCTTACAAAGAACGGATTTGATGGAGCAAACGCCCCAGTTATCCGAGGTTCAGCTCTTAAAGCGCTAGAAGCTACATCAGCTGATGATGCTTGGGCACAAAAAGTTGTTGATCTTATCGACGCTGTTGATACTTACATCCCAATGCCAGTACGTGAAACTGACAAGCCTTTCCTTATGCCTATTGAAGACGTGTTCTCAATCGAAGGACGAGGAACAGTGGTTACAGGACGAATCGAGAAAGGAATCATCAAGATTGGTGAAGAAATCGAAATCGTTGGTCTACGAGACACTGTAAAAACAACAGTTACAGGAGTTGAAATGTTCAACAAACAACTTAACGAAGGTATGGCTGGAGACAACGCTGGTCTACTACTTCGATCTGTAAAGAAAGAAGATCTATCACGAGGTCAGGTTCTTGCTAAACCAGGTTCAGTAACTCCTCATACAGAGTTTGAAGCTGAAGTATACATCCTTACAAAAGATGAAGGAGGACGAAGTACACCATTCTTCTCAGGATACAAGCCACAATTCTACATCCGAACAACAGATGTTACAGGAGAAGTGGTTCTTGCAGAGGAAGGAAAGATGGTTATGCCAGGAGACAACGTAACATTCAAAGTAACTTTGATTGCTCCAGTTGCTCTAGAAGACCGAACTCGATTTGCTATCCGAGAGGGTGGTAAAACAGTAGGAGCTGGTATGGTTACTAAGATAATTAAATAATATGTCCACAACAGCTACAAAAAGTACCAAAAAAACTAAGGCCGGAGATATCGAAGTAACTTCAAAGCTTCGTATCCAGGTTAAAGCATATGATGCACGTCTTCTTGATAATTCAGTAAAACTGATTATCGAAACAGCACTAAAGCACGATGCTATTGTTCATGGTCCAACACCACTTCCAACAAATATTAAGAAGTACACTGTAAACCGGGCAGCGTTCATCTATAAGAACTCTCGAGAACAATTTGAATCTCGAACTCACCGACGGTTGATTGATATCATCAATCCATCTGCTCGAGTGATAGAAGCTCTTACTAACATGACTCTTCCATCAGGAATCAGTGTAGAGGTGAAAATGATGTAGTCTGTACTACGATCCGAAAATTATCCAATCAGTATTTGCAAGCTTTATCAGGAATGTGTTCATGACTCTATCGAGTTACTCAACACAACAACCTGCTCTAAAACAACCCTTGCCTAATACATAACATAAAACATATGAAATTCGCGCTAGCAACAAAACAGAATATGACTCAATTGTTTGATGAATCAGGAAAAGTATATCCTGCAACAATTTTGTCATACGATACTCTGACTATTACTCAAAAGAAAGTTAAGGATGTTGATGGGTATGATGCTGTACAAGTAGGTTTTGGTACAAAATCAGCTAATCAACTATCTAAGGCAATCAAGGGACATATTAAGCTTGGCGAAGGTAAAAAAGGTTTTGCTCTTCTTAAAGAAGTGCAAGGCCTTTTTGGTGAAGCTGGCGAGGCTGTTCCATTTGAATTCACTTCTGGAGATAAGGTAGAGGTGAGTGCTATTACTAAGGCTAAAGGTTTCCAAGGAGTTGTAAAACGATATAACTTTAAAGGAGGTCCTCGATCACACGGTCAGAAACATTCAGAGCGAGAGCGAGGTTCATCAGGTGCTGGTGGATACCAACGAGTATTTAAAGGTACTCGTATGGCAGGACGAATGGGTGGTGATAGAATGACATTCAAGAATCTTGTTGTTGTTGCTATCGATGCAGATAAAAAACTTATGTACGTCAAAGGAGCAATTCCAGGTCGACGAGGTACAGTTGTAGAAGTAACACAAAAATAATTTCACATCTTCCTAAGATAAATATAAATATATGGCTAAAACAACTAAAACAAAAAAAGAAAAAGTAACAGTAGACCTTGGAAATGTGAAAGTATTTTCTCGAGAGGGTAAGGAGGTTTCAACAATCTCTCTACCAGAAGAGTGCTTCGGTCTTTCTTGGAATGGTGACTTGGTACACCAAGTGATCACATCACTTCAGACATCTGCACGTCATCCATATGCGCATGCAAAAACACGAGGTGAAGTTCGAGGAGGAGGAAAGAAACCATGGCAGCAAAAAGGAACAGGTCAAGCACGACACGGTTCTACTCGATCACCTATCTGGGTAGGTGGAGGTGTTGCTCATGGTCCACGAAATGATAAAAACTTTGACCGAAAGGTAAACAAGAAAGCAAAAGATAAAACAATTGCAACTATTCTTTCAAAGAAATTTAGAGATGGTGAAGTTATCTTCGTAGATTCTCTTAGTCTTGCAAATCCAAAGACTGTTGAAGTTAAAAACACTTTAGCAAATCTTGCAAAAGCTCAAGAGTCATTTGCAACTTTGGCAACAAAGAAGCATAACGCAGCATTGATCATCACTCCAACAATTGATAAGAACGTATTCTTAAGTACACGAAACTTTAAAAATATCGAGACTCAAGATATGGCAAGTGTGAATCCAATCTCACTGTCTACATACAAATATATCATCGTATCTTCTCCTGCTGAGTCAGTTGCAGCACTTGAAAGTCGAATAAAGAATAAATAATCGAACATATATGACAACAACAAAAGGAACATACATCATAAAACCACGAACAACAGAGAAAGCTATTGTTGCAACTGATAAAAACAAATACGTTTTTAATGTTGAGAAGGGTGCAAACAAAGATAATCTTGCTCAAGAGATTAAACTAAAATACAAAGTTACTCCGTTGAAGATTAACATTGTTAACACTCCTGCACATACAGTTATGCGACGAGGTCGACCTGGAACAGTGGCTGGTTTTAAAAAAGCAATCATCACACTTAAGAAAGGTGATAAGATCGACATAATGTAATTTTAAAGTAAATATATGAAAAGATATAACCCACGAACAGCATCACGAAGAAATATGGTAACCATTCCATATCGAGATTTGTTGACTGCTTCAAAACCACATAAAGCTCTTGTACGCGGAGAAAAGCGTTCAGTAGGACGAAATAACACAGGTCGTATTACTACACGCCACAAAGGTGCTGGAAATAAAAGACTGTACCGAGATATAGACTTTGTATACGATAAGAAGAACATCCCTGCAAAGATTGTTTCTATTGAGTATGATCCAAACCGAACAGCATTTATCTCTCTTGCTCAATATGCAGACGGAGCAAAAAGATATGTAGTTACACCTCGAAGTGTAAAAGCTGGTGATACATTCATCGTTTCTGAAAAAGCAGAGGCAAAGCCTGCAAACCGTATGATGTTGCGTAATATGCCAGTAGGTACATTTATCTACAACGTAGAGCTTAAACCTATGGCAGGCGCTCGCTTGGTGCGTTCAGCGGGAAACTACGCTGAAGTAGTAGCTCATGATGGGGGATATGCTCTTATAAAACTTCCTTCAACTGAAGTTCGACGAATCATCGATACTGCTTGGGCAACTGTTGGTGAGGTATCAAACGAAGAAAGTCATCTTCAAAATTACGGAAAAGCTGGAAAAAGTCGATGGAAAGGTATACGACCTACAGTTCGAGGTACAGCCATGAACCCAGTAGACCACCCACACGGAGGAGGTGAAGGCCGACAAGGACGAGGTCGACGACGCCAGATATCTATCTACGGTAAGCCAACAGGAAAGGGTCAAAAATCTAGAACTCCAAAGAAATACTCAAACCCATTCATTGTTAGTCGCCGAAAGAAGAAGACTCGTTAATCAAATTAACCTTATATTATTGACTAAATTACAAGTTCTTGCTATTATCCATAGCATTGACTACACACAGTAGACATAAAAAACATGACACGATCACTAACCAAAGGACCATATATAGAGGAAAGACTTCTTAAGAAGATTCAAGGTAAAACTCCACAACAAGTGGGGGTTGTTAAGACTTGGTACAGAGATTGTGTTATTTCTCCTGAGATGGTTGGATTTACATTTGGCGTTCACAACGGTAAAACTCACGTAGAAGTGTTTGTAACAGAAGATATGGTAGGACACCGACTTGGAGAATTTTCTCCAACACGTAAATTTACACGACACGGAGGAAAGATGCAAAAAGAACTTGATGCTGCTAAAAAAGCGGCCGAGATAACTGCAGCTAAATCTGCTAAAGCGGCACCTGATGCAAAAAAGAAATAGGGCCCTTTTTCTTTGTAAAAATCGAAACTAAAATATATGAAAGCAATACTAAAAAATTATAGACAATCACCACGAAAAGTTCGACTTGTAGCCGATCTTGTAAAAGGTAAGACTGTACAAAAGGCACTTACTACTTTGGATTTTACTCCAAAGCGAGCTGTGCTTGCAGTTAAAAAACTAATCGAAAGTGCTATCGCAAACGCAGTACACAACGGTATTGCAAAAGATACTCTTAAGATCAAAAACATCACTGTAGATGAAGGCTTTGTTCTTAAAAGAATGATGCCTCGAGCTCGAGGTGTTGGTAAAAGAATTAACAAAAGAACATCACATATCCACGTAACATTGGATGTAATTCAAGATAATAAATAGACAACTATAATAGCAACATATGACAAAAATAGTTCACCCATATTCACATAGACTCGGTATCATCAAAGATTGGAAATCTCGATGGTTTTCAACTAACGGAGAATTTCGAAAGAACTTTAAAGGTGATATTTTAATGCGACAATGGATCGAGAAAAATCTTAAAGGTCAATTCGTAGGTCTTGTAGAGATTGAGCGAACTGCAAAAGCTATCAAAGTGTTTATTCATACATCACGACCAGGTATTGTGATCGGAAAGAATGGTGACGGAACAACAAAGATCCGAACTTCTCTAGAGAAGATCCTTGTTGCAGCTGGAGATAAAAAACCAAATCTACAGATTGAAGTTATTGAGATCAAAAATCCTGAAGGTAACGCAGCTATCGTAGGTCAGATGATCGCTGATGGTATTGAGAAGCGTCTTCCATACCGAAGAGTTCTTAAGCAAATCGTGGAAAAAATTATGGCAGTTAAGGATGTAAAAGGTGTTCGAATCTATCTTGGAGGTCGACTTGCTGGTGCCGATATGGCCCGAAGTGAGGAGATGAAGCGAGGTCGAGTTCCACTACAAACATTCCGAGCTGATATTGATTTTTCACGACACAAAGCCCGAATGCCATATGGAGACATTGGTATCAAGGTTTGGATTTATAAGGGAGAGATCTTCACAAAATAAAGTAGTAAAAGCAAATATATGTTATTTCCAAAAAAAGTAAAACATCGAAAATGGCAAGTGACTCGACGAAATCCTCGAGTGCTTCTAAAAAAAGTAGAAACTCGTGGTACAACTGTTGCTAACGGTGCGTATGGTATGATGGCAACAACTCAAGCACGTATCACTTCAAACCAGATCGAGTCAGCTCGAAAGGTTATTGCTCGAAATGTTGGTAAAACAGGACGAATCTGGGTTCGAATTTTCCCTGACCGACCATTTACACGAAAGGCTGCTGAAGTACCGATGGGATCAGGAAAAGGAGAGGCTGCAGGATTCTGTTTTGAAACATATGCAGGCCGAGTACTATTTGAGGTTGATGGAGTTTCAGAGGAGATAGCAAAAGAGGCATTCCGAAAGGCTAACTCAAAATTACCAGTAAAAACAAGAATGGTAACAAGATAATTTAATACACGTATATGAATGACATCAAAAGTAAAAAAAGAATATTAGAAGGAACAGTTGTATCTGACAAGATGAAGGATACAATTGTGGTAAAGGTAGACCGGTATGTAAAATTGCCAAAATATCAGAAATATGTTACTCTTTCTAAGAAGTATAAGGCTCACGATGCTGGAAATACTAAGAAGATCGGTGACAAAGTTTCTATTATCGAAACAGCTCCAATCTCTAAAGATAAAAAGTTTACTCTGGTAAAATAGCCTTATAAAGAAAAATATATGATACAGTCACAAACAATCGTTTCAATAGCAGATAACTCAGGTGCCAAAATTGGTAAAGTATTTAAAGTACTTGGAGCTGCAGCAAAGAGATACGCACGTATCGGTGATACTGTTATTTTGTCAGTACAAAAAGCAGAGCCTCGAAAAGGAACAAAGAAAAAAGATGTTCACAAAGCTGTAGTTGTACGACAACGACAAGCTTTCCGACGAAAAGATGGTTCTTATATTCGTTTTGATGAAAACGCAGTAGTGCTTATCGATAAGACAAAAGGTGAGCCGATTGCAGGTCGTATCTTCGGACCAATTCCTCGAGAGATCGGAGAAAAGGGTTATCAAACTATTGCTTCAAAGGCACAAGAGATAGTATAACCAAACATTTTACAAATAAAGAAACGTATAAGTCTTAAAAAAATATATGATTAAAAAAGGACAAACAGTAAAGATACTATGCGGAAACGACAAAGGAAAGAAAGGAACTGTCGTTAAAGTTTTTCCCGTACTAGAAAAAGTATTGGTTGAAGGTATCAACATTAAAAAAACTCACAAGAAAGCCGTTCAAGGTAAGAAAGGTGAGATTGTAGAAGTTGCTATGCCAATACATATATCAAATGTATCTGCTGTAAAATAGTTAATAAAATATATGACAAAACATTCACACACAACAGTAAAAGAAAAAGCAAAAAAAGCCTTTGAGAATCTTAAAGGGGATTTTGGTTATAAGAACAAACTACAAGCTCCACGAATTGAAAAAGTTATTGTTACTACAACAATCGGTTCAATCAAAGATGCAAAGAAAAAAGATCTTATTCTTGATCGATTGACAAAGATCACAGGTCAAAAGCCAATGATCACAGCTGCAAAAAAATCAATTGCTACATTTAAACTTCGAGCAGGGGATCCATCAGGATATAAGATCACTCTTCGCGGAGATAAGATGTGGGCATTTCTAGATAAAGTTGTGAACATCGCATTTCCTCGAACAAAAGACTTTAGAGGTATCACAGAGACTGGTGTAGATGGAATGGGAAACTTTTCTTTCGGTGTGAAAGAAAACACTGTATTTCCTGAGACAGCAGACGAAAACATCCAGGATGTATTCAGTCTAGGGGCAACAGTTGTAACTACAAGTAAGAAAAAAGAGGAAACTAAGGCATTCTTAGATACTCTAGGTTTTCTATTTAAAAAATAATATTTAGATTCAAATACGTAAACAATATTTATGGCAAAAAAATCAGTAATCGAAAGATCAAAAAAGAAACCAAAGTTTAAGAGTCGTGTTGTTCGACGATGTTTTCGTTGCGGTAGAAAGAGAGGATATATGCGAGACTTTGATATGTGTCGTATCTGTTTCCGAGAAGCAGCAAACGAAGGTCTGATTCCAGGTATTAAAAAATCATCATGGTAATCACATCACAACGTCTAAACAATAAATTAAGATAAATTATATGAATCACGGAATATCACAAATAATAAATAACCTAAAAAACGCAAATAATTCTGGAAAAGGAAGTACAGTATTTGGTTTTTCAAAGTTTCGACAAGCTATCTTGGAAAAACTATCAGCTCTTGGTTTTATAGGAAAAGTAAAAGTTACAGGTACAGGTCCTATACATCATATTGAAGTTGAGTTGAAGTATGATGATGCAGGAAAGCCTAAGATCTCAGGAGTACAACAACTTTCTAAGTTCTCACGACGAATGTATGGTTCATATAAAGAAGCACACCAAGTTAAGAACGGTTTCGGCGCATTGATCGTAAGTACACCTCGAGGAGTTCTTACTGATAGTGAGGTTCGAAAAGAAAAGGTCGGAGGTGAATTCTTATTTAAAATCTGGTAATCATCAACGTCTTAAATACTAATCGTTTAATATCAAATATATGTCAAGAATCGGAAAACAAATCATTCAAATCCCAGCAGGAACAACTGTTACAGTAGATAACGGTGTTATCACTGTAAAAGGACCTAAAGGAACACTAACTAGACAACTAAAGCCTGTAGTTGAGGTTGTTGTAAATGGTAATGAAATTACTTTTGCAAACAAACAAGATACATCTTTCGGTCGTTCTCTATGGGGTACATATGCAGCACATGTGAACAACATGGTTACAGGTGTTAATACTCCGTATGTAAAAAAACTGATTCTTGAAGGAGTTGGATATAAAGGAGATGTTCAAGGAACAACTTTGAACTTAGCACTTGGTTTTTCTCACCCAGTAAAAGTTGCCATTCCAGAAGGTCTTACGGTAACAGCTGAGAAGGGTTCATTTACATTTACAAGTATTGATAAAGAATTGATTGGAAGTTTTACAGCAAAAGTTCGTTCATTGAAGAAGCCAGAACCGTATAAAGGAAAAGGTTTCAGATATGAGGGTGAAATCATTAAGCGAAAGCAAGGTAAAAAAGCTGCCTAATAATCAAAAATAAATTAATTTACATTTTATGAAAAGAGTATATCTATCAAACAGAGACAGAATCAAAGCACGAATCCGAGCCAAAGTATCAGGTACGGCTGATCGTCCACGTCTTACTGTTTTTAAATCAAATAAATTTATCTACGCACAGCTTATTGATGACGTTGCTGGAGTAACTCTTGCTGAGGCAAATTCTGCAGATCTAAAATCAACAAAGATGGAATCTGCTGTAAAAGTAGGTCAGTTGGTTGCTGAGAAGGCGAAAGCTAAGAAAATCTCTAAGGTTGTATTTGATAGAAACGGATACATCTTTACCGGTCGAGTACTAGCTCTTGCTGAAGCTGCTCGAGAAGCTGGACTAGAATTTTAATCAATTACATAGTATATATAGATAATCAAACACATTATGACAGACACAAACGACAACACAATCATACCAGAAGAGACTACACCAGAAACAACATCTGATGTGGTTGAATCTTCACCTGTAGAAAACACTGAGGAGGTAGTGGTTGCTGCTCCTGTTGCTGATATGGGAATGGGACATCGACGAGTGTTCAAGAAGAATCCTCGACAAGATCGAGGTGATCGACGTGGACCAAAACGAGAGCCTAAACCAAAACCAGAATTTGATCAAAAGATCGTTGATATTCGACGCGTAACTCGTGTTACATCAGGAGGACGAAAGTTTAGTTTTGCTGTAGCTGTTATTGCAGGAGACAGAAAAGGACGAGTAGGTTTCGGAACAGGTAAAGGTCTTGATACTGCAGCCGCAGTAGACAAAGCGTATCGAAAGGCAAAGAAAAATCTTATTCGAATTCCTCTTACAAAAACAGGAACAATTCCTCATGATGTATCTGCAAAATATTCTAGTGCACGCGTAGAGATCAGACCAGCACCAGGAAAGGGAGTTGTTGCAGGTTCTGCTGTTCGTGATGTTCTTGAGATTGCTGGTATTCACGACGTGATCGGTAAACTACGATCTGGTACAAAGAACAAGATGAACAACGCTCAAGCAGCTATTACAGCTTTGAGTATGTTGAACTCAAAAAAGAAAGTTAAACATTTATAGAAAAAATATATGCAATTACATACACTTAAACGAAACACAAAAAGAAAAGTTAAGCAGCAAGTAGGCCGCGGTAGTAAACGTGGTAAGACATCAGGTCGTGGTCAAAAAGGCCAGACATCTCGTGCTGGACGAAAACTACGTCCTGAGATCCGAGAGGTTATCAAGCGTATTCCAAAATTGCGAGGACGCGGAAAGAACATCTTTAAAGCTTTTGCTATTAAACCAATTGTTCTAAACCTCGGAGCTCTTACTCAAGTTCCAGCAGGAACACTCCTTACTCCAAAAACTTTCGTTGATCTGAAACTTGTATCTTTGGTAAAAGGAAAAGTGCCAGCAATCAAGATTCTTGGTACAGGTGAGATTACAAACGCGCTTACATTTAAGAAGGTTGCAGTTTCTGCATCTGCAATTGCAAAAATAGAAAAAGCAGGAGGAAAAGTCTATGCTATCTAAACTAAAATTTTTACTTACTGACAAAACAATCCGAAACAGAATTCTATTCTGTCTCGGTATTTTGGCTATTTTTAGAGCCTTATCAACTATCCCAGTTCCTGGTGTAAACACAGAAGCTCTACAAGGATTCCTTGGAGAAAATAGTTTCTTACAAGTGCTGAATCTGTTTTCAGGAGGTGGACTATCTAGTCTATCTATCTTGATGCTTGGAGTTGGTCCATACATTACAGCGTCTATCATCATTCAGTTGATGACTATGGTGTTCCCAAAGATGAAGCAGTTGCAACAAGAAGAAGGTGCTGCAGGACGACAAAAGATTTCACAATACAGTCGACTACTTACTGTTCCTCTTGCATTGATTCAGACATTTGCTCTTGTATCTCTTATATCACGACAATCACCTCAAGTGTTTGGAAGTTTGACAACATTTGGATTTTTACAGATCGGTATCATAGTGGTTGCAGCATCAGTATTGTTGATGTGGCTTGGTGAGCGTCTTACTGAGTTTGGTTTGGGTAACGGTATCTCTTTGATCATTGCAACAGGTATCGTATCTGCGATGCCACAAAGTGTGTCTCGAATTCTTGCTACATATGACTCAACACAAGCATTTTCATTCATCGCCATCTTGGTAGTGATCTTGGTTGCTATTGCTGTGATCGTGTTTATCACTGAGGCTGAGCGTCCTATCGAAGTGACATATGCAAGACAAGCCAGATCTATGGCTACACAAGGTGTATCAGGATCATCAAAGACCTACATGCCGATCCGTCTTAACCAAGCCGGAGTGATGCCTATTATCTTCGCGTTGACACTTCTTATGTTCCCAACATTTATCGCTAACCTGATGACAGGTTCTAGTGTTGAGATGCTTAAGACTGTCGGTACATTTGTAACTCGATGGATGCAGAACGGCTGGGTATATGGAATACTGTACTTCATACTTGTATTTGTATTTACATACTTCTACACAGCTATAACTTTTGATCCAAAACAGATCTCTGAAAACTTACAAAAACAAGGTGCGTTTATGCCAGGTATTCGACCAGGTGAACCTACTATGGAGTATCTAACAAAGATTGTTACTCGAACAACATTCATAGGAGCATTGTTCCTTGGATTGGTTGCTGTTCTACCTTCTGTTGTACAGGGTTTGACAGGTATTAACACAATCACTGTTGGTGGTACAGGAATATTGATCGTTGTATCCGTTGTGATTGAGGTTCTTAAGAAGGTTGATGCTCAGATTGGTATGAGACAATACTAATTGTCGGTGATATACTTGTCTGTATGAACACACAGTTACCTCACACAATCATCTTTATGGGGCGTTCTGGATCTGGAAAAGGTACCCAAGTTGAGCTTCTAAAGACATATCTTCAGGGTGTACAGTCAAATACTACCGTACTTCACGTAGAGACAGGAACTCTGTTTCGAGAGCTTATTGCTCAAGATAGTGTAACGGCACGATTGGCAAACAACATATATCAATCTGGTGGCAAAAAATATGATTTTCTTGCCATAGATTTAATTGTTGAATTCTTGAAAAAGAATTACTCCGGAGCGGAAACCTTGTTTTTTGATGGTGCTCCTCGATCACTGTCTGAGGCTGTTCTACTAGATAATATGTTGGAATTTTATGAACGATTTGATAGTACAAAATACACAAAGGCTGTGGTGATACATGTTGATGTTGAAAAAGAATGGGCAATCGATAAACTGATAAAACGAGGTCGTTCTGACGATAATGAGATGGAAAAAATTCAAAATAAGATGTCTTGGTTTGATGCTGATGTAAAACCTGCGATCGGGTATCTAAAAGAAAATCCTAATTTTAATTTTATTCACATTAACGGAGAACAAACTGTTGAACAAGTTCATGCTGAGATACTAAGTAAATTATAAAAAGCCCATGATTCAGATCTATACAAAAGAAGAAATAGATAAAATACGAGAAGGGGGTAAGATCCTTGCTCGTGTTTTGCATATGCTTAAAGATGAGGCAGTTGAAGGGGTTTCTACAGATGCTCTGAATACTCGCGCTCTAGAGTTGTGTGAATCTTTTGGTGCTCGACCAGCTTTTTTAAACTACAGACCACACGGTGCATCAAAACCATTTCCAGGAGCTTTGTGTATATCGGTGAATGATGAGGTTGTTCATGGTATTCCAAATCAAAACGCACGAATCCTAAAAAGAGGTGATGTGGTTGTTTTAGATATGGGTCTTTTATATAAGACTATGTATACGGATAGTGCCATCACAATGGTTGTAGGTGGTGATAAGGAGAACTCTGTGGGAGCAGAGATGATATCTGTTGCCACTCAAGCGTTACATCGTGCTATAGATGTAATAAAGCCTGGTGTAAGAACAGGGACTGTTGGTTTTGCTATAGAATCTACTGTAAAAGAACATGGAAAAACAGGTAAGAGGTTTTCTATACCACTAGAGTTGGGAGGTCATGGTATTGGAAGACAAGTGCATGAAGATCCGTTCATGCCAAACTTCGGAAAGAAAGGGGAAGGTCCAATCTTACGAGAGGGTATGGTGCTTGCGATAGAACCTATTCTAACTGAGAAAAAACCTGGGATTAAAATCCTTAAGGATGGATATACATATGCAACTGTAGATGGAGGTTTGAGTGTGCATGTTGAACATACTGTGACGGTCACAAAGGATGGGTGTGAGATTCTAACCTAAGGTAAAAGTTTTGTAATATTTGTATAAGTGAGGGGGAGAATATATAATATATAGATATGTTGTCTAAATTTTCATTATTCTTTTTATTTGTATTAGGAATGTTGTTTATAACAAATCCTGTTTTAGCTGCGTATCCTTTCGGAGATGAAGTTGTTAGATATCAGTTTGAAGGTGCTGCAACTGCCACTTCTACTAACAATGGAACGGGCGGAACTACCTATGATGGTACGTTTTTTGGTGCAGCAAGTACAACAGCTGTGCAAAAAAGATTTGGTAGTAAAGGTGCTGTTTTTGGTGAGACAGCTGATTATATGAAAACGTATTACGGTAACGGAATCAACCCTACCACACAATCAATCTCTGTGAGTTTGTGGGCATATAAAGGTAACAACAACTGTACGTCAGATGACGATCATATATTCGGAGTTAGTGGTTCTCCAACTAACAACCGTTTTTATATTCGCTGTAAAAACTCAACCACAAACAAGTGGGGATATCGTATTCAAGGTAATGCGGAAGTATTTTCAACAGCAAGTGTTTCAACAACTACATGGGATCACATAGTTCTTGTTGCTAACGCTGCAACAGATCAGGCTTCATATTATGTAAATGGTGTTGCAATCGGTGCGCCTGTTGCATATACAACATTTACTTTGCCTGGAAACTTTTATGTTGGTAACTACAACGATACGGTTGGTTCTGACCTAACTCAGGGAGGTGGGGTATATATAGATGAGGTTGCGATCTATGATCGTGCCCTCACAGCACTCGAAGTTACTGATATGTATCAATCAGGTCAACCCGGTGGACAGGTATCATCTTTTTCAGCAACTGGATATGAACAAAAAGCCTATCTTGCTTGGACTGCGGGTAGTGGTACAACAACAGACTATCTAGTTGAATACAAACTGAGTAGTGAACCTACAACCTGGACTACGTTCAGTCATAGTGTTTCAACTTCAACCAATATTCAAGTTACCGGTTTAACAAACGGATCTGCGTATGATTTTCGAATTACTCCTAAAAATGGTGAAGTGCTGGGTACGGTTTCTGCAACGGTGTCTGCTACACCGATAAGTCGGATATCTTTTATTTCTCCAACACCGACACAGAGTTCAACGATAAGTACGTCTTCGTTCACAGTATATGCCTCCTCATCACTTCCAACCGCTTCATTTGCTTCAAGTACTCATATAATACGTCTTGAGACTTCTGGTGGAGCCTTTGTTGCTGAAGTGTCTACTTCAACACGATATGGAGATTATAATCTAACACATCTTACAAATACTCTTTCCGGATCAGATCTATCTTTGACAGCAAACTCTTCAGGCATTGCCTATGTTCCAACTACCGACACATTATTCGTTGTTCATAATATCGGTACTGGTTTAGATACGACTATCGATGAGGTTAATAAAAACGGAGCAGTTGTTAGAACAATTACTTGTACAGCTTGTGGTGATATTGAAGGTATAACACTTGTTTCTAGTATTGCATCAACTACTATCGGTGGATATGATCATACATTTATGATCTCTTCTGAAAATGACACTGCTAATGCAGAGATCTATCGTATGGAGATTCATTCTACAGGAGTAGTTACTGTAAACACTTCAAATTACTATGATACAGGAATAACACATTCTGCAAACGGAGGTCTTGAAGGTATCGCATATAACCCAGTATCAGGTGTGTATTATGTAGCTCGAGAATTGAGTACTCCTGCATTGTATGAAGTCGTGCTTGGTGCTGGACATTCAGCAACTGCTACGCAGATATGTACAGGACTAACTTGGAATGCGGGTATAACTGATTTTTCTGATCTGGCATATAACAACGGTGTTCTGTATGTGTTAAGTGAGAATACAAATCCAAGTAAACTTGTCGCTGTTAATATCACAAGTACAAGTTCATGTTCATACGTTGACAATGATGGTGATAGTGATGTTAGTTCAAGTGATACTGGCGATTGGTTAAGTTCTATTTCTGTAGGGGGTACTGATCAAGCTGAAGGTGTTACTTGGGATAGTACCGGTGATACTTTGTGGGTCTTGGGAGAAGCTGATTTCTTGGCAAAATACCGCACAAATGCGTTTACTACCCGACATACGTTTACAGGTCTGGCTGATGGTGATTATGTAATAAAGTCGGCATTTATTGATATAAACGGTGTTGTTTCAAGCTCAACAGATAGAGCCTTTACTATTGATGCTGAGGTGTCTGCACCTTCTGTTGTATCCACTCCTGTTGTTGTAGCAGTGGTCCCACCAATCATTGGTCCACAAGGAGGTTCAAGTAGTGGTGTAAGTAACTACTCATCTGCAGCACAACAATCAAACACACCAGCTGCCGCCTTTAAAGCTCTTCGTCAACAAGGTGTAGTTATCAAAGCTATACAAGCTCCGGGTAAGAAGAAAAACAATGATATCAAGAATATTCAAAAGATTTTGAATGCAGACAAGACTACTCAGATCGCAAAGAAAGGTCCAGGTTCACCAGGTAAAGAAACAGATCTCTATGGAGATGCAACTAAAGCAGCTGTAGGTAAGTTCCAGATCAAATACAAGATTCTCAAATCATCAAAAGATAAAGGGTACGGAGTTGTTGGTCCGAAGACGTTGAAGAAGATGAATGATTTGTTGAAAAATCTGTAAACAAATAAAGGATAACATTCCTTTCTTCGTTTCGTATTTACATATATACTAATATACATATATGCAAAGTGATAACGCAGAAAAAAAATTATCTCTGCCGGAACAAAAAATAAACAACACATCTGCAACTTCTGCAGAGAATTCTTTTTCTTCTGTAGAAGAGGAGTTGGCATATCTTCGTAATCGTGTAAAACAACAAGAGTCTGTTGGTGCTCAAAAAGAATCAGACGAGATCATCAGGGAAGAGATAAAACAATATCACACCCAAACTGGTCGTGATATGCTTCACGAAGTATACAAAGCTGCACCGGAGCATATTGAACAAGCAGCTGCGGAAGTTGTGCTACATCTCTCTCCAGAGAAACATGATAAAGATATTGAGGGGTATTTTACGTTGATGCTTGAGAAGGGTATCCATAATGCACTGTCTATTGTTCAAAAAACTGGCAACCCTCACATAGAAGACGACTTCCATCGGTTTTTGGTTGAATATATAAAGGCAGGGCTCACTCCTCTTGGATTGAAAGAGGGTGAGCCTGTGCAGCGTTCTTTAACCCATACGTTGTATGAGGTTTCTTTACCTGATTTTTCAGGTGAAGGTAGAGGGTCTGAAAAAGCTCGACCTCTGAAAGAGATGCTCTCTGCCATGGAGCAGTTTTATGCTGGAATGATGTCTATCAGCGAATCAGGAAAAAAACACGGTGATAGTAAAAATCATATGGTTATAGAGGTTGCTGTAGCTGATGGTAGTCAACAATTTGTATTTTATGTTTCAGTTCCAAATGATAAAGCTGATCTGTTTGAAAAGCATATCACCTCAGTATTTCCAGGTGCTAAAGCGGAAGTGCAACACGACGATTACAATGTGTTTAATGCTGAAGGTGTTGTTGTTGGGTCTGTTGCTCATTTTACAAACAACGATATATATCCGATAAAGACATATGATCAATTTGATCATGATCCAATAAATATTATTTTGAATACATTATCTAAGATAGAGAAGGAGGGTGAGGGTGCGTCTATACAGGTTGTGTTTAACCAAGTTGGTAGTTATTATACAAAGTTATATAAAGATTCTCTCGATAAGATTAGAAAAGGAGAAAAGCTTAAAGAGGCCATCGATATTCGACATACTATCTGGGGACAGTTTAAAAAAGCCGCCTCAGAGTTAGGAAAAGATTTTTCATCAGGTGGTGATAAAAAAGATCAACTGCCTAAAAAAGAAGAGGCGATAGATCAGATTGCAATAGAGCAGATTACTAATAAGATTAGCAGTCCTATTGTTGAAACAAATATTCGTATCATGAGTTCTGCCAACAACAGAGTTCGAGCTGAAGCAATTCTTTCTGATCTTGAGTCAGGTTTTAACCAATTTACGAACTCGCTCGGTAATAGTTTCGAGTGGAAACGGTTTGAAAAAAATAAACTTATCGATCTGACGCATAACTTTATTTTCCGCATGTTTGATCAGGACAATATTCTGCCGATGTCTGTGCGAGAACTTTCGACTGTGATGCATTTCCCAGTTGCTTCAAGTGGTAGTGATGCTCCACAACTTAAACAATCAAAAGCAGGTACTGCTCCAGCACCGCTCGATCTTCCAAGAGAGGGTGTCTTGCTTGGAAAAAACATTCATCGCAATGTCGAACAATTGGTCCACATGGCGCCAGAGGACAGGTTGCGTCATATGTATGTGATAGGACAGACTGGTGTAGGTAAATCAAGTATTCTTAAAAATCTTATTTTGCAAGATATAAAAAACGGAGAAGGTGTGTGCTTTATCGATCCTCATGGAAGTGATGTTCAGGATATTCTATCAAAGATTCCACCAGAACGATACGATGATGTTATCTATTTTGATCCAAGTCATACTGAGAGACCGATGGCGTTGAACATGTTGGAATATGATCCAGCCAATCCAGAACAGAAAACATTTGTTGTGAATGAATTGTTTAGTATTTTTCAAAAACTATATGGTGGGGTGCCAGAGTCTATGGGGCCGATGTTCGAACAATACTTCCGAAATGCGACTATGCTTGTGATCGAGGATCCTTCAACTGGTTGTACACTGCTTGATGTATCACGTGTGATGTCAGTAAAGAGTTTTCGCGATATGAAAGTGTCACGATGTAAGAATCCAATTGTGCGACAGTTTTGGGTTGAGATCGCGGAAAAAACAAGTGGCGAGTCAGGTCTTGCAAACATGGTTCCATATAT
>CAYIYJ010000003.1:64370-70558 GCA_964367655.1 uncultured Candidatus Saccharibacteria bacterium | reverse complement strand
AGAAAACCCCCACCATCTCTGGCAGGGGTTTTTCTTTTTAAAACTACTTAGTAGCAGCTTTCTTCACCAACTTATTCAATCTTGATTTCTTTCGAGCAGCAGCACCATCTTTGATAGTGTTACCTTTCGCAGCCTTATCAAGTGCTTGATATGCTTTTGGCAAAAGAGCGTTAGCCTCTTTAGCTTTACCTTCCTTTACTAGTTTCTTTACAGCTTTCACTGCATCCTCTACCTTCTTTGTTCGTCGTAAGTTGTATACTCGCTTCTTCTCACTTGAACGTAGAGCTTTTTTTGCTGATGATGTTATTGGCATATGTGTTTCTTACTATATATTAATTATTTGCGTGAGTCAACAATAGTTTTCTCTACGTTTGGTGGTACAGCTTCGTATTTAGCGAATTCCATAGTGTTTGATCCTCGTCCTTCAGTCATAGATCGAAGTTGAGTTGTGTAACCAAACATTTCTGATAGAGGAACCATGGCTCGTATAGCCTTGTTAAGACCTCGGTCTTCCATTCCTTCGATCTGACCTCGTTTTGCTGACAATGATCCTGTTACATCACCCATGAATTTCTCTGGAACAACCACCTCTACTCGCATAATAGGTTCCATGATCACAGGTCGTGCTCGCTTAGCTCCATCTTGGAACGCTTGTGAAGCAGCAATCTTGTAGGCGATTTCTGATGAGTCCACATCGTGGTATGAACCATATGTAAGTTCACAAGATACTCCTGTTAGTGGGAATCCTGCAACAATACCTCGGTCCATAGCCTCTCGTACACCTTTCTGTACAGCTGGGATAAATTCTCCTGGAATAACACCTCCTTTGATAGAGTCAATAAACTCGTATCCAGGTTCTCGGTGTACGTTCTTTGGAATCTTTGTTCCTTCTGGCCAATCTTCAAGTGGTTTAATAGTGATTCGTACGTGTCCGTATTGACCCTTACCTCCTGATTGCTTAGCATACTTATGCTCTGCCTCAGCTTCAGCTGTGATAGTTTCTCGGTACGCTACTTGAGGTTGACCTACGTTTGCTTCCACGTTGAACTCTCGCTTCATACGATCGATCATAATCTCAAGGTGAAGCTCACCCATACCAGCGATAAGAGTTTGTCCTGTCTCTGGGTTTGAAGTAACTCGGAAAGTTGGGTCTTCATCTCCAAGTTTTTTAAGAGCGATACCCATCTTCTCTTGATCAGCTTTTGTCTTTGGCTCAATAGATAGAGATACCACAGGCTCAGCGAATTTGATTGTTTCAAGAATAATAGGATTGTTCTCATCACAGAATGTATGTGATGTTAGAGCTTCTTTAAGACCTACAGCTGCAGCAATTTCTCCAGCAAATACTTTCTTTACTTCCTCTCGCTTGTTAGCTTGAAGTCGTACGATTCGTCCTAGTCGCTCTTTGTTTCCTGTTGTTGAGTTGTATATATATGAACCAGCCTCGATTGTTCCTGAATACACTCGGAAGAATGTAAGCTGTCCTACGAATGGATCGTTTTGTAGTTTAAAGGCAAGAGCTGCAAACGGTTCTGTATCTGATGATTTTCTTTCCATCTCTTCTCCTGTATCTGGGTTTGTTCCTTTGATAGGTGGTACGTCAAGAGGTGATGGCAAGTATTCAACCACAGCATCAAGAATAAGTTGTACTCCTTTATTTTTCAAAGCAGTTCCAGTAAATACTGGGAACAATGTGTTTGCCAAAGTTCCTTTTCGAATAGCAGCCTTAAGTTCAGCAAGTGTAAAATCTGTCTCTCCTCCAAGATATCGCTCCATCATAGCTTCATCTTGTTCAACAGCTTTTTCAACTAGCTCAGCTCGTCGCTTTGTTGCTTCATCTAAAAATTCTGCAGGAATCTCAGCTTCAATAATCTTGTTTCCCATCTCTCCTTCAAATGTATAAGCCTTCATTTTAAGAAGATCAATAACACCAGCCATCTTATCTTCTTCTCCCATGGGGATTTGCATTCGAACAGCGTTCTTTGTAAGACGTGCAATGATAGAACCGAATGATCGCTCAAATGAACCTCCTGTTCGGTCTAGTTTGTTAATAAAACAAATTCGAGGAACGTGGTATTTGTCAGCTTGTCGCCATACAGTTTCTGATTGAGGCTCTACTCCAGCAACACCGTCAAACACGGTTACCGCACCGTCAAGAACTTTTAGAGATCGCTCTACCTCTACTGTAAAGTCTACGTGTCCTGGTGTATCGATGATGTTAAATCGATGCATCATAGATTTGTCAGTTCCCATGTATGTTGGATTCCAAAAACATGTGATCGCAGCGGCAGTAATTGTAATACCCCGCTCTTTCTCTTGTTCCATCCAGTCTGTTACAGCTTCACCATCGTGTACTTCACCAATCTTGTGTGACATACCTGTATAGTAAAGAATTCGCTCTGATGTTGTTGTTTTTCCAGCATCGATGTGGGCGATGATTCCAAAGTTTCGTGTTCGATCAAGTGGATAATCTCGTTGCATAAAATTCTTATTATGTTTATTTGTTGTTTTTTGTTAAATGTAATAATCTTTCGCGAGTTTGCGCTGAACAGTGCAAAGTTTGCCAAAATCAAACGTTATCTGCGTAGTCTAGCATAGTTTTAAAGAGATTTCTAGGGGTAAATGAAGAAAGTCCGGCCTACACTATTGTAGGCCGGACAGTTACGTTGGCGCTGATTTATTTCAAAAACCGTGACAAGAAATTGACCCTTCGAGGGTTATTCTCACTCAACGCTTGGGCGATAAGTTTTCTAACTTCTTCTGAAGGAGGGTTGACATCCCCAAAATATTGTTTGATTTTGGAAATAGTGTCCAAGCAATCACCTTTATCTGGATCCGATGCAGAGATCACATGAAGTATCCAAAGTTCAGGGTGAAAGTATTTAGCCACCTTTTCCAATACTTTTCCTTCAGGAGAGTCAGGGTCAAAAGAGTTTTCGTCGCGCGTAAACAACTTTTCCCACGCCTTAAGCATCTCAAGTTTCTCAGCAACAAGCCTGAATAACCTTGAATCCTTGGCGTATTTAATGATCTCATCAAGATTATACCTACTTGGGACCAGGTTCAGACGTGTGAGCAAGATATCACCCCTCTTCTCTTCAGTTAACCCCTTAAACCACTGCACTGTTGCAGATCTTCCTTCGCAATGTAGATAGAAATTGAGATTAGTAACACTTTGCGTTTCGTAGTAACCATGAAGCCTTGCCTCGGAAACATATCGATGTTTTTCAGAGTCAAAAACATTATCATTCCCCAAGACTTCGTCATCAATAAAATCCTGCCCGAGATACGGAAAAAAGGGTTCTATAATCTCCTTGGAATGATTTCTCCCTGAGAAAACCTCCCTAAATAGACCTCGAACGTTTTTTTTGAATGCCTCCGAAGCCCTAAGATTCTCAGGAACAGTTTCTAGTAGTTTAGCAGCCGATTCAACAAGAGGGTTCCGATAAGAATAGTTTGCGCCATAATTATCAGGCATCTTTTTAAGCTTCCGCAGAATGCGGTTTACAAGAGTAAGAGTTGATGGTGTTTTCGTTTTCATATGTTGTAGGTGCGTTGTTCAGGCATGCATTTGCCTTACACAACAGAATACAGTAAATAGCAATATCTGTCATAAAATATAACCAGCATTACTGCCGATATACAATATACCTTTACATATAAGCATATTTAGTATACACTAATGTTGTCCATATTTATGACAGTAAATAATATAACCCAAAAACTTATAGAATTCGGTTTCAATGATAGAGAATCTTCAATCTATCTATATCTCCTAAGTCACAAGGACCAGACAGTTTTTCAGATTGCCAAGTCTCTTCACATACCACGAACAACTGTTTACCTAGACCTAGAACGACTTAAAGACAGAGATCTTGTCGGTATCTTTAAAAAGAATCAAGTTGCATATTGGTACGCAGAACATCCTAGACGCTTAGTTAAAGAGGCCCAGTCAAAATCAGATATGATTCTGGAGATATTTCCCGAACTTGAATCTATGATTGAAAAAAGCAGTTTTCAACCTGAGGTTCGTTTTTTTGAAGGAAAAGAAGCTATAAAAGATGTTATTAACAGCTTTTACGATATCTTGGAAACAAAGACTGATAGAAACTTATACACAATATCTCACCCAGAGCTCTTTGAGAGTTTTCCAAAATATTTACCAAATATTTTAAATCGAAAAAATAAACTTAAAATATTCACAAAACTTATTACACCTGAGTTTACCAGGAACCTGAAACTACCTTCCTATACAAACGATACATTTAGAGAGGTACGTTTTCTACCTGATGAATACAAGTTCAACTCAACTATGATTCTTATGGAAAATCACATTGCTTTATTTTCACTAAAGGATGGAAACGTGTATGCTGTAACAATAGCTTCCCCAACAATCTCTAATATGTTTAAGCAAATATTTCTTTTTGCATGGAGTATGTCAAAAAAATCTTAAATTTATTCAACTTTTCAGACGTTGCAGCTACTGCAAAACAAAAAACTCCATTTCTGGAGTTTTTTTGTGAGGAGTAATGATTTTGATTCATTTGCAGGCCGAGGCCGAAACCGAATCAAAATAATTACGACGATGTTACCACGCCATATGAGCAAAGGCCTTGTTAGCCTCAGCCATCTTGTGAATTGTCTCTCGCTTCTTCATCGCCTCTCCTTCACCCTTTGTTGCAGCAAGAATCTCATCTGCAAGCTTAAGATGCATAGGCTTTCCTTTTTTCTTTCGTGCAGCACCAATAATCCATGTCATCGCAAGGAAAGTTTTTCTTTCTGGACGAATCTCATAAGGAACCTGGTAGTTTGCTCCACCAACACGTCGTGATCGAACTTCAACTTGTGGAGATACAGCTTTGATAGCAGTATCAAAAAGCTCAAGAGGATTTTCTGTGTTCCCCTTCTCTTTTAATACATCAAGCATGTCATAGATAACACCTCGCGCTGTTACTTTTTTACCATCCCACATAACATAGTTAATAAATTTTCCCAATGTATCTGAATTATACTTTGGATCTGGACCGGCTGTATTTCTGTTTTTTACTTTTCTTCGCATGTTTTTAATAAATTATTATTTTTTGTAATTTGCCACCCGTTGTAGTTTTTGTTCCTGGATCATCTCCAGTACTCCGGTTATGTGGACTTTTTACCCTTTCGGGTTGTATAGGAACCGTTCAAAGTTCTTAGACGTAGTCTTTTATCTATTTCTTAGCAGCTTTAGGTCGTTTTGCACCGTATGCAGAACGCTCTTTTCGTCGCTTATCAACTCCGGCACAGTCTAGCTTACCTCGGATGATTGTATATCGGATACCAAGATCTTTTACACGACCACCTCGAATAAGAACCACTGAGTGTTCTTGCAAGTTGTGTCCCTCTCCTGGAATATACGCAGTAACTTCATGACCGTTTGTAAGTCGAACACGAGCAATCTTTCGAACAGCTGAGTTAGGCTTCTTAGGAGTCTTTGTTGTTACCTTTGTACATACACCTCTTTTCATAGGTGAATCGTAGAAGATAGGTCGGTTCTTAAGCGTGTTAAAACCACGAGTAAGGGTAATAGCCTTACTCTTTCTTTTTGCCTTTGAACGGTTTCTTTTTACCAATTGATTTAATGTAGGCATGAGGACAAATGTACTATGTTTTCAAGGGTTTTGCAAGGGGTTAGGGTGGGTTTATCCGTACAAATCACCGTACACCCTTATTTATACAATCTCTATCTTCCAACCCTGAACTTCAACATCTTTTATGGAAACCTTTGTCACTTTTGAAACTTTTACTGGCTTAGTTAGATGATATCGGCCAGCCTTTCTTTCAACGATAGAACTGTTGTCATCAAGATCAACTTCGTATAACCAACCCTCTTGATTTATTTTAGAGGTTTTTACAGACCCTTCGACCAGTTTTCCGTCTTTGGTTGAGTAGTTAACCGTAGAATTAAAGCGTTCTGGTAATAGAGAAAAAATCATTGGTCCAAAAGGCTCATCTGCAACAAAAAGCCCAGTAATACCAAGCCTTTTATCAAATCTTGGTTCCAAAATCTGTATATTTGGCGTAGGTGATCCGTGATAGAATTTTTTCATATTTTATTATTAGACTTATTTGACCAAGAACACGAAGATCTTCTCCACCAGAGGTGTAAAAAACCGCCAAACTAGTAATATAATCACCAACCCTAGCACAAACCC
>CAYIYJ010000003.1:61814-64270 GCA_964367655.1 uncultured Candidatus Saccharibacteria bacterium | reverse complement strand
CATAAAAATCCATGCTAATATAACCCCCATGTCAAAAGTCTGCGCAATTACAAAAAAAGGTTCTATTAATGGAGGACGATATTCTAACCGAACTCGTGCAACTCAATACAACCCAAGTCCAAAAGTACGACGATACGCCAATCTTCAAAAAAAGAAGATTTTTGTTCCTGAGTTAAATAAAACTATTACTCTAACTCTTTCAACACGAGCAATCAAAACTATTCAAAAGAATGGTGCTTACGCTACTTTGCAAAAAGCTGGCCTAATCTAAATCTTTTTTACCGTAAGAGGTATACTATGCTACCCTCGCGAAAAGTCTCTCTGATAAGGAGGGGCTTTTTTCGTCTCTGCTCATATACCCGCTGCAGTGTCTGTTCATGAGGATGATTGTACGAGTTATCCTTTGATGCCGATATGACAACTTCATCCGGAGCAACTGTACTTAAAAAACGTTCTGAGCTTGAGTTCTTGGATCCGTGATGTCCTAACTTAAGAACATTGGAAGCGATATTGTTTTTTGATTTTATAAGGAGATATTCTATCTTTGTCGGAGCATCGCCTGTAAGTAGAAACGTTTTTGTTGTACTTCCAACAACCGCAGTGATGCGAGTTACAATAGAAAAATCATTATCATCTAACTTCTTTTTCTTTTTAGATACAGCAACTGTACTTGTTGCAAGATACATATTTGTATCAGGGTATAGCACTTCAAGTTTTATATTATCTAACGATAAAGTTGACCCTGTATATACCTCTCTTTTAAAAACCGACAATGCTTCTAACCTGTTTTCTGTTAAAGATTCATCCGGTTGATCGATGTCCATAAAACCATTGTGGAGAACCTCTTTCACCAAACCTTTTTCTATCAACCTCTCAGCTTCGCCGATGTGATCAGCGTCTGGATGAGTGAGTAAGAGGTGATCTATGTGCACGTCCTTACACCCAGTTACTTTCTGTATCTGAGACAACACACCACTATCTTTCGGACCTGTATCTATGAGAATAGACTCACCGAGCTCATCCTGCACATATACAGAATCACCTTGTCCGACATCAAGAAAGGCAACCATAGGTACCGGTCTTGAACATATTAAAACATCGCGCTCTTCATTGCGCAGGGTGTACACCATCAAACCTGTAGATCCAAGAACTACTGCAAGTATCAGATATACAAAATTTGTTTTTAGAAAGATATATCTGAACATAATATGTGATATATATAGTATATCTCAGACTAATTAAAGAATAACCAAAGAATACATAAAGAACACCAAAACATATGAACTACAATACATACACAGAGAAAAGTTTTAACATTCCAACACTAGCAGGTATCTCGACACAGACAATAGATGAACACCTAAAACTATATTCGGGATATGTAAAACATACAAATCTAATCCTTCAAAAGATTAAAGATCTCACTACAACTCCGGAAGAAACGACAGCGAACGCATACACGATTGGAGAACTTCGACGCCGATTAAGTTTTGAGTTTGATGGCATGAGAAACCATGAATTATATTTTGAACAGTTTGAAGGAGGGTCAAAAAAAACAGAAGGCACATCTCTTGGAAAAAAGATGGCTGAGCAGTGGGGCTCGATAGATGCTTGGATTACAGAATTCAAACAGATCGCCATGACTCGAGGTATTGGCTGGGCTTGGTTGTATTACGATGAAACAACAGACAACTTGGTAAACGCTTGGATCGGAGAACAACACGATGGACACCTTGTTGGACTTACTCCAATATTTGGACTCGACATGTGGGAGCATTCATACATGCTTGACGTACCACCATCAGAAAAGAAAAAATACATCGATGCTTTTTTCACTAACATAAACTGGGAGGTCGTCGCCGCGAGGTATAATAAATAATTATTGTCAGAAGTATCGAATACGAAACAAGTACGAAAATACTCGTACTTGTTTTCATTTGTATATATCCATACGGAACCTGTGAAAGAGTTTTAACAATCCTAAACACAAACTTCAACAAAAGATTATTTACCCAAACATTTACATCAAGTAATAATTCAAAACCAGTCACGCTTCCAACAAGTGTCAAAAAACCTAAAAACATAATCATGGGGATCATGGGTAGCACCAACATATTACTGATCAGAAACACACTCGAAAAAGAACCTGTCATGTATACCAGATATGGAAATACAAAAACCTGTGTAGCCAATGTTACAGCAACAATCTCTTGTAGCCATCTTGGTAAGATCTTTGACATATGCAGATGCGTCCAGATCTGTATTGGTTTTGAAAAAAGTATCAAGCCGTATGTAGCGCAACAAGTAAGGTGAAATGATGGATCGTACAAAGTCTGAAACGGATTGATAATTGTTAACACAAATACTGTTATGGTGAGTGCATACACCTGCGATGTTTTATCTTTAAATAAAATCATACCAACAAAAGCACTGGCAGCAGCTCTGTATATCGGAGC
>CAYIYJ010000003.1:3040-61714 GCA_964367655.1 uncultured Candidatus Saccharibacteria bacterium | reverse complement strand
TCGCTATCAATCTGAAGATTAGTTTTTACAACAAAACTTTTTTGTTTAGAAAAAAGAATGTCTGTAACTCTAACTTGTTTTTTGTACGCACAATACTGAACATAGATTGCAACCAGTGAACCACTCAAGCACAATATAAAAAGCAAAAATTTGTAATGCTGTTTGAGTACATTCACACAACAAGTGTGTCACACACCAGTTAAAGAAAATGAAAATAAATATTAAAGTTTCCACCCATCAAAATTTCCGATGTAGAAATTCCTAACACCTCCTTCATTCAAAGTTTTATCGTCAGCACATGTTGTAGCAATAACGTCGGCTCGAGCGTTGAACTTGTTCTCGCTATGTCCTTTAACATAAGTCCACATGATTACCGCACCAGTCTTCGATACCTGTTCAACAACAGCATCCAACTCTTTCCACAGTTCTTGGTTCAAAACCTCCTTCTTTGCAGCAGTCCGCCAATTATTTTTTTTCCAATTATGAATCCATTCTGTTATACCCTGAAGGACATATTTTGAATCTGAGTGAACATGTATCTTTTTGTATCCCTTCAGACATTCTAGTGAAACCTTGAGTCCCTCTATCGCACCTTGGAGCTCCATCTTATTATTTGTAGTATGCAAACTTTTACCACCTTTCTCTGAAACACTTGTATTTCCACACACAGCAATAGCAGCCCATCCTCCTGGACCTGGATTACCTCGTGCGGCACCGTCTGTATATATACTGATTATATCTTGATGAAACATTCCCCTATGTTACACCTTATAGACAATCTTTTCTACCCGAACCCGTATCTCTCGTTTACCCAAAAAGAAACTTTCTTCTACATATCCGTATACATCTGCGAGTACACCCACCTGTGCATCGTGATGACTTTGATCTGAAAAGAAAGATATGTAACGGACAGGTGCAATCCTTCTATGTGTCTCTGAGTACAAATGAACATCTTGCATAAAATCTGGACGAGGTGATTGTGTTGCGCCTAACACATCTGTATATGTATCTATAAAAAATTCAACATGCTCTTTTGCTTTACCGAACTTTTTTATTTCACGTAACACAACGTCTGGAATACGGAAAAGTGGTTTTTCATTTCCAATGCCAAAAGGTCTTAACTTCTTCAAATCCGAAACAAACACGTCATTGATTTTGTCATGTGTTATTGAGTAAACCGGAATGTCTAAGACAGGAAGAAGGTCTTCTTCAGATTGCGTTTGTTCTTTGTTTTTTTTCCAAGATATAAAAGCCTCGCGCAGAACTTGTTCAAAGACATCAGCTTTGTCTTTTGTAAAAGCGAATCCTCCAGACATCGCATGGCCACCAGATTCGATAAAAAAATCCTGTGTAACATGTGCCATTATCTCAACCACACTTATACCAGGAATAGACCTACATGAACCACGATAGACCTCTCCATCATCACATCCATATACAAAAGTGGGCACCTGAAACTTGCGTACCAAATTACTCGCCACAGGACCCACCAAAGTGGGAAGCCATGTTTCGTCGCCAACAACCAAGATACCGGAGTCAACATCTCCTTGTTTAACTTTAGTATCCGCTGATGCCACAAGTGTCTGAGCTTTTTCTTTTCTAGATTTATTTAACACAACAAGTTTCTTAGCATGTCCGACAGCATCAATCTGACTATCAACAGAAAAAAGTCGGAAAGCATCGATTGCATGAGACATCCGAGATGCAGCATTGATACAAGGACTTATAGAAAAACCAATATCATCTTCTTGGATATCGCGAGGGTTTATTTTTAACTCTGATAAAAGACACGCGAGACCTATACGTTTATTTTTCTGAATGACTTTTAAACCATATGTTGCGAACACACGATTCTCACCAATAAGCGGAACCATGTCTGATACTGTGGCAAGACCAACCAGATCAAGTGACCACTTCTCCCAACCAGGTGCAATCACAAAACCTCGAGCTCGCGCCTGATCAACAAGCCTGTGAACCAACTTAAAAACGACACCGCTTCCACACAACATCTTCTCGAGGTACCCGCAATCAGATTGTTTCGGATTCAATATTGCATACGCTTGAGGAAGTTCTTCGTGTGGTAAGTGATGGTCTGTAATTATCACATCGATACCCAAAGAGTTTGCGTGTGCCACTTCTTTTACATTGCTAATACCGAGGTCAACAGTAATCAACAAACTAACCCCCTCTTTTGATACTTCATCTATAAGATGTGCGTGCAGACCGAAACCATCTTTATGTCGATGTGGAATCTTCACTTGCACATGTTCAGCGTAGTTTATCTTTTTAAAAAAATCGTACAGAACCACAGCCCCTGGAACTCCATCAGCATCATAATCTGCATAGATACAAATCTTTTCTTTAGACTCTATTGCTTTCCATATTCGATCTGTAGCTTTATTAATGTCTTTCATTCGACTCACGTCATACATTCCACCCTTCACCTCGTCATATACAGGATTCAAAAATTCCTCAATCTCACCCTTGGTAAGACCTCGATCTTTCAGAATCTGTTCGTATATTGGGTAAGTTGAAGTCATGTGGATGTATGATATCATGGCTTTATGACTGATAAAGCAACACACGATGAAACAGAGATCCACGCAAATTGCATCTTCTGTAAGATAACCAGGGGGGAGGTTCCCGCTGTAAAGGTATACGAGGACGATGATACTTTAGCTTTTCTAGATATACACCCAAACCATCGAGGACACACTCTTGTTATCTCAAAACACCACTTCGAAAACATATATGGACTACCAGCTGAAACCCTATGTCGTGTCATCTTAACTGCCCAAAAAGTTGCAATCGCACTAAAACAGACTGTCAGTGCAGACGGTATTAACATTGTTATGAACAATGAATCTGCTGCCGGTCAAATAATAGATCACGATCACATACATGTAATTCCTCGTTTCAACGAAGACGGTGGATACCTGGGTAAAAAATATACATATGTTGCAGGAGAAATGGAAGAATTGGCAGAAAAAATAAAGCTCGAGATTGCGTAGATATCGCAGACATACTACAATTAGTGCCATGCAAACAAAAAATATTTTATTGTTGATCGTCCGACTTATTGCCGGAGGTATCATCGGATATACTGGATACAATAAGCTTATAAACATGGAAGGTACTATCGCTGGACTTGGTCAAGGACTTGGTCTTTCAGAGCCTGTAGTCTGGGCAGTAGCACTCGGTGAACTACTTGCAGGTCTTGGACTTGTATTTGGAGTTCTAACTCGAACATCTGCAGTTGGCGCAGGTATCATCATGATCGGCGCTCTATACTATACACATGGCGGAGGAGATCTTAAAACAGCGACAATGATTGGATCTGTACTTATAGGTTCAGCTCTTATCTTAGTTACAGGCGGTGGAAAATATTCTGTACTACGAGAAAAAAACAGTTGTCCTGTAGTTCCTACTGCACAACCAACAGCTTCAGTACCTCCTAGCAACAGTCCTCAGATGTAATCTGTTTTTATCAAAACCCCGTAAGAAAAAACCACCAAACACTTGGTGGTTTTTCATTTTTCCAAAAACTTTTATAACAAACTATCTATGCCCGGGAGATGTCCATCCTTCTCCAAGAACTCCAACATAGCACCACCACCTGTGGATACGAATATTCTATCCTGTTTATCAAAATCAACTATGTTATTCTGCAAAGCACCCACAGTATCCCCTCCACCAATCAAAGCCTGAACTGAAACATTATTTCTTACATATGCATATAACAGCTTCGCAAATTCGATAGTTCCTTTAGAGAACTCAGGCTTTTCATAGTTACCAATAGGACCATTCCAGACAATAGTCTGCACACCATTTTCTTCAAGTTTTTGAACAAAGTGATTCATACTATCTTCAGATATATCTTGTATAGATTCTCTCTCCTGCACCTCTGAGAGATCAGCTTTACGAATCTCTCCAGTATCTACGTTTCTAACAACCACCTCTTTTGGAATATATACTTTTTGTTTGAACACATCGGTTTTCACCAACTGGTCTATATCTGCAGCCTCTGTATCTATAAGCGATTGACCCACATTGTACCCCATTGATTTAGCAATATTGTTAAACAAAGCACCACCAACAAACAACATATCTGCCATCTCCAAATACTTCTGTATCAGTGGGAGTTTTGTAGAAAACTTCATACCACTCAATATTGTGGCAAGCGGTTTTCTAGGTACAAGTCCCAAGGAAAGATGCTCAATCTCTTTTGAAAGTAGAAAGCCGGCAGCTTTACACTCATGAGCAAACAACCTAGGTAAAGCATCAACAGACGCATGTGATCTGTGTGACACTGCAAATGCCTCTTGAATATAAAAAACACAATATTCTTTTAGATACTCTGCCAACTGAACACTGTTATCTTTTTCAGACACAGTTTCTTTTGCATTTCTTATATTTTCCAATAGTACAAAAGACCCTTCAACACATGACTGTACAGTGGCTGTTAAAACCTCAGAATTTAAAAAATCTTCACAAAATACAATGTTAAATTTTGGATATTCTTTTTTGATATATTCGAAGACAGGCTTCAATGTTGGAGATGGGTTATCTGCAGTCTCTATGTGTGATGCAACGACAGCAATAGCGCCTTCATGTTGTAAAAACTCTAACGTTGATACAACAGCATCTATACGATATGTGTCTGTAATTACCCCCTTCTCTATTGGAACATTAAAATCTGCTCGTAAGAAGACTTTTTTACCTTTTAACTTTCCTACAAAAGATTGTAGGCTATTTATTTTTTTTAGCTGATCCATATTGTTTCAGAATATTTTTCTTAGGATTAATGAGTACTGATTTTATAATAGCTGAAAGAGATTCTGCATTCCAACTCGCTCGGCCGATAAGTAAACCTTGAGCTTCACCGTTCCAAAGTATGTCCTGTGCATTGTCAGGAGTAACAGATCCACCATAGATAATACGAACAGCATCAGCAGTTGGTTCTCCAAAGCGCTCTAATAACAACCTCTTGATATACACTATCATACTATGGAGTCCATATGCATCTAGAGATAGATTATCTTTATTGTTTACTGCCCACACAGGCTCATAGGCAATAACAATCTGCCCGTGATCTTTCTTGTCGATGTATGAAAATACCGAAAGAATCTGATCCTCAATAACCTTAAGGTATTGAACACCGGCATCTCTTTCTCGTTCCCCAACACACAAAACAACTTTTAGACGTTGATCTATTACCAGCTTTGTCTTGGTAACAACCATCGCATTTGTATCTCCAGCTTCTCTACATTCTGAATGACCAACTATCACATATGACGCACCCGAGTCTTTGATTGCCAATACTGGTATCTCACCTGTTTTTGATCCACCTTCAAATACTGATATATTTTGAGCCGCAAGTGTTAACTTTGGCCATTTTACTTTTCGAGGCTTAACATACTTTAGTATGTTTCCAAATATATACCCCAATGTCTGTATGTATGTAGCAACAGGAGCAAAAACTAATTCAACCTTAGAAGAACCTGTTCCGAGAGCACCATACGTATCTAGTATGTTTTTTTCAGCCTCTTTGTAGTTTAGAACACCAGCTTTCCAGTTGGCAATAATCAAAGGTTTAGGTGTGGATACACCACTTTTTTTAGGTACACGTGTTATCATCATTAGATTATACTACAAACACCTAGTTTCCTTCTACCTCTTTCCAAGAATCTATTGCCCATGAACCAGATGGTCCTGAAGTAAAATCAAGATTTGCTAAACCAGAGTCGTATATAACATGTGCTGTACCAGACATCTTAAGTTGTTTAGCCACGAGAGACTTTATGCCGACAGAACCTTCAAGTTCTACACGTCCGTTTGGTGCACTTAACACAACAGATCCTGCAGCCCCTGATATCTTAATAGCCCTACTTCCTCCAGAACAATTTGGTGCTTCAGGACAAGTACTGGTGGTTGCTACAACCACATAACTACCAGCTGTTCCAGATCCATATATACCTCCAGAACCTTCAAGCTCCACAATACCATCAGCTACAATCAATCCACTTGCAGTACCCATACTACTTGCTACATATATCTTTCCATTGCCTTGTACTTTTATAAAACCGGTCACGTGTATAGGACCTGTAATATCCAACCTTCCTGAACCTTCAACTTCCAAATTACCGTTGATTTTTATAGGACCAAGAGTTCGCACTTTGACTCCGTCTATCTTAATACTTGAAGTTGCTCCACCTGCCACAGCTTGTTCTTTCCACTCTTGTAGATTTCCTTCAGAGATAGGAAAACTTGCAGGAGCTGGATCAGCTTTACTTGTATCACAAGCTTTATTATTACCACTTCCTATCTGACAATACAGAGAACCTCCAACAGTAGTATTTGTAACAGTGTGTGCCCAAGCATTCCCTGTTCCACCTGTACCGATTCCCATATTTGAAATAGTTCCAACATCACCACCTACAATAACCTTAAATTTTACATCAAGAGTTGTTGTTGCTATATTAGCCCACGAATTAGCAAAACGTCCGATTTTGGGAGATCCAGAATAGGTATTGTCATTTAACCCTAGTGTATAGTAATTTGATGTGTTATTTGAACCCACATCCACAACAATCCAATATGTAGTTCCTGAGACCAGTGAAGTTGTTGTATTCATGGCTACAGGTACATATGAATTGATAGATGTTACCAACGATGAGTTAAGAGTTCCTGAAGATAACACAGTGGTTCCAGGTGCGCCTGATGAATTACTAACAACCTTCACTGTTGCATTCGCAGGAGACCCTGTTTTTCTCATATACAATTGTATCTCAGTTATTGGAGTGGTAGTACTATAAACAAAAGATTCTGCAAAATCTTGGTTGGTATTTGTTTTTCCGATATCAAAAGACTGGTCACCTGAACTTGCAGGAGTAGCATTGCTCACATGAGGTGTTGGATCAGATACGTTTGCAACAGTTGCACTACCTGTTATATAGGTTGTATACCAGCCAGAACCTCCATTACCAACAATATCACCGTTACTGTACACATTACCTGTTATATATGAAGACCCTTCCATCTGAACGCCTCCTATACCAGACTGTAGGCCATAATTGAAAGCGACTCCAGCGTCTTGTTTAAACTGGGCCTGCACCGTTCTTTCAAACTGTCCATACACGCCTTCAACAGTGATCTGCTTGATATCACCAATATCTGTCATATTTGCTGAGGCTGTAGCACCTAAGAGAGACAATGTTGACGGAGCATCACTTTTTCCGTTATTGAATCTGTATAGAGCATTTTCTGCTTGGGCGTCTGCCACAGAATAACTTTGTTTTGATTTTAGAAATTCATCGGTATTTCTTATTTGATTCGATATGGGATTAACAATACCTACCAATAGAGTTGTTGCGATAACTACAAAAAAAAGAACTACTACCATTAGTACAGCTCCTTTATTGTATTGTTTTGTATGTGACATATACTACAATTGTATACTATTGATCTCGTAGTTGAACAGTGGTACGGAATGTTTTATATAATGTCTCAGTAGAATTCCTTACTGCAGCTTGAAGCTGAAGCTCAATCTTAAGCGCTTTCGTACTTGTTCCATTTACATAATCTATATCAAAATTATTAACTGTCACAGAACTTAATGACAGGTCACCGAGGTACTCACTGTTTTTATCAAATTTAATTTTACCGCCTGCAACATAGTATTTTGCCGTATTAGAACCTCCTCCACCTGTAGGTATAGATAGAGATACATAGCTACTTGGAACACCAAAAGAACTTTGAGCATCAACAATTCCCGATGCATCATGTATATCTCGAGTCATCTTGTCCAAAACTTGAATAGCTGTAGTCTCCATATCTTGGGTAAGACGTATCTTGCTGTATGACGAAAACAAAGAAAACACACTATTGATCACGATCGCACCAAGAACGATAAGAAGTGATAGATATATAAGAGTTTCAATAAGGGTAAAACCTCTGTTTTGCTTCATATATTAGTTATTTAATATATTAAAGATATACATACCTATAGACTTAGCCACAGTTACACCGTGATCAGACCAGCTCACAGAGATAGAAACCTGCCGACTTCCAGTATCTGCAGTACCTACAGTGGCTATGTTAAAGTTCACATCTCGATTTACAGGGAGAAACTCTAAGGTTCTAGTAAATACCCCGTCAATTACTGACGGTGTAAGTGTCAGTGTCCATTTATTCAAATTCGCATCCCAAACAAGATAATACGGTGTTGCCGTATTTAAAGTACTAATCTTTGACCAACTCTCTCCGCGAAGAGTTTTAACAGCTTCAACAGCCTCATCTAGTAAAAATGTGGCTTGGACTCTTGCTGTGTTTGCGCTTGATAAAAATACAAAATCTGAATATGATTTTGCAATATAAATCATAGATGTGGAGATTATCGCAGTTGCTATTATAACCTCAACTAATGATAGACCTTTTTTTCTATTATTACGATTATTTAAAAACATTACTATTAAAAGTATATCACTCCACCGTTCCTAATGCATTAATCTTCAACGTTGTTGTACCTAAAACAGTGGAACCTTTTTTCAAAACATACGTAATAGTGCCGGTCGCATTTGTCATCCCTGTAATCTTTGCAAAAAATACTGTACTTGTCGCAGCGCCTGACCCTATTATCTTAAGGTTTATGTCTTGTGCAACAATGTCTGGTGATATGCTGTATGCAGTTGTTGTAGTTGTAGAGGTTTCTGATGTTACAACTGTAGTTGAAGCAAACGTTATGGCGTGAGTATTTCCATTCTTTGCGTTCAATGACTCGAGTCGTGTTTTTTGGATTATTGATTTTATATTATCAACTTCTTTATCGAGAGCTTGTTTATTTGTCAAAGCAGAGAAAGAGGCAAATACAATACTCGATATTATTGTAAATATAGCCAATACAATTATTATTTCAATAAATGTAAAACCGTTGGATGTATTTTTTTTATTCATATTAAAGATTATTCATTACTGAGTACATCGGAGTAATCATGGCAATGGCGAAAAATCCCACCGCGGCACCTACAAACACCATCAACATTGGTTCTATAATGGTTGATAGATCTTTTGTTTTTTGCTCCACTTCATTTTCATAAAACACAGCAACTCCTTGTAACATACTAGAGAGCTTACCGGTTTCCTCACCCACGCTTATCATCTCTGAAACAAAGATAGGGTATATCTTTTCATTTTGTTCGATCACAGTAGAAAGAGATTTACCTTTTTCAACCGCTGCAATGGTGTCATCCAATACTTTTTTGTAGTATGAATTCTGCATCACATCTCTAGTTATCTCTACAGACTGAATCAGGTTTACACCTGAACCAACCAAAGAAGATAGTGTTCGTGTAGTTTTTGCAGAGTTTGATTCAATAATAATCCGACCTATTACAGGAAGTCGTATTGATAACCAGTCGAACATTTTCTTACCCTTTTTCATCTTGAGAAGAGAATACAGACCTGCACCGAGCAAGATAACCCCAAGTATAAACAATATAAGGTGACTAGATAACGTATCACTTAACCAAATAACAAGTTTAGTTGATCCTGGCAGTTCAGCCTTTACATCCTTGAACGTCTTGGTAAGTTTAGGAACAACTTTTACCATCATAACTATTCCAATTATAAACATCACAGTCACAATAACTGCAGGATATATCATCGCACCCTTTATCTTTTTTTGTATGGTATATGTTTTTTCCATCTGTAAAGCAATTGTCTTCAAAGACTCAGATAGGTTACCACTCTCCTCTCCAGCCTTTACCATGGATACAAATATAGGTGGAAAAACTTTTGGGTACTTATCAAGAGCATCATGAAAGGTTTTACCAGAAGAGATATCTGCAGTAATTGATTGGAATACAGCTTTTAATTTATTATTTTTAGTCTGTTTTTCCATAACAGTGAGAGCTCTCGTAAACGAAAGTCCTGCATCCAACATGTTTGCTAGGTTACGAGCAAAGACGATCTTATCCATCATCTTTATACGACTAAACATGCTAGTAAACTTTTCCAACACATCGAAACTCTTTCCGCTTTTTTCTGAATAATCTATAATAGTTGCAGCATTTTTTTCAACCTCCTTAAATAAATCCGACTTTGACTCACCTTCAAACACAGCAGAGTATGTTGAACCGTCATTTTTTTTTGCAGTGTACGAAAAACGCATACATATATCATAACAAAAAAACCGCACATAGTGTACGGTTTTTTTGTTATTGAGTTTAGTTTTCTATTGCAAGTGTTTTAAAAAACTTTCATCCGCAGGAATTTTTAATTCCGAGGACCGAAAGATTTTTTAAAGCACGAGCAGATTACCAAGATCGCTCTCGATCGTAACCACCTCGATCATCTCGTCGTGGTCCACCAAAACCTCCTCGTGATGCGCCTCCGCCTCCGAATGATCGTCTTGGAGCTCCTTCTTCTCGTGGCATTGCTACATTAACTCGTAGAGGTCGTCCATCGAGTTCTTGTTCATTCCATCGAGTAATAGCTTTTTGTGCACCTTCTTCTGTAGCAAATTCTACGAATCCAAATCCGCGTGAACGGCCTGTCATTCGATCGATTGATACTTGTGCTGACACAACTTCACCACACTCTCCGAATGCAGCTTTTAGTGAGTCATCGTTAACACCCCATGATAGGTTACCTACATAAAGTTTCTTGTTGTTTTGCGCTTCTGCCATATTATCTATTTATCTTATTCTTAAAAATTATATTAATGGGATGTAATCCCGACTCGATAACACTATCTTGAAACTAACTCTGATCTATCTAAAACGAAGAGTCACCGCGCTTTGTCATAAACCAAAATCTCAAAATTTGTGGGAAAAACCCTTGTGAGTTAATAGTAACACCCTTATCACGGTAAAGCAATGCTCCATATTGCATCTCACACACCAACGAGTGGTACCACTCTATTCACTCACAATCCTCAAAACCTCCTCAACACTTGTCATTCCCTGCACCGCCTTAAACAATCCATCCTCCAGCATCGTCATCATACCCTCTTTTTTAGCCTGAGCCTCTATCTGATCTGCATTTGAGCCTTGCATAATAAGGTCTTTCACAGCAGGTGACACTTTTAACACTTCATGAATACCTAGTCGCCCTGCATATCCACTATCATCTTTATCGGCAGTTTTGCCTGGTTTATAGAAGGGGACTTTTGTCCAATCCGTCTTCTTTCCCAAAATCTTCTCCTCTACTAGAAAATCCATCACCCTATCGAGATCAATCTTCTTAGCTATAGAAGCAACTTCTGCCTCGGTAAGGGTGTATTTTTCTTTTGATTCTGACAATTGACGAATCAATCTCTGTGCAATAATAACTTTAGTCGTTGATACAATAAGGAACGGCTCACATTTCATGTCTATAAGACGAGGAATGGCACCCGCTGCAGAGTTAGTGTGGAGAGTTGAAAGCACCAAGTGACCTGTCAAAGCGGCGTTTATGGCCAAAGCAGCTGTTTCATTGTCTCGAATCTCTCCAACCATGATGATATCTGGATCCTGTCGAAGAAGAGATCTGAGTCCGTTGGCGAACGTAAACCCAATATCTGATCGTATCTGAGTCTGATTAATACGTTTAATCTGATATTCAACAGGATCTTCAACAGTTGAGATGTTTACATCTGGAGTATTCAATAGATCAAGCACGGTATACAAAGTAGTTGTTTTTCCAGATCCTGTAGGTCCTGTGGTAAGAATCATTCCATCGGCAAAGTTTATAGCCTCGTGAACATCTTCAAGAGATTTTCCGTGAAAACCCAATCCCTCTAAGGTGAAACCTGACACTGCTTCTCGCAACAAACGCATTACAATCTTCTCTCCATAGTATGTAGGAAGCACAGATACACGGAATGAAACCTTCTCACCATTCAACTCAATCTTGAAACGACCATCTTGGGGGAGGCGCTTTTCATCCAACTTAAGACTCGCAAGTACCTTTATACGAGCAACGATACTTGGCCCTGTAGCTTTAGGAAGAACCATGGCATCGTGTAACAATCCATCTATACGATACCGTATAACAGTCTCTACTTCAGTATGCTCTACATGAATATCTGATGCGTTCTGGATAACGGCATGTTTGAGCAATGTTTCAACAATCCTTACAATAGGCAGATCTTCAGCCATCTTTCTTAGATCTTCTGGGTTCATATCAGCAGCCTCTTCAGCTGATACAGACATGGTATCGGTCGCAGCATCAGCTTCAGTCTGTAAAATATCACCAAAATCCCCCTTAAGGCTCTTCTGATATTGCATCAATATCTGCTTCATCGACTCCACATTGGTCAATCGAGGAACTATCTGCAAACCGGTCTTTTTCTTAACAAAATCAATAACAGGCAGGTCGTTTGAGTCAAGTAGAGCCACTTCGAGGGTTGTATCGGTCTTGCCAATGGCTACGATGTTGTGCTTGCGGGCAATTGGCTCTGGAATCAGGTATAAAACCTCTGATGAAACCTTCTTATCAGCAAGGTCGATAAAAGGCACACCGCTTAGATATGACTCTATCTTTATCATATCCTCCTCCTTGACCTTCCCTTGAGAAATCAATATCTGCTGAAGTTTTTGTTTATTTTCTTCAGCGTCAGTTTTGTATTGCTCATATTCAGCCTTAGTGATAAGACCGGTATCTATGATGAATCGCGCAAATTTATCTTGATCAACGTACATGATATATATTTTATATTAGGTTTGACTTTTTATCTATATCTGATAGTATATCACACATACAGATAGTCTAAATAAATCAGTGAAACTGATTTTGAGAAGATCGCTTCTTTCGAGAACGCGGTCTTTTCTTCTACCGAAGAGGCTCTCTTTATATTTACTAACACTAAACATAATATTCACCATGTTTGATTTAAAAGCGATACATATTGTATTAGACAACTTAGAAGAAGAGCGAAACATACCTCGGGCAAAAGTCATCGAGGCTATTGGTTCTGCCTTAGCAACAGCATATAAAAAAGAGCACGGTCGAAGAGCTCAGATCATCAAAGCCAACTTTGATATCAACTCTGGAAAGACTGAGTTTTTTCAAGCTAAGATAGTTGTATCTCCAGATGAGATTCTTACTGATGAAGAGATTGAAAAAATAAAGCAAGACAGAAATAATGGTGTAGAGCTTTCATATCAAACTCAAGAAGAATTAGCTCAAAAGATTCGATTCAATGACGACCAGCACATACTTCTTGCAGATGCTCAGAAGATAAAAAGAGATGTTGTTGTAGGTGAAGAACTTGTTTTCCCTCTAGAATACAAGGATGATTTCGGACGTATCGCAGCTCAAACAGCAAAACAGGTAATTATGCAGAAGATTCGAGAAGCTGAGAAAGTTAACCTTCTTGGTGAATTCGGAAGTAAAGAGGGTGAGATCATCGCTGGAACAGTAGAGCGAGTAGAGAGAGGTTCAATCTTTCTTGATGTAGGAAAAGCAGTTGGCGTTATTCCTTATGATGAACAGATAAAAAGTGAACGATTCAAGCAAGGTGAACGCATTCGAGCTTATCTATTACAAGTTGAAGAGACAGGACGTGGAGTATTCTTAAGACTATCTCGATCACATCCAAAATTCTTAGAAAAACTATTTACACTCGAAGTACCTGAGATCGCAGCTGGTACAGTTGAGATAAAATCAATCGCACGAGAAGCCGGTACTCGATCAAAGATAGCAGTACAAGGTCACGGTATCGATCCTGTCGGAGCTATGGTTGGACAAAGAGGATCACGAGTAAACGTTGTACGAAATGAATTAAACGGAGAAGGTATTGATATCATCGAATGGTCAGAAGACCTTGCTGAATTTATTGAAAAATCTCTAGCACCTGCATACATACTCGGAGTTGATATTGATGAAGAAAACAAAACAGCTCATGCTGTGGTAACAGAAGATCAACAGTCACTAGCTATTGGAAAAGGAGGACAGAACGTACGCCTTGCTGCAAAACTTACAGGTTGGAGAATTGATATAAAATCAGTACCGAACGAACAAGGAGAAGAGTCTGAAGAAAATTAATAATTACATCATTAACACACAACATATGATTAAAGTTTTTGGACACATATCACCTGATACAGACGCTACAGTAAGTGCGATATTATGGGCATGGTATCTAAATACTCATGCATCAACCAACGCAACACCGTTTGTGTTAGGTGCACTCAACAAGGAAACTCTGTTTGTTTTGAAGAGATGGGGGTTTGAGGAACCTGCACTTCTAGAATCGATTACTACAAGTGACGACGTTATTATTGTAGACACAAACAATCCACAGGAATTACTTCCCGGAATTGCAGATGCAAACATTATACAAATAATCGACCATCACATGCTTGCTGGAGGTATTCAAACAAGAAAACCTATAGACATGACTCTTCGCCCTGTAGCGTCAACAGCAACTGTTATGTATGATCTTATGGGTTCACACACTGAAACACTACCAGACTCAGTTGCAGGACTTTTACTTTCTTGTATTCTGTCTGACACATTAGCCTTTCGATCACCCACAACAACACCTCACGATAAACACGTTGCAGAAACCTTAGCAAAAAAACTAAATCTTGAAGTGGAAACGTATGCTCAAGAAATGTTTGCTGCTAAATCAGACATATCAGATTTTACAGATATCGGATTAGTTCATCTCGATAGTAAAAAAAGTCCTTTGGGAGATAAAAACATACGAGTTTCTGTAGTAGAAACAACTAATCCTTCATCAGTATTGAATCGTAAAGATGGAATCATCCAAGCAATCTCTGAGATCCTATCATCAGAAGATGATGTTGATGATGTTCTGTTCTTCGTGGTAGATATACTAAACGAAGAATCAACAGTACTTACATACAATCAGTTTACTAAAGATGTAATCTCTACATCATTTGGAATAACAGCTGAGAAAGACATTGAAGTGTTGCCTGGAATAGTTTCAAGAAAAAAACAGATTATACCTTCACTACGATTACCAAATTAAAAACCTGAATCATATACAACATATTATGTCTGCAAAAAAAACATACAAACTGAAACATACAAAAAATACAAAGCCTTGTGAAGTTACTCTTGAGATCGTTCTTCCAAAAGAAACAGTTCTTGAGCACAGAACCAAAGCATTAACATCTCTCGGAGAACAGATAAAACTAGATGGTTTTAGACCTGGACATATTCCTGAAAAAATACTTGTTGAAAAAGTAGGAGAGCTTTCAATCACCGAAGAAGCTGCTCGCTTAGCAATCGACGACATTTACTCAGAGATCATACTCGAGAGTAAGCAGATGCCTATAAATCAACCTCAGATCACAATAACAAAACTTGCCGCTGATACAGATATAGAGTTAGAGATTTCATTTGCAATACCCCCTGTTATAGATATCGCTGATTATAAAAAAATATCTAAGAAACATAATTCAAAAAAAGATGAAACTTCTGATATAACAGCAACAGAAGAAGAGATTGAAGCCATGATGCTTGATCTTCGAAAACAAGTTGCTCACATGAACTATCATGCAACACACAACCACAGTGACCATTCACATGGCGATCTAGAGCCCGCAGCTTTAGATGAAGATTTTGCAAAAAAAGTAGGACCGAATTTTAAAACAGTTGACGATGTTCGTGCTGCTGTAAAAGAAAATATTGAAGGTGGAAAAAAACAAAAAGCGACTGAAAAATCACGCATTGAACTGATAGATGCAATCATCGCCGATTCAAAGATTGAGTACCCGGAATTCTTCCTAACATCAGAACAAGGTATTCTTATCGAAGAGTTACGCGCAGATCTTGCTCGTATGGGTTCTACACTTGAAGATTATCTGAAACAGATTAACAAGTCAGAAACAGAACTACGAGAAGAGAGGAAGGAGGTTGCTGACAAGAGAGTACGTTCACAACTTGCACTAAGTAAAATAGCAGTCTCAGAAGATATAAAACCTGATACACAGGTAGTTGAAGAACAAGTTAAAGACATCATGAAACAACACCCATCAGCTGCAAAAGAGAACGTTGTAGCATTTGTGGAGAGATTTGAGCTCAACCAACTTGTATGGAAATTCCTAGAAGAGATTAAATAATCTTACTTATACCAACAATAGCAGCTGTTTCAGCCCGGAGAACATACTGTCCTAAACTTATAGGCAGTATGTTTTCTTTTGTAAATAACCGGACTTCTTCTTCTGACCAACCTCCTTCAGGACCAATAAAAAGAGCGTCACTTTTTGAAACATCTGGGTGATTCATGTTTGCGTCATTAATATGCCCAAAAAATACCTGCTCACTATATAGTTTTGATTGAGCAATAGCATCGTGTAACCCCATTATGTCCCCTATCTTCATAAGATCAATCCGTCCACACTGTTCCGTTGCCTCCAAAGCAATCTTCTGCAACCTCTCCATGTTTAGCTTTGTTTTTATAGTTCGCTCTGTAAGTACCGGTATAACTTCCGTCGCTCCCAACTCAACAGCCTTCTCAACGACAAGATCAAAATTACTATTTTTTATAATAGACATATATAGTACAGTTTTTTTAGATTGGACTTCTTTAGCCGACTCTATCTTTATCTGTCTTTTATATATAAAGTGTATAGCTTTCTTATGTATGTCTTTTATCTCTATTTCCCACTCGCCTATGTTTTCATTAAAGACATTGAGCAGCTCCCCTGTCTTGTAGCGGAGAACACTGTGTATTTGATGGACAATAGCAGTGTCGTTTATAGAATCACTTGTTGTATCAAGGTCTTTTATGTAGAAACGATGTATTTTCATACCTATTTATAACACTTTCTACAGAAAACAGCCAAAACTTGCATTGTCTGCTATAATGGTCAACATGTTAATACCAACAGTAATCGAAAAGTCACCTTTAGGTGAGCGTGCCTATGACATATATTCTAGGCTTTTAAAGGATAATATTGTGTTTTTGAATGGTGAGGTTAATCACCAATCTGCAAGCATTGTAATAGCACAGCTACTCTTTTTAGCCTCAGAAAATCCTAAAAAGGACATAAAGCTGTATGTAAACTCTCCTGGAGGCACAGTTGTTGATGGTCTGGCTATTATAGACACTATGAACCATATCCCTAACAACGTATCAACTATATGTATTGGACTAGCAGCATCCATGGGTGCCATGATCCTATCATCTGGCGCAAAAGGAAAAAGATTTGCATTACCTAATTCTGAAGTGATGATTCATCAACCATTGGGTGGGGCTGAGGGACAGGCATCTGATATAGAGATACGAGCAAAGCATATTGTAGAGACCAAGAGTATTTTAGCAAAAATGATCGCAAAAAATACAGGGCAACCTTTACCAAAAGTAGAAAAAGATATGGATCGAGACTACTATATGAAGGCAGAAGATGCTAAAAAATACGGTATCATTGACAAAGTTATATAGTACATGTTCTGGTAATTAACACGTAAAAAAGCTTGCAAAATATACGTTTTATGCCTAGAATTGAGTTATTACTTCGGTAATACAGAATTTGATTATTTATAAATAAATAAGAATTTAAACAATTATGAATAAAGCAGCCCTTGTAGATAAAGTTAACGATCTCTTAGGTACAACAAAAGTACAAGCAGAGTCAGTTGTAGATCTTGTTGTAGACAGTATTATCTCAACTCTTAAAAAAGGTGACGAAGTTTCTATTGCAGGACTAGGTATCTTCTCAGTGAAAAAACGTGCTGCACGTATGGCACGAAACCCAAAAACAGGAGCAAGTGTTAAGGTTCCAGCAACAAACGTTCCAAAGTTTCGAGCAGCAAAAGCTTTCAAAGATGCGGTTAAGTAGTACTGCGAAACAGACTTCTGACAGCAAAAAAATAAAAACCTCTACTACAGAGGTTTTTATTTTTGTACATCATGTGCGGGATAAGAGAATCGAACTCTTGTCTACTGCTTGGAAGGCAGTCATTCTACCACTAAACCAATCCCGCTTCTAGATTAAATCTGCTATAATAGTAGCAAATTATATGCATTTATTCAAGCAGGTACAGCCACACATACACACACTGTTGATATGTCTTTTGTTTATACTATGTGGTGTTTTATATACAGCAAGAAACACTCTATACCTACCATCCATACCAGGAATCAACCAGGCTGCAGTATCAAAAACTACAAGTATCAAGAGTTCTGAGGATAAGATAATAGAAGACTACACCTTAAACATCTTTTGTACAGAAAAAGGTAAAACTTACGTTAAGGCAATTAGTGGTAGTGGAGTTTTTCTTACAGACCCTGACAACAATGACAACATTATCCTTACAAACGCACATGTGGCTCGACACCTACTCGATAGTAAAAAGAGTTGCGTTGGGCGCACAGGTAGCCCTGCAGCTACCACACACAAGCTGACTCTTAGATACATACCCAGTCACTGGCTTGGGGCAAACGATACATATGTTATAGGCGATCCTGATCAAAGCTCAACCGGTGAATACGACTTTGCACTGATTGAGGCATCTCGTATCGTAAAGAAAACAAAGACGAAAACAAATATATACCAGGTTTTCAGACCTAAGCTATACATCAAAATATCTGACTACAAACCAAGCTATTACAGTAACACGTCTCATTTCATATATTCATACCCTGCACAAAAAACCCTATCATTATCGATCTACTCGCCTCTATATCGGAAAAAAGACAAAGTTGAGATCGGTGATATATATCAAAGCCCTACACTTGGAAAAAATGACAGCTTACTTGATGCAATCGGCTCAACCTATGTTGATCATGGATCTTCTGGAGGGATGATGCTAAGTATTGATACAACCCATTCTTTAACTGGTCTTTCTAGTATTCTGATAAAAGATACGAGACCTCAGATTGTTCGGATTGTAACAATGAGACACGTGTTTGATGTGCTCGACAACGAATTGGCAAGTATTAGAACTCAACAGTCTGAGACATACTCACCTCTAATAAAAGAAATTTTATCACAAAACAAAGTTGATGTTTCTGTATATTCAATCTTAAAAAACCAAAAACTCACAGCAATCCTTGAAGAAAATACAAGAAAAACCCTTATCGATTTGAATATCGTAAAAAACTAGACATCTGAGAATATAGCAGAATTGAACAATATAATATACTGGTCGGAGCGCTGGGATTCGAACCCAGAGTCACATCAGCCCAAGTGATGCATGTTAGCCGTTACACCACGCCCCGATATGAGCAATATAACACATGCCACCTATATTAACAAATTAACGTTTTGGATGTATTTTTTAAGATAAGGCTCAACCACTCCTTTGTTTGATAACTGATACCGTACAATCGCCAAATCTATATGACTTCTTATGTGAATCTTTACAGAATCAGAAGCTAACTCCCTCACAATACTCTCCCCCAGATCCACGCATAAAGCTTTATATTTCCGAACCTTATGTTCAACCTTGAAGTAGCTAAGATCTGCCAAATCTTCAGTTTTTTCAAAACCAGAAGATCTTGTTTTCACTTCAACAAGTCGTATTTCCAGTCTATTAGAGACATGGTCGAGTTTGTATACAACTAGATCAATCTCACTGCCCCAACGAGTTATATTTGTCTTATACACCGTATACCCTCGACTTATAAGAAAGTTTTTAATAAAAGACTCTCCTGCCCTACCTATTTCTTTTTTGGTTTTATATGCTTGAGCTGTGTACATAAGCATATAGTACATTCAACGACATATGTTTATATAAAATAAAAGTTAAAGAAAAACATTAGCGATTCTAGCTTATATTATAAAGATAAAACAGGAAATCTAATTGAAAATAAATATAAGTCATATTATTATTTGTCTTTTATACACATATCCCCAAAGTTATCCACATTTTATAGACATTTTAAGAGGTGTCGTTTAGAGCACTGTACAGTAAAACACTTACACAGAGAGACATTCTCCGTACACCCTTATACATAAAGACACTTCACCTATCCAACATAGTCAAAAAGACAGCTATAGTAGTGCGGGATAAGAGAATCGAACTCTTGTCTCATCCTTGGCAAGGACGTATTCTACCACTAAACCAATCCCGCTTCTTGTGCACCCACCAGGACTCGAACCTAGAACAACGGTTCCGAAGACCGATGTGATATCCATTTCACCATGGGTGCTTTCAATTTTACTCGAAAAGTATTATATTTCAAGTAACTTAAACCTCATGATAACACCAAACACCTTAAAAAACAAACCCTTAGACTTTGATTTCCCTGCCGAAGTTATTGAGGTTCTCAAAGGCCTGACAAAGGCCTCTTTTGAGTCATACATGGTCGGTGGCTGCGTTAGAGATTTGTTAATGGGAAAGACACCCAAAGACTGGGATATATGCACCTCAGCCAACCCAGAAGAGATACAGGCTGTGTTTCCAGAATCTTTCTATGAAAACGATTTTGGTACAGTTGGCGTTAAAACCCCTATCGGTGTTATCGAAGTAACACCTTTCAGAACAGAGACAGGTTACAGCGACGGACGTAGGCCGGATACTGTATGTTTCAGCAGAAACATTGAAGACGATCTAGGGCGAAGAGACTTTTCTATAAACGCTATTGCATACAACCCCCTGTCAAAGACATTTGTTGACCCTTTTAATGGACAAAAAGACATAAAGGACAGATTAATCCGTGCTGTAGGAACACCAAAAGACAGATTTTCAGAGGACGGACTCCGGATAATGAGACTTTTTCGTTTCGTATCTCAACTAGAATTCATGATAGACCCTGCCACCTTGCAAGCAGCATTTGATTGTAAAGATATACTGGCCAAAGTATCAAAAGAACGTATACATGACGAGTTCGTGAAGATGCTGATGTCTAAAAACCCAGCACCTGCTTTTATGTACATGGAGAAGGTTGAGATACTACCCTACCTGTCAAAACACCTACAGGAGGCGGTGGGTGTAAAACAAAATGGATCACATGAATATGTAGTATATGAACACCTAGTAAGGAGTATGCAGCATGCAGCTGACAAAAACATGTCCTTAGAGCTACGCTTAGCAGCCTTGTTACACGACATCGGTAAACCCCCAACAAGACGCTGGTCTGAAGAAAACAATGATTATACGTTCTATGGTCACGAAGTAGTTGGTGCAAAAATAACAAAAAACATACTAAACGACCTAAAGTTTTCACATGAAACAGTCGAAAAAGTAGTCAGACTCGTTCGTTGGCACATGTTTTTCTCTGATACTGACCAAATAACCCACTCTGCAGTTCGCAGAATGATCGCAAATGTTGGAAAAGATAACATATGGGATCTTATAAACCTTAGAATGTGTGACCGTATCGGAACAGGTAGACCTAAAGAAGACCCTTATCGTCTAAGGAAGTACATGTCTCTTATTGAGGAGGTTCTTGCAGACCCTACAGATGTATCGATGCTGAAAATAGGTGGAACAGAGCTTATAGATAAGTTACATATGAAACCGGGACCTATGATTGGTAAAGTGTTACACATACTACTTGATATCTGCCTTGAAAATCCAAAACTTAACACCGAGGACTCCCTACTAGCAAAAACTAAAGAAATCTTACAGCTACCTGAGGTTGAAATAGAGGAATTATATGTAAAAGCGTTACACGCGAAACATGTAGAGCATGAAAACAAGATAAAAAAGATTCGAGGCTCATATAAGGTGCGCTAACCAGCAAATAATATCTTCCCTTACGCATTAACAACTAGAAGCACTGGACAGTGATCTGAACCTTTTACCTCCTTAAGGATGAAAACGTCTTCAATTTTACCCTCAAGACCCTTTTGAACATAGAAAGCATCTATTCTCCAACCTATATCCCTATCCCGACTTCTAGTTTTCATATCCCACCATGTATAAGCAACCTTATCAGGGTATTTTTCTCTATATATGTCCAAAAAACCATCATTTAGGACAGTATCTAACATCTGACGTTCAACAGGAAGGAAACCTACATGCTTTTCATTCTCTTTTGGTCGAGCAAGGTCTATTGGCTCATGTGCAATGTTAAGATCTCCTAGAAAAATAATAGGTTTTTTATGTTTCTTGGCCAAATCTCTACAAAAAAGCCTGAACTCTTCGTAAAACTTAAGCTTGTACTCCAAACGTTCTGGTTTTCCCCCACCATTTGGAAAATAACAGTTTATCAGTATGAATTGAGTTAATTCTATTGCAACCACCCTTCCCTCAGTATTCAGGGTTTCATATGTAACATCCACAAGAACAGGTTTCGAGTCTATGTCCTTAGATACCAACAACACAGTACCACTGTAACCCTTCTTTTCTGTCGCAGAATTATGATAAACATTATAACCTTCAGGGAAAAAGAGACTGTCGAGCTCTGAGTATACAGCTTTTGTCTCCTGAAGCCCTATAATATCGAGTTTCTTACCCTCTAGTCCATAAAACTCTCCAAATCCTGGCTGAAACAGCCCTTGAAACAAGTCTTTTCTTTGTATAGACCTTATGCCGTTCACATTCCAGCTGAGAATATTCATATATTTAAGTTTAAGTTTTATTTATTTGGTTTCTTGTGAAACTGCTGATGAATCTTTTTTAGATGAGAATCCGTAACATGTGTATATATCTGCGTTGTCGCTATACTAGCATGGCCTAGCATTGCCTGTACAGAACGGATATCAGCACCATTTTGCAGCAAAGTTGTCGCAAAGCTATGTCTCAGGATGTGAGGTGTTATCTTTTTTGATATTCCGGCCCGTATTGCATACTTTTTTACTATCCTCTCCACACTTCTAGGTGTCACCTGAAACAATTTATCAGAAACCATAGATTCAGGGTTAGAATCCATCAATTTCCTATATTTATCAACGGTTTCCAACACTTCTTTGTTCAAAAACACAACCCTAACCTTACTTCCCTTACCCCGTATAGAAAACTCTAGATTGGTCATATCAAGATCCATATCCAGTGAACACAGCTCTGAAACACGTAATCCTGTGGTAAACAGCAGCTCTAGTATAGCTTTATCCCGATAAATCGTTAATTTACTTGATTTTTCAGTGTTTTTCTCAGGCTGAGCCAGTAAACTACCCAATTCCCCCTCACTCATAAAAGAAATGTGCCTTTCGGCAGTTTTTGCTAATTCAACTGTTTCTGGTGAAACAACCTCTATACCGATCATTCCGAGGTATTTTAAAAAGGCCCTTATTGCGATCAGGTAGTAATTTTGTGTCTTTTTGGACAAGTACTCCGTTTCAGCCTTATTTTTACTGACTTTTTTACGATTCAGCTGTAGACGATAGTCTCTTATAGTCTGTCTCTGAATGTCTTTTAGATGCTTTATTCCCGTGTCCTTTAGAAACTGACCAAAATGATGCAAATATCTTGCATAATTCTCTATAGTTTTTAAACTCCTACCTTTTTCAATCTCTACATATTCAAGAAAGTCTTGTATTGCCTTGGTTATTTCTGTGAAATCATCTGTTTTTATAAGGCTTTTTTGTTGCATACTTATTCTTTGTGTGATAGTATATTAGCATGTTATCTAAAAATAAAAAAACTAAAATCATTTCTAAGGCAAAAATCCACGATACTGATACAGGGTCTCCAGATGTACAGGTGGCTGTTTTAACAGAGCGAATAGAGTATTTGTCAGGTCATCTAAAAACTCACAAAAAAGACAACCACTCACGTAAAGGACTATTAAAAATGGTTTCAAAGAGACAAGCTCACATGAAATACCTACAACGAAAAAGTCCTGAGCGTTACGCAGCGTCACTAGCTATTGTGAAAAACAAATAATATTTGATTTCAATCAATAATTCTTAGTAAAAAGACTTGCAAGATAGGCAAGTCTTTTTACATTTACATATGTTATAATACAATCATTATGGAAAACACTACAGCTAATCAAAACAATGGCTCATCAAACATATCATTAAAAGATGTTTCCAAAGACACACTGAAACATCGAGGGCAGCGAGTTGGTATCTTGATCGACACGCAAAACCTCTACCACGGAGCAAAAAACTTATACAGGGCAAAAGTAAACTTTCAAAACATTGTAACTGATGCAACTGCTGGCCGAGATCTGATTCGCGCTATTGCATACGTTATAAACACAGACTCAGAAGAAGAAAAAAACTTTTTCGACGCACTCGAGAAGATTGGTATTGAAACCAAGATTAAGGACATTCAAATATTCAGTGGGGGATCGAAGAAAGCGGATTGGGATGTAGGATTAGCAATTGACGCTGTTAGATTGGCTTCAAAACTTGATGTTATCATCATCGCATCAGGCGACGGTGATTTCACTCATCTAGTTGAATATCTACAAGGAACTTACGGCTGTCGAGTAGAAGTTATGGCTTTTGGTCAATCAACATCATTAATCATAAAAGAAAAAGTTGATGCGTTTATTGATCTATCTGAAAACCCTTCAAGATATTTGATGTTTTCTGGACACAAAGGCGCAGGGAAGAGACGTTTTATAAACATAAAGAAGAAATAAACAATGGCAGAAGAAATCCCACCAACAGTATCACCAGTGAAAAACAATGGCACAGATGCAGGGGCAGATACAACACCAAAACAATCTTCAATACATACACTTGAAGGGGATATATTTCGTGCTGTAAACGATAAAAATTATTCAAATAATATTGTAAAGATTGCCACTCAAGCATCTCACAAACAAACAACAGCACCTACAGATCGAGAATCAAATAGTAAAAAAATTATTTTCCTATTTGTTTTATGCACAGTTCTCATTGTTGGGGTAGGGGCTTGGTACATATTTTCAAAAACAGATACACCAACAATAAACCAAAACCCTGACACACAAGCAACCACGACACTGCAACACAGAAGTATCCTAGAAGCAGAAGCCTTACTGCAGATAAACCTAAAAGAGTTGAGTAAAGCTGCCGGAGTGGAGAAAATTAGAAAGATACAATCAGACTTAAGAGAGAAGAAGATAACTCGTAATACAATGGTTGAACTAGAGCTAGGTCTTACAACTGCAGATTTTTTTGAAAAAAACAGATACTCTGGTGATGAAAGTCTTATTCGAGCATTGACTACAGACTATTCATTTGGTGTATATAACAACAAAAACAACGTATTTGAAACGTTTGTACTTTTCAAAGTCGACTCATTTGATACAGCTTTTTCAAGCATGTTGAACTGGGAGCCTTATCTACCACTAGATTTTAATGATATGTTTTTTGATGGTACGCAGACAGCTTCTAGTACAGAAAGTATGGCAACCTCAACAGCGACAAGTAGTCCTGTTGTGCTTAAAAAATACACTCCTGGATTCAAAGATGTAGTTATAAAAAATACAGATACTCGAGTTTATACAGATGAAGACGGCATCATACAGTTCGTATACGGCTTTATAAACAAAGACTATTTGATTATTTCTGGTGGAATTGAATCTTTTGTTGAGATAAAGGAACGCCTGCTAAATAAAAACATTCTTCGGTAGAACTTTACTTTTTATTTATAAAAAGTTTATCTCTACATCGCTATGATGTAGATCATGCGATCAAATAATACGTTTTACTCACTAGAAACAATCCCAGCAGGTGTTGAGCTTGTTCACGTAGAGACAGTTGTTTCTGGTGGTATGTACAGATTCGACATTATTGGAACAACACAGAAACTTGCATCTGACACAAAGCACAAAGTTTATACCTCTCTGCGAGCATCTGGATTATTAAACTTAAAATCAGACAATAGAAAAATAACAACATGCCTACGTTCCAACACTGAAGGGGGCCAGTGTGTAAAACCTCAACTTTGCGAGTTGGCAGTAGCACTGTCTTGCACGTATTGTATTCACAATAATAAAAACGAAGATACGATACTGGCCCTTGGAGAACTGTCCATAACGGGAGCTGTTATTCCATCACACAGACTTATTCAAGCTATAAGTCTAGCAGTAGATAATAATATTCAATATATAGCATGTACTGACTTAGATATTGAATACATACCCGTACAGTTTATAGAATACGCTCAAACACGAGGTATTCATTTTATATGCGGATCAACAGTGAAAGAGATATATTCAAACATTGAAAACAGGGTTTTATATACTTTACCAAAAGATATACAAGGTGCTTGTACAGATACATACATATCAACAACAGATACTCGGGCTGAAGTAGAAGGGTTGATATACAGAGATGTATTATTACACACACTGTGCGTATCATTGTGTGGAGATCACAACCTTCTTATTAGATCAGACAAGTTTTATAACTTACAAGGCTTAGAAAAACTTATAAATACAATATCTCCTCAAATACCTGTTTCAGATATAGTATCCATGTCCAAGACGCATACATACACAGATACAACTATCGACAAGTTGCATACCAACAGATTGGATGTCTATGATCAAACAAAGAAAACCACCTATACAGAAACAAACACCTCCGGCAGATCTTTGTGTTTTTTATCTTGTCCAATCTGTCCATGTGGAAACCCAAAACAACAGTGTTTATGTACACAAAAATCAATCTCTTTACACAATAAAAAGTTAAGAATTGTGACCAGAGCATACATCACACAAGCATTTGTCACAGCGCTGACGCAACCCCTTTCTCCCAGACAGTATTTACTAATACAATCCCACCTAGGTTTTATAAAAAACATTCGAAGGCTTAACCTTTCTAGATACGAACAACTGGAGGGCGAGAAGGAAGACGTGTATTTAAGCAGGATCTTAGATAAAAAAGGCTTAGCGATCTTGAAAACAATCTCCACAAAACTAGTAGCTTCTGATATACACCACGTCGTGACCGTATCAAAAACCATATTATTCATGAAAGAATACCCCGACATCCAAAAAAACAAAACACCCCTTATACAGGAGTGTCATGTGTTGGAAGCTTTTAACTTGATCCACAAAACCGACTAGAATGGGTTCTTTGCACCACGAACCTCGAAGTGTAGGTGTGGCCCAGTTGAACGTCCTGTATTACCCAGTGTACCAACTTGTTTACCTCGAGCAACTTTTTGACCTTGTGTAACACTTATAGAGTTCATGTGAGCATACAAGGTCTTAATTCCATTGTCGTGAGTAATAACAACATAGTTACCGTAACCACCATTCCAACTACTACCACCACGAACCAACGTAACAACACCGTCTCGAGCTGCAAGAACAGGTAACCCTATAGGACCTGCTATATCAATACCGTTGTGACCGTGAATTCCCTGACTTTTTACACCTCCAACTAGCGGTCTTGAGAAATAACCTGCAGCAGTGTTATTTGTACTTGATTTTGGAGTATTTTTTACCGCTGGCTTAGAGTCATTATTTTTCAATGTTCCTCCAGGGATAATAATACGCTGACCTACAATCAACCTTCCGTCTTCAAGATCGTTAAACTCAACCAATTCTCTCTGAGAGACATCAAACTTATCAGCAATACCACTCACAGTGTCTCCACTTTTAATAGTGTAGGCCACTCCAGAGATAGGGAGGATAGCCAATTTTCGACCAACTTTTATAACATCATTCTTCTTCAGATCGTTAGCCCAAACGATTGTATCTACAGATATATTAAACTTTTGAGAGATTGATGCTAGAGTATCCCCATTTTGAACCTCATACTCTTCGATTTCTCCGTCATCCTCCAAAGCAACAGGTTCATCTGTTAGTGGTGGTATGTCTACAATTATTTCTGTTGCAAGAATATCTCCAACTTGTGTGTTTGCAGAAGAATCAACAACAGATGTTTCATTGATCTGAGACAAGGCATTAAGCTCATCGATTGATACTTCTGTCTCAGGATTAACTACACCTTCAGCTGTAAAACCCTTAATTACCAACAGTTTTCCATCCAAGTTCACAGCATTAACCTTTTTAGAAACAGGTTTTTTGGCAGAACCAATTTTAATAACCGGTCTCTGAGCAACGTAATTAACAGGACTGTTCAAAGAAACCAGACCTTCTATACGAGAGTTTGGATTAAAAATATGACTTTCTGGTACAAACCGTGAGGCTTGTACCATCTTTGTTGTACCAGCGGCCAGAAATAATGTCGAAGCAGTAACGAATACCATTAACCCTGTAAACAGGGTTGAAGATTTATGAGATAAAATAACCTTGTTTTATGTAAATAAATACCTAGTTACACTCTAAGTATTGCACGATATATAGTCTATTATATCCACAACAAGAGTTCAATTGCCCGGGTATTCGTTTACGTGGTATAATTTTTCAATGGAAAATCAAAAAAACGTAGCAGAAAACAGTCAAAACCCAAGACTAGAAGCTATTAGTAAGCTAGAAGGGGAGATAGCTCGCTTATCAGCAAAGCTCGAAGATGCCGAAGAAGAGGTTGCGGCGTATACTAATCTTTTCGATGAAGAAAATACGGGTCCGAAACGAACAGAAGCATTAGTAAACCTAAAGAACCTTAAACGAGAGTCTAAAAGAAAAGCAACTCAGTTTAAAAAAGAGGTAGCAACACTGAAGAGTCAATTGAAAAAAGAGCAGGCCGCACCTGCGGACCCTGTGCCAGAACCAGAAAAAGATGAGCCTGCTGCAATTTTAGATACACCAAAGACGGACGAGCCTGAGAAAGATGAAGATTTGATCAACCATGATACAGGGCCAACTGTTAGAGCTGGTAAAAAAAGAGCTGCAAGCACAGCAAGAGGTGTTGGACAACCAAAGCTTTCCCCTTGGAACGAAGTACTGCAAAATAACGAAAATATTGAAGAATTGGAAGCTTTTTTGAATAAAGTAAGAGAAGATCGTTCGGCATTGGTTACAAGAAGTACTGCACTAATACAATCCAAAGAACCTGCAGATATTGAAGAGAGAAAGAATATAGAAGCCCAACTGCAATATATCAATGATAACGATATTATTTTTAGATTTGAAAATAAAATAAAGGAACTGAAAGGTAACACAGATCAAAAAAAGGATACTAAGGAACCTAAAGCGGTTGATCCTGCACCGGTTAAGAAAGAAGAGGTGGGTGCTGAGGCAGTAGGGGATGCTGTTAGAGAGATGGCTTACGGTTTGGATAATTTTGCAAACAAGAAATCTTTTCCTGGTGGTTTTGAAGCTCTTTTTATAGAAAGACTTACCGCTTTAACCACCGCATTTGAGGATACAAACAAATTACAGAAAGGAGAATTGAGACACTATGTTCAAAACACAACTCTTCCAGAGGTTTTAGCTGCCTTAGTTGCTTTGGATTCATATGAAAAAGATGAACCTTCTGCAGCACGAATAACACCACCTGGTATAAAAACAATCAGAGATTTATTAACAAGAACAAAGAAAGCTCTTGCTAATATTCATGGTATACAAGAAAGATCAGCGGCATCTGATGCCAAAAAAGAGGGGACTAGACCTGTTGATGCAAAAGGAGAAACCAAAAAGGCTGACACATCAAAACCAGAAGCACCAAAAACAAAAGCACCTGATTTTGAAACAGCAATCAAAGAAGATCCAAAACTACGGACGGCAGGGGGTATACTACACACTATCAATAAGTTTATAGAACTCCACCTTGGAGAAGCGACATCTATAACAAAAGACAATCTTCCACCTATAGATGCAAAACGAACGTCTGCAGCTATTGCTGAAATAGACTTATTATTGGCATCACTACCAACAGAATTAACTACAGACGCAGCTCGTACCTATGTAAAAAAAGTTTTTGACAGATGTTCTACATTTATAAAATACTTCACAGAAGATATAAACAATATAAAAAATACAGAACTACAGAGACTGTATTTTGTAGTATTTGAATTATTAACCAAATGCGAAGAGCTTGGGGTAGGAAAGATAGAAGGCCTCAAAAAAACAAAACCTGCACCTGAACCAAAAAAACCTGGAACTGAAGCTGTAACAACCGAGGAAGAATTAAACAAAGCTATAGCAGATAGTGACCCAAGACTTCTCAAAGGTAATACTGTTAGAAAATTAAATAGTACTATCGGCCTTAGAAAGGTTACAGCTTTGACAGCGGCACAGGTAGAACCTGTAGTTAAAGAATTAGAATTTTTAGCATCTGCACTCCATGGCGGTATAACCGTAGGATCAGAAGTTGAAGCATATGTGAAAAAAAATATCCTCCAGCCATGTGTAGACCTTCATAAGAACATGTGGGAATTATCAGACACACCTCCAGCACATCTTGCAAAGTTACGAGCTGCAAATGATGAGATTCTGGCCACTTGTATAGCCAGTGGATACATAAGCGCAGACACACTAAAAAAACCAGAACCTGCAACAACCACAACAGCAGAAGCGACATCTACACCTACCCCTGAACCTGTTCGTGTAGAAACACTAGCAACCCCAGATTGTTTTCTCGAGACAGGTGGTCCTGACATACAAAAAGAAAAAGAATACAAAAAATTCCAAACATGGCTTGATGCAAACATAGAACTAGGAACACATCAGGAATCTGTTAGATCTGCTAGAGTATTTAGAAAAACAGAAGCTGAGTGGTTCACCATATACAAAGATCAAGCTGAGACAGTCGATAAATTACAAAAACTAAACAAGGAAGGATTACTTGATACTTTTGGATCAACCCCAACAAGGGAACAGGCTATACGCAGAGATCGATCTGTTAAACACCTTATGTATGAGCTATTCACCGATCCGACTCAGCTGGACCGAGTTAAAACCCTTGTAGAAACAATAGAAAAAGTAAAAGAAAACAATGAAAAGATTGCAGCATCTGAAGCAGAATATATAAAACTCAACGATCAATTAGATGTAGTAAGTAAAGCAGCAGTCACATCAGAGCAATTGGCAGAAGTATACAGCCATGAACATCTACCATCCGCTGATACAGCCCTAGTTGCAAATACAATGAAAGAATATCTTACAGATATTAGTAATAATTACACAAAAGATTTAGGATCATCAACAGAGAGTACTGGAAATATTGGAGCAAGACTATTCAGTAAATACAATCAACGCGTACTAGGTGCGCACAGAGGAGGGGTTAAAAAATTCTTTTCTTGGATCGGCTCGGCTTTTGCATCAGAAGCTGTTGATACAACAAACCCTGTAACGAACAGGGCTTATACACGGTTTACTGCACTACTAAAGATACTAAGAGATAATCAAATCGTTGAAAGAAGAACATCTCCTGTAGTATCTGTAGATACAGCGAAAACAAATATGGGAACACTTGTAGCATATATAGACAAACCAACAGATCCAGCAGTGCCCGAAAATATTAAGAGGGCTTACAACCAGATGTTTAAACTAATAGCATCTTCCGCAAACCTAACAATAACTGACGCTGAGAAAGAAGTTAAAGCACGGGATATACAAGAAACACCTTTTATGGTCAAAATGAGCAAAACGCACCGTGAGATACGTATGACCGAGCAGGACAACTTAGCACAGTTAGCACATGTCACCTTTCCTTCAGATACATACGAAAAAGAAATAGGTTTCTACATATTGGAATCAGATATGGATGACATCATAAAGATAAGCAAAACAACACTTGATCTTGCAGGTATGCACACACTAAAAGACAGATATGAACCAGTAGCCCATACAATGAAGACAGAGTCTTACATTCCAGAAAATACAAAGATCAAATTCAACACCACCATGAAAGCTGTTGCTAAATCCATTGAAGGATTTATTAACGGTAAAGATCTAGCAGCAGACGATCTTGATGTGATATCTTTCGTCATCGATGCATATACAGATTTCACAATAAAAAAAGAAAAGAAGCTTGAATTAATAACCAGTCTGAAAAAATCTCTAGAAAAACTAAAAGCAGGATTGAACGCAGCGGGTAGACTTACTTATCGAGTAAGCCAGACCGAAGGCTACATAACTCAATTAGAAACGATGGAGGCAACAATCTAAACCTAAAAACATATGAACCCAACACCAATAGACCCAACTCTCACAGAGAGTCAAAACACAAAATCAATGCTCGATGCGCTCCAAATACACTATGACACCCTATACAGAAACCAAAGAATCTACATTGAATATCTAACAGAAATGGTAGAAAAGATGAAAGATATTCAAAAAGGGGATAAAGATTCATTCTCAGCACTAAAAAAAGAAGTCATAAAACACGTATTGGATTCTGAAAAGAAACGACAAGCAACTCCTGGTGTATAATGTCCGAATGGACGTATCATACCTAGACACACTTAATACAGCACAGAAAAAAGCGGTTCTCAAAACTGAGGGGCCGCTTTTGATTATTGCAGGAGCTGGAGCTGGAAAAACAAAAACCATTACCAGTCGGATTTTACATCTCACATTGAACGGCGTAGCACCTGAAAACATCCTGGCCATCACGTTCACGAACAAAGCTGCGAAAGAGATGAAGGAGCGAGTGTTACACGCACTGCAAACCCACACACAAGGATCTGAAGTGTTTACACAACATTACCAACTACCTTTTGTATCTACTTTTCACAGTCTAGGAGTATTTTTGTTGAAAAAATTCGGAGACAAACTGGGTCTAGGTAAGCACGTAACAATACTTGATCGAGACGATAGTAAAAAGAAGGTAAAAGAAATACTTATTCAAACAGGCCATGATCCTAAAAAGATGGAGCCTTCAAAGATACTTAACATCATCTCAAAACAAAAAGGAAACAGTATAAGTCTGTCTGAATACATACAGCAGAACGCAAAAAAACCTACAGGCTACGCAGGGGAAGCGGCCGCTATAGTTTGGAGGGAATATGATGCAGAATTGCGCAAAGAAAAAGCTGTTGATTTTGATGATCTACTCGCCCTACCTGTACGACTTTTGAAAGAATTTCCTGAAGTTAAGCAGTATTGTAATTCATTGTGGAAATACATACATGTTGATGAGTACCAGGATACAAACCCTATACAATATGAACTCTGCAAACTTCTCGCAGGTCAAACAAAAAACATTGCAGTTGTAGGTGATGCCGACCAAACTATCTATACATGGCGTGGAGCAAACATCTCACACATCCTTGAATTTGAGCATGATTTTCCAGGAACAGAAGTTGTTCTTCTTGAACAAAACTATAGATCAACTGGCCATATTATAGAAGCCGCAAATGCTATCATTGAAAAAAATATCTGCAGAACAAAGAAAAATCTTTTTACAGACAAAGAGGGCGGGGAGATGATTACTGTGTACTCAGGATTAGATGAAACAGATGAATCTCACTATGTAGCAAAAGAAATAAAAACATATATACAGAATGGTGTAGAGCCCAAAGATATCGCTGTATTATACAGAGCAAATTTTCAATCTCGATCATTGGAAGAAGCATGTCTTATGTATGGAGTTCCATATCAAGTTCTGGGAACAAAGTTCTTTGAGAGAAAGGAGATTAAGGACATGATCTCATATCTTCGAGCTGCAATAAACAGAGATTCTGTAACAGATATAAAACGTACAATCAATACACCTGTACGTGGAATAGGGAATGTCACAATATTAAAAGTTGTTAGCAACCAAGTCGCAGAACTTCCAACAGCGGCACAGCAAAAAGTGTATGAGTACTTCAGACTTCTAGATACAATCAAAACAAAAAGTGAAAATGAAAAACTTTCAGATGTATTTAAATACATCTTTCAAGCATCAGGTATGGAAAAAAGTTTAAAAGATAGCAATGAAGACGATCTGGAACGACTAGAAAACATAAAAGAGCTTGTTTCTCTCACAACAAAGTACGACAACCTTACACCTGAAGAAGGGGTACACCTCTTTCTAGAAGAAGCAGGTCTTATGTCTGATCAAGATGAATTGGATGACAAGACCCAAGAAAACAAAGTTCGACTCATGACAGTGCACGCATCAAAAGGACTCGAGTACGATTATGTATTTGTCACAGGATTGGAAGAAAATCTATTTCCATATGAAAGAGCGGGGGATACAGAACAGAAAAGTGATGAGGAGAGCGAGGAAGAACGACGACTATTCTATGTAGCCATAACTAGAGCAAAGAAAAAGCTTTACCTCTGTTACGCGATGATGCGAACAATCTTTGGTGCACGACAATTCAGAACACAGTCTGAGTTTGTGGGGGATATTCCGGCCCATATCACAGAGAGTATTGATAACGCATCTGGTTTTATATCTCCAAAAAATAACACCTACAAACCAGGAGAGAAGCGCACTGGGGGACTGTTAGACCTGTCTGAGATAGATTTTTAAGCTATATAGGCTATACTAGGCACATATGTCTATGGATAACATCGAAGCCAAGAAGTCTCTTGGGCAGAATTTTCTAAAAAACCCTAAGATTTTAGAGAAAATAGCCAACAAAACCATAGAAATACTCGAAAATACAGAGAAAAACCACAAAAAACCAGTCAAAATACTCGAAATAGGTCCTGGTAAGGGTGCTTTGACAGCTTATCTATTGAAAACAGGTCGGCCAGTGATCGCTATAGAGACCGATGAGAGAATGATCCCAATCCTTCAAGAAGAGTTCAAAAAACCTATAAAAGACAAGCTTTTTGACCTTATTGAGGCAGATATTCGAGAATTTGACCCAAACACAATCAAAAACCCGTATATATTGGTAGCAAATATCCCTTATTATCTAACAGGTTTCATCATGAGACAGTTTCTAGAGTCAGAAAATCAACCTTTGGCCATGATAGTTATGGTTCAAAAAGAAGTGGCTTTACGTATGGTAGACACTAAACAAACCCTTCTATCTCTTTCAGCTCAAACATACGGAAAACCCTCTATATTGACCCATGTAGCCAAAGGTAACTTCACCCCTGCTCCGAAAGTAGATTCTTCCGTACTTGTTATAAACAACATATCCAAAGAGATATTCAATAAAAAACCGTCGTTGGAGCAACAATATTGGGAAATAGCTAAAAAAGCTTTTAACAGCAAGAGAAAACAACTCGGTGGAACAGTGTTTAGAGATATTTCACCTGAACAAAAAGAAAAGTTGTCAAAATATCTTAAAGAAAGACCTGAGAATATAACTCCACAAGAGTGGGTGCAGATACTTTCTCTCATATCGTAAAAATATTTGTGATATTATATACATAATGCACAAGAAGACTCTCAACCTAGCGGCTATATGTATAGTGATCATTTTGATTGTGACAGTCTATTCACAAAAAAATAAAAACAACAACGCTCGGACAGGGAATATTGTTATAGGTGATGAAGTAGGGGGAAAAACAGCAGAACAATCAACTATTGACGAAGATGATTATCAACAGAGTATTTTTAACACAATTGTTAAACAACAATTAGCTTCGTTTGAAAAAGTAACAGATTCATACAAAAAGAAACCTGGGGATACACTGAGTGATCGTATAGCGAAAGATGTATTCGGTGAATATATTCAATACAATACATCTGGTAATTTTAGTGAAGAAACCCTTAAAAAACTAGCATCTGACGGTGTAAAAGGGGAGCAGATACCAAAATCTAAAGTCACAATCAAACAGATCCGCCTTGCAAAAGCAACCGTATCAAATCTTAAGGTATATGGAAATAATCTAGTCATAATTCAAAACACCCTTGCAAAAGCAATTGCATCCCTAGATGGAAAGAAAAATTCACAAGATTATTTACAAGCACTTTATTTTAAAATAGCTGTTGTATTGGCAAAACAACCAGTGCCAGCACCACTCGCAAACTATCACCTTGCGATAATAAACTCATATCGAGACTTTGCATATTCATTCACATTACTTGCACTACAAGAAAAAGATCCAGCACGTGCACTTCTTGGTCTACAGAATGCAAAAACAGCAAACGATACTCTTTTAAAGAGCTTTGCCGCGATTCAAAACATTATAAAACTTAATAAGGTTGTCTACGAAAAAACAGATCCTGCATACGGGTGGATAAACCAAACTGAAAATAGTACTATTATAACAACGCAGTAAGTGTATTCATGATAAAAACTTTTATTAAAAAATTAAACATCGTTATACTCCTAGTTGGTTTTATCTTGTATTCTTCGTCACTACCTACATTGCTGTTAGCACAAACCGATATTCCACTACCTGGAGAAGAAAGTTCTGGTACAGATTCTAGTGGTAACCCTTACACTTTGTTACTGCCACCTCCAGGGGAAGGCAACGAGATTGCCCCAGATACAGGAGATTACACTTATGATAACCCTTATGATATAGATGCCGTAACCCCATACCCAAGCGAAGGTGAACAGGCCGATCTTACATATGACGATGTTGTTATAAACGGATACACAGATGCAAGAAATCCTTTAGATTGGAACAATATCCCCGAACAAGATAACAATATATTGGCGGACAACCTTCTTTCTACACCAGATTTACCAGGAGACACCGAAGCTGCCCTAGACACAGCAATAAGACAGGTGAACAAAAGTACTGCAGGCCGTCCATCTCAAGCCCAAGCTTACACAAGTGGCAGTTCAACATCTGTACAAGCAGGTACACCTGCCAAATCAGCAGCATCATGCTTTGCAGGAACACTTCTATCAAACCTCCTAACATCAACCATCTCTACAGCTATAAACAGTGTCGTTGGTGCAGCTGAAACTGTTGTAGGTACAGCCATAGGACTCTTGAGTGTTCCCGTAGCAGATTGGAATGTAAAATTAGACACTGTTAGAACGAAAGAACAGCTTCAGTTCCAAAGTGCTGCACATACTGGAACAACAATAGGTTTTGCTGGCATAAACGGCATGGTCAACATAAGTTGGGATGCTGTTGGATACTGTATTGTAAACTCGATGATAGATTATATTGCTCGATCAACTATTGCTTGGGCTAAATCAGGTTTTCAAGGAAATCCATCTTTTGTAGACAATCCAGAACAATTCTTTAAACAACTAGGAGATTTGGAGGCTGGAGCATTTCTACAACAGATTGCTTACGGAGTTATTGGACAAAACATCTGCCAACCATTCCGAGCACAGATCGTACTTACGATTGCACGAGATTATTTAGGTACAGGATATTATGGATCTGACGGTTATGCGAACGGTGGATACGGGGGAGGAGCGGGTAACAGGACTTTTGGAGGTTGTTCTTTAAGTAATATAAAAGGAGATCTAAAAGCCTTCTTAGGTGGAGACTTCCGCAGAGGTGGTTGGGACAGTTGGCTTAAAATATCTCAAGTACAGGCAAATAACCCTTATAGTACATATCTAAATCTTAGTGCTCAAATGTACGGCAGAACACAACAAAAGAAAGATCTTGCAAATCTAGAATTAAGTTGGGGTAAGGGATTCTTGAGTTTCAGAAAATGTGATTCAAAAACAGCAGAGAAGGATAAGAGTAAGTGTCCTATCACAACACCAGGAAATCTTATCGAAGATCAGCTAAACAAAACTCTAAATATTTCAAAAGATAGACTTGTTTTGGCTGAAAAATTTGATCAAGTTATTGCTGTTATTGTAAATGAATTGATCAATACAGCACTCAATAAAGTTTTGAATTAAAAAGTAGAATAAATTTAATTTTATTAGTATACTATACAGTAGTATATGAATATCTATTTGGTTGTAAAAAAACGTTTTTTTTCTAAATTAGGTTTTTTGTTGGTGGTTGCCGGATTGATGTTTGGCGGGGTAGAGGTTGGAGCACAGGGAACAACAGCACCTGTTGCACCAGAGGGGTGGAAGGTTGCTCCTTTAGAGGATACATATGACAGATACATCGGATCAGGTGACGATATGGGAGGGTCAACTGAAAAAACTCCTTTTAATTACTTACGAGGTAGACAAATATATGGGAGTACAGGTGATCAAGGTAAAAAAGAACTAGTAGATGATAACAACTTTCCATATGTAGGAGCGGGACTCAATCAGAAATTAGGAACTCAATACAAAACAGATAATATCTACTCTATTACCACAAAAGTAGGGGGTTCGAATGTTACAAACTATTACGCATCTGGAGCAGAATTTCCCGACAAACAAGACCGTCTTATCGCAAAAGCAACAAAAGATGGAGTTATAATACCACCACAGCCTCTAAAAAAACTTACAGCAAATCAGTCAGAGGATGCTATCACTGACATGAGTACTGAGGCAGGTTTTAACAACTGGTATGACAGAACACATGATTTAAAAGAAGGTTCTACAAGTTCAGGACTAAGAAACTCAGATTCATCCTTAGGAAACAGAAACAGGATTACACAAGAAAGAGATACTGCAGCAGACGAAGCAAAAAAGATACAAGATCAGATTGATGCAATAGACCAAGCTTCAAACGGGAGAGATCTAACCTCTCAAGAACAAGCGCAACGTGACAGTTTACTATCACAACGTGACAATCTTGTATCACAGCAAGAATTACTTGAGAGACAGAGAATTAGAACCACAGCAGCAGCACAAGGGGATAACATCAACATTGGACAAGCCTGTGAGGGTTTCAAATGGCTCCACAACTTAGATTGTTGGACCGCAACTCTTGCAACACTCTTCAACATCGGCATGAACCTCGTTGCCTACGCACTAAACGTAGTAGGTATCCTATTCGACTATTCTATAGAGCTTGCAGTAAACTCTGCTGAATTCATACAGCGAATCGGTGTTGTAGATCCTACTTGGACTTTTGTACGAGACCTACTCAACATGACTTTCATCTTTGTGTTGTTGTGGATTGCGGTACATATCATATTGCAAAAAGGTAGTTACACAATAAAAGGGGATGTAGTGCGTGTTATAGTAGTTGCAATATTGATCAACTTCAGTCTTTTTGCAGCCAAAGCTATGGTTGACGGATCAAACATTGTTACACTACAACTTTATCAAGCTACAAAGAGTGACGGAACAACTGCACTACAAAGTACAAATCCTTCAACTATCTCGAGCCGAATCATGAACACTCTTGGATTGGCTAGTATATATAACTTTAGTGATATCACAGGCAATGCAACAAAAACAGTCGAAGGTTGTGGTGATGCTCATGGAGCAATCATCAAAGTTGCGATATTCGGATCTATATTCATGATCATTATTGGACTAGCGTTCCTCATGGTTGGAATACTATTCTTTGTACGAATGGCAAATATCGTCTTCCTGTTCATAACATCACCGCTTTGGGTTTGGGGACACATTATGGATCAAGGAGTTTTTGCAACACTAAAAAACAACTGGTGGAAACGAATGATGTATGTGATCAGATTTCCAGTAGTATTCATGTTGTTTATGTTCGTAGCAATGTTTGTGTTTACCAAACTTTTTGGTATATCAAACGGCTTAAACTTTCTTACACTTTTCTGTACAGCCGATAACCAGAACATGATGACTCAACTTCCACTTATACTAAACTTCTGTTTAGTAATCTGGGTTATACTTGCTGCTGTAAAATACAGTGCTAAGAATACAGAAGGGAGTTTTGGTTCAAGTATCACAAACAAGTTCAAAAGCTTGGCCGAGATGAGTTCTATTGGTCTTGCAAAAAAACTAGGTAACAAAGTACGTGATACTGGAAGTAAAGCTGGTAGTATGGCTATGGAAGGTCTAAAACAGGCACCTAAGGCAGCTTTGTATACAGCAGGACAGCTAGGAAAAGGCACTATACGAGGTCTTGGAGGTTTCAAAAATTTGAACAAACTTGGGTCAACTATTGCAGCTAATGGTAATGCCCCTGCGTTTGTACGTAACGCAGCAGCGAACTTGGCAAACAGAACAAAGGACCCAACACTCTTTGGTAAGACAAAAAAACAATGGAAAGAAGCTAGAAATAAATGGTGGGCAGGTAATGGGGCAGAAGATGCAACAAATACAGCCATAGCTGCAGAAACAGCCATAACTGCACCAAAATATAAAGAGAAAGGTTATGAAAATGAAAATGAAGCAGCTTTCCGAGATAGAGTTACAGCTTTTGCAAAGGCTAAGGCTAAGATATATCTCGATGAGAGAATACTGGCACATGCAGACCCTGAGAATAGTGGTAAATCTCACGAGGAAGGACTTACGGAGCAGGCTATGCAAGGCGTGGTCGCTGAAACTGATGCCGCAGGTAATGTAACATATCGATTCAATCAAGGTAAGATGCGAGATCATCTAAACAACGTATATACAGCCCACGCAGAAGGGGGTCGTTTAGCTGCCAGCATGAGACACCCAAAGAGCAGAATGATGAGTAATGGCAAATTCAAAGCAAGAGAAGCAGCCTTCAAAACTCAATTGGCAAGTCGAGCTAAAGAAGTTTCAAGTCTAGAAAAACTAAAAGACGACCTTGCAAAAGCAGAAGCAAACCTACAGAAACATCCAGAGAAACTAGCAGATCTAGAGAACTTGATCAAAACAGATCCTGCAAAACTCAAAGGAATTATCAGCGTAGCTTCTGTAAATGCTCTTACACGTGAAATAGAAAAACTAAAAGGAACAGCTGTTACTGGAGGATTAATAAAAATGTACGAAAATAACCTACAAGCAGAGAAGGCTAAACCTACTCCTGACCCTCGAGTAATCGATCTGATGCAGACAGCTCTCGATGAAGCATCTATTAAACTAGAGAAGAAGGAAGCATCTCTGAAGGGTATAAAAGACGGCGCAATCAAAAACCGTGGTAATATTAAAACAAAAATAGAAGAACTAAAAGAAAAGATAAAAGAAGCAGAGAAGAAAGGATAACCAAAGTTAAATTAATACAATATGAACAACACTACATATTTTCAAGAAAAATTAGAAACACTTCCAGACTATGTACGCTGGTCTATTGAGGAAACGGATTATGTTCAAGAACTTGAAACTATAAAGAAAAAATATCGACTTCATATTGATCAATCAGCTACATTGGAAACACTATGTCAACAGTTTATACTGGGAGATATAGATCCTACAGGATTTGTTGAAAGTCTTTTTCATGACGGTAAAGTAAGTTATCAGATGGCAGGTGATATCCTAGTTGAGATAAACACCACCATTATTGAAAAGATAAAACAACGTATTGAGAAGTTTAAAGATGAGGAGCGAGAAGTTGAAGAGATGCAAAAAACATATCTAAACGATGCTGAAAAGGAGATAGAGGAAATAAACACCATCTACGCACAACAAGACAATGAATATGTAAAAGTGGTAGAGGAGGTAGAAAAAGAGATAAAAGCCAACGGTGGAGACCTCTCAGAAGAAGATATGGCACATATGGAGGGAGTAACACCAGCACAATATCTAGCAAACAAGAGAAACATTGCTGAACCTACATTAAAAACCGCAACTCTAGATATATCAGCCACAACTCCAACAGAAACATTACAATCAGAAAAAGAAGATATCCTGAAAGAGTTAGAACAACCACAGAAATCATTTTCATCACCAATATTCAAAGTAATAAAACCTACACCACCTGTTGTAGAAGAGAAGATAACACCGCCCGATCATCAGCTTGAAAATACACACATAGAAGAACCTATACATGTTGAAACACCAGTCGCCCCACAACCTGTAAAAGCAGAACAAACACCGAAACCACCAATTCAACCAATAATTACAAAACCTGCTAAGATAGAGATAAGCCACGATATCTATCGTGAGCCTATAGAATAAGATCACATGCGTTATCAAGTACCACAATTTATTGAATTCGAAAGTAAAATAATCGGACCATTTTCTTTCCGGCAATTTGCGTATGTACTTGGTGGGGCAGGGGGTTCATATATCATATATAAGGTTTTAGGATTATTTCCAGGAATACTGTTAATAATACCTCTGTGTCTATTGAGTTTTGCTCTAGCTTTCATAAAGATAAACGGAAGACCGTTTGTTGCAGCCCTGGAGGCTGCCTTGTCTTTCTTTTTAGGAGGCAAGTTGTACGTTTGGAAGAAGGTAGACAAGCCAGTCGAGGCAAAAGCAGCTAACGAACACACAAACAACATTGCAGATGAGTTTGTTGCCCCAACATTATCTCAGAGTAAGCTAAAAGATCTAGCTTGGGGTTTGGACATCAAAGACAACGTATTTTCTACTGCAGACCTTGAAAAAACCCCAAAACACTGATATACATATACAGTTGGAACATATGGCGACTATAGTTTAGTGGTAAAACCCAGGTTTGTGGATCCTGTGTCGAGAGTTCGATTCTCTCTAGCCGCCCCAGTGACGAAATAAAATCTTATAATACTCTACCAGCGGCTAAGAAAGCGCCAATGCGCTTTCGGGAGCGAATCGAAAAGGCTCTCCCATATTTTCGAAAAGCTTTGCTTTGAGAAAATGGGAAGCCTGTACTGGTCCTGTAAGGACCGATTCAATGCCATTTCAACAATAAATAAAACACCTTCATCTTCCCATACACACCATAAACAGTTATACTTTGTGTATGTCATTTAATCCTTCACAAGAATTTGTACCTATCCAAGAGGTTCGCGAAGGTGTACTCATACTTAAAGACGGTTCTATGCGAGCTGTTGTCCTTGCTTCATCTATAAACTTTGCCCTTAAATCTATAGAAGAGCAGGAATCTGTTATCTATCAGTTCCAAAACTTCCTAAACTCTCTTGATTTTACAATCCAAGTATATATACAATCACGAAAACTAGATATTAGACCATATATAGCCTTGTTGGATGATCGTCTAAAAGCACAAACATCAGATCTTATGAAGATGCAGATTACAGAGTATATGAACTTTGTGAAAGGACTCACAGAGATATCAAGTATTATGACAAAAAGTTTCTTTGTCGTAGTACCATACGCAGGAAGTACAAAACCATCAGGCGCACTATCAAACATCTTAGGTAAAAAAGATGAAAAAACTATAGAGAAAAATAAAGATGATGCCTTCGAAGAAGTGAAAAGTCAGATAGAACAACGTGTATCTGTTGTTGAACAAGGTCTTGCACGTTGCGGTGTGAAGGTTGCACGGTTGGGAAGTGAAGAACTTGTTGAATTGTTTTATAGAATATTTAATCCAGGAGATGCAGAGAAACCAATAAAGATGTAGTATTATATACACATGGGATTTTTCGACTTTTTAAAACCAAAGAATCAACAACTTACAAAGATAACATCTGTACTTCCTCGAGATATATACAGATCTTCTGTTCTTGAGTTGAAAGATATTATTGCACCATCCGCTCTAAAGATTAGTCCTAAGACTCTGAACCTGGGAGAGAAACTTGTTCGTAGTTTTTTTGTGATGTCTTATCCAAAATACCTTTCAGACAGTTGGTTTTCACCAATCATCAACCTAGATAAGGCTTTTGATATATCAATCTTTATTCACCCTATAGACACAGCCTCAGTTCTTCATGAGTTTGAGAAGAAAGTAGCCGAAGTACAAAGCCAGATCGTTGAGCGAGAAGAGAAGGGGCTAGTTCGAGATCCTCAACTAGAAGCTTCTTATCAAAACCTTGAAAACCTACGAGACAATCTACAACAGGCCCAAGAAAAACTATTTGATGTTGGTATCTACATATCTGTGTATGGTGATTCAGAAGATGAGCTTAATAGAATCGAATCAGAAATAAAAAGTACCCTGGAGGCAGCCTTGGTTTTCATAAAACCATCACTATTTCAACAAGAACAAGGTTTTAGAAGTGCTATTCCTGTATCAGTTGATGAGATGAATGTTCACACAAAACTCAATTCAGCACCTCTTTCAAGTATTTTCCCGTTTATCTCTTTTGACCTTACTTCAGATAAAGGTATATTGTACGGAATAAACAAACATAACAGTAGTTTGGTGCTTTTTGATAGATTCTCCCTTGAAAACTATAACTCTGTTACTTTCGCTAAGGCTGGAGCAGGTAAATCATATGCTACAAAACTAGAGATTCTTCGATCACTCATGTTTGATATTGATGTTATTGTTCTTGACCCTGAGAGGGAATATGAATATCTAGCAGAAACAACAGGTGGAAGATACTTTAACATCTCTCTTACTTCAGAGAACCATATTAACCCATTTGACCTGCCAATCCCTCGAGAAGATGAATCCAGTGCAGATGTTTTACGTTCACACATCATCAACCTTGTAGGACTATTCCGAATCATGCTTGGAGGTCTTACTCAAGAAGAAGATTCAATCATCGATCGAGCTATCACTGAAACCTATGCACTTAAAGATATTTCTCCTGAATCAAACTTTTCAGCGGTTGAACCTCCACTTATGTCAGACTTCGAGCTTGTATTGGCTGGAATGGAGGGTGGGGAGTCACTAGTACAAAGATTGACCAAATATACCAAAGGAACATGGGCAGGATTCATAGACAGACCTTCAAACCTTGATATTAATAAAAAATTCGTTGTTTTCTCTCTTCGAGACATGGAAGATGAGCTTAAACCTGTAGCGATGTATATAGTTATGCACTATATCTGGAATGCAATCCGAAAAGAGCTTAAAAAGCGACTTTTGGTTATTGATGAGGCTTGGTGGATGATGAAATCAGAAGACACAGCTTCATTCTTATACGGATTGGCAAAAAGAGGCCGAAAATACTACCTCGGAATGTCCACAATCACTCAAGACGTTGAAGACTTCCTAAAGTCACCTTACGGACTGCCAATCATCACAAACTCATCTATGCAGTTCATGATGAAGCAATCACCATCATCTATAGATATGGTACAAAAAACATTCAACCTTACAGATGAGGAAAAATACCTACTTCTAGAGTCTGCGGTAGGGGAAGGAATATTCTTTGCAGGTACAAAACACGTTGCTTTGCAGGTTGTATCATCTGAAACAGAAAGTAAAATCATCACATCAGATCCTGCACAGATTCTAAAGATGAAAGAAGAGAAGAAAACTTGGTTACGGAACTAAATAAGGTATAATACAAATAATGAATACGTGGCAAAAAATAGGAATAGGTTTCTGTCTTGTTTTTTCTCTTGCATATAGTCAAACTATTTTCGCTCAAACACCAGAGTTGTCAGGCCCAAACGGTGTAAAGGAACTAAAAGAAAAGGTTTATTTTGATGTATTACCAACAAGACCTAGAGTAGGGGACACTGTAGAGATCTCAACTGAGATGTATGGTACACCTATAAAAGATGCTTTATTTACATGGTATGTTGATGGAAAAGAATATGAAAAAGGTATTGGACGTTCAAAGATATCTTTTTTCCTTGCAAAAAAAACAACAGTACGTTTGGTTATCCTAACAGGTGAGGGTAGTGCAACTGAGGAGGTTTGGAATTTTAATCCTCAAAACACAGTTATTGTCTGGGAATCAAACACATATACACCACCTTTTTATAAAGGAAAGTCTTTATACACACCAGAGTCTTCTATAATCCTTCACGCTTTAAACCTAGATGCAAAAAATCCTTTAACTAACAATTATTACAACTACAACTGGAAAGTTGACGGTAAAGTGATAGGGGAGGAATCAGGTGTTGGTAGAAATACCTATATATATCAAGGTGATTTACTGCTTCAAGAACCTTATTTTGAAGTAAACATGACTGGTATATCAGCTTTTAGGAATGGCAGTCGTGATACTGGATCAGACAGTCAGATTGATAGTACTGCAGCTATTCGAGTTCAAACTTTTGATACAAATGTCTTTATGTATGAAAGTACACCATTACTTGGAATATTATTCACTCAACAAATTTCTGATACATTCAAGTTTATAAAGTCAGAAGCAACACTGGTTGCGTATCCGCTTTATTTTGGAATACCATCCTCTCTTAGTGGGGTATACAAGTGGTCTGTAAACAATGAACTGATAAAAGAAAATACAAATTCAATATCTTTCAAAAAAACTCGAGACAACGAGGAATCTATTCTATCTCTATCCATAGAACAACCTCGATCACTTCTGCAATCTAGAGATATTTCATATATAATAGATACTACAAGATGAAAGGATTTACACATACAATAAACATACTAACAATACTTATATTGTTTTCTTTTGGATTAACTCTACACACACAGACTGTATCTGCTCAGACAGCCCCAAACACAGTAGCACCTTATCCTACAGTTCCTTTAGGTAATGGTAGTCAAAACGTAAACAATAAATCTATTACGAGTACATTATATGGTAACAGCAAAACCTGTCCATACCTTGAAAATAAAGGCTTGTACATGCCGTTTTCAAATATCGATACAAACTTTGCACTTTTTAAGAACGCTTTAAACATAGAAACCCGACAGGGGACAAACTGTATAAAAATTGCTGGTAGTACCGATAGATTTATCTTTGTTGTATTTAGAATCTTTATAGGAATATGTTCAGTTTTGGCAGTTATCTACATATCTATTGCAGGTATTACTATGATCGTAAGTCAAGCAAACCCAGACAAGAAGCGGTCTGCTAAGAAGATGCTTATGGGAGCCCTTAAAGGCCTCTTGTTGGCTGTAGGAGCATGGGTACTTCTATATACAGTAAATAACCGCTTAGTAGAGTTTTCTTTCGATGAGGCGGTAAAAAACACCAATTTCGAGAAAACAATAGACCAAGGTAAAAGACAAGCTGCTGCAAATGTCCAAAATATAAGCACAGCTCAAGCTAATGCAAACTTTATGGGAAGTATAATGGCCGGTGTTCCAGGTAATGGAACAGCTCCATTTCTTGGACCTATAACAGCAGGGAATATTGATCCTCGAAATGAAAGTATTCAATTTGCAAAAAGTGGAGGTCTTAACACAGTACGAGATAGTAGAGGTAACCCCATTACATATACAGAAGACGGATACACACCTATCGAAGTTAATGGTAAAACATTCTATGTAGGAAAAGTTTCAACTTTTGGAGGACCATCAGATGAAAACCAGAACTCAGATGCAAAACTAGGTGTTGACTCAACAATGACAGAAAGAGATTTGGATACAGAAAACGATCAGTACATATCTGCTAGATGGAACTATGGAATGGTTGGACCTTCAGGACTTAGAGATTTTGATGTTGAGGTTGTTAATCTACAAACAAAACAATCTATCATTCTACAGGCACAGAACGGGGTAGCTGTAAAAGACTGGGGTCCTCATCCACAAGCAGGTAGTAATGCAGATTTTGATGTTTCTAAAAAAGTTCTAAGAGACATTGGTGTACCAGATGGTGGCCAGATTGCAGTTCGACTTATTCCAAAAAACTAAACATGAATAAAAAAAATCCATATAAAACAATATTAATAGTTCTAATACTCTTAGTCATTGGGGTAGGGGTTTATTTTGGAATAACATTCTATAAAGCATCTCTAAACAAAGCTGAACCTATTGTTACAAACCCTAAAACAGGCAAGACAGCTTTTCAACAACGAGTGTCTACCAGTACAAACGTGGAAGATCCTCAGATAGGAATCTTTACAAACTCACCAGTTGAAAACACAACCACAAACCAAACACCCTCTGATACAGTTCTAAAACAAAGACTGATACAACTATGGAAAGAACCTGTATCTGGTTTTGACTTTGTATACAAAGACATCGAAGTAACATCCACATCATCTTCAATTGTTGCAAAACCTGTAGTTGTAGCAGCCACAACGACAAGCGCTTCAACAACCATTCGAAGCATCGATGAGAAAAAAGAGGTTGTTAAAAAACCAGTAGTGGAGGCAACAACAACACCTGTAATTATCTACAAAAAAACAATATTTAAAAACCAAGAATTCGCATATCTTTGGGATAGATCAACAGGTCACATCTATGAAAACCTATCATCATCAACTGATGTGTTCAAACTATCAAACTTTACACTTCCACGAATACAAGAAGCTTTCTTTATAAACCCAACAACTGTTGTTGTTAGAGGTGTCTCATCAGATAACGAATCTATAACATCACGAGCCATAAAACTATATAAAGAAACCTCAACAAGTACAATCTACTCAACAAACATAAAGAATCTAAGTATAAACTCAGAACATGTATCAGTTCTACCTAATACAGGTACACTGTTTTATGTTGTTTCAAAAACAGGAAGAGGTGTGTCTGTGAATCCTGATGGATCAAACCTAAACACTGTGATAAACACATCTCTAACAGAGTGGTTGTATCAATATGTAAATAAGGATCTTGTATCACTTACAACAAAACCTAGTGCATATTTCCCTGGATATCTATTTTTTGTAAAAACAAATGGTACAGGAAACAATGAATACATACTAGGAGGGAAGTATGGACTAACAACTCTTGTATCTCCAGATGGTACAAAGATTATTTACAACGAAATAATAAACGACCGTTTAGAGAGCTTTCTATTTGATGTAAAAACAAAGAAAAATACCAGATTAACACAAGCAACTTTAAGTGAAAAATGTGTTTGGAATAAAGAGTCTACTTTTGTATTCTGTGGTATCCCTCAAAAATTACCCAATGCACCATACCCAGATGCTTGGTATCAAAATAAGACGAGCTTCTCAGATAACATCTGGTCAATTAACGCTTCAACTGGTGAATTCTCTGTTGTAGTTCCTCTTCAAGATCAATTAACAACACCAATAGATGTATTATCTATAAAAATCTCTTCTACTGGTAAGTATTTATTGTTTCAAGATAGATACTCTCTAACCCTTTGGAAATACGAACTTTAATATAAAAATAAAAACCGTAGGGAAGATAACCCCTACGGTTTTTATCATACACACAATTACTTTTGAGACACTTCCAACTGATCTTTAAACTTTCTTCTAAAGAAGAGCTCTTGAGCTATCATAAAGATAGAACTTACAATCCAATACAACGCCACAGAAGCAGAAACTTTTGTTGAAGCAATAAGAATCAAGATAGGAATAAAATATCTCATCATGAAAGACATCTGTTTTTGCATCTGCTCTTCAGAAGTCATATCTTTCAAAGCAACACCTTTAGTTGGTTGAGGCATGTTGAGTAGGGATAGTCTGATCTGTATATATTGGAATACAGCAGCAACAACACCAACAACAGCACTAGCTTTAATAAAATCAACACCAAACAAAACATGCTCGACGTTTACAACATGTGGAATAAAACTATATAGATCCGATACTTGAATAGTAGGCAAACCACCTCTAGAGAATACAAAATATAGAGCTAGCACAATAGGTAGCTGAATAAGAAGGAGAAGTATTGATGAGAAGGGATTCATCTTATGTTCTTTATATAGCTCAAGCATTTTCAAACCCAACATCTGTCGATTATCTTTATATTCAACTTGAATTTTCTTTAGTAGAGGTTGGATTTTTCTTTGAGTTATCTGAGTAAGAAACATCTTCTTAGAAAGAGGGAGTAGTAGTACTTTAACTAGAACTGTAAGTAAAATAACAGCAAAGACAATATTACCATCCGGTACAATAGAAAGTATTAATACCAGAGCGTTGTACATTGGTTTGTAAAACAAGAAATGAAACATATATTGTGTATTTATTTATTTTTTAACAAATCTTCAGCAAACTGTTTAACAACAGAAGAGAAGGACTCTTGAATCATATCACGTTCTAAAAAGAACACTAATGAGTAGGGTAGGGTTTTACTATCTAGATCTACAGTTTGCAAAGCTTTTGCAAAGGCATGTCTAGCTATTCTTTTAACCTTATTCCTCTCTACAGCTTTTTTAAAGAGTTTTTTCTTAGCTACAAAATAAAAACCTGGTTCTTGTCCAGGATTCTTATTTTGTAGTTTTTTAACCACATATAGCATATACAGATATATTACTATTATGAACCTACAGTTGAAAGGTTTTTTCGTCCTTTTCGACGTCGAGCCTGCAAAGTTCTCTTTCCACCATGTGTTTTTGATCTAGAAAGAAAGCCGTGAGTCTTAGCTCTTTTTTTTACTTTAGGATTATAGGTAAATGACATAATGTTTACTAATATACATTATTTTCCATAAAATACAAGGGTTTGGGTCTTTTTTGGGTAAAATACCTATAATAACAAAATCGACCACTAAACTGAGTTATCCACAAGTACCTAAACTTATCCACAGCGATATAATTTATCCACATGGTAGATATCATAACTATTTGGAAAAATATATTAGAAAGAATAAAGAAAGATGTTACACCCTCAGCGTATAATGCCTGGCTTAAGGATGCCCAGGTGGACTCTTACCAGGACGGAATAGTCTATATAAACGTAAAAAACCCTTTTGCTAAGGATTGGATCCAGAACAAGTATGTAACCAAGATATTGAACTTTTTCCGCGAGGCTCACTCTGACGTTAAAAACGTAGAATACGTTATTGCTCCAGTAGTACCTAAAACAGACAAAAATAAGCCTATTATAGAAGAAAAAGGGGGGCAAAACACCGCACAGAAGAACGAATTACCTTTAAAAGACCACTATATAGACCTACATGACAATCTAAACCCTAAGTACATCTTCGAATCTTTCGTTGTAGGATCTTTCAACGAGCTCGCATATGCTTCAGCACAGGCTGTTATTAAGAAACCAGCAGTATATAACCCATTATTCTTCCACGGTAGTACCGGGGTAGGGAAGACCCATCTCATGCAAGCTGTAGGAAACTACTACAAGCACAGCCTTAACAAGAAGGTTTACTACGTAACATCTGAGCGCTTTACAAACGACTATATTTCATCACTTCAGAACAATAAAGCTTCTTCTTTTAAGGAGAAATACCGTAAATATGACCTGTTAATCATGGATGATATCCAATTTCTATCAAATAAGGAGAAAACTCAGGAAGAATTGTTCCATTTGTTCAATTATCTATACGACAATCAAAAACAAATCATTTTTTCATCAGACCAGCACCCAAACTACCTCCAAAACCTAGAAAGTCGTTTAAGATCAAGGTTTTCTCAAGGTATGATCGTTGACATAACAAAGATTGATACAGAGTCAAAGATTGCCATCATACGTTCAAAACTATCTTCAACCCAGTCAACACTAGAGGATAACTGTGTTCAATACCTAGCCGAAACACTTGAAGGGAGTATTCGAGAAATAGAAGGTATTATAAACAACATATCAATGCAGTCAGATCTACGGGGAAGACCTCTAACCTTAGATGAAGTAAAGACCCTTACAAAAAATGTATCGAAATCTTCAAAAAGCATTACTTTTAAAGATGTTTTAAAGGCTGTAGCATCATTTTACAAAATTGAAGAGCAGGCTTTGATGGATAAAAACAGAAAACAAGAAATTGCACTACCTAGACAAATACTTATGTATTTACTTAGAGAAGACTTTAGTAATTCCTTATCTTCTATTGGTCAAAAACTAGGGGGAAGAGACCATACAACAGTGTTACATGCCTGCGAAAAGATCTCTGAGGAGTTAAAATCAAACAATCAGATACTAGAGGAAGTGGGGCAGATACGATCGATGTTGCGAGTATAATGTGTATAACTATGTGGATATGTGGGTTATTAATGTGTATATCTATGTTTATAAGTTGTAGATTAATTGAGGATATCCTTTGCATAAGTTATGTATAACTACTGTATAAAGTAATCTTTTTAAACTACATATCCACATACACACATACCTCTATGTATAAGTATCCACAATATCCACAGGTATACACACACTTATCCACATAAAAATACTGTTTTAACCCTTTAAAATAAAGATTTATTAGACTTATCAACTAATCCACACCCTTAATGGCTTTGATTTGTATTAAATATAAATAAAAAGAGTAAGATATACACATGGAGATAACTACCGTAAACGAGATTTTGTTTGAAGCTATTTCAAAAGCATCAAAGATAACTACTAAAAACCCTCAAATACCTGTTTTGGAGTATATTTTACTTGATTTGGTTGATGACTCAACTCTAAGGGTTACTGCAAATAACTTGGATATACTGTATATACAAGATGTTTTTGTAAAAACTACTGAAAATACCTTTAAAAAACAGTCTATTTGTGTTTCAGGAGGTCTCATCATGTCTTATTTAGGTCTTTTTAATAAAGAAGATCAGGTAAAAATCGGTTTTTCTGAAAAAAGTCTTGTTTTTAGTATAAATAATCAAAAATCAACAATAAATGGGGTATCTGCAACTGATTATCCTAAAACCTTAGAGATTCAGAATAGTCTAAAAGAGACGTCAGACAGTGAAAAAGTGACTATATCATCTGATTTATTGATTCAAGGTATACAAGCTGTGTCTTTTGCAGCTGCTGTAACAAGTATAAAACCTGAATTATCTTGTGTGATGATGTCTGTATCAAACGAAGCTGTTGTTTTTGTGGCTACAGATGCCTTTAGATTGGCTGAAAAACGTTTTTCTGTATCAAATGCAGATAAGTCACAGGTACGTATAAATTCAGCTAACGTAGACGATTTTAAACAGATATTGATACCTTCAAAGATAATTCAAGATTGTCTAAAGATAATCTCTCCTGGTATTGAATTACAGCTGTCTATTCAAAAGGGTACTTTGTGTATAAACATACCAGACAGTATTATTTCACTTAGAATAATATCTGGTTCTTACCCTAACTATCAGGCTATTTTTCCTAAAGCCTTTGTAACCAATATTGAGATATTCTCTAGTGATTTTATCTCTGGAATTAAAGCTTCAAATCTATTTTCCGATGAATTTAACTATGTAAAGCTTGATATTCAAGACAGCTCTATTATTCTTAATTCTAAGAATAGCAATGTGGGGGAGTCTGTCTTCAAGAAGGATATTAAAAAACAAGGTGAAAATATTAGTCAAAGTTACAACCATAGATATTTGTCTGATTTTGTTAATAGAATAAAAGATGATTTGATAACTATAGATATCAGTGGTAAATCAACTCCAACCATCCTTAGGGTTAAAAATGATCCATCATATACCTATCTAGTTATGCCTATGAATAAATAAGTTTATATGATGCTTGATATTGGTAAAAACCTATCTCAACTTTCTGAGGATTTAAAAAAGCAAGCTGGTTTTGATAATAAAGAAGAGATTGTTTCTATTATCAAGAAGGTGTCGGGTATATCAATTATGTCTGATAATATTATTATTAAAGACACTGCATATACAATAAAAGTATCTGGATCTAAGAAGATCAAGATACTTTTATATAAAGATGTAATACAGGATCAGATACGATCACAGCTTAAACTGACTACTCTTGTATTGTAAATCCTACTGATGATACTCGTGGCTCTCCTCCAGCTTTTTTGTATTCAAAAGCTTTTATTTCATTTTCTGGATCAAGATCAGTTATCTTTGATAGGTCTATATAAGCAGAGAAGGGTGCTAGAGAATTTTCACTCACCTTACTTCCATTTATGTAATAGTCTACACGAAGTGTATCTTGTGTTGTTCCAGAAACTTGTACTCTGACTGATGATTGTGGAGATAGATAGAATTTACTACCAACGATTGATATTTTGAAACTTTGTGAACCTGTTGAATCAACTGTTGATGTGCTAACAACCTCTTTTACATAAATTGATCTCTCCCAGTTGTAAAAAGAAGGATCTTTTTCTGGATTTGAAGGACTTGGTCCTGCAGGGTTTTTAGGATCAATCCAGTATAATTCTGAATGTGATACTCCTTCCTCTGTTTGATATACTCCTCTCATAAAAGGTTTTACATCACTACTTATTGTGTCAGGCTTAACAAAAGATTCTTTCGGTACTGTCTTTAGTAATTCATCCATGATTGATTTCCATAGAGGTCCAACAATAAGCGCTGATGCAATTTGATTCATGACTCTGTTGTCGTTATTTCCCATCCAAGCACCGACAGCTATTGTTGGTGTATATCCAATCATCCAAGCATCTCTAGAGTTGTTTGTTGTACCTGTTTTTAAGGCAACAACATCGTTTTTGAAGTAGTTTCGGACAAATATAGAATTTCTCGCGATAGGATCACTAAGAATGTCATTCATAAGACGTGCTGTTTGTTCAGGTAGAACTCTTGTTGTCACAGGTTCAACTTCATACAAAACACTGTCTTTATTATCTTTTATCACAAGAATTCCTTCTATTTTATTTTTTACTCCATCATTTGCAAATACAGAATATCCACCAACCATATCAAGTAGAGACACATCAGCAGCTCCAAGAGCGATAGAAAGTCCATAATTCTCGGCAGTTGATAGTCCTTCTATACCCATACTTTTTGCTGTATCAATGATTGACTGTACTCCTACAAGATATGCAGTTTTTACAGCTGGAATGTTTCTTGATGCTCCCAATGCCATACGGATAGACATAGGGCCTTTGAAGCCTCCTTCATAGTTCTGAGGATTGTAACATGTTGCACCTGTAAATTTTGGTACATGGTCAGGTGTACAGCTTGCAGAAAATTCAGTAGCTGTATCGAACAGAACTGTTTTATCTGTAAAACCTTTATTGAAAGCTGTCGCAAACACAAAAGGTTTAAAAGAAGAACCAGGTTGTCTTTTTGCTGTTGCAATATTGTAGTTTCCATCTATCTCAGTATCAAAGTAATCACGTGATCCAACCATTGCAAGGATTTGTCCTGTTTTAGGATCTAATACAACAACACTGGCGTTTTCTGCGTTAAACTTTTTTTGATTTTTCTTTACATAATCAAGTACAAGATCTTCTAATCTTTTTTGCATTGTGTAATCGATTGTACTAACCACTGTAAAACCTCCTTCTTCCAACTTCTTCTCTCCATACTTTTCTATAAGTTGATCTTTCAAGTACATCACAAAGTGAGCTGCTTTTATAGATCCAAGATTTCTTGGTTGGAATATCAACTGCTCAGCTTGAGCTGTTTTCATTTCTTCCTCTGTAATCATCTTGTATTCATACATCTTGCTAAGAACAAGATTTTTTCGCTCTATAAGTAAATCTTTTTTTGTTCCATAAGGATTGTATGTTGATGGTGCTTTAGGTAGGGAAGCAAGTACTGCTGCCTCGGCTAGTGTTATGTCAACCGCATGTTTTCCAAAGAATAGTTGTGAGGCTTCTTCTACTCCGTAGATGTTACCACCGTAAGGTGAGTTGTTTAGATATAGGTGAATAATCTCATCTTTTGAAGTTGTTTTCTCAAGTTTGATTGCTAGGAAAATCTCTTTTATTTTACGAGAGATAGTTTTTTCTTTTGTAAGCAAAGAGTTTTTAATAACCTGTTGAGTTATTGTTGAACCTCCTTCGCTATAACCACCACTGGTTATATTTCTTAAAGCAGCTCTGAATATTGATTTTATTCGTATACCCCCATGATTATAAAAATCAGCATCTTCAATTGCAATTGTTGCGTTCACTATATTCTTTGAGATCTTATCAAGTGGTACAACAGATCTTCTGACTTTTTGACTTAGGTCATACAAAAGTATTGTTCCAGTACGATCATAAATCTTAGCTGACTGACCAAGAAGCTTATCATCAAAGGCATTGAGACTGGGTGTTTTTAGAGATGTAAACCATATTGCAAATATTGCAATACATAACATTCCTAAAGATAGTAGTGTTAGAAAAATCTTTCTAAGAGTACTACCTTTTCTTCTTTTGAAAAAACGATATATTCCAACTATCATTGAAATAATAATATCTTCCACCTTGTAGAAGATTTTTTTGAGAAATGTAAACATATATAGTATTGTATTCCTATTCTTCGAAAAAGTAACTATCAAAATCCTCAGCATCCTCCAACTCTTCTTGTGTTAACTTTTTTGCTCCTGAGGTAGGGAACACACTATCAAACTCTTCGTCTTCTTCTTCAAGAATGTGCACCTCGATAAATTCTGTAATTTCAACTTCTTCAACCAAAACACCTTCAAGATCACCTTCTGCCAATTGTTCCATTGGTGGTATTACTGCATCGTCTGAATTTGTATTTTGTGAGACTTTTTTCTTAGACATATTTTTTATAATACATACATATGTATCATAAACTTTTTTCTAATGCAAAATAAGATAATCCACAGGCAATAGCATCATATTCATCATCTATTTTTAAAGTTTCTTTTTTGAGGTGGGGGAGAATTATTTTGATCATTTTTTCAACTGCGGTTTTATCACTTCTACCGTTACCTGTAAGGCTAGATTTGATTTGCAAGGGTGTTAACTCATGTATAGAGAGTTGTGCTTTTTTTGCTATATACAAAATAGCTCCGCGAGTCTCAGCAACACGCATCGCAGTTTTTTGATTTGTAGACAAGAAAAGATTCTCTATGGCAAGGGTTGAGGGGTTATATTCTGTTATATTTTTTTGCACACAATCACCAATCAAAACCAGTCTAGATACAAAATCTAACTTAGCTAATGTTTTAAAACATTCTGAGTGAAGAAGTGTGATCTGACCTCGAGAGTCTTTTTCCAAAATGGCTACACCAAGTCTTTCATATCCGGGGTCAATACTAATGATTCTTTTTGTCATACTACTCTTGTGAGATATAAGGTATTCCTAGGTGTTCGTAAGCTTTTTCAGTACATACTCGTCCGCGAGGTGTTCTTTCTATAAAACCTAATTGTATAAGATATGGTTCATTAAAATCTTCTATAGTAGCCTCATCCTCAGATAAAGATGCTGCTATTGTTGATAGACCTACAGGTCCTCCTTTGTATTTATTAATAATCACCTCAAGTATATCTATGTCTGACTTGTTTAGACCAACTCTGTCAGTACCTATCATGTTTAATGCTTCCATAACAATATCCTCATCGAGATCTTTACTATATATCTGGGCAAGGTCTCGACATCTTTTGAGTAAATAGTTTGCAGTTCTTGGTGTTTTTCTGCTTCTGGCCGCTATGTGCTTTGAAGCTGAATTTGAAAGGGGAATATTAAGGATACGAGCTGAACGTTCTATAATATGTTGTATTTCTTCATCTTTATAAAATTCCAAGCGAAATACTCCTCCTGAGAAGCGAGATCGTAGAGGTGAAGATATCATAGCTATACGTGTTGTAGCTGCTATGAGGGTAAAAGGGGGTAGTTCTAGTTGGATTGTACGAGCTGAAGGCCCTTTACCTACTATAATATCCATCTGGCCTGATTCCATGGCTGGATAAAGGATCTCTTCAACGTTTTTGTTCAAACGATGGATTTCATCTATAAAAAGAATATCTCCAGGAGATAGGTTGGTTAGTACTGATGCAAGGTCTCCCACACGCTCTATAGCAGGTCCAGACGTGACTTTCATCTGAACACCTAGTTCTTTAGCGATAAGGTGGGCAAGGGTGGTCTTACCAAGTCCTGGAGGTCCGTAGAAAAGTATGTGTTCAGGAGAGTGATTTCTCTGTTTTGCTGCTGTAAGTAGTATATGTAGGTTTTGTTTGATGTTTTCTTGCCCTATATACTCAGAAAACGCGTCTGGACGTAGGGTTTGGTCCAAAACCTTGTCTTCAGGGGTATTCTTTTTTGAGTTTATAGGGTCGCTTGACACGGGTTGTTGACTATGATATACTAGATATCGTTGGTTTAGGAAAACCATCGAGTTAAGAAAGTTAAAAGAGCTGTTTAACAACATTATACACGAGACTATTGAGTTGTGTCATGCATAGCTTCTTGAGTCTCCAAGCAACAAACCTCTTGGGTTTTTTGGTGTAATTTAGAGGACACTTTGGTGTATAGCAATGCTATATTCCTGGGGTTATCCTTAAAAATACATTGAGCTTTTATCACTATGTGACAAAAGTTTTGCTTGGAGATTTAAGGAGCTATTCTGTTTTGTATAGTACGCTTTTTGTTTTAAAAAAACAATTGACGCTGTGAAAAAAAGATGAGAAAAAATAAAAAAGTATTTTTAGAATTAATTTTCCAAAAATACTTTTTTGTTTTATTGATAGAGATCGATTACTCTCTCTAATTCATCCATTGTTGTTGTTCCTTGTAATACTTTTATTACTCCATCTTGCCTCATTGTTAATATTTTTTGAGGTTTTGCAGCTTCATGAATTTCTCGCTCACTTGGATTCATTCTTACTGTATCTTCTATTGCATTATCTGCAAGTATTCCTTCATACACACCAACTCGTCCTTGATAACCTGTATTGTTACATGATGTACAACCAATAGCTGTATGTAATTCTGATGGTGTGTTTGTAAACAAGTGTTCTTCATCATATCCAATAAGAGATGTGAGTGTTTCATCTATAAGCTTTTTATGTATATCTGAAACAGGTGTAAGTTTTTTACATACCGGACATAGTTTTCGAACTAAGCGTTGTGCTATTGCGAGATGAACTGCAGATGTTATTACTTTTGAATCAACACCAAGATCTATAAGTCGTGTAAAAGTTCCAGCAGCATTGTTTGTGTGGAGGGTAGAGAATACAAGGTGACCTGTTAATGCGGCGTTTATTGCAGTGAGAGCTGTTTCATTGTCTCGGATCTCACCCACAAGGATAATATCAGGATCTTGTCGAACAACAGAACGAAGTCCTGCACTGAATGTATATCCGCGCTCATCTTCTACTTGAGTTTGAACAATTCCTGGAAGGTGATACTCGATAGGATCTTCAATGGTAATGATTTTAAAATCAGGAGACATTGTTTCTTTTAAGAATGCATACAAAGTTGTTGTCTTTCCAGAACCTGTTGGTCCAGTTACTAGAATCATACCGTTTGGTCTTCCGATCTCACGTTTTGTTATATCGTATAGTTTCTTGGGCATACCAAGCTCTGCCAAGCTTGAAGCGATTGCTTGCGGATTCAAGATACGCATTACAATTGATTCACCATAAGCTCCTGGAATAGTTGAAGTACGAATTTCAATATCGTTTGTATATATCTTTATTGTAAATCTACCGTCTTGTGCATTTTCTTTTATGTTTAATTTTAATCCTGATAAAAGTTTTAAACGAGAAAGTAGTGAGTGATATGTTTCAAGATCGAATTGTGTTGCTTCAACAAGTACACCGTCAAGACGATATCTTAATCTTGAAAAAGATTCTTCTGCTTCGATGTGTATATCAGAAGCTTTGGTTGCAAGACCTCCAGCCATGATTGTTGCAAGTATCTTTGATAGTCT
>CAYIYJ010000003.1:0-2940 GCA_964367655.1 uncultured Candidatus Saccharibacteria bacterium | reverse complement strand
TCTTCTTCGAGTCGCATCTGTCTTAATTTTTGGTTTTGCTTTTCTTCATCAAAAATGATCGTCATGTGTATATAATAAAGGATGTAAGGGGATAGGGGTACTGGTAACCCCTTGACTTATGTGGTCTAATGTGATAGAATGTATATGTTCCTCAAACCTCCGACTCGAATGAGTTGGGTGATAGGTTAGAGGGTTCAAAATTCCGAAAAAAACCGCAACTTCCATGAAAAAAAATATTGTTCGTATCCTTCTCGCCGTCCTCACTCTCTTCTTCGGCGCCTGCGTGGCACCGGAGAATGCCTTGATTCGCATCAAGGTTGGAGGAGGAGGGTCTGGTGGGTATGCTGGCCAACCGCAGGTTGGTCAACAGGTTCCACAAAGTGGGTGGCTTAGGACCGACCGAGAGGTTGGTCAAGATCTGCACCACAAAGACGTTTCCATTGAGGTTGGCTCGCACGAGTTATCTCAAGAGGAAAAAATTGCCCTTCAACAAGTATTGATTGTGAAGGCTAAAACCTACTCTAGTAAGAGCCACAAGGCTCCAACTAAAAACCAGGTAATGGACTGGGGGAGAGAGGTTGAAAAAAGGTCGTTTGATGTCCGTCTTACGGATAAAGAGACAGGAAAACCTATATATCAGCCCTATACCACTCCAAAGGTGGTGCGTCAGACATGGGTGCCTGCCGAGAAAGTCCCCGAGAATATCAGGAAACAATATCGGGTCCTTCCTCCCACCTACGGTGGGCAGTAGTCGAATCTACTGGTTAAAAAATCACATAAGGTATCACCCTAACGGGAGGTACCTTGATTTTTTATGTATTATGATGTATAATACTAGCAACACTGAAACTCAAACAATTCTGAATCTCATGAAAAATGTAATTAAAGTTCTTTTCTTTTTTCTCACCATCTTCACTTCGACTAAACTGACTGCTGGAATCCTCAAGGTCGGAGACTGTGTCTTCGGACAAGAGGGTGGAGACCTGGTCAAGGTCTCCTGGAATGGGGACACGTCTGGCATCACAATGCCGGATAAGTCGTTTGTGGCGAGTAAAATTGCCGAAAAACAACACCCTCTTTCCTGGCATAAAGACCTGCATCCGAATCTGGACCTAGTCTGGACTATCTCTGGGGATATAGACAAAATCAACCAGATGGTGGACTCCAATCAGCCTACAAATAGACCTGCGACCTGGATATGGTCTGGAGTGAAAGCTACAGAAAATATAAACCTGGTCATAAACCTCGACAAAAAAGGGGTTGGAAGGATCACTATATGGCAAGCTGGTAAAAAGGTTGGGTCCTGCAGGTGTAGAAGTTCGTCAGATACCGCCAAAGTGCCTACCGGTAGTAGAACCATAACAGGTAAAAACTACGAGTCCCACGACGGTAGGCCTGCCCGTAAGTCAAACAAAGCCAGTAAAAAGGCTGGAAAAGATGTGTGGATGTACTACGCCATGTGTCTAGGGGATGAGACGGACGGTTTCTTCCTTCATGGGGGAAATCAGGCAGGGGAAAGCGGTGGATGTATAAGGATTCCGTACTATATGGATCAGTATATATATCACCTGACCCGGGTTGGAGTCAGGGTTGAAATAACCCAAGATTGAAAAAAGAGTATTTCGGGGGGCGGTCCATTGAATTGGACCGCCCTTTTTTCTATAAAAACCTTATAAAATAAGGCTTTTATAGTTTTTTGTAGTCAGTCAAGGCTAATGTATCACGACCTGTAACACTTGACAGATAGGTTCGTATAGTATATAATATGTACATTATGTTAAAAATACTTAAACCAATCAATTTCATAGCTTTTCTAGCTGTTGCTATGGTTTTACCTATGACTTCATCTGCTTCAGATAGTGGTTATTATGGTGGTTATGGATTAGATAATGGTGGCGACTATTGGAGTGGTTCACCTTCATCATATTCATATGACTACTACACACCTGTGTATCAAAGTTCATATGACTACTACCCAACACAGAGTTATAACAACTACTCAACACCTCAGTATGATTATGGAAACTATAACTACGGAAGTGGTTATACCTATCCATCATATGATTATGGTAATACAGGATATACTTATCCATCATACCAAGCATCATATACAACTACAGCAGCTCCAAGTAATACTGTAGTCACAGCCAACGCTGTTGCCACAGCTTCAAGCAATAACACAAATACAAACACAAATATTAACAATAACAACGTGTATGTGTATACAACTCCACAAGGAAACGCTGTAGTTAATAACCCTCTTCACCAGTATCTAGCTGTTACATGTTCTCCAAGTACAACTAATCCTCGAGTGGGACAAACTGTTACTATGACTGCATATGCAACAGGTGGTACAGGAAACTACTCATACTCATGGAGTGGAGATACGTATTACTATAGTAACGGTCCAACTGCACTTGTAACATCAAACACTACAGGTACACGAACTGTAACTGTAACTGTACGATCTGGACAAGAAGTTCAAACACGATCATGTTCTGTAACATTCGAAGGGTATGCACAAGCGTATAACTACGGATATACATATCCATCAACTGGTTCAGCAATATCAGGAGTATATATTCAACCTGATCAGATAAAGAGACCTTCAACAGGTCGTCCTGTATCAGGAGTATATCTAAACGATCTACCTGCAACAGGTATGGATCTAGGTTGGAAAGAATATATGGTTCTAGCTATGGCACTCATACTTAGTTCAGTTGCTGTTGTAACATACAGATCACGAGCTAAGCTACAAACTCAAGCTTAATCTACTAAAGATTAGACGATCCAAAAAACTCGCTTCACGGCGGGTTTTTTGTTATCGTAAAGTCACATGAAAAAGACTATAACCGAAGATTCTATTGTAGAAGTTGCAACAACTCTGTTGTCTATCTGTAAAGATCGAAAACGAGAAGATAAGGGGCTCCTTGTTTTTTT
>CAYIYJ010000002.1:42226-82870 GCA_964367655.1 uncultured Candidatus Saccharibacteria bacterium | reverse complement strand
TATACTTTCATATCCGAAAGGGAATTCATACTATGTATATGAGCCATGGCATTGGAGATTTGTTGGTATAGATCTTGCTACAAGACTGCACAATGAAGGCAGGAATTTTTATGATGTAGACCAGAAGACTATTGACGGGTATCTTGTGGATATGTTTGAGGTTAGATAGTATCGACAATCAAACCTGATTTTGATAGTGTAAGGTCTGAACTTTGACCAAGAAAGGGTTTATTATGAAAATAAAAAAAGAGTCGACTGTAGTTGTACCAGCTGACAGTCAGCTGGGCATCTTTTTTGCAAAAACAATAGGTCCTCCGGTTCGTGCGAAGGTTAAGGTTAGAACTTGGGTGGAACGTATGAGTCCACAAAGCTTCGGGTGTTTGGTGGAGCTGTTGGATCATCACACGGATAGGAGATCACCCATGTTAAGCGGAGCGGGGGTATTGTTGGAGGTGACGGAGTATCTGTTCGATCATGGAAGTGATGCGCCTGTGGATAAGGTGGCTCGTAACCGCTTTTCAACCGCAGTTGCTTCTTTGAGAAAAAACGAACAGTTGTTGAAAAGCGGTGGGGTGAAACGTGTATTCTGGAAGATTGTGAATAGGAAAATTGACCAATGAGGAAGCCTTGCGTTACGGTAGCTACAACCCCATCTTCATCCGAAGATGGTGGTTTTTTCTTTTCCACAACACATCCCATTTGTCTCGCCAAGACTTGTAGAAAATTAAACATGCTACAATACACACCATGACAAACATCGCCATCAACGGAGCAGGTCGTATCGGCCGAGCTTTCCTAAAACTAGCAGTAGAAACTCCAGATCTAAACGTAGTCGCTATCAACGATTTGGCTGATATCGAAAACATTGCCTATCTGATGAAGTATGACTCATCATACGGTCGAAGTAATCTTGACATACAGGTTGACAAGGCAAACTCTTCATTCATCATCAACGGCAAGGTTGTAAAGTATGTTTCTGAAAAAGATCCAACACTGCTTCCTTGGGCAGCACATAATGTAGATATCGTTCTTGAATCTACTGGATTGTTTACTAGTTATGAAAAAGCGGCAGCTCATATACAGGCTGGTGCAAAACGAGTTGTTATCTCAGCCCCTGCCAAGGATGATCCTACTCCAGAGTTTCCAGGTGCAACAGTGCTTATGGGTATAAACGAAGAAGCTTTGCAGGATAAAACAATACATGTAACTTCAAACGCTTCATGTACTACAAACGCGGCAAGTCCACTTATTCAAATATTGCACGATACAATCGGTATTGAAAAAGCATTATTGAATACAACTCATGCGTACACAGCAAGTCAGGCACTTGTTGACGCTCCAAATAAAAAAGATTGGCGAGAGGGTAGAGCAGCGGCTATGAACATGTCTCCTTCAAGTACAGGTGCAGCTATTGCTGTAACAAAAGTGATCCCAGATCTTGCTGGAAAATTTGATGGTATTTCTGTGCGTGTTCCAGTTATAACTGGATCATTGGTAGATGTTACTTTTATAAGTAAAAGACCAACAACAAAAGAGGAGGTCAATATGATCCTTGAAGAGGCTTCAAAAGACGCTCGGTGGAGTAAGGTGTTTGCTGTAACAAAAGAGGATCTTGTTTCTCGAGATATTGTTGGTGATCCTCATGCATCTATTGCTGATCTTAAGATGACTCGGGTTGTTGATGGTAACCTTGTTAAGGTTATGGCTTGGTATGACAATGAAGGCGGATACACACATGCACTTGTACAACACGTGGAGATGGTTGCAAAACATATGTAATTAACAAATGTATATCTTATGAATCCAAAACCAACAACAATCTATCTCGCTGCTGACCATGCAGGATTTGCATACAAAGAACTAACAAAGCAGCATCTGCAAGATGCTGGGTACACTGTGGTTGATTGTGGTGCTGAGGCATATGACGGACTGGATGATTATCCTGACTATATGATCAAAGCTGCGCAAGGTGTGTCACATGATGTTGGGTCTGTAGCTGTTGTATTTGGAGGATCAGGTCAAGGTGAGGCTATTGTTGTAAACAGATTCCCTAGAGTTCGTGCTGCTGTCTGTTATGGTGGTGATATGGCTCAAGAGATAGTGACATTGAGTCGAGAACATAATGACAGTAATGTGCTCTCCATAGGGGCTCGTTTCGTGGGGGAGGATCAGTTACTGGCTTTGATTGATACATGGCTAGCAACTCCTTTTTCAAATGAAGAACGTCACGTGAGAAGATTGTCAAAAGTTAAAAATATTCATACAAACTAAAATATATGGACATAATTCCAGCAATTCTTGAAAGATCATATGGAACTATCGAAGACCGAGTGAACTCTATCCCAGAGGTTCAGGTTGTTCATGTTGATATCTGTGACGGTGTTTTCGTTGAGTCAAAAACATGGCCATACACATCTACACATGCTGGGGCTTTAGAAAAAGATGATACTGTGCGCCGTTTGCTTGCTGAAGAGGTTGGTTTACCTCGATGGGAAGATGTTGAATACCAGTTTGATCTTATGGTGCAAGACGTGCACAACTCTATAGATATGTGGGCACGTCTTGGTGCGGGCACTTTGATATTTCATCCAACTGCTTTTACTGATATAAATGATCTTTCAAAAGCGGTAACTCATGCAAAAACAATGTTGTCAGATACTGGTATTGCTTTAACGTATGATGAATGGATTCAACACAAAGAATCTCTGCATGCACTTCTTATAAGTGGGGAGGTGGATATCTTGCAATGTATGTCAATAAAACATATTGGATCACAGCACGAACCTTTTGATGATCGATGGCTTAAAGATATCTCTGATATTAAAACTATGTATCCAGCTTTGCGTGTTCATATGGATGGTGGTGTACATCAAGATACTGTTGTTAGTATTTATGAATCAGGTGTAGATGCTGTTATTGTAGGTTCTGGAATCTTTGGTGATGGAAATGCAAGCGATAATCTGATTGAGTTTAGAAATATACTTGATCAAGAGTAACAAACTCATATCCTCGCTGTTGAAGCTCTTGTATGGCCTGTACAAGAGCTTTTCGCATCTCAGGTGTTTGATATGCTCTATCGTGCAGTAAAATGACCTCACTTCGATCTATTTCTCTAAATCTACGAGTTAGATCTTCAGTTGTAAAAGAACGCTTCCAATCTGTGAAAGAAAGGGTCCAATGTACAGGAATCATATTGTTTTGACGTATAACAAAATCAGAATAGGGAGTTGATTCGCCAAATGGTGCTCTGACGTACTGAGCTTGCTTACCTGTGTTTGCCTTAATAATTGTGTTGGTTTTATCAATTTGATTCTCTATAAAACCTTTCCTTCGTAAGCCTAGGGCATGTGGATGATCCCAGCTGTGGTTGCCTACAATATGACCTTCTTGAACAATCCTCTGGAGAACATCTGGTCTCTTAGATGCCTCTTCTCCAATAACAAAAAAAGCTGCCTTGATCCCTACCTCTGAAAGAGAGTCTAGGAGATCTAACGTGCTGTCAACAGGTCCATCATCAAAGGTAAGGGCAATAATCCGCCTGTCTGTTTTTTCAAGAGTTTTGTACAGAGAATGTTTTTTATATGTACCAAAAAAAGTTATGTATATAGTGAGGCAGATGATTGCAAGTAATAAAAACTTTGTAAGGCGAAACATTGATATATATAGTATCACAATAGAAAACGCTCAGCATGTCGATGTTTGCTGAGCGTTTTTCTATGTTTTACCAGATTGAGGTTTTATTATTGAACGATAGGTTCTCCTTTCTCGATCTCGCTTTCTCGAGCACCACAAGCTTTCATAGAAGTTTTAAATGTAGTGAATGCAATCTTTTCTGCATTTAACATTGTTTTTCGTGCTTGTAGTCGTGCCATCTTTGCAGATTGTTGTACTGCTCGTAGAGCTTTCTTTCGATCTGCTCCAGTAAGATCAAAAGCTGCTTTATGACCAGCTGTACTTGAGGCGATAGTTGCTGCAACTGTTGCTGCATGAGCATTGAAAGCCGCTAGAGTTGCTGTTCCCCGAACGTCGATAGCTGTTTTTGCACACGCTACATCGATAGTTGATGAAGCATTTCCGTTTTTAACTTCTCGTGCCATGCGATCTTCCAGTTTGTTGATCTTTTTTTCAACTCGATCTTCTCGCATCTCTCGACGCTCTAAAGGTCCCTGTTGTCGGAGTGTTGAAGATGCATTATCTTGTGCTAATAGTGGTGATGCAGCAAATGCAAACGCAAGTGTGAATGCAACCAATGTGTGTTTTGTCATATTGTTGTGTATTATTTGTGTTTAATTTCTAAAATTTATTCCGTATACATCATTATATGCTATAATTGGGTATATGGGAATGTTTAAGAAACTGATTGGATTAATTTTACTTGTGGCTATATTTTTTATCCTTATTAATTCCAAGGGTCTTATTTCTTTTTTGAACACTATTGCTCTTGGTCCAGTAAAAACACCTATACAGGTAGGTACTCAGTACTCAACACGAGGTGAATCGACTGTTGGAATTTTCAAAATTCAAAATCCTCAGGGTGTTACTAAGGTTTTTGGGGCAGCTACATTGTCAAAAGTGGATGCTCAACTATCTTTGACCATTGAGCAGGTTACTGTGCCTACAGGTAGACGATGGTCTTTTTGGTTAAGTGATACACCAACAGTGTCTGACGCTACAAATTATGTAGACTTTGGACAGATAGCTGCTCCTGATTCATATAAAGAGTATCGGGTGGGGGTACCTGCTAACCTGAGTTTGTCTGTGTATAAGTATCTTATGATTATTGACCCTGCAACGTTTGAGGTGTATGCAATTGCCACTTTGATAAAATAAATATTATGATTACTGAAACAAACATAAAACATATAACAACAAAAGCCCGAGACATACGTATTTCTATAATTGAAATGCTTGCTCGTGCTAAATCGGGACATCCAGGAGGACCTCTAGGGCTTGCTGACATATATGCGGTGTTATATTTTCACAGCATGAATCATAATCCAAAAGAACCGTTCATGAGTGATCGTGATAGGTTGGTGATCTCAAATGGTCACACCTGTCCTGTGTTATATGCAGCCATGGCTCATGCTGGATATTTTTCAGTAGATACTTTGATGCAACTACGACAGTTCGGTTCAGTTCTGCAAGGTCACCCACATAGAGAATTTTTACCCTCTCTTGAAACTAGCTCTGGACCTCTAGGGTCAGGTCTTTCTCAAGCTGTTGGTATGGCGATTGCTGATAAGAGGGATCATGGAAGCCTGTATCCTAGATATATATATTGTATGTTGTCTGATGGGGAATTGGATGAGGGTCAATCATGGGAGGCTGCTTTACTTGCACCGCGTGAGCATCTAGGAAATCTGATTGCTATAGTTGATCGTAACTATATTCAGATTGATGGAAATACAGAAAATATTATCCCACTCGATCCTCTTGATAAAAAATGGGAGTCTTTTAATTGGCATGTACAATCCGTAGACGGTCACGACATTGCAGCAATTGCTACAGCGATAGAACAAGCAAAAAAAGAATCTGAAAAACCTTCGATAATTATTGCACGAACAATTCCAGGTAAAGGTGTGAGTTATATGGAAAATCGTTTTGAGTGGCATGGCACACCTCCAGGTATTTCTGAGGTTGCTGGTGCACCTAAAAAAGAAGAACAAGTAGAAATTGCTTTGCGAGAATTGAAGAGTGCGCTATGATTAGAACAAGCCTATGTCTTTTTTTACTAAAAATATTTTTTCCACACCTGAAACAAGCGTTATCGGTATCGATATTGGCTCTTCCTCACTTAAGATTGTTCAGGTGAAAAAGAAAAAAGGAAAAGCTGTACTTGAAACGTACGGTGAGATTGCTCTTGGGCCGTATAATAAACTTGCTACAGGCCAGGTGGTAAACATGACCACTGCTGAGATGTCCACAGTTATTCAGGATCTGATAAAAGAAGCAGAAATCACATCAGTTAAGGGTGGGATGGCAATACCTCTTAAGTTGAGTTTGGTGAGTGTGATTGAGATACCTCAAGTTGCCGAATCTGAACTTGCGACAGTTATCCCTCTTGAGGCACGTAAATATATTCCAGTTCCAATAAGTGAAGTGACCATGGATTGGTTTGTTATTCAACAACCTAAAGATACCAGTTTGGAATTTGTCGAATCAGACAGTGATACAAAAAGACAAGAAGTCGAAAATTCTAAAAAAATGCAAGTGTTGCTTGTTGCGATCCATAATCAAGTGCTCAGTAACTACACCACTGTTGTTCGCGATACCAAACTGCAAACGAGTTTTTTTGAAGTTGAAGCTTTTGCCACAGCTCGTGCCTGTCTTACAGGTGAAAATGCTCCGGTGCTCATAGTTGATCTTGGTGCATCAGCGACAAAACTATACGTTATTGATACAGGAGTATTGATATCGTCTCATATCTTAACAAAAGGTGGACAAGATATCACATTGTCGATATCAAAAGGTTTAGGAGTTACGTTCGATCATGCCGAACACCTGAAACGTAGTCTCGGTAAAGAGCCTGTTGCTGAAGAGGCGAAGATTATAGAATTGGCAAGCATACATCAGGAATACATATTGTCTGAGATCAGTACAATGATCAGTCAATTCCAGAGAAAATATAACAAAACTATTCAGAAAATATTATTTACAGGTGGAGGTGCAAATTTTAAAACTTTTATTGAAGCTGCAAAGCATGCATTCTCATGTGACGTTACAGTTGCTTCACCATTCAGCAAATTAGAAACTCCTGTATTCCTTGAAGAAACATTATTAACAACTGGTACAGCTTTTGCACCAGCAATCGGGCTTGCACTTCGTGCATTGCAAGATTGAGTTTGATATACTTATTAAAGATATGGAAACTAGATTTCAAACAACATCATTTATTCCCAAAGCATCACTCGACAACGTTGTCGATGATTCTGGTCGATTGCAAAAACATAGTAGCTCTGTGTTTTCTGGGGGTGGAATATTTACATTGCTATCCTTCTTTATTTTTATCTGTAGTCTTGTAGCTGCTGGGGTAGTATTCTCCCTTGATAAGCTATCAGTTTCAGACAAAGCTGCTGCAGAAAAATCTTTGGCTGTATACCAGGCAAAGAGTAATACTGAAACAATCGAAGAGATTAAAAATCTTAATAGTCGAATCGATATATTAAAATCACTTCTTAATAATCACGTTGCTGTAAGACCTCTATTTGCTGAGATAGGACGAAATACTCTGGATCGAGTTTCTCTTAGTAGTATGAATCTAAAACGAAAGCCTGATGGAACATTCTCGCTTGTTTTACAGGCACGTGGTGTAGGGTATGAATCTATCGTTGTTCAAGATAGGCAATTCTCAACAGCTCCTGCGCAAAAGATATTTAAAAATACAAGCATTAGTAATTTTAGTAAAGCAAGTGGTCAAGATCTTGCTGTATTTACTATCGATACAACTGTTGCCGAAAACGCTGTTAAGTTTGCATCCCTGATTACAAAAGAACCTAATAAACAATAATATGAAATCGATACTCTCAATTATCCTTCTCATTGCAGCAGCTCTTCTTTTCTTCTTTTTTACTAAGCCTAAGATGTCTTTGTTAACACAAAGGCAGATTGAGGTTAAGAGTTTTGAAACAGCTCTTGATAATGCAAAAAGACTTGATGCTCGTATCAAAGATCTTACAGACGCTCAAAATAGTATCACTCAGGCAGATCGAGATAAGATGAAGGTTATGTTGCCTGACAACGTTGAAAACGTACGTCTTATTATTGATTTTGATAAGATGTTGCAGAGTGTTGTGGAAGATAGGGGTACAATCAACTTGTATAAGTCTGCTCAAGGTTCAGTAAAAAAACTTGCTATAGAAAGTCCTAGAATAGCTCAATCAACAGGTACACAGATTGGAACAAATGTAGAATCTTCTAAGCTTGGAGTCGCAGCTCTTTCATTCTCTGTAAATCTTACATATGGAGATTTCTTGGAATTTATTCGTAGGATTGAATTTTCAAAAAGAATTATGGATATTGATTCTATATCTTTTAGTGCTCCTGAAAGCTCTGAAGGTCCTGATCCTGTGTATGCGTTTTCAATATCCTTGAAAACATACTGGCTAAAATATGATGCATCAACCAATAATATAGATAAACAATAAAAATATATGTTTAGTAAGCATAAAAAAATATTATTAATACTAATTGGAATCGTTGTTGTCTTTTTCTTGTACTGGTACTTTGTGTTATCTAAAAAGAATACAACTACTGCAACTAATGTTTCAACTGGTGGGCTAGTCCAAGTTGACCAAAATACCAGCACAGGCACAACCAGTGAATCATTGAAGATTGATAAGCAGTTTATAAACGGTATTTTAAGTTTGAATTCAGTAAAAATAGACACTGATATATTTAAATATCCAGCTTATGAAGCTTTGAACTATCCAGATAAGCCATTCACTGTTGATTTTGATCTTCAAGCAGGAAGAGTTAACCCGTTCTTGCCAATAGGTGTGAATTCAAGAGAAGATCTTGGTTTGGGTATAAAAGTACAACAGACTACAGAGGCACCTGCTGTGGTAAGTAGTTCTTCAACTCCTGCTATTGCAACAAGCTCAGTCGCAACTTCAACCGGTCCAGTAGCCCCTAAGCCAAAACCTGTAAAAAAATAACATATTAGTAATACATGTCTTTTACAAACCTTCTTGTAAAAAATAATATCATTGATCAAGAGACACTCGATGTGCTTGTGAAAAAAGCTGCTGATCTAGGGCAGAGTATTGATGTTGTTTTACGAGATTACGGTATAAAATCAAATGACATATTGCAGGCTAAGGCAACGTATCTCAATCTAGAACCGTACTATATTGAAGATAAAAATATACCGTATGAAATATTGAATTATATTCCCGAAGATTCTGCAAGGCATTATCAGATTGTTCCGCTTGAGATAAAGGCGGGTGTACTGTCTGTTGGTTTGGTTGATCCTGACAATATTCAGGTGCGTGATGCTATAAACTTCATAACATCTAAGAATGGTTTAACATATAAACTGTTTTTGATATCAGAGGAAGATTTTAATCGTGCGTTGGAGATGTATAAAGGTCTGACAGGAGAGGTTAATCAAGCTTTGACCGACTTTGAAAAAGAGTTTGGAGATCTTGGATCAGAGATTGAAACGATAGCATCAAACGGTGATGCTTCTAAGGTGAGTACGGATACAACCGATACCACAGCTGGTCCTACCCATATCATCGAAGATGCTCCTGTAAAAAAGATAGTAGCAACCATCTTAAGATATGCGATAGAGGGAGGTGCATCTGATGTTCACATTGAACCGTTACGAGAAAAAGTTCGAGTTAGATATCGTGTGGACGGTGTGCTTAATACAAGTATTGAACTTCCAAAAAATATTATTGACGCATTGGTTGCCCGTATCAAAATATTGTGTGATATGAAGTTGGATGAAAAGCGCAAGCCTCAAGATGGGCGTTTTTCTGCTAGAACCGATGGAAGAAAGATCGATTTTCGTGTTTCTACATTTCCTGTGTATTACGGTGAAAAAGTTGTAATGCGAATCTTGGATCAAGACAAAGGTGTTCAAAAACTTGATAGTCTTGATATGATGCCACAACATCTGGAGATGTTGAAGCGGGCTTTGAATAAACCATATGGATTGATCTTGATTTCTGGCCCTACAGGTTCAGGAAAAACAACAACATTGTATTCCATGCTTATGGAGCTTGATAGAGAAACACAAAACGTTCTTTCTCTTGAAGATCCTGTTGAATACAACATGGAAGGTGTGAGTCAGTCACAGGTTCATGCCGAGATTGGCTATACGTTTGCTTCAGGACTACGAACAACACTTCGTCAGGACCCGGATATCATCATGGTTGGAGAGATTCGTGATAAAGAGACTGCACAGCTTGCTATCCAAGCCGCTCTTACAGGTCACTTGGTGCTTTCAACTATCCACACCAACACTGCAGCTGGTATAGTTCCACGTCTTGTTGATATGGGTATTGATCCGTACTTGATTGCTCCAACCTTGATATTGGGTATGGCACAGCGTCTCGTTGGTAAGGCTCATATTCCAGCTGTAGAAGCTGTGACTGTGAGTGATAGTATCAAAGAGATGGTCACAACTTCATTTAAAGATCTTCCTGATGCGTATAAGAGTGTTATTCCGCCAATAGAGCAGGTATATACCATAAAACCTACGCCAGAATGTCCTCGTGGTATCAAAGGCCGTATGGCAGTGTTTGAGATGTATGAAATGGATAAAAAGTTGGAAGCTATTGTATTGAAAGATTCAACTGAATCAGCCATGTATGAATATCTACGAAAAGAAAAAGGTATGATAACTATGAAAGAAGATGCTATAATTAAAGCATTACAGAAAAAAGTTCCATTTGAAGAGATTGGAAATCTATAATCAAAACGTATGAATCCAAAATCAAAACCAGAAGATGTTCAAGTGATGATAGTTGATGATGACCATTTTATTTTAAATATGTATAAGGTTAAGTTTGAGCGTAGTGGTTTTCAAGTGAAGATAGCTTCAAACGGACAAGAGGCATTGGATATTGCACGAAGTGGATATGTACCAGATGTACTTCTTATAGATATTCTCATGCCTGTGATGGGTGGTTTGGAATTTTTAACACATATTCGAGAAGAAAAATTATTTGAAACTGTTCCCATTGTTGTGTTGAGTAATCAAAGTCAGAGTACAGATATAAGTGAGGCGATGAAGATGGGGGTCAAAACATATATCGTTAAAGCAACAACAATACCATCTGAAATAGTAGAAGAAGTAAAAAATATGTTTGGCTTACCAACATTAGCAACAGATGTAACTGAAGAAATTAAATAAAAAATAATATGAATTACAAAGAAGAATTAGAAAAATTATTAGAAACTGTTGTTCGAGAAGGTGGTTCAGACCTGCATCTTTCTGAAGGTCGAAGTCCTACAATGCGTGTATCAAGTGAGTTGATACCTTTGGTAAAAAATGCAAAATTAACACGAGAAGACATCAAAGGTTTTGTTGATGTTATGGCAAGTCAAGTTAAAAAGAATGACTTCGAAGCGAGTTTGAAAGAGATTGATTTCTCGTATCAATATAAAGATGTTGCACGTTTTCGAGGTAATGCTTTTCATCAACAGGGTACTTTAGGTATTGCACTTCGTTTGATTCCTAAAAATATTCGAAGTCTTGATGAGTTAATGTTGCCTAAAGTGCTAGAGGCTTTTACTCAGAAAAAACAAGGTTTTTTTCTTGTAGTGGGACCTGTAGGTCAAGGAAAAACAACTACACTTGCGGCAATGATTGAAAAGATCAATCAGGAGAGGGCTGAACACATTATGACTATTGAAGATCCTATTGAGTATATATATGAGCAAAAGAAATCCATCATCGATCAACGTGAGATTGGTATAGATACCGAATCTTTTGAATCTGCTTTGGTAAGTGCGTTGCGTCAAGATGCAAACGTGCTGTTGGTAGGAGAGATGAGAAATCATGAAACTATGGCAGCTGCAGTTACTGCTGCTGAGACTGGACACTTGGTTTTTTCAACTTTGCACACAAACAATGCTGCTCAAACAGTGGATCGTATTATTGATAGTTTTCCAGCGCATCAGCAAGATCAGATTCGTGTACAGCTGGCTTCAGCTTTGGCAGGTGTGTTCTCACAACGCCTAGTGCCTCGTATCTCAGGAGGTATGATTCCTGTGTTTGAGTTGATGATCAACAATAACGCTATCCAAAACTTGATTCGAGAAAAGAGAACTCACGAGATCAACACGGTGATAGAGACAGGATCTCAGGATGGTATGATCGATATGAATAGATGTCTTGCAGAACTTGTACAAAAAGGGGAGATTACATTGGAAAATGCATATCGACAGTCTCTAAACCCTAAGATGTTAGAGAAGCTGGTTTAATTTTTCCTATAAGAGCTGTATACTATATCTATATGATTTTCTCATACAAAGCGTTAGACGAAAAAGGAACACCAAATAACGGTACCATCGATGCTATTACTAAAGATGCCGCTATAAACTCATTGCAAAAAAGAGGATATACGATTCTCTCTGTTGAGGACTTGGCTGCTCCAAAAGGTATTCTAAGTAGAAAAATTAGTTTTCTGAGTGGCGTGAAGAATAAAGATGTTGTGATCTTGTCAAAACAGATGTCAACATTGTTTACAGCTCAGATATCTGCTTTACGTATCTTTCAGTTGTTGGCTGCTGAAGAGGAGAAGCCTGCGCTTCGAGACATACTCGCTGAAGTTGCTGACGATATACAAGGGGGTGCATATATATCTACCGCACTTGCAAAACATCCAAAAGTTTTCAACACGTTTTATACAAACATGGTTAAGGCCGGAGAGGAGTCTGGTAAGCTCAACGAAACTTTTTTGTTTTTGGCTGATTATCTAGAGAGAAACTATGAAGTAAGTGCAAAAGTTAAAAATGCTTTGATTTACCCAGCGTTTGTTATCACAACCTTCGTTGCTGTGATGGTGTTGATGCTCACAGTGGTTATTCCTAAAATTGCGACGATTATTGTTGAGTCAGGACAGGAGATTCCTGCGTATACTCAAGTTGTTATAAGTACCAGTAACTTTTTGGTAAACTTCGGACCGTTATTCTTGGTGCTCCTTGTAGTGTTTGGTGCGCTAGGTACAAGATATCTTTTTTCATCTGCAGGAGAGGCTTTTCTATCTCGACTTAAACTTTCATTACCATATATATCTTCATTGTATAAAAAGCTATACCTTTCTCGTATCTCAGACAACATGAATACAATGCTTACTTCTGGTATTCCTATGCTCAAGGCACTTGAGCTAACCTCAAACGTTATAGATAACTCTATTTATGAATCTATGATGCTTGAGGTTATCGATGACGTAAAATCAGGTTTTGCTTTGTCAGATGCTTTCGGAAAACATGCTGAGATACCTGGTATATTGGTTGCGATGACACGAGTTGGAGAAGAGACTGGAGGTATCGGTGAGATTCTAAAAACTCTTGCTCGTTTTTACCAAAAGGAGGTTATGAACGCTGTGGACACACTTGTAGATTTGATTGAACCTTTGATGATCGTATTGCTTGGTCTTGGTGTTGGATTTTTGCTTGCGTCAGTTCTTATTCCTATCTATAACATATCATCAAGTATCTAATCTATGCATCTTAAACATATACAAAAAAATATAAAAAAAGGTTTTACTCTTGTAGAGCTCATGGTTGTGATCACGATCATGGCTATCGTGACAAGTATTGTATTGTTTAATAACAGAGATCTGAATAGTTCATTGCTGGTATCAAATACAGCATATGAGATTAATCTTTTGGTGCGAGAGGTTCAAACGTATGGTCTGGGTGTTGTCGGTACAGACAATACTTCTACAGGCTTTACATACGGACAAGGTGTGCATTTTGATATGGTAACGCCTGACCAAGTTATTTCTTTTGCTGATAAGGATGACAATAAAGCATATTCTGGTCCAAGTGAGAATATTCATGTGTATAAATTGAATACGGAGAGGGCTGGATCATTGCTAAGTATCTGTACGGTAGATGTTGGCGGTATCTGTAATACTTTGAGTGGGGGTACAGGTGTGGATGTTGTTTTTAAAAGACCTAATCCAGAAGCAACATTTACAGTATCAGGCCTTGAGATTGGTGGACCTGTAGTTATCAACTTGGGTTTTTCAACAAATAAAATGTGCCGCTCTATTATTATCCAAAAAACAGGCTCTATTCAGATTAATCAGCAATATTGCATATAAATGATATACTGTATTATATGAGGTCACATCCTATCTCTGCACATATAAAATCTCTGCGACAAGGTTTTACATTGATTGAAACTTTAGTATCCCTTGCTATCTTTTCCATAGTTATGGTTGTTGCTGGAGGTATTATTCTTAGTGTGATCAGCTCCAATAAGCAAAATCAAGCGATCAACGGTGTGGTTAACAACTTGAATTATTCTATCGAAAGTATGGTTCGTGATATTAAGACAGGGTATACGTACAGATGTAATTATCCAGTAAGTAGTACGGATGATTATTGGATGGATGTGTTTGTGGCTGAGACAAATGCTTGTGTTGATGGTCAATCTATCAATAATATTACTCTTATATCTAACATTACAGGTGCTGAGGCTATTGTACGGTACGAGCTTATAAAACCTATTGGTTCAGCAGGGTATATTCTAAAAACCTCGTATAAAGAAAGTGGTGGTGCTATTCTCGCGAACTCATATCCACTTACTGACACTACAAATATTGATATTACAAACATGTCATTCAGAGTACAGGCTGGTAAGCCTCTGTATACAAATGATGTTCTTAATGCCGACGCTGTACAGCCAGGAGTGTTTGTTTTGATTAAAGGAACTGCAAAAGTTAACGCTGTAAATACTTCTGATTTTTTTATTCAGACATTTATATCACAGCGGTTACCTAATCTTATATAGCACATATGATATTTTTCAAACACATACAAAAGAAATATATCAACTATAAAAAGGGTTTTACACTGCTCGAATCTTTAGTTGCTATCTTTATACTCCTTTTATCATTGACTGGGCCTATATATATAGCTACTCTAGGTATTCGTACAGCAGCCGGATCTCGAGATGGTATATCTGCTAGATACTTAGCTGAAGAAGTTGTTGAATATTTTAGAAACGAAAGAGACTATCGATCTTTGCGCGAGGTTGAGTTTCCTACAGTTGATTGGTTGAAAAATATAACAGACACTGCTGACTGTAAAAATCCACCAGGTGCTATAACAAATGTATGTCAATTACAAATCAACCCAAGTACTTTAAAGTATGTTGTGTCTGAATGTGCTGGTTTGGGTACATGTAGCAAACTCCGTTTCAATCCGACAAGTGCAGTGGCTTTTTATGGTGTTGATGATACAAATGCAACATTGTCAAAATTCTCTAGAGAGTTTTATTTTGAAACAGCAGCTTTTGATGGAAATGCGACTGAAAATCCAAAGCGGGAAGTTCGACTAGTTGTACGTATACTTTGGAATGATCATGGTAAAAATAAAGTTTATACTGTTACTGAATATTTACACAACCTAGCTTATAGTAAATATGTTAAATAGTACTCATATACAAAAAAATAAAGGAGTTAGTCTTATCATTGCACTCTTTACAATGACACTTATGCTGTCTTTGTCGTTTTCAATCGGTAATATTATCATGAGGCAGTTTCGTATTATTAATACGAGTGTTAGTTCTCAAACAGCATTCTATGCCGCAGATAGTGCAGTTGAATGTACTGCATACTGGGATATTGTAAGTGATGATGGTGTTATTAACATATTGAATCAGGTTGATGACACTGATACATATGTATTTGGTGCAACATTTTCAAACCCTCAAAATGTAATAAAGTGTGGTCCAAACGGTGCCCCAATAAATCTTGTAAGATCTGTTGATCCTCTCGATAATGCGCAGGTCACAACCTTTGCTATAGACTATTCAACTCCAACAGTACCTGCTTGTGCGTCTGTCACTGTGCGTAAGCTCCCAGAGAGAACGTTAATTAATACATTGGGGTACAACGCTCGTGCAAACGCTGCAGGGTGTGATTTGACTAAAACTGTGGAACAGCGTGTTGTAGAAAGAGGGCTAAGATATGCTCACTAATTCTGGTATATTGATGTATATACATGGTTCAAAATGACATACAGGAGCGTATAGAAAAATTGCGTAAGTTGGTAGACAAGTATCGCTACCAATATCATGTTTTAAACGTGGAGGAGATTACCCCGGAAGCCTTGGATTCTTTGAAAAGAGAGCTTGTTGAACTTGAGGTGAAACACCCTGAATACTATGATGCACAATCTCCAACACAAAGAGTTGCGGGACAGGCTTTGGATACGTTTTCAAAAGTTGAGCACAAAGTTAGACAATGGTCTTTCAATGACGCATTCACCGAACAAGATATTTACGATTTCCATGAAAGAATTAATCGTTTTTTAAAAAGGGATTTAACAACATCTGTTACATATACATGTGAACTAAAGATTGATGGTTTAAAAGTTGTTTTAGAATATCAGAAAGGTGTTTTGGTACAAGCTGCAACACGTGGGGATGGTGTTATCGGTGAAGATGTAACTCACAATGTACGCACTATACAATCAATACCTCTCACACTCACTAAGCCGTACGATGTGATTATTGAAGGTGAGGTGTGGGTAGGAAAAACTGTATTTGAACAATTAAACAAGAAACAAGCTGAGCTGGGACTTGATCTGTATGCAAACCCTCGAAACATTGCCGCAGGATCTATTCGACAGCTTGATCCAAAGATTGCAGCTTCTCGAAAATTAGATGCTTTTATCTACGATATATCATACATGAATGTTCCCTCTGGAGAAAAACAAGTTGTCTTACATACACAGGAGGAAGAACTTCAGTTGTTAAAAGAGTTAGGCTTTAAAGTAAATCCTCATGTTGAAAAAGTTGTTGATCCAAAAGGAATCATTGCTTTCTGGGAGAGGTGGAAACATAAGCATAAGAAAGAGGATTATTTGATCGATGGGGTGGTAGTAAAAGTTAATGATCAGGATCTACAAAAAGAGTTGGGGTACACCGGAAAAGCTCCACGCTTTGGTATAGCGTTTAAATTTCCAACTGAACAAGTAACAACAAAAGTTGTAGATATAAAACTCCAGGTTGGAAGAACTGGTGTTATAACACCTGTTGCAGTTCTTGAACCTGTATCGGTTATGGGTTCAACTGTGTCACGGGCAACTTTGCATAATGAAGATGAGATTCAACGACTTGATATTCGTATCGGTGATACTGTTGTGTTGCAAAAAGCAGGGGATGTGATTCCTGATATTGTAAAAGTTCTTGTAGAGTTACGCACAGGTAAAGAAAAAAAATATGTCTTTCCAACACATGTAAGCGAGTGTGGTGGAGATGGGGAGATAGAACGAATACCTGGTCAGGCAGCATATCGATGCGTACATATGGATGCTGATTCTATTCGTCGTCGCAGACTGTACCACTTTGTTTCAAAGAAATGTTTTAACATCGACGGGCTAGGCCCAAAACAGCTTGATTTGTTTTTAGAGCAGGGTCTTATTTCTTCATACGGTGATATCTTTACCCTCAAAAAAGGTGACATAGAGATACTTCCTCGTATGGGTGAATTGTCAGCTCAGAATATTGTTACTTCGATCGAACAAGCTCGTGAGGTTGAGCTGTCTCGGCTTATCTTTGCTTTATCTATTCCTCAAGTAGGTGAAGAAACCGCACGTGATCTGGCTGAAGCCTCTAAGGGTGAATTGGAGAAGCTGCGGAATTTTTCAGTCGAAGACCTGTCTTCGATCTACGGTGTTGGTGATGTTGTAGCACAACATGTATATGATTGGTTTAGAAATAAAAAACATATACACGAACTCGATGAGCTGCTCCAGTATGTGACAATAAAAAAGCCAGTAGCACGGCCGGTAACGGAAGTTCAGAACTCACCATTGTTTGGTAAGAGCGTGGTATTAACGGGAACACTTACCAGTATGTCGAGAGATGAAGCTGGAGACATAGTGCGCAATCTTGGTGGTAAAGTGTCAAGTGCTGTGTCAAGTAAAACAGACTTTGTGGTAGCTGGAGCAGAGGCCGGATCTAAGTTAGATATGGCACAGAAGCTTGGAATCCACGTGTTGGATGAACAAAGTTTTTTAAGGATGATAAAGAGATAAAGTTGTGCTAGAGTAGAAATATGAGTGCACACATTACTATACAAGAGGCTGAGGTTCGTCGTTTGGCCAATCTAGCTCGTCTATCTATTACAGATGAGGAGGTTCTTTTTTTTCAAAAAGATATTGAATCCATCCTGGGTTTTATTGACACTATTCAGGAGGTATCTTTACCAGAACAAGGTGAATCACATAGTGAAGGGTTTGCTCCTGTAGGTCATATCCGTTCTGATGAGATTCGTTCTGTTCCAACAGGTGCTACAGCAGAGGAATTGGTACGTGTAGCCCCAGCTCATACAGACAATGCTGTTAAGGTAAAAAAGATACTTGCTTAAATAAAACCATTATCATCTTTAATCAACGCTAATAATCTCCATGTCTATTGATTTTAAAACACATATTATCCCAGATTCGATTGTTGATTTTCATATCTCTTTGGCTCAAAAAAAATGCACAGTAACTGAGGTTGTGAAGATGTATCTTGAGATTATCGCACTAAAGAATTCTGACATACATGCATACTTGGAAGTGTATGAAGATGCACTAGCTCTTGCGAAGTTGTGTGATGAGCAGATCGCGGATAAAACAACAGAAGAGATTGAATCACATATTCGAAAGCATAGACTTTTTGGTGTGCCGTTTGCTGTGAAAGATAACATTTTGATGAAGGATAAGAAGATCGGTGCTGCATCAAAAATACTAGAGGATTATGTTTCAAGTTATGATGCGCGGGTAATAACCAAACTTAAAGAAGCTGGGGCTATATGTTTAGGTCGAGTGAATATGGATGAGTTTGCTATGGGTGGTTCTACAGAAAATTCTGCCTACGGGTTAACTAAGAACCCTCTACAGCTAGAATACGTTGCCGGCGGTTCTTCAGGAGGATCAGCTGCAGCTGTTGCGATGAGTGGGTGTTTATTTGCTCTTGGATCTGATACTGGTGGGTCTATACGACAGCCTGCTGCGTATTGTGGGGTGGTTGGACTCAAACCTACATATGGAAGTGTGTCTCGTCACGGCCTGATGCCAATGGCATCGTCGTTTGACGTGATTGGTCCTATAACTAAAAACGTAGAGGACGCAGAGCTTGTGTTTGATGTTATCCGAGGTGTTGATGAACTTGATAGTACGTCACATTCGTCAGAAGGTTTTACAGTTGTTGATACTATGCCTCGTCCAGGACTCAAAGTTGGTATACCGCGAGAATTCATCTTTACTGATGGAATCTCTGATGAGGTAAAGCAGAGTATGGAACAAACTATTGATAAATTAAAATCACAAGGTGTGGAAATTGTTGATATATCAATTCCATTGTTAAAAAACTCTTTGGCTTTGTATTATATACTTGTTCCTGCTGAGGTGTCTTCAAACATGGCTCGATATGATGGAGTACGATATGGTAAAAAAGTTGAAGGCAAAGATCTTCTCGCTGATTATATGGAAACTCGAGGTCATCTACTGGGAAGAGAAGTAAAGAAACGTATTGTACTTGGCACATACATTCTTTCTGCTGGATATCATGATGCTTATTATCGAAAAGCATGTATATTGCGTGATCGATTGGTTGCAGATGTAAAAAAGGTGTTTACTGAAGTGGATGCTATTATGATGCCTACGACACCAGATACATCTTTTAAGATAGGGGAGAAAATAGATGATTCTTTAGCTTTGTATCTTGCCGATATCTTTACAGTGACTGCAAACTTGGTAGGTGTACCTGCAATATCTGTACCGTATACTACAGGCCAAGACGAGAATGAAAATCCTGTACGAGGTACTGCATCTGGTCTACCACTCGGTATACAACTATTGGCTGATACAGACAAAGAGCATCTTCTATTTGCACTCGGAAAGATGATATACTAGACGGTATATGGCCGAAGAAAAGAAAGACGTAAAAAAAGAAGAAAAAAAAGGTGATAAGAAAGATGAGAAAAAATCTGGAGGTGGTATGTTTGGTATAGAGTGGGAAGATGTTGTCCTGCTCATACTTGGTTTGATTGCGATATTTGCAGTTATTATTCCACGACTCAATCCTGATAGATCAGGTGAGTTATTTGGAACGGATACTGTTCCACGATCTGGGTTTGATATCAAAACATGGTACCATGACCTACTTAACCCTCACACGGAAGTAGTGCAGAATGCTTCAGGGGAGGTTATTACAACAACTATCGAACCAAGTCTTGTTGATGAAGCTAAGTTTCGGGTGACGGATCTGTTTAAAAATATCTTGTATATAATCTTTTTCACCTGTATATTTCTTTGCTTACTTTTCTGGCTTATTATCTATCACAATAAGATACGTTTGAAGTTTGTAACCGATGAATATTCTAAAACAATAGCCCCTGCAATATCAACATCAACTCAAGATATACACGTACCGCCAGCTGATGCTGTAGACACAAACGGTATTCAAAATCCTAGATGGGAATTGATAGAGAAATACTACAACTCTGGTAATCAGTCAGATTGGCGTTTGGCAATAATTGAAGCTGATATCATGCTGTATGATCTACTTGATCGTATCGGTGTACTAGGTGATTCTATTGGTGAAAAATTAAAAAATACAAACAAAGCTCAGATGGGTACGATAGACCTTGCGTGGCGGGCTCATAAGGTTCGAAACGAACTTGCTCACCAAGGATCTAGTTTTGAGATCAATAGACATATTGTTGAGCAGGCGATAGAGGATTATCGAAAAGTATTTAGCGAATTTTCATATATTTGATATAGTATATAATATGTTCAATCTTCATTCATATACAGAATCCCTTAAAGATACATTGCAGAAATCAACAACTCAGAAGGTGAGTGAAGTTGATGTTGTTTTGCCTACGGAGCCTGTTAAGACCGGCCATGTGTGGAATTCTAAGGGTGTATTTTGGCTTATTGGTGTATGTGTTATAGGTGTATCGGTTGTTGCTTTTATGACTCAACTTATATTGCTTGCAGTACACAACGTTGAAGAAAAAAAAGTAGGAATAACACAACCTGAATCACAACAGGCAACTACTTCAGATATATATGTTCTTGCTGGGTTAGGTAAAGATGTGTTCGATACCGCAACAACGTCAGTGCCAACAGAGGAAGATATGGACCGTATTGATCTTGGTATACCTGGTGTATCTCGTATTGGTTTTGATGCAAAAACCCCAAACTCATTCTTAACTGACAATATTAATAAGTATTCTAATACAACATTAGTTGTTGGAGGTCGTGAAGGTGAAAGAGCTAATATGCTTATTGGTGGAGGGGATGAGGAAGATATTCTTAATCAAGATCGATATTCTTTGTATGCAACACCTGCTGCACCTATATTAAGTTCTAAAGCATATCTTGTTGCCGATCTGGAAACTGGTGAGATTATTCTTGAAAAAGAGTCTGAGGCTATTCACCCACTAGCTTCAGTGAGTAAGCTTATGACAGCAATCGTTGCTCGAGAGAAGATGGATATGCAAACTATTGCTATAGTTTCGAGAGATGCGTCTCGTGCCTATGGAGGCCAAGGCAACCTTGGTCTAGGTGAGAAGATCCGATTGGCAGATCTTTTGTTCCCACTACTCATGGAATCAAGTAACGATGCAGCTGAAGTGTTTGCAGATCAATATGGTCACTCTAAGTTTATGGAGGAGATGAATAAGAAAGCTGTAGAGTTGGGTATGACGGATACATATTATGGAGATCCAAGTGGTCTAGATCCTCAAAACACCTCAACACCAAAAGATTTACTTAAACTTGCTCGATACATCCACAAACACGATCCTCAGATATATGATATGACACGAGTAAAACAATTTTCAATCAAAGGTCATACATGGTACAACCGAAACGCATTACTTCTTACAACAGGATATGCAGGTGGTAAAAATGGTTATATTGACCAATCAAAACAAACAACAGTTTCTCTTTTTGATGTAACTCTTGCAAAGGGAGGCGTGAGAACTGTGGTTGTAATTGTGTTGAAGAGTGATAATAAAAATGGAGACGTTGCTAAATTGTTGAACTATTTGAAGAAAGCGGCTGTGTACGAGGTAAGATAATTCTTCCTTTTATAATCTTACTTCTTGCAGTACCTCCACAACCTCCGATACAGTAACCGATCTGTACGTATGTGGCACCTTTAACTGTGTTAAGAAGGTCTTGATTAAACATGAGTTTGTATCGCTTGGTTACTCCTGTTTTTTGATTGTATACAGTTTTTATAGATACTTTTTTCAATGGATCTCCTGATTGGTTGAAGGATAAAAGATATATGTCGATGGGCGTTGTTGGTGCAGCTTGAGATCGTAGACTCACACTTACAATCTCATCTAGTTTGATTGTTCTATCGGGTACTGTTGTTGTGTAGTTAAGTTTTTCTTCAACGATCTTGGGTGCAGATGTTGTTTTTGTGGTAGTGGTAGGTGTGGCACTGTTGGTTGTTGGAGCGGTCATACTAGCTGTTACTTGGTTGAGTAGAGACTGAAGATCTGCTTCGGTTGTTGCCTGTACTTGTACAGCGCAAACAAGTCCTAATATAATGCTCGCACTCAAAGTTATTGTACGTGATGACATATATGTTCTCATGTGTGTATTATATACTAATATGCTAATATAGTCTCATATGGATGACAATCGAGTAACATATTTTGGTATAACTGACTCTCGCAATAGCCAAGTAAAGTTTGGTATTCGACGGGAGGATAGATTGAAGCATATGTATGTGATTGGTAAGACAGGTATGGGTAAATCAACCCTGCTTGAAAATATGGCCATTCAAGATATACAAAATGGAGAAGGAGTGGCTTTTCTCGACCCTCACGGCAAAACAGTTGATCTGTTGATGGAATATGTGCCAGAACATCGTATCAAAGATGTTATCTATGTTGCACCATTTGACCTGGAACATCCTATAGCTTTCAACGTTCTTGAGGACACATCAGGAGATCTAGTCTTGAATCCTGTTCGGGCACAGCTTATTGTTTCGGGATTGATGAGTACGTTTAAAAAGATCTGGCAAGACCAGTGGAGTGCTCGTATGGAATATATCTTGAACTATACGCTTCTGGCGTTGCTTGAGATTCCGGAGGCAACACTGCTTGATGTGAACCGTATGCTTTCTGATAAGAAGTTTCGAAATGATGTAGTTGCTCGTGTAAAAGAACCAACTGTTAAGATGTATTGGGAGAAAGAATTTGCAAACTATACAGAGAAGATGGCGGCTGAAGCGGTACCGGCTATTCAAAACAAAGTGGGGCAATTTATCTCAAATAGTTTGATTCGTAATATTATTGGTCAAAAGTTTTCTTCTTTTGATCTGCGAAGAGCTATGGATGAGAAAAAGATTATTCTCTTCAACTTGTCTATAGGTCGTATTGGTGAAGACGCTGTGAACTTGCTCGGATCTTTGTTTGTGACAAAGATATATCTTGCAGCTATGTCACGAGCTGATAAAAACGACAGGGAGATGAAGACGCTACCACCGTTCTATCTTTACGTGGATGAGTTCCAAAACTTTACGAATGACTCATTTGCTCAGATCTTGGCCCAATCTCGAAAATATAAACTCGGATTGATCGTTGCTCACCAATATGTAAAGCAGATGTCTGAAGTTGTTCGTGATGCTGTGTTTGGTAACGTAGGTACAATGATAACATTCCGTGTTGGAGCAGAAGACGGTGAGACGTTGGAAAAAGAATTCCAGCCAACATTTACTGTGGAGGATTTTGTGAATCTTGGTCGGTACCAGATGTATCTGAAGTTGATGATTGATGGAGTAACATCCGGTGCTTTCTCAGCTCTTGGTCTTGGTCCATGGCCAGAATCAAAAGATCAACATGTGAGTAAGATTATGGAACTTTCTCGTTCTACATATACGCGACCTCGAGCGGATGTCGAGAAACATATTCTTGATTGGACATTGGGTAGTAGTAATACAGGAGGACAACAGTCATCTGATAATCGGGATAGGTCTAATACAGGGGCATCAGCTGTTCCTCCACGTGTTAATCATATACAGAGTAATCCTCAGAACGGTGTTGCAAAACACAACTCTTACAACCACCAAGAGAAAAAAGTATTTACAGATCATCCACAAGATCGACGACCTGTTCAATCAGCACCCGTATCCAATCATCATGGTGAAAAACGTCCGACGGTATTACCGCCAATACCTCCTATCCCACGGGTCAATAACACTCAGACAACTCATCAGACTGCTGTGCCAGTGCACAATCCTTTTAAAAAGGCTTTTGCCGAATTAGAACAAGTGCCTGATCAGATTGTAACTGAACCTGCAAAGAAAGAGGTTGACGAGAATACGTTAAAGAATATATTGGGGGTATAGATAGTTCAAGTTTAAATTAGTATGAACACAACTATTATTAAAAACAAACTATAATAATTTATCATGTTTACAAAGTTGGTTTTATTTTCAAAAAAATACATGCCATGGGTATATAAACCTATAAGAGCTTTTATATTTCCGATGTATTTAAAGTTTTTTAGAAATAAAAAATTGTCATCTTTTACAGAAAAAGTACTGTATAATTTTAAATTTTCAGGTATTAGTTTTAAGATATGGCTTAATCCTGAAAATGGTTTTGTTGATCAAGAAATATTTACGGCAGGGGTGTATGAACCTGAAGTGTTGATGATGTATAAGGAGTACTTAAAACCTGGACAAACATATGTTGATATTGGTGCTAATATCGGTCAACATGCCTTGTATGCAGCTGCTCTAGTAGGTTCTTTTGGAAAAGTTGTTGCTTATGAGCCGATTAAGAGTTTGTTTGCCCAGCTCTCGAATAGTAAATTTCAAAATAATTTTACCAATATGGAACTGGTTAATAAGGCGATAGGTCAAACTCCTGGAGAGGCGCAGATACATATTAATGTAAAAAATATGGGCGCAAGTAGTTTGTGTAGAAATGATGTTGTGGGGCAAACAGAGACAATATTAATCGGAACTGCAGAAGAACTGTCTAGGCTTGATAAGATTGATCTTATAAAGATTGACACAGAGGGGTATGAATGGATTGTTATTCAGGCGATTTTGCCGTACATTATCAAGTATAAACCTGTTATATTTTTTGAATACACACCTGATGCGTATACAGGTACGAGTAATGTAGACATGCTTAATACTCTTATCGATCAAGGGTATTCTTTGTTAGATTTTGAAGACGGGTATCGACAGATTCGAGATGTATCTTTATGGGCTAAAGAATTTACCAAGATTCAGACTAATATTTTGTGCAAACCTCAAAAGAAATAGACAGATGTTATCAGAACATCAGTGGGGTGTCATTTTATTCAAAATAGATGTGATAATTTTACGTCCTTTCTCTTCAAAGAGGGTATGTATAACATATGCCATCCCTAAAATAAATGTTAATACTGCAATAAATGCAAGGTATAAGGGTATTCCTAAATACTCATATATTTTAAATATAATTTGTCCTATTTGTTGGTGTAATAAATAAATGGGGTAGGTCAATAGGCCCAAGAGATTTAAAATCTTACTGTTTCCAAGTACTAGTTTATTCAAGGCTATTAGAATGAATATTCCGTAAAATATACATATGTGTAATCCAATGATCCAAGGGTTAAAATCTGTTTTGTATCCGAGTTCCAGGTCTGTAATTTGATATATAACATAGTATAAATTAATTGATAGTAGGGTAAATAATCCTAGTATTCGTGTTTTTGTAAGGCCTTCTGTATAGATTTTATAGAATATGATTCCGGCCATAAAATTTGCTATCCAGTTTAAGTGGGTTGGTAAGAATATTGTAGCTACTACTAAACCTATTGTTATTATATTTGTAATAGATTCTAGTTTTTTAAATAAACCCAAAGCAATTATTATAAAAATAAAAGTATAAAACTTTAATTCAACCTCCAAGCTCCAGTATGATCCATCTACAACTATTTGATTAAAAAGGCCAGGTATCATTGTTAGTCCTGCAAGATATCTAGATGCTGTAACTTCGCTCGATATCCAGTTTCCTCCAAATAGAAGGAAAAATGATGTTATGGAAACTGATATCCAAAATAATGGGTATAATCGTGCAAGCCTGGAAATTAAAAATTTCCAGGCAGTTCTGCCTTCAGCACTTAATGCAATTACAAAACCACTTATTATAAAGAATAAATCGACCCCTAGATATCCGTATTGAAATAGAGATCTGCCTACTCCAAAATCTAGATATGTAAAACCTCTCTGGTAAAACATAAATGTGTAGTGGTAGAGCAATACTCCTAGGGCTGCTATGAAACGTAGAAGGTTTATGGCACCTATTTTGTCCTTCATAGAGAGTATTATACAGATTTACGCTATTATTGCTATGTGGTAATATGATTATATATGCAGGTACCTGTAAAGTTTTCTATAATAATTCCTACATATAAAAGGCCTGAAGGGTTGCTGGCTGCTACCAGGTCTGTTATTTCTCAGAATTATTCAAATTTTGAATTAATTATTATAAACGATAGTCCTCAATTTGATTATGATATCTTCGAAAAAGATACTATTTTTAGTGATTTTAGGGATAAAAGAAGCATCTTTTATATAAAAAATGTTGAAAATAAAGGCAATAATTTTTGTAAAAATTTAGCATTGGGACAGGTTGCAACAGATTCGGAGTATGTATTATTTTTAGATGATGATGACTTTCTTGCACCGAATGCATTAGCTGAATTGAATGCTTGTTTGTTAAATAATAACCGTCCTGCATGGTTAGTTACAAATAGGTGTGTGGTTAGCCAGGATTCTTTAATGAATTTTACAATAACACAGGTTTTAACTACTAATCATACAAGGAAAGTGTGTGTGTCGTATTTTGTCGATTATTTATTAAGAAAAAGATTTAATGGTGATGCAACTCATGTTGTTAGGACTTCAATTGCCAAAAAAGCTACTTTTTCTTTGCGTATAAAAAATGGAGAAGAGTGGTACTATTTTCTGCAATTACCTAAAAGATTTTTATATAAAAATTTAAATACTACCTACACAACATCCGGGTATCTACAAGGAGGGTTGACTGATGTGCTTAAAACACAGTACACTTCGAATACTTCGTTATTGTGGAAAGATGATTGGAAAAATTACAAATATCTCATATATATGTTTATTAGAACAATTTATCAAACTTTTAAGTAAAATTTATTACATATATCATATTATGCAGGTTTTAGTCATTAATTTGGATAAGGATACGAAGCGAATGTCTTATATGGCAAGCCAGCTTGAGGCACTGGGTATTTTATATGAACGACTTAGTGCTGTGGATGGTAGAGTAGTGGATACCAGTTACCGATATAGGGATGATATTGCTTTGTTAAAAAATGGGGTTGTACTCCTGCCTGGAGAGGTTGGCTGCGCCTTATCCCATGTTATGGCCTATGAGAGGGCTTCTCAGTATTCTGGGTACACATTGGTACTCGAGGATGATGTAGAGCTCCCTCAAAATTTTAAACAAATTTTATGTACAGAGATAGATAGAAACAAAAAGTTAAATATTTGGGAATATCTAAGTTTTGACTATCTCCAGCCTGGTTTTCCTTTTTTAAAATTTTGGTTGAATTCAATACGTCTTAATAGTAAAAAACAAATGGGTTTTAATAAAATTAAATTTATATTAGTTTCTGCCACTAAGGCTGCCTACATAGTGCCGATGTCGCTCTATGAAGGTGTTCGTAACTGGTACAAAAAATACATGCCAGGCCCGGTTAAATTTTATAGACCTCTATATCTTGCAGGCGCTTATTTGATCACAAATAAAGGGGCCGAAAAAATGTTAAGACTTACACATCCTATCGTATATCCTGCAGATAAATTACCAAATAAAGCTCGAGTTATCGAAGGTTTGAAATTCTATGCCTATGCTCCAGTATGTGTGAGACAAAAGAAGAGAGAATTCGGCTCTTCAATACTAGGAATAAAACTTCCATAATATATATGCTGTCAAATCTTTTTGGTTTTATAAAAAAAATATGTAGGTTTGTTAAAAACTATTTTTTATATGACCCTGTATTTTTTTTCAGATATATTATTGCTTACGGTAGTCCGACTTATAAAACAGGGGCAAATTTTTTTTCAGATAAGGATCTTTTTGATGTAATTGCTACGGGTAAATCAATTATCAGAATGGGGGATGGGGAGATAGGTTTGCTCCACGGCAGAGATATTCATTATCAATGTTACAATGTCGATCTGAAAAAAGGTTTGGTTGATAGTATCAAAAATTATACGCCAGAATCTTCGTATATTTTAAGTATCCCTGTTTTTGTTAACTATTCCAATCAGGATTTAAAAAAAACAAGGGGTAAATTAAGTTGTTGGCTACCTTTAAAAATAGAATTCAATCGAATTTTTAATAAAAAAGCTCAGTACCTAGATGCCCATTTCTTCTACTTCAAAGATAAGATGCTCACTTTTTTTGAGCGGTTTATAAAAAATAAGAATGTTATCTTTGTTACAAACAAAGAAACTATTAATAACATAAAGCAAATAGATGGGTATTTTGCCAGTGTTAACTTTGTCGAAACTCTTGAGAAAAATGCTTTCTCTGAAAGGGGTAGGGTTTCTAACCAGATTAGGGATTTGTTAAATAAGAATGATAATTCGATTGTAATATTTTCATGTGGACCAGCTGGTAAGGATATTGCGTATGAATACGCTGTTAAAGGTTTTATTTGCTACGATCTCGGTTTTGGACTAAGATATCTTTATGATCAAAAAGACTACTCCCATGTTATTTAACATTACTTCACTTATATGAATAGATCAATAATTAAAAAAATAATTAAAAAAATAGTACCTTTACCTATCTTTAGGTGGATAAATAAGTTGTATGTAAAACTTTTTGCTCATTTTTTCAATAAAAGGGATTTGTTAACCGTCCAACGGTATGAGGCATCTTTTGTTAAAGAATACGGTCTTAATGTTATCGACGGTCCTTTTGCTCCAATGAAATATGTACACATGGCAGTAGGCAGTGCCTTTCTGCATAAACTCGCTGGTTACTATGAAGCTGTTTTACATCCATACGTTAATGAAGTTGGAAAAATGGAAATTAAGAATATTTTAGATATTGGTTCTGCAGAAGGTTATTATACAACCGGCTTTGGAAAAATGTTTACTCAGGCTAGTATAGTCGCATTTGAAATGGAAGAAGATGGTAGGAGGTTGATACAAGAAATGTATAGTATAAATAATCTCTCAAACCCAATAGAGATATTGGGGGAGGCGACTAATGAAAATATCCTACAGTACATACGTCCGAATACTCTACTTATTTGTGATTGTGAAGGGGCGGAAAAAGATATTTTAAGTATTAAAAATTTGGACGTGTTAAAAAATGTTGCTTATGGAATCATTGAGTTGCATGACGATTTTGTTCCAGGTTGTAAAGAGGCATGTATATCTTATTTTAAAGATACGCATGATATTGAAATTGTTAAATTTACTTTTGCTGATGTTAACAAATTTAAATTTCTTAAAAACATATCAAATAAAAATGATGTCAGTCTTCTTTTGAAAGAACGAGGTTTACAAGATCAAGAGTGGCTAATATTAAGACTTAAATAATATAGTTATTAATGAGTATGTCTATTCAAACAAAATCTGTTCCAAGATGTCCGGTTTGTGATAGTTCTGGAGTATTGTACCTACATAGCTTGAAAGATGTTTTATATGCGGTTCCTGGTGCGTGGAGTATGCGACGGTGTACTGTGCGTTCTTGTAGAACTTTATGGCTGGATCCTGTAGCTATCGAATCAGAGCTTTATAAGCTTTATAGTAAATATTCGACACATGTTGGACCTGGATTATTATCTGAACATGAAATAAAAAAGAGCAGAATAGGATTTTTAAAAAAGTTTTTAAATAACATGAGATCTTCCGCACTTTCCATCTCTCGTGGTTATCCTAACACTATTCCTAAATATCAGCAGTTCTTATATTCAGCTTTGTCTCGATTGATTCCCGCATGGAGGGATGCTCAACTTGCGAATATTTTTTATGTACCCTATGTAAAAAATGGAAGATTACTTGACGTTGGGTGTGGTAACGGTAGCTCAATGTTATTGATGAGGGCTCAAGGTTGGAATGTTGAAGGCTTTGATTTTGATCCGTCTGCAATACATAAAGCTTTAGAACAAAACCTAAACGTTTCCGTTGGAGATATTTATTCTAAGAAGTTCGATGATGAGGTTTTTGATGTAATTATGATGAATCATGTTATTGAACATCTACCAGATCCAAAAAAAGTTTTGCAAGAGTGTCTTCGTATTTTGAAAAAAGGAGGTGTGTTGGTTGCTTTCACTCCAAACTCAAAATCTTTTGGTTTTGGCTTATTTAAAAATAACTGGCGAGGGTTGGAGGTTCCAAGACATCTGCAGGTCTTTACGAGTGATTCTTTGGAATTGATCGGTAAGAGTGTTGGTTTTTCTGATGTAAAATCTTTAGCAACAATACAAGGTTCGACTTATATAATAAATGCATCAAGGGAAATATCAAAGCATGGTTCGTGTGACACTCATATCCATGGAAATCTTTATAAGATTTTGACAATTTGTTTGTGGCATACGCTCGGTTGGGTATACCTGTTCTTCCCGAAGAAAAGCGAAGTTTCTGTCTTGTATTGTAAAAAATAAAATTAAGTATTTTTCAGTATTTTTTTAAAATGGTACCGTGTATATTTTAATATGTATACAATAAAAAGAAATATTCTCTTAGGTACAGAAAGTTTGTTATTAAATGGTAAATGCTTTAGATAATTTAAATTATCTAAAATAGCTTGTGATTCAAGTTTTTTAATTAGTTCAGGTGATCGATTATCTAAGTAGTTTTTATCCCAACCTACAGCATTACTTCCGTGCTGTCTGTATTTCTGGAGTATTTTATCTATGAAAACTCCTTTTTTAGGATATATTGCTAATTGTATCCAAGAATCGTGAGCTGGAGCGTGTGTGTCTACAGGTAGTACTTTTTTCAGCACATTTGATCTGTAAGAGCTTAGTGCACCACCAATACATGTACCCCAGGTATTTTCAAGCAGTGTTTTGTGTCTATAGTATTTAGGATCAATGTCCTCAAGAAATCCAATTTCCTTCGTATTTGTACCATCCGTCAATACTGCTTTATTGTAAACCCATTGTACTGAAGGATCTCCGTAGGCTTTGACATGCTCAGCTACTTTTTCTGGGTACCAAGAATCATCATGATCACAAAGAAAGATAATTTCACCTCTACACAAACTTATTGCGTTTTCGTTATTGCCAATGTATCCCTTAGGCTTCTTATTAAGAGACCATGAAATATTTTGATATTTACCTACATATTCATTAAGAATTGATTGTGTATTGTCCCCACATTCATCGTGGCTGATAACAATCTCTATATTTTTATAGGTTTGATTTATTAAAGAATCGAGTTGTTCTTTTAGAAACTGCTCACTCTTTGATGTGGTCAGGGCTATGGATACTAAAGGGTTATACAAGTTGTTCATGTGAAATACTAGAATTTGACGGTTTTGTGTTTATAAAAAGTGTTAATCCTAATATCGCCATAATAACATTTTTTGCAAGTATTGCGTATATTATGGGCATGACAGTGGTAGATCCAAAAAGAATTATAAAGACGACATAGAGACTTATTTGTATCAAAGGATCGGCTACGTGATATAGGTATGTTTTTTTAATATTTCCTTGCAGTAAGAAAAATGACCAAGAAAATATGCTCGGTATAAGAATTATGTTTAGAAAGAATATTTGAGATATAAAAGTATATGCTATATATTTTGGAAATAGATAACTAAATATCATAGGGGCGCTAATCCAGTATAAGCCACAGCCTATACATAATATCATTGTCGCAATGAGAACCGTCCGTATAAATTTTTTCTTAAATACAAGACTCCCTGTATCGGCCCTAACAAGCTTGGGTATGTAGATTGTTGTTATTTGTGCGATAAAGCGCTGTGCTTCAAGGGGGATTGTAGTTGCAATCCAATATGCGGCAAGCGTTGTTGATCCAAACATTGAAAACAGTATCAACTTGTCAGCTTGTTGTCCGATTGTAAATATAACCCCCATAAGAGTAAGGTGTATTGCATAGGGCAAAAGAGTAGGGTCTTTCTTGTTAAGGTGTTTTGCGGGGATATTTTGCCTTTCTTTATCTTTTTTGGCTAAGCTGTAAACATATACTGTTTGAGTAATACCTACTAAAAAAACATTTGATATGAGTAGAGAATGGCTATTTGTATAGTGGAGTATGTATATAAAGATCAACATCAGTAACAGTGTTGAAATCTTATTGAAGATCGTTAGTGTTGAAGCTTTTTTGAAATCTTCTCTGCCTTGTAAGTAAGACGAATATAGGCCTGATAACTCTAAGAGTGGAATGGATAGACCGAGAAGTATAAATCCAATAGAGAGTGTACTGTTGTCATTATAAAAATAATATCCTGCAACTACAAGACTTGCACAAACTCCAAAAATTGAACAGAATGCTTTGTAAAAAAAAGCACTTCTTAAAGAGTTGTATCCTTTTGCGATTGAAATTGTCAAAGAAGTTGTAATACCAGAAAGCATAACCCCACTTATAATGCCATACCATGAATAAATATACCTGTAGATACCTGTGTCATTACTTGATATCTTATTTGCGATTAAATAAGTTATTAGTAGTGTACAAACTATCGATATTGCGTAAGCTAGTATGTTGTAAAAAGAATTTCTGAAAAAGTATCTTAAGTCCAGCTGTAAAAAATTACGATTAAGTCGATGGATAAATTTCATAGATTCAATAGTATCATATTATTTTGAATAAATAATGACATTATCTACAAATAAAGTCAACATAAGTGGTGTGTAAAAACAGCTCGGTATATGTTATATATACTATATATGCTTAAAAATGAAAAAGTATTTATTACAGGTGGGGCAGGGTATTTGGGAAAGAATCTGATTAAGCATTTGTATGCTGATAATGAGATTACAATATATAGTAGAGATGAAGCAAAACATTATTTTATTAAAAAACAGTTTCCAAAGATTAGGTGTATTGTTGGTGATGTGCGAAACTTTGATCTCCTAAATAGATCTATGAAAGGTCATACTGTAGCTATTTGTGCCGCTTCGCTTAAACAAATTGAGGCTGTCGACGAGAACGTTGAAGAAGGGCTTCAAGTGATTGTACATGGAGCTATTAATTCGCGAAGAGCTGCTGTTGAAAATAATTTAAAATCAGCAACATTTATTTCGAGTGATAAAAGCCGCTGTGCAACTACTTTGTACGGAGCTATGAAATTTGTTGCCGGAGAAGCATTTATTGTTGACGCTGAGAAAGAGGCCTGTAAACTAACTTCTGTGGTTTATGGAAATGTTTTAAATTCAACAGGTTCTATTATTCCTCTTATTTGGAATTCTATTCAGAATAATTATGAATTGACACTGTACTCAGAAGATATGACAAGGTTTATGATTGATATAGATGAAGCAATCAAGTGTATAGAGTTCGCTCTCGAAAATACTGGTCACAATATCGTACCAGATCTTAAATCTTTTAAGGTTAAAGATCTATTTGAGATATACGCTGAAGACTTTGGTTTAAAATGGAAAAAAGGAGCACCTAGAATATCAGAAAAAATTCATGAACAGATGATATCTCCTTATGAAAAAGATCGTGCAAAGTATGTGGCAGAACAAAACATGTATCTCCTTCACTATAAGCAAATCTACAATGAAAATAGGCTTACTGCAGCAGGTTTAAGTTCAGAAGATTGTGTTGTGTCAAAAGAGGATTTGCGAACTATCCTCAAAGAAAATAATTATTTTAAAGCATAATGAATAAAATAATCTTATTAGGCGAAAAAGGCATGTTGGGTAATGCTGTTTACAAATATTTTACAAAACAAGGGTATGTAATCTTAACAACTTCTGCTCGATGGGATTCTGTCGATTTTAGAGATTTTATCTTAAAAACTCAGGCAGATATCATTATTAATTGTATTGGAAAAATACCGCAAAGAAAACCTGTTGATAGTAATGAGTATGTAGATTTAAACGAAAATTTACCTGTTTTTTTGGAAAGTAGGGGAATTCCAGTTATTCACCCGTCAACAGATTGTGAATTTTCAGGTGAATTATCTCTCGGCTTAAAATATGCTAAGAATGCAGAACGAGATGCCTCAGATGATTATGGAAAAAGTAAGGCTCGAATCTCAGAAAAAATTGAATCTTCTTTTAAAAATACGAAAATGATTAGAACTTCAATCATCGGTCATGAATTAGGTACACAGGTATCTTTACTGGATTGGTTTTTGAGTGCTACGGATAAAAGCGTTAAAGGTTATGCCAATCACTACTGGAATGGTGTTACTACTCTACAGTGGGCGAAACAGGCAGAATATTTAATTTGCAATTGGGCTACTTTACCCACATTGAATCAATTTGGTACGACGGAAAATAATTCAAAGTATGATTTACTGCAGGTGATTAAAAGGGTATACAGTAAGCAGATTGATATTGTCCCCTTTGATACTGACGTTGCAGTAAATAAGTGCCTGCAGAGTGATATTGTGCTTCCTGGTATAGAGCAGCAGTTGATGGAGCTAAAAGATTTTTATAAAAGTGATAGTGATATAGTGTAACTATAAAAATTAGAAATATGAATATAAAATCAATTAAAGTAACCGCTGTCGCTGTTGTGTTCGGCAAAAGATGGTCACTTCTTAAACAAGTTTTGGATGTTGTTTTGCAAGATGATAAAATTGCAAAATTTATTATTGTTGATAATGGGTGCAAAGACAAAGAGGCTATGGATCAAGAGGTGATCATGCGAGGATCTGACAGATTAATTATTCTTCGACAAGAAAAAAATGTAGGATATTCTCCTGCAATAGCCAGGGGATTAGATTTTGCACGAACGACAGACTGCGATTATGTATTTGTCTTGGATGATGATTGTGTTCCTGAAAAAGGGGCGATTGATATGTTTTTAAATAACCTCAAATTATTTCCAGATAATAAAGTGGTTTTGGCTGCGAATAGGGTAAATGTGCCAGGATATAAAGAAATTTTTCACAAGCGAACATCAAAGACTGTAGATCCAAAGGGTACTATTTTTGAAGTCTTTAGTTTTAAAAAGATTGCAAATTTATTTCGTTTAATTCTTAATAAAAAAGAAAAATTTAATGGTCCTTTCGTACCACTTATACCTACGGAGGCATTTGTAACAGGGGGTTCTTTTATCCCTATAGAAGCAGTTCGAGAGGCACCTCTTCCGGATGCGTCTTTGTTGATGTATGGAGAGGATTTGCAGTATGCTTGGGGTATTCGCAAACTTGGTTATAGTTCGTACCTTTGCGCCCGTCCAATTATTTTTGATATTGATATGACTTTCTCAGGTTCTCACATATATGGATTGTTTGATTCGAAAACTCCTTTGTATAAAGTATATTTACGAATTCGAAATTCTGTAATAATCTCAAGAAATAATACATATCAAAACAAGCTATCGCTGTGGCTAAATATTGTAGTGTGGACTACGGGCCTACTCACCTTAGGTTTTTTTAAGAGAGGATTCACTAAAGATTTTTATGAGAGGTTAATTGTAATCATAAAAGCTGTAAAACATGGATATAACCCGGGTACACCTTTGCCTAGTAACGTTAAATTACCCGAGTAGTATGGTGAAGGTTGAATCGGAAAAAACATATTACCCCCTAATCGACATCGCTCGATTTTTTGCTGCATTTTCAGTTCTGGCATTTCATTATTTTTCTGTAACAGCTGCATCCACATATGCTCCATTGAGATTTTATCTTGAGCGAGGGTATCTCGGAGTGCAATTATTTTTTATAATATCTGGGTTTGTGATCTTCTTTAGTTTGCAGGATAATATTAAACGATTTGCGTTGAGTCGGTTTCTGCGTATCTATCCAATATTTTGGGTTTTATGTACTGTAACTTACATCACTACGATACTGATTCCTGCAGAAGGAGTCTTGTCTTTTGGTAGATATCTATACAATCTATTGATAATAAATAACGGAACCACAGCTCTTATGGTCGACGGCTCATACTGGACACTAACACATGAGTTGATCTTTTATGTGGCGATCGGTTTGTTTGTGTTTTTGTTTAAAAAGAAGAGGGTAGAGTGGTTTTTTATGTTGTGGTTATTGATATTGTCACTTGGGGTTGTGTTCCGTCTTCAAGAAATGTTTATATTTAAAATACTGCTTATCCGCTCTGGTTTCTATTTCATTTTTGGTGGAATATTGGGATTACTTGTTCAAGAATGGCGACAGAGTACTTTAAAAGTAAAATTACGACGTATCGGATCTATGGTGCTGTCTGTGGTTATGGTGGGGTACTTGAGCTCTGTGTTATTGGAGAAAGATCCAAGTTTGGTAACAAACCATTTTGGTATGTATGACGTATCTACGCTGTGGTCAGTAATAGGTCTATTCTTCCTTGTGCCGGTACTTGTGTATCTTTCATACAAGGTATCTCATCCTAAGATGATATCAATATCTAAAGCTTTGGGAGGTATAACATACCCACTGTATCTGTTGCACAATAAGATAGGGGCACTTGTGCTCGGAGCATTTGGAGTGTTTGGTATTTGGTCTCCAACTTCTGTATTATTTGTAATCGGTCTGATTATTCTTTGTCATTATATCGCACAGATTGAGGAGCGATGGAGAAAACAAGTAAATAGAAAGATTGTTACGACGTACAACCTCTAATTCTTTCTAAGAATTGTATTGTATATACGTTTAACAGTAGACAGAATTCCTAATCTGGAAAGTATTGGTCTTGCGAACTTTTTGAGTTTGCTAAATCTAACCCAACTCTCTGCGTATAGATTGTCAACGTAGGCATCCTTCAACTTCTCAGGAGTTCTTTTTTCTTCTTGTGTACAAGGGTTTAGATATTTAGTATCAAACAATTTTACATGTGATGGCTTTAGAACATTATACATACGGGTTACAACCTGTGGGCATGTCTCAAACATGTTCGGATCAGTAGTTTCATAATCGGCCAATATCGCTTTGATGAATGGACTGTTTGCCTCTGCTCCGATAACTCCACATCCAATATATCCATCCTGCATCTTACCGAAGAATGTATTGAACTCAGTTGAATCAACTAGTTCTGGTCCAAAGTGTTTTAAAACTAAACTGTCAGTATCGAGATAGATACCTCCTTCTTTGGCTAGGACCCAAAAACGTATGTAGTCAGATACGAAGGCCCATTTCTTAGCTTTGTACATATATTGTACATAGGGTGCCGTCATGGGGCTATTCGTTTCATCCCAGCGTACTATTTCAAAATCAGGCAACTTCTCCTTCCAGCTCTCTAGACATGTTTTAGCCATTTCTGGCATATCCTTGCCACCTACCCAAACATAATGTATTTTTTTAGGAATCATAGTTTTGTATGGGTATTATGGTATCATAGCGACATGTCTACATACAACGAAAACGCAAAAAGAGTATTACGTGTAAGTACTCTTGTATTTGTAATGCTTGCTATCTTTACACCGATGATTGTTGGTTTTTCTTTCTACTTTCCATATATCGTAGGAAAGGGATTTTTTATTAAAGCTTTTGTTCAGATAGCTATCGCTCTCTATATTATCCTCGCTATCATCGATCCGGCTTCTAGACCTCGTCGTTCACCGCTTATGTATGCAGTGATAGGTTTTTTGATAGTTGCAGGTATTTCAAATATGCTCAGTGTTAATCCTTGGAGAAGTTTTTGGAGTAACTATGAACGTATGGAAGGGTACTCACTCATGCTTCATCTAGGTGCTTTGTTTGTTATAGCATCATCTGTTGTCAGAAAAAGAGAGTGGGTGTGGGTCGGAGGTTTGAGTTTGGTGGTCTCTGTAGTTGTGGGCATATCGTCTTTAGGAGATGTTACTAAAGCTGTAGCACAAGCTGTGGCTAATGGTTATTCTGGTTCTGTGCTTGAGACTGTACGAGCTACTGCACGTATCTCAGGACCACTGGGTAACTCTTCATATCTAGGTGTGTACGCATTGATTCATGCTTTTTTTGCACTTCTTGCCGTTCTCATGATCTTTAGAGGGAATAGAGAGTATGAGTTACTTACACCTGGAACACATAAGCCTGCTCAACGTCTAAGTTCAAATGGGTGGATTGCCATCGTTGCATGTCTCTGTGTTTTTGTCTTTAATCTATATATTCTATATAAAACTGGTACACGAGGTGCTTTTGCTGGACTTGTTGGTGGTTCACTAATAACTACAGGTTATCTTGCATGGAAGGAGAGATCTAAAGCCTTACGTTTTACAGCTCTAGGTGTTTTCTTGGCAACAATAATTACTATTGGATTACTCGGTATGTTTAAGAATTCAGAATTGATACAGTCAAAACCACAGCTCGCACGGTATGCAAGCTTGATTAGTCTCGATGTTGAAAATGTGTTCAAAACATTTGGTGAGGATCGAAAGATGATCTGGGGTATGGCACTTCAAGGTGTAAAAGAAAAACCATTGTTTGGTTGGGGACAAGATAACTTCGGCTATGTATTTGCAAAATACTATGATCCCGGTATGTATGCCAGAGAACACTGGTTCGATAGATCACACAATGTATTCTTGGATTGGCTTATTGCAGCAGGTGCACTCGGTTTAATTGGATATCTATCACTCTTTGTTATTGCAGCTTGGTTTTTGTTTTCTAAGAAAACTCAGATTACTGTTGTTGAACGATCTGTGTTTTTAGGAGTGCTGGTAGCATACTTTATTCACAATCTGTTTGTGTTCGATAACTTAAGCAGTTATGTCGTATTCTTTATGTTGCTTGCATATATACATGATCGATATACTCATGATCGAGTCTCTGTAAAACAAGCACAATATTCTGATATCGGTACTGTAGTATTAGGCACTTCGTTTGCAATGTTACTTATCCTTTCGTTTACATTGTATCAATCAGTGTTTGTACCAATGAGTCAAAACCTTAATTTGGCTAAATCACTTGCACTAGCAAATGAGCAGTCAAAAATATCTGTGGATATGGTACCTCGTATAAAAAAGATGCCTATGGATACGGCATATGATCTATTTAAGGATATCTACGCATCAGGTCGTCCTACAAGTGAAGTGTTTGAACAGTTGAATAACATCACGGCTGCTGCGATCAGGTCAGCTACTGTGTCTGAAAAAACTAAAGTTGCATTCTATGAATTGTTGCAGGAAAAAGCTAAGTTCCATCTAGCAGCGGATGCGGGGGATCCTCGATATCCATTTTTTCTGTATAACTTCTATAACAGTATAGGGGATAATACTAATGCGCTTGTCTACGCACAGATGGCATATGATCTTTCTCCAAAGAAGCAGTCATTTGCACAAGCTCTTGCACTTATTCACATAAAACGAGGGGAATCTGATAAAGCTATTGAGCTAGTGCGTAAAGCATATCAAAGTGATCCAAGAGATCTTGATTCTCTTATATACTATGTATCGATGAGTGTTGATGCAGCTCAAAATAAAACTGGTGGATTTGATTTTGTAAAACTTGGAGGAGTGGCTCAGATCATTGCTGATGCATATCATCAAAATAAACATGAGATTGGTTTAAAGCCTGAGCTGTGGGAACCATTCAAACAGACAAAACAACCTCAAGCAGCTAAAGTACTTGCACAGCGATTAGGAGAATTGATACCTGAGCACAAAGCTGAATTTGAAGCTTTGGCAAGATAAAGTATTGACTTTTACTATTTTTTGTGGACAATAGGGTCTGTCCCGTTAAACCGGATGCAGACCCTTTTGTCGACCTGTAGTCGATAAGGTAACGTGTCCATGCCCTAAGAAAAACATGAAACTTAAAATTGTGGCGGCCTTTCTGGTCGTATTTGCCGTACTTTCCCCGGTTAAAGGGAAGAATGTGGAGGGGGTCGTCAAGATCTCTTCCTCAGAGACGATTCTGACTCAAATCGAAGAGCAGAATGGGAATGTCGGGGTGGAATGCCCGAAGTTCGTACACGCTGATAGTCTGAAAGTCTTGCCCCGGGTTTCCTGGGGATACAAGGCTCAGATCACTCGTCGTGGGGTTGTTGTCCTGACTGAACTCGTTCCTGCGCAGGATATCGCCGAGCTTGATCGCAAGATCCAGGCTCGGGATGAGCGGCGTGTGGAAGTTCGCATTACACCTGTTGTCAGGTCAGCGCATCGTGTTGCTCCTGGTAATGGGGGAACCGGTGTTGTTCAAAAAACGGTTGTGCCAGCCATCACTGGTGATACCGCTGCGCTTAAGAAAACAATTGCAGATCTGAATGAGACCATTGATCGGTTGATGAAGAGAAATGCCGAGCTCGGTGCTCGTTCCGGTGAGAACGTTCGCAACCCGAACGACATCACTAGGATTGCCACACTGGAGGATCGAGCCGTGGAACTTCAAACAAAAATTTCTGAACTTGAAGAGGGGAAAAGAGTTGCTATCGGCATCAAGGAAAAGGATAGCATGGAGATGAATGCGTTGCGGAAAGAAAGTGCCACGTTCGCTCAGTCACTTGCTTCTGTTAACAATGTGCGTGAGCAACTACTTACGGAAAATGTGGAGCTGAAGAAAAGGATTGAAGAATTGGAACAACAGCTGTCAGCAATACAGGAGGAAGCTCCATCGCATGGAAAGGTTGTTCTTGTTGCGATACTGGCGGCGATCGGAGGATGTGCCGGTATATATTTCCTGGTGAGGTTCGTATGTTGGTTTCTTATGAAGATGAGAAATCGGACCAATGTGACGCTTAGTGTGTCCAAGGAAAAGCCAAGAGGAGGCTATTGGCCTAAGAAGTCTGATGATGATGGTAAAGATGATTACTGATCAAAACATTTCACGCAGAAAAAACTGCGCACACAAATTCATGGAGTGGAACGAAGTATACATCGTT
>CAYIYJ010000002.1:35913-42126 GCA_964367655.1 uncultured Candidatus Saccharibacteria bacterium | reverse complement strand
ACGCAGAAAAAACTGCGCACACAAATTCATGGAGTGGAACGAAGTATACATCGTTGCCACTCTTTTTCTTTTCATAAAAAATAAATAAAAATATTTTTTCTTACACAAAAAACAAAAAAATATTTATCCACATAAATTTTGTATAAAAATATTTGCATATAAATTTTTTTTGCGTGATAATTAAGTTACGTGTTAGTGAAGGTGTTTGTCGAACATCAACACAACACGGTTGAAACTTTCTTTAGATGAGAATATTTTTCAGAAGAAGAAAGAGCTCTTTCTAAAAAAATAATTTTTGAAACAAAACTATGGCAGCAAAGAAAAAAGCTAAGAAGGCTACAAAAAAAGTAGCTAAGAAAAAAGCTAAGAAAACAGCTAAGAGAAAATAATTTCTCCTAGTTCCCACTAAGTAAAACACGTTAGTCCGCAAGGACTAACGTGTTTTACGTTTTCGTGCTATATATATGTACATGTCATTATTTAACTTATTCGGTTCGCCGACCAAGAAATACCAGAAAAAAGTCAAAGAAATCAACGATCTAGAGGCTTCACTTACAGGGCTTACGGATCAAGAGCTACGGGAGAAATCTATAGCCCTAAAGGCTACAGTGCAAGAGTCTCTTGGAGAGGCTAAAGATAAGGATACTATTAATACAATCCTCCAATCTCATCTACCACTGGCTTTTGCCCTTACGCGAGAATCTGCCAAAAGAACCTTGAATCAAAGACATTATGATGTCCAATTGATTGGAGGTATGGTATTACATGACGGTCATGTTGCCGAGATGAAGACTGGAGAAGGAAAAACACAGATGGCGACATTGCCTACATATCTAAACGCACTGACAGGACTTGGTGTACATGTTGTAACTGTAAACGATTATCTATCACGTCGTGATGCTGCATGGATGGGACAGGTGTATTATGCTCTTGGTTTATCTACTGCTGTGATAACACAACAACAGTCATATATGTATGATCCAACTCATACAACTGTTGAAGCTGATAAAAAAGAAGATGAACTTGGAAGTTTTAAAGTTGGATACGAATTCTTGCGACCTTGTACAAAGCAAGAAGCGTACGCTGCTGATATTACGTATGGTACAAACAGTGCTTTTGGTTTTGATTATCTTTTTGACAACATCAGTATGCAAGCTGGTGATGTACATCAACGAGACTTCTACTTTGCCATCATCGACGAAGCCGACTCAATCTTGATCGATGAGTCTAGAACTCCTCTTATTGTTTCTCAACCTGCACAAGAATCTGATGATATGTATAAGCAGTTCGCGAAGATTGTGCGAGGGATGAAGAAAGACGAACATTTTATTGTTGATGAAAAATTCAGAACAGTTACACTTACTGAAGCTGGTATTGGTTTTGCTGAAAAACAACTTGGTGTTACAAATCTATATGACACTGCTCATATTCAACTTGTACACCATCTTGAAACTGCAGTACGAGCAACAGCTCTGTATCAAAAAGAGGTTGATTACCTTATCAAGGATGGTGAGGTTATTATCGTTGATACTTCAACAGGCCGTTTGCAACCTGGTAGACGATGGTCTGAAGGTATTCATCAGGCTATTGAGGCAAAGGAAGGTGTAAAGATCCAGCGAGAAAGTAAAACAGCTGCATCTATCACATATCAAAACTTTTTCCGTTTATATACAAAACTTGCAGGTATGACGGGAACTGGTATGACAAGTCGTGAAGAATTCGGTAAGGTGTACGGTTTAGATGTTATTGAAGTTCCAACACATAGACCTGTTGCCCGAAAAGATTTGAATGATCTTATATTCTTAACAGAGTTAGGAAAGTTTAAGGCGATTGCTAACAAGATAAAAGAATTGAATCAAAAAGGACAACCTGTTCTTGTGGGTACAATCTCTATTGAAAAAAACCAACTTCTTTCTCAGTATCTAAAAGTTGCCGGTGTGCCTCACAATATATTGAATGCAAAACCAGAATTTGCTGAACGAGAAGGAGAGATTGTGGCTCAAGCTGGAAAGAAAGGTGCTGTAACTATTGCAACAAACATGGCTGGACGAGGTGTTGATATCAAACTCGGAGGAACTCCGTCTACTCAAGAGCAAGCAGATGAGATCCGAGCTCTTGGTGGGTTATACGTTATAGGAACAGAACGTCACGACGCTCGACGTATCGACAATCAGCTTCGTGGACGATCAGGACGACAAGGTGATCCTGGAGAAACTCAGTTTTATGTATCACTAGAAGATGATCTTATGCGTATCTTTGCAAGTGGTATGCTTAAGAACTTTATGGGTAAGATGAATCTACCTGAAGATGAAGCGATACAGCATCCGCTAGTAACACGATCTCTTGAGTCTGCACAGAAAAAGATTGAAGGATTTCATTTTGATAGTCGAAAACAGGTTTTGGAATATGATAATGTTCTCAACCATCAGCGTCAGAGTATCTATGGAAAAAGAATGAAGATGTTACTTGCTTCACCCGAAGAGTTAGTTCCGCTTATTGATGAATTGGTTGATACAGAAGAGACTAAGGCTTTAAAGACACAGATTGGTGATGAGTCTTACTATCAAACAGCTCGCAATATCTGGCTGCAGATCAATGACTACTTCTGGATGAATCATCTAGATCATATGGATCATCTGCGTTCAAGTGTGGGGCTTCGTGGTATCGGACAACGAGATCCTCTTGTTGAGTATAAGCGAGAAGGATTGGCAATGTTTAGAGACTTGGAAGCTAAGGTAACCGAAGAATTTGTTCGGGCTTTACAGCATATACGTACACAAAAGTAGGATAGTGTCGTAGTTCTCTCAAGAGGTCTGCTATGCTATTATTGAATTATGCAAAACATATTTGACCCAAAATCAAGAAACATTTTCTTTATTGCGGCTTTGGTAATCTTTGGCCTAGTATCATTAAGTATATTATCCAAGTTTCTTATAGTGCTCGCGCTGGCCTATGTCTGTGCGCTACTTATCTTGCCAGTACATACCTTCTTCAGGGGTGCTGTTTCCAAGATCGGGTTTCTAAAAAAGATATCTTCTGGAGTTTCCGCTTTCATTACAATTATACTGTTTGTGATTTTGATTATCACACCGTTTAGTTTGATCATGGGAAAGATCTTGGCTGATGCGCAGGCGTTTTATGCCAGTGTGACAACTGAGGGTACGGGCGCTCTTTCTATGAGAATAGAAAATACAATCAAACCTTATTTCCCAAATGTGAATTTAAAATTTGACGAGATTGCAACTGGTATATCAGGGTTTGTGGTTGACAACATTGGTGGATTTTTTTCAGGAACATTTGATTTGGTCTTGAAACTGTTCTTATTCTTAATAGCTTTGTTCTATTTCTTAAAAGATCGATCTCATTTTGGTGAGGTGTACAAACGAGTAACTCCTATAAGTGATGCTGATGGAAATCGCATCTTCGCATCTATCAAACAAGCTGCTCGATCTATAATGATTGGATCTCTTGTTGTTGCGATTGCACAAGGTATTGTTTCTGGTATTGGCTTTACTATATTCGGTGTACCAAACCCATTTTTCTGGGGAGCTGTAGCTGGTCTATTTGCTCTTGTTCCAGGTGTTGGTCCGGCATTGATATGGATCCCTGCAACTATATATCTATATGTAACAGGAGGTGTTGGAAGTGTCGCGTGGATCGGTCAGCTTGTGTGGGGAATACTCGCAGTTGGTTTGATAGACAATATTCTTGGTCCAACTGTTATCAATAAAGGAGTACAGATACATCCTTTGTTTATTCTTCTATCTGTTATTGGTGGTATTGCCATGTTTGGTCCTGAAGGTTTCTTGTTTGGCCCATTGGTGTTAAGTATATTTGTTGCACTCATAGATGTGTGGAAAACTCGGGAGGTTCAAAGCTAGGTCTTCTATTATCTAATATATTAAATATAAAAACAGCATATGAATATTCCGTATTTAGACGCATCGATTAAAAAAGCTGTGGTAGCAATCTTTGATAAAAAGAAAGCTGTGTTAGCTACACATGATAGTAATTTTCATACTGATGACGTATTCGCATCAGCAATGCTGAAAACTTTTTTCCAGTTCGCTGATCGTACTTGTAAAGTAACTGTAACTCGTAACCCTGTTGATTCTCCTAAATTAAAAACAGCTGATATTGTATATGATATAGGTAGGATATATGATCCTAAAACTTTAAGGTTTGATCATCATCAGAGTGGTGGGGCTGATACGTATACTAACGGGATAAAGTTTTCTTCTGTTGGATTGATATGGAAGCACTTTGGAGTATCTATTTGTGCATTGCATACAGAGTCTGTTACTGGAAAACTACCAAGTAAGAAAACTGCAGAAGCGCAAGCTTTGATTGTAGAAAAAGAGGTCATCAGAAGTATCGATGCTATGGATAATGGTCAGCTGACACATACCCTCACGTTTGATGAGATAGATCTACTTACTATAGATAAATATGTTTTCATGTGTAAGGTTGGAACAGCAAGTCAGGGAGGTTCTATAGAGGAAAAGCAAAAGAATCTTGATAAAACTTTTTTTGAAGTAGTAAAGCTAGTTGAAGGGATGATCGGACGAATTTTGACATACGCTGTATATAAAGAACAAGATTCTGTAGCTGCGATCAAGGCATACACCAAAGCTAAGGATAAACGCATTATTATCGTAGATAGAATGTACTATTTTAACTTCGCCCATTTTCCAGAGCCTGTATTTATTGTCTATCCTCATACACGGGGTGGTTGGGGGATTCAGGTGGTAGATAAAGACGAGGTGGGTTTTGATGCTCGAATACGTTTTCCTAAAAGTTGGGGAGGGAAGTTCGATGCAGAACTGGAACAGATCAGTGGTATACAAGGTCTGACTTTCTGCCACAATGCTCTATTTTTAGCACGGGCCGATACTAAAGAAATAGCCATCAAAGTTGCGTATAAAGCAATTGAATTAAGTAAATAATAGTGTGCTACAATACCCAACATGGAACATACAAAAGTACTCATAATAACCGCTCATCCAAGTTCAAAAGGTTTTACTCATCGTATCGCAGCCGCATTTTCTGAAGGTGCTAAAGAAGCCGGAAAAACAGTTGAGATTATTGATCTATATAAAACCAACCTTAGACAAGACTATCTATCATTCGAAGAGAAATCAGATATGTCAAAAGCTGATCCTGTACGGTCAGCTATACAAACAAAGATTGCTGAAGCGCACGAACTCGTATTTATTCATCCTTTGTGGTGGATGAGTATGCCGGCTATCATGAAAAACTTCATTGATATCAACATTAGTGCTCATTTTGCTTTTTATTATAAAAATGGCTGGCCTGTAGGAATGCTTAAAGGGAAGAAAGGTCATGTGTTTATTACTTGCGATGGTCGTATGTGGTTATATTGGTTGATGGCGGTACCATTTAGAACTATTTGGAGTTTTGGGATATTGCGATTTTGTGGTGTTAAACCAGTGACATTTAAGGTTTTGCATGAGAAATATAAGAGAGATGAGACATATCTGCAGAAGTTTTTGAGTATGGTGAAGGGGAGAGGGAAGTTGTAAAAAAAATTCCCACCCACGGACCATGAGGTCCGGGGGTGGGTGAAAGGGCTTTTTAATCTGGATTGAACTAGCTTGTTGCCTCTAAAACCTCACCGATCATCACCTCGTAGTGATCGCTGGTTGGCACTTCTGGGTGATCAGGGTGGATCGAGGTCGAACGACTGCAAAGGTTGATCTCAAGCCAGTAGCGGGGATAACATTCAACTCGTCCCGAGTACACAAGGGATTTCTTCTCTGTTTCAAATAGAGAAGGAGAAATAGACTCTTCGGCCGGATCCCCGTCCTGAAGTGCGGTGGTCTCGATTTTTTCTTGAATCACATCCAAGGAGGGGAGCTGAGTATTTGTTTGATGGAGTATGATCATTCCCATTGCTGCTGACATCAAAGGGGCAATTTCGGTCATGTCTGGAACTTGAAGGCCTGTACTGATGATCCAATTGATTTTTTTCATAGGGGGGGGTGGTAAGGAATAGTGCTTGGTATTGTCTCGAATCTCCCATCGTAGGAGGTCGGAGCAATACCATTAAAACATATTTATATGCTACATGTCAATACTTCAGCACCTGTGTGTATAAATACCCCTAAAACCTCCAAAAACCCCTTGCATTACAGCCAAAAAAATGCTACAGTCACAGGAGCGTAAATCGATTGAGTACCTCCAGACTTTTTC
>CAYIYJ010000002.1:17740-35813 GCA_964367655.1 uncultured Candidatus Saccharibacteria bacterium | reverse complement strand
AAATCCTAAATCCAAATATTTCGGTCCACATATTTTTATGTTGAAAAAGAAACATTTTTCACGGTATCGTGAAGCGCTTGCGCCATTACCCAATTTAGTAGAAGGACAAATCCAGTCATACAGAGTGTTTCTAGAGAAAGGTTTAGCAGAAGTTTTTGCTGAATTTGCATCTATCAGAGACTATACAGAGAAAAAGTTCGAATTCCGTTTTGAAGGAATGCGACTTGATCGTCCAAAGTATGATGAATTTTATGCGAAGGAGAACAAAGTAAATTACGAAGCTACAATCAAGGCAAGTATTAAGTTGATTAACAAGGTTACTGGATCTGAAAAAGAGCAGGAGCTTTTTATGGCTGATATTCCGATGATGACTGAGCACGGAACATTTGTTATCAATGGTATTGAACGATGTATTGTTCCACAGATCGCTCGATCTTTTGGAGCTTTCTTCACGTCTCAAGAATCTAAGGGTCGGACCTATCTTGGTGCCAAGATTATCCCAAACCGTGGTTCATGGATTGAGATAGAGTCAGAATCTGACGGAGCTATCTACGTACGTATGGATAAGAAGCGAAAGTTTCCTATCACTGCATTGCTACGAGCTTTCGGAGCACATACAGACTCTGATATCAAAGATCTATTTAAGAGTAATCCAAATGCTAAGGCTTTCATCGAGCAAACATTGGCTAAGGATCATGCCAAGACTCCAGAAGAGGCTTACATCGAGATCTATAAGAAGATGCGAGATGGAGAGCTTGCAACTGCACAAAACGCAAAAGAGTTTTTCGAAGGCTTGTTTAAAGCTGATCGATATGACCTTTCACCAGTTGGACGATTCCGATTCAACAGTCGGTTTAACAAATCAATGGATCCAAAAGATCTAGCTCGAGTAACATTGAATCTTGATGACTTTGCTACATTGATCGATCAAATCTCAATCTTATCTCAGATCCCTGGAGCGGAAGTTGATGATGTTGATCACCTTGGATCACGACGTGTGAAGTTCGTTGGAGAGCAGCTACAACAAAAAGTTCGATTTGCTCTACTACAGATCAAGAAAAACATTCAAAACAGAATGTCTACTATTGAAACTGATGTAAGTCAGCCGATGCAGTTGATTTCTCCTCGACCGCTACAGGCTCGAATCAAAGAATATTTTAGTACAAACCAATTGTCTCAATTCATGAGTCAGGAAAATATCTTGGCAGAACTTGAGCACTTGCGTATCGTTACAGCTCTTGGACAAGGAGGACTTACTCGAGACCGAGCCGGTGTTGAAGTTCGAGACGTTCACCCATCTCACTATGGTCGAGTGTGTCCTATCCATACTCCAGAAGGTCAAAACATTGGTCTTGTGCTTCACTTGGCTGCGTATGCAAAAGTGAACCATTTTGGAATGATCGAGACTCCATATGTAAAGGTTAAGAATGGTAAAGTAACAAAAGAGGTTGTATACCTAGACGCTCTACAAGAAGAAGGATATAAGATCGCCCACGCTGCTATCAATTATGATAAAGATGGTGTGATCACTGATGATATGGTTGAAGTACGTCTAAAAGGAGACCCTGTTGTTGTTTCTAAAGATGAGATTGACCTTATCGACGTTGCTCCAGGTCAACCTTTCTCTATCTCAACAGCTATGATTCCGTTTGTAAACCACGATGATGCCAACCGTGCACTCATGGGTTCTAACATGCAGAAACAAGCAACACCTTGTATCGTGCCAGAAGCAGCGTATGTTGCAACAGGTATTGAAGAGACTGCTGCTCGAGATACAGGACGAGTTATACTTGCTCCTGAAGATGGAGAGATTGTTCAAGTTGATGCTGCATCTATTACACTTAAAGGAAAAAGAGATTACAAGTTCAAATTGGCGATCTTTAACAAGACAAACCAATTTACTGTATTCCACCAGAGACCAACTGTGGTTCTTGGACAGAAAGTAAAACGAGGTGATGTATTGGCTGACACATCTACATCAGTAGAAGGTCAAGCAGCACTAGGACAAAACATCTTGATCGCCTTCCTTGCATGGAGTGGAGCAAACTATGAAGATGCCATCATTATCTCAGAGAACTTGGTAAAACAATCTAAGTTTACATCTATTCATATTGAAGAATTTGTAATCAATGTTCGAGATACAAAACTAGGACCCGAAGTAAACACATGTGATATTCCAAACGTATCTGAAGCAAAACTAAAAGATCTAGATGCTGAAGGTATTGTACGTATCGGTGCAGAAGTTCGACCTGGTGATATTCTTGTTGGAAAAATTACCCCAAAAACAGAAACTCAACTTACTCCAGAAGAGAGATTGCTACGATCTATCTTTGGTGATCGAGCGCGAGATGTAAAAGATACATCAAAGCGTCTTGAGAACGGAAAACGAGGTCGTGTTATCGGTGTGAAAGTATTCTCACGAGAACAAGGACACAAGCTAGAATCAGGTATCATCAAGCGAATCTATATCGAGGTTGCATTACTTCGAAATGTGTCAGTGGGAGATAAACTTGCTGGACGACACGGAAACAAAGGTGTTATTTCTCGAGTGCTTCCTGTAGAAGATATGCCATACATGGCAGATGGAACACCTGTTGATATGATCCTTACACCTCTTGGTGTGCCTTCTCGTATGAACTTGGGTCAGATTCTTGAGCTTCACTTGGGTCTTGCAGCTGCAAAACAAGGATATCAAGCGATCGTACCAGCCTTCATGGGACCTACTGCAGATGAGGTACAAGATGAGCTTGAAAAAGCAGGATACAATCGATCTGGAAAAATGAAACTATTCGATGGACGAACAGGAGAGGCTTTTGCTCAAGATGTTTCAGTTGGATATATGTACATGCTTAAACTTCACCACATGGTGGAAGATAAGATCCATGCACGTGCAACAGGACCATACTCTCTTATCACACAACAACCACTTGGAGGTAAAGCCCAAGGTGGAGGACAGCGATTTGGAGAAATGGAAGTGTGGGCTCTTGCAGGATACGGTGCATCACATACATTGCGAGAAATGCTCACTATCAAGTCTGACGATATTCAAGGACGTTCAGCTGCGTATGACGCTATTGTAAAAGGAGAAACATTGAGTGATCCAAATACACCAGCATCTTTCAACGTGTTGCTTTCAAACCTACGTGGTCTATGTATCGATGTTGGTTTTGATAGTAAGGATGGACGACCTCTTGACATTGGTCTTGACATCGGACATGACGGAACAAAAGTAGAGATTGATACAGCTCACCTCGATGGAGTCGACGAGGAAGATGCAGAAGGATTAATAGAAGAAGATATGGCAGAAGTAAAAGAAGAATAAAGAATCCTTTATCTTAATTAACTAAGCGTATAAACAAAAAAAATTATGTTTCCAAACAAAAAAACACACGTAAAATCTTCTGTCGATGAGCTGGATTCAGTATTCATCAAGCTTGCATCTCCTGATAAGATCCGAAGTTGGTCTCGAGGTGAAGTTCGACGGCCTGAAACTATGAACTATCGAACACAACGAAGTGAACGAGATGGTCTTTTCTGTGAAAAGATCTTTGGTCCAGAAAAAGATTATGAATGTTATTGTGGTAAATACAAAGGTATTCGATACAAAGGTATCATCTGTGAAAAATGTGGAGTAGAGATCACACGAGCGATCGTTCGACGAGAGCGAATGGGTCATATCGAACTTGCTGTTCCTGTGGCACATATCTGGTATCTAAAAAACATGCCATCACGTATTGCAACTATTCTTGGTATGAATACAGGTGATGTTGAGAAAGTTGTATACTTTGCTGGATATCTGATCACTAAAGTTGATGAGAAAGAAAAAGCTAAACTACACAAAGAACTTGATGATGAGTTTAAAACAAAGATCAAGACTATTGTAGATGAAAAAACAAAGAAAGCTTTGCTTGATTTGATGACAGGTATCAAACAAGATATCGATCTTATTCAGATTGGTCGCGTACTTGATGAAAACCAATATCACAAATTCTCATATAAATTCGGAAGTGCTTTTGAAGCCAACATCGGAGGAGCTGCTATCCACGATATTCTTTCAGGTCTTGACCTTAAAGATCTACAACAGAAGTTGAATAAAGATCTTGAGAAAGCTGGTGCTGCAGAGCGAGAGAAGATTATTCGACGACTTGGATTCATCAATAGTATGATCAAGTCAGGAGTTCGACCAGAGTGGACATTCATCAAAGCTCTTCCTGTTATTCCAGCTGCACTTCGACCGATGGTTGCACTTGATGGAGGACGACAAGCTACATCAGATGTAAACGACCTATATCGACGAGTGATCAACCGAAACAATCGTTTGAAAAAGTTGTATGAGATTAAAGCTCCTGATGTGATCTTGCGAAACGAACAACGAATCCTACAAGAGGCTGTTGACGCATTGCTTGATAACTCTATGAAAGGAAATGGTGCTGCATTCTCAGGAATCAACCCTGCACAAAAGCGACCTCTAAAATCTATCGCTGACAACCTAAAAGGTAAGAGAGGATTGTTCCGACAAAACTTGCTTGGTAAGCGTGTAGACTACTCAGGACGTTCAGTTATTGTTGTAGGTCCAGATCTTAAGTTGAATCAATGTGGTCTTCCAAAACACATGGCTCTTGAGTTGTTTAAACCATTTGTTATATCAGAAATTCTTAAACAAGAACTTGCCTTTAACATCAAAGGTGCAAGTCGAATGATTGAAGATCAATCACCAGAAGTATGGGGAATTCTTGAAAACGTTATTAAAACAAAATACGTATTGTTGAACCGTGCACCAACATTGCACCGATTGTCAGTACAAGCATTCCAGCCAATATTGATTGAAGGAAATGCTATCCAAATCCACCCACTTGTTTGTTCTCCGTTTAACGCTGACTTCGACGGTGACACTATGTCTGTACACGTACCTCTTTCTGCGGAAGCGCAATATGAGGCGCACACAATCATGGCATCTGATAGAAACATTCTAAAACCAGGATCTGGTGATGTGACTGCAACTGCAAAACTACTCGACATCGTACTTGGTTCATATTGGGCAACAAAGATTGCTTCAGATGAAATAGGTGCTGATAAATATTTTGAATCTCCAGAAGCTGCTATAACAGCTCTTGACCATGGAGTTGTCTCATATCGAGCTCCAATCAAAGTATTGATGCCAAACAATCCTGTAAAATACGGTGAACTTGCTGGTACTCTAGCCGAGACAACTGTTGGACGAATCTTGTTCAACCAAATCCTTCCAGAGACTACTTTGTATGTAAACAGAGAGATTAACAAATCAGTGATGAACTCTATCATTGATGGGCTAATTCTTTCAGAAGGTAAGAATGTTGTAGCACCTCTTATTGACGCTATTAAAGAATTTGGATTTACATTCGCGACAAAATCAGGTATCACATGGAGTATTTCTGATATTGTTATTCCAGAAGGTAAGTACGCACTGCTCGATATCTCACAAGGACATGCTGATAAGATCTTGGCAGCATACGAAGCAGGTCTTCTATCAGAAGATGAAAAGTCTATGAAGATTGTTAAGTTGTGGCAAGATACTCAATCTCAAATTGAGAAACTTATTCCTGCAACACTTGATCCTAAGGGTTCAGTTAACGACATGGTATTGTCTGGAGCCCGAGGTTCCCTAGGTAACATCAACCAGATGGTTGGTATGAAAGGTTTGATTGCTACAGCTCAAGGATCAACAATTGAACTTCCTATCCGTTCTTCATTTAAGGAAGGTTTGACTCCGATCGAGTACTTCATCTCTACTCACGGTGCTCGAAAAGGTATGACTGACACCGCCTTGAACACTGCTAAAGCTGGATACCTTACTCGTAAGTTGTTCGTGCTTGCACAAAGTGTGATGGTGACAGAGGATGATTGTAAGACAAAAGAATTCATCACAATTACTAAGGCTACAGCCTCAGGTATCGAAGCAAACTTTGCAAAGAACTTGTTTGGACGAACTGTTGCAAAAGATGTTGAAGCTAATGGAGAGGTGTTGTTCAAAAAAGGACATATTCTTTCAAAAGCAGATGCACAAGTTGTAGAGAAAGCGGGTATTACTGAAGTTGTGATCCGTTCACCTCTTGGATGTAAAACACATCGAGGTGTATGTGCTCATTGTTACGGAGCCGACCTTTCAACAGGTGCGGTGATTGATATCGGAGAATCTGTTGGAACAATTGCTGCTCAAGCGATCGGTGAGCCTGGTACACAGCTTACTATGCGTACATTCCACGCCGGAGGAGTTGCTGTTGCTGGAGGAGACATCACAGCTGGTCTACCACGTGTAGAAGAATTGTTTGAAAACCGAACACCTAAAAACGCTGCAGCTATTGCATCTATCGATGGAGTTGTTACAGCTGTTATCGATAAAGGTCATGAGAAGATAATTCGAATCTTGCCTGACGTGCCTCTAAAAAATGCAAAGAAGGGAAGTGAAATAGAATATTCTTTCTACTATGCACGTATTCCAAATGTAAAAGTTGGACAACATGTATCTAAAGGTCAGATCATGACTGATGGATCTGTAGATGTTGATATGTTGTATGACTACGCAGGAAAAGAAGTTGCTCAAGCATATATCATCAGTGAAGTTAAAAAGATTTACGAGTTACAAGGAGATAACCTTTCTCGAAAACATATCGAGATTATTGTTCGAGAAATGTTTAACCGAGTGAAAGTAACAAATAAGGGTGATAGTGAGTATTCAGAAGGTGATGTAATTGAAACATTTGAGTTCATGACAGCCAATGAAAAACTTGAAGCTGCAGGTACTCTACCTGTAAAAGGTAAATACGTAATCATGGGTACTATGGAGGCCTCATTGAATCGACAGAGTTTCTTGGCAGCTGCCTCATTCCAAAATACAAACCGAATCTTGGTGAATGCATCTTTGAAAGGTCAGCACGATCCTCTATACGGTATTATGGAAAATACATTGATTGGACGATTGATCCCTGTTGGAACTGGATTTATCGGTAGTCAAAAGCAGATAGGTGTTGCCGCTGTTCAAGCTGAGATCGCTAAACTTGATGCTGAGAAGTACGATAATATGGTTGAAGTATCAACTGTAAAACGATACGGTCACGATCAAGAATAGGGTGGAGCGAGGTAAGGTCTATTTCGCACAAGGAGATACCTCTACAGGCACTACACGGTGCTGTGGAGGTATTTTCTTTTTACTTGTGCTACAATGGTCACATTATGACTGAAACAACACTTTTCGCCGAAATTAAGGCAAATATCAAAGCAGCTATGCTTGCAAAAGATACTGTAAAACTATCTGTTATGAGAAACCTTGTATCTGCATGTACAAACGAACTTGTATCTAAGGGTCGTATGCCACAAGATGAGTTAACTGATGAAGAGGTTATTGCAGTTATTCGTCGACAAGTAAAACAACGAAAGGATTCTATTGAACAATTTACTGCAGGTGGACGAGCAGACCTTGCGGAAGGTGAGCAAGCAGAACTTGTATATCTAGAAGTATTTTTGCCTCAATTGATGAGTGAAGATGATGTGCGAACTATTGCATTGGCAAAAAAAGCAGAACTAGGAATCACTGATAAAAAAGATGTTGGCAGATTGATGGCTGAGATTATGAAAGATCTAAAAGGCAAAGCTGACGGAACTGTTGTGAAAAAGGTTGTTGAAGAGTCTTTCTAGTACAAAAGATCGTTTGATCGGTTCACACCGGAAATATCTTGAATTGTTTTTATCTCTACGTATTCAAGTTCTTTTACGTTGTCGGTTGGATATGCAGCTTTATAGATTCTGTATATAACATCTTTATCCTTTTTTTCTTCTATAACGTAAAAATTGTATCGAGTACCAAGCCATACAGCAGTAAGTGCATCAGATGCTTCACTTGGAACATTGTATCTGTTATCAAGATATTCTAGTCTTGTAAGGTGTGTGAATTTTGTACCACCAAATGTATACACTGTATATTTCACCCCTCGAGCCACAAGTTTTATCTCGGATAATTTGTTACTTATATCCTCTTTACTAACACTGTCTTCAACTTCAAAATGTATAGGTGCCCGTAATTTGTTTACGTTGAAAGCTTCTTGGCTGATATCACCTGTCTTTAATAAATAGAGAAAAAAGGATAGTCCAAGTATTAAACATAAAAATATAATTTTTTGGAACATGATGTACTTATAATACCAGACAAATATTGTAATGTACAAAGTGATATATAAAAAATACAACCATTTACAATGTAAATTGTTGTATTTTTTATTACCTCTCCATACGATAAGCCGAATTCTGTACATCTCTTACGAAATGCGACAATCATTTATCTGGGGTAAACATCACTGTGTACCTCAAGCGATTCTTATGCATATTCTTACGAATTACATACACGATCTTGCACTCATGTAAGGGTTTGGCCGTTTCAATTCAGATACCTGGCATTTGCATATCTGACATACTCCCAAAGCGGAGTGGTACGCGCTTTCGTTTGTACCCGTCACTGTTCGCACCTCTTCGTCACCGAAGACAGGGATTACCTGCTACACATTGTATGAGTGTTCGGACTTTCCTCTGTATGTATGCTATTCTGTTATATAACAGCTTCATACATACAGCGATTGTCTGTATACAGAGGTGGTATATTTATATAATTTTTTATCGTAAATGTCAAATGTATCGTTTTTTTCATCGAAAATCTAAATCCATTTCTCAAGGGGCGATGATCTTGGCTGTGGTTACGTTCGCAGCCCAGCTACTATCTCTTGTAAGAGATAGGCTTTTTGCCAGTCAGGTTGGGGCAGGGATTGATCTTGATACATATTATTATGCTTTTAGAATCCCAGATATCTTATACGCCGTATTTTCCGCATTGGTTTCGTTGACTGTGTTGATTCCACTGCTGAGTCGTCATAAGGAACATGAGACTGCAGAGATGAAGCATACGTACAGTGTGTTGTTTACGATATTTTGTGCAGGCTCAGCTGTGTTAATTGCTGTTGTGTTCATTCTTACTCCGACATTGATGCGTGTCGTTGCTCCGGGTATAACAGACCCGGCAGTGCTTGATCGGATTATTTTGTATTCACGTATCTTGCTTCTGCAACCATTTTTCCTTGGAATATCAAACCTACTTGGTTCGTACACTCAACTGAAAGAACGTTTTTTACTTTACGCGTGCTCACCATTGATCTATAACTTTGCTACAGTTGTAGGTTTGATATTTTTATACCCATCGTTTGGTATAACTGGAGTAGTTGTTGGGATTGTAATTGGAAGTGTACTGCATGGATTGATACAGTTGCCTTTTATACATAAAGAAGAGTTTTTGCCAACGTTTAAGGCTATTTCTCGACGGGAGATATCTATTATCAAAGAAGTTGTACAGCAGTCTATTCCAAGGGCGATAATTCTGTCACTGGTTCAGATTGAATTTTTGTATCTTAACAGTCTTGCCTCACATATGCAGGAGGGGAGCGCATCACTTCTAAACTTGGCAAACAACTTGCAAGGTGTACCGGTTACACTTATCGGAGTAAGTCTGGTTATTGCTTCTTTTCCATCATTGAGTCGTGCACATGCTGAAGGTGAAAAAGTTGCTTTTAGAAAGATCTTTAATCATACGTTTAGAACTATTTTGTTGTGGGCCACTGCAGGTACTGTGGGATTGTTTTTGTGTAAAGAATTTATCATCGGTATATTGCTCGGTCGTACGTCGTTTGAAGTGCAATCGTTTGAACATATCGTTGTAACGTTTGGTATATTTGCATTGGCATTGATCCCGCAGTGTATAAAGATGTTTATTACCCGAGGTTACTATGCAAGTGGTGATACTAAAAAACCTGCAACCTTGAATATCTTCGGTACAATCTTAACGATCGGATGTGCGTATCTTTTGTATACATATAGCACTGCTCCGTCAACAGAAGTGTTGGCCACAGCGTTTCTAATAAGTTCTTGGGTATCGTGCATCATATTCTACATTTCAATGAAAAAGACCTTACTGGCCTAGTAAAGTCTTTTTTGTCGGTTAATTTAGACTTGTGTTGTTGGTGAGCCTGTAGTGTTTTTCTTAGTCATTTTGTTGAGAGCTTTTACTACCATGAATATGGATAGCGCAATAATGAAGAAGTTCAATACACTATTCAAAAATGCACCAAGTTTAATCTGTCCCAAAGTTAGTGTCCCAAAGTCAAAATGACCAAGCATGCCAATAAGTGGGGTTATTAAGTCTTCAACCACAGAAGTAACCACTTTTCCAAAAGCAGCTCCAAGTACAACTGCTACTGCGAGATCTAGAACATTACCTTTCATCGCGAAGGCTTTAAATTCTTCAAAAAAAGTTTTCATGGGTATATTATACCACACATTTTTTATCCTTACACCACTGGTTTTTACCACGGTAACCGGTGTATAGTACTGATACAAATGTCTTTATTTTCAAAAAAGCTTGGAATTGACCTAGGAACTGCCAACACACTGGTTTTTTTACCTGGGAAAGGTATTGTGCTCAATGAACCATCGGTTGTAGCTGTGTCTGAAGATGACAATCAGATATTAGCTGTTGGAATAGAGGCTAAAGAAATGATTGGTAAAACACCAGACTCTATTATCGCGTATCGACCGATGCGAGATGGTGTTATCGCTGATTATCGTGTAACTGAGGCGATGTTGCGATATTTTTTTCATAAAGCTCTAGGCAAATGGAATCTTATTAGTCCTGAAGTTATGATCTCAGTTCCTGCAGGTGTGACTTCAACTGAACGTCGTGCTGTTATCGAAGCTGCCATCAAAGCTGGTGCTAAAGAAGCGTATGTGGTTAAAGAACCGATCCTTGCAGCGATCGGAGCAGGTATTTCTATACAAGATCCTTGTGGAAACATGATTGTTGATATAGGTGGTGGAACAACTGATGTTGCTGTTATATCACTTGGAGGTATTGTTGTGTGTACATCAGTTAAGTGTGCTGGTAACAGATTGGATATTGCGATTGTTGATTATATTAAAAAAACATATAACCTTGCGATCGGAGAAAAAACTGCAGAAGATATCAAGATTAAGATTGGTTCTGCTGTAACTGTAGAAGAAGAGCTTGCAGTGATGGTAAAAGGTCGAGACTACGTGACAGGTCTTCCTCGGTCCATAGAACTACGTACGAATGAGATAGTAAAGGCTATTGCAAAAGAACTTAGAGATATGATTAAGGCTATAAAAGATGTATTGCAAGAAACTCCTCCTGAGTTAGCTTCAGATATTATCGACCAAGGTATTACCATGACAGGAGGTTCATCATTGCTGCGTAATCTCCCCGAACTCGTGTTTAGACGTACGGGTGTTAAAGCTCATACTGCAGAAGATGCTTTGTACTGTGTTGTAAAAGGAACTGGTATTGCGTTGGATCACTTAGATGCTTATAAAAAAGCTATTATTACAAAACGATAATGATTACATATACTGATAACAATTTTGTTGATGTGCTGATCGGTGGAGAGGTTTTTTTAGTGCACACTGATCTTTCTCACGCAGATAGAGTCGATTTACTTAAAGAGAATAAATTTTTTGGTCTTGATGATGTGGTTTGTATCTCTGAGTCTACTATTGGTATTGAAGATATTGCTCACACAATAGAACAGATACAGAAGCGATCGTCTGGGCTTATTAAAACTGTATTTGTTGTATTTGATCAGATGAGCCTGCCTGCACAGAATGCGTTTTTAAAAACACTTGAAGATATTCGATCTGATGTTTGTATTTTTCTATATGTATCAAAGCAAACAACGTTGTTGTCAACGGTTGTGTCAAGAGTTATCGGGGTTGATGTACAAACCTATGTTCAGCACGAGTCTGCTGGGGTATTTTTCACATACAAAGAACTTGTTGAAGAAAAAACTGTAGCCAAAAAATTAGAGATGATGAAGTCTGTTATTAAGGCATTTGATGATGAGGTTATAAGTAAGCAGGATATTATCTCTTGGATATCTCGTATGTATATGTCAGCACAAACTCCCGAACATCGTGCGATCTGTGGGGAAGCTATTGTGATGTTGCAGCAACAAAGCGTGTTGGTCAAATATGTCTTGGAGTACATGGTGAGTTTCATGTAGGTCTTAATAAGTGTTGTCATATAAGGGTTTTTTAGAGATCATCAGTTGTAACTATCGACAAATAGTAGCTGGTGTTTTTTAATGTACTATCCACAAGAAAAGATGGGGTTTTGTGTTTGCAAATGTGTCAAAGTGGTATAGAATGGTATTAAGTGGGAAGAAGTGGTAAATCCACAAAAAACATATGTTTATCGGCGAATTTACACACACATTGGATGAAAAAAAACGATTATCACTACCATCTCGGTTCCGAAAGGAGTTGGGAAAGAAAGTGATAATAACATACGGGTTCGACAACTGTTTGTTCATGTTTACATTATCTGAGTGGGGTAAAAAAGCTGCAGCTTTTGGAGATCTCTCATTGGGAAATCCTGATTCACGAGCTTTTAACCGATTTATGTTTGGTGGAGCTGTCGAAGTTGACGTTGATAGTGCTGGTCGTATTCTTATTCCAGATTTTCTTCGAGAATATACAGGTCTAGCAGTGTCAGATAAAAAAGGTTCTCAAAAATTAGTCTTTGCAGGTATTCATACTCGTATTGAAATCTGGGAAGAACAGAAATGGAAAGAATATAAAGCTCAGGTTCTCAAGAAAGTGGACACATTGGCCGCAAAACTTGGTGAAGCCGGTGCTATCTAAAACCGTGTATGTCAGACGCTAAACATTTAGATACAAATACCTACCCAAGACATATTCCCGTTCTTTTACAAGAAACATATGAGTATTTGGTGCAAGAGAATTCTCTAATTCAGGATTCTGCTTCAGGTACACATCTCGACTGTAACTTTGGTGACGCTGGTCATGTTGAGTATTTTGCAGAACAGGCACATACTCACGCTATCGCGCTTACCATTCACGCAGTTGATGCTGACCAATACGCCATTGATAGAGGTACATCTTTTTTGAAGACCAATAAAGCTATCGCAGATGTTCCTGTGATTATCCATAAGGGTAATTTTAAAGACATCGATGCTTTGATTCCAAAAAATGTACACTTCACAAGTGTATTGTTTGACCTCGGCCTAAGTACATATCAATTAGGTCCATCTCACAGAGGTTTTTCATTCAAATATGATGAATCTCTTGATATGAGATTTGATTCAGATGAGATCGATTCTCAATCTGAAGATCAGTTTACTGCCTACGATATTGTTAACTTTTGGTCACCAGATACCATATCTTTAATTCTTAAGAATTACGCAGATGAGTCAAGAGCTTGGAAGATTGCTACAGCTATCGAACAAGCTCGTACAAAGGCACCGATAGCTTCTTCAAAACAACTAGCGGACTTACTTATAGCAGTTCTTGGTGAAAATAAGAAAACAGGAATTCATCCAGCAACCAAAACATTCCAAGCCTTACGAATAGCTGTCAATAATGAGATTCAAATACTGACTGAAGTATTCACTAAAGTGTTGAGACTCGTTGCTCCAGGAGGTCGTATAGGGGTCATAAGCTACCATAGTCTAGAAGATTCGGTTACTAAAAGACAGTTTAAAGAATGGGAGGAAGGTGATATGGGGAAGCGGGTTAATAAAAAAATAATTATTCCAACAGAGGTTGAGCGAAAGCAAAACCCAAGATCGAGAAGTGCGAAGTTCAGAGTATTTCAAAAAAATAATTAAACACACAATATATGAACAAAACTTTCACAAAAAAAATAATACCAATCATCAATAAAACTTTGTTTTCTTTAATGATTCTTGGAGTGTCATCATATATATTATGTGTGTATAATACAGTGCTTACTGCTTCTGGTATTGAGTCAGCAAAAGCAGAGTTTCAAAAACTACAAGTTTCTGTAAGTGAGAAAGAACATACATATATCGAATCTGTATCAAATATTAATATTGCTTATGCAGAACAGCTTGGATATGTGCGGGTTCCTGAAGAAAATTTAGCTTATCTTGACGCTACAGAAGATACAGCCTTGGCAATGCGATAGCATCTTATGAACACATATAGCAATCGAGCTCGAATTATCTCTATCTTATTCATCTGTGGTGGTTTGTTTCTGATTGCAAAACTATACATGTTGCAGGTTGTACGACATGAGATGTATCGCGATATTGCTGATAGGCAATATGTAAAAAAAGGAGGGGTTCCTGATGATCGTGGGTCAATATATTTTACAACCAAAGATGGGAATTTTATACCTGCGGCAACTATGAAGGTGTCGTATATTTTATATGTAAATCCGAAATCGTTTTTCACACAGCTCAAGGCTGGAAAATATGTTAATGGTGCAGGACAGGTTGTCACAGACCCTGCTGTGGCACTACAAGATCTAGAAGGCCGAATTACATCTTTTGTACAACAGCAAGCGACCTCTTCTGAGATTGTGCAAAGAACTGAGTTTAAAGATCTCATAGGGAAACCCTCTGATACATATGAAGAACTGTATAAGAACCTTGAAGAATCACAGGTGGAACAGATTAAAAAAATGAATTTGAATTTCCTTGGTTTTGTAAAAGAAAAGAAACGGTATTATCCAGGAGGTGATCTTGCTGCGCATGTGATAGGAATGGTCGGTTATAAGGGGGATGTATTGGCTGGACGATATGGACTAGAAAAGCAATATGAAGACAATCTTGTTCGTAAAGAATCTGCATACACAAACTTCTTTGCAGATCTTTTCTCAGGTGCAAAGAAGATGGTGTCGGATAAAGAAAAATTTGAAGGGGATGTATATACAACCATTGAACCTGTTGTACAACGTGAGCTTCAAAAAACAATTGGTCGTATTCATGATAAAGAACGTTCAGATACTACAGGTGCAATCATCATGGATCCATATAGTGGGGAGATATTGGCCATGGCTCAAGTTCCAACGTTTGATCCGGGACAGACAAAAAAAGTCCAAGATATATCTGTATATAAAAATGACATTGTCCAAAGTGCGAATGAAATGGGTTCTATTATAAAACCGTTAACAATGTCTGTTGGTATTGATCTAGGTAAAATACATGCAGACTCTATCTATAAAGATGAAGGTTTTGTAAAGGTGAAAGATAGAACAATGTACAACTTCGACAAAAAAAAAGGTCGAGGAGATATAACAATGCAAGTTGCTCTGTCGAAATCTCTAAACACAGGGTTTGTATATGTTGCACGTCTGGTTGGTAATGATGCGCTAACGGATTATTTCTATAAGTTTGGTCTTGGAGAAAAGACCATGATAGATCTTCCTGACGAGTCTGCTCCACTTACCCAAAACTTAAAGAAGGGGGATGTTGAACATGCAACAGCTTCATTTGGTCAAGGTATCGCCATGACACCTCTTGGAACGATCAGGGCTTTGTCTGTTGTTGCTAACGGTGGTTTTCTTGTTCAGCCTCATGTTGTAAAAAAGATTAAATACACGATTGGTACTGAAACAAAATTTGATTTTCCAAATACACTAGATAAAGATAAACAGATACTGAAAGATGCAACTGTTGATGAGATTAGAAGGATGCTTGTGTACAACGTAGATAACTCTCTTTTGGACGGAAAACGAAAAAACCCTCGATACTCTATTGGCGCAAAAACAGGAACTGCCCAGATCGCATCTCCAAACGGTGGGTACTATACGGATCGAAATATCCATACATTTATCGGATTCTTTCCTGCATACAAGCCTACCTGTATAGTCTTTATATATACAGTGCATCCGAAAAACTCCCAGTACGCCTCAGAATCACTGGCAAACCCCTTCCTTGACTTAAGTCAATTTCTGATTCAATATTACGACATTCCGCCTGATAGATAAGCATTTTTCAGGGAAATGTAGTAGTATTACGTCCGTTGTTTTACGGACACAAACTTTAATAATAATATAAAATATATGAACGAAAGAAAGACAAAAATAGTGGCCCGAATCGCAGATAATAATTGCGAAGTTGAGTTTTTAAAAAAACTACATGAGACAGGTGTAGATGTTATGTGGTTAAACACAGCGCATCAAACAGAAGAGACTTCTTTGCAGGTTATTAATAATATCCGATCTATATCAGACAAGATATCTATCTTGATTGACACAAAGGGACCAGAAGTGCGTACAAAAAACGTAGAAACACCTCTTGAGGTTAAGAAGGGTGACATTATCACATTCTCTGGCGATTTGGAGTATGTTGGCGAAAATGTTGTGCATGTTGATTATCCTAATTTCCATAATGAAATCCCAGTAGGAGAACTTATCACATATGATGATACTTCTATTAGTACTGTTGTGGTTGAGAAGTTTGATAAGGGTATCAAGTGTGAAGTTAAAAACCCAGGAACAATCAAAAATAAGAAAAGTATCAACGTTCCAAACGTATATCTTAAACTACCATCACTAACTCCGAAAGATGTTGCGTACATTCATTTTGCGGCTAAAAACAATGTTGATTTCATCATTCACTCATTTGTACGAAATGTACAAGACTTGAACGATATCAAAACTATATTCGCAGAACACCCAGAATATAAAGGAAAAATACTTTCAAAAATAGAAAACCGAGAAGGCTTCGACAATATTGAATCTATTCTTGAGAACTCAGATGGTATCATGGTTGCTCGTGGAGACCTTATGTCTGAAGTACCGATGGAAGAATTACCATATATGCAAAAGAAGATGGTTGATGCATCTATTCGAAAAAGTAAGTATTGTATCGTTGCGACACAAGTACTAAAAAGTATGGTTAACAACCCAAGTCCAACACGGGCAGAGGTGTGTGATATCGGTAACGCGGTTCTTGATGGTACAACAGCTATCTCTATGAGTGATGAAACTGCATACGGTAGTTATCCTGTTGAGGCAACTTCAGTTATGAATCGTGTGATGCGATACACAGAGCTTAAGCGTGATGAATTACATCATTTTTCAGCAAAACCTGAAAGTACAGATGCTACTTACACATTTGCAAAAGAAGTTGTATCTGCAGCTGATGCGGCTGGTGTTAAAGCAATCGTTACAGTGTCTGCAGATATCAACCTTAACAAAGCTTTAGGATCATATCATCCAAAAGCTCCTGTTCTTGCGGGTACAACATCACTGGAAGATTTTCGAGATATGATGATGGGATATGCACTTCGACCTGTACATGTATCTTCACTTGCTACAAAAGAGATTGTTGCAGGTTCAGGACTTGCTGGTACCGATACTGTGATTGTATGTGAAGAGAAAGAGGGTGCATTTTCACATCGAATCGCTACTGTTTCAGAGCTAGTTGACTAATGTGATATACTTTGTCTGTGACCACTATTCAGACATCAAAAAAGAATAAAACAGACAAGATTGTATCCCCATATGTTCGATTTGAACATGGGGATATTGTCATGTCTGAGTCGGCAAAGCCTTATGTGTTAAAGATCAAAGATCTACCTCTCGAGTCTCAGCCTCGTGAGAAGATGATCGCTCACGGATCTGGAGCGCTTAGCTTAACTGAGTTGTTGTCGATCGTATTGGTTTCTGGAACAAAAAAAGAAGACGTTACAAGTATCGCGTCTAGAGTTATTAGAGAGTATGGTACAAGTACTTTTTTAAACAGTGGTAAGACTGCAGAAGAGCTTTCATGTGAGTTGGACATCCCTCTAACAAAAGCGTGTCAGATTATTGCTGTTGGAGAATTGGGCAAGAGACTATTTTCTAAAAATCTAAATAGTCTAGCTGTGTTAAGGGCACCTGAAGATGTATATGAATACGTAAAAGATATGCATAACTTACCAAAAGAACAGTTTAGAGGATTGTACTTAGATACGCATCACAAAGTTATACATGATGAAGTACTATCTATCGGTACGATCAATGCAAGCATGGTACATCCACGTGAGGTGTTTAAACCAGCTGTAGAATACGGTGCTGCTGCAATCATCTTAGTTCATAACCATCCATCGGGAGTTTCGACTCCAAGTGAATCAGATATACAGGTTACTCAAAAACTTGTACAAGTCGGTAAGATGCTCGGGATACCCGTATTGGACCATGTGGTTGTCACACGTACTGACTTTACAAGTGTTCCTG
>CAYIYJ010000002.1:2149-17640 GCA_964367655.1 uncultured Candidatus Saccharibacteria bacterium | reverse complement strand
TCAGCTGTCACTACGATACTGTCAGTATCAGGTATTCGCGAGACACCTTTTGTATTTTATGGTTTTTTACCTCACAAGAAAGGTCGCCAAAAGATCTTGGATACACTACTGGAACAGCAGGGCACAGTTGTTTTATATGAGTCTCCTCACCGATTTATGAAGTTGTTGACTGAGTTATCTGAACGAGATTCTGCTGAGGCGCCGTTACAGGTTACGGTAGGAAGAGAACTTACCAAGATTTATGAAGAGGTTCGACAAGGTGGTGTCTCTGAATTGATTGATCATTATACAGAGCATGAGGATACAGTTCGAGGTGAATTTGTTTTGATTATTCGTAAAACCCAGTTATGATGTAGTACATGCGTAGAGACTCAACTTTTCCGGTAAAAACATTGTTAGGAATACTTATTGCTATAGGCTTGCTATTCTTAGGGATATCATATACTGACAATGGAACAACTAAACCTGTAGATGAAGATTTACTGAGAGCTCAAGCCAATATGGTTCAAGAGGTTAAGGGTGCTGTTGAGGAACCTGGTGTTGCAGCTGAAGAGTTGTCATCACCAAGTCTTGTTAGTCATGTAAAAACTCCAGATGCTGTACAAGGTATTTATGTAAGTGCGTATAGTTTTATCACAGGATCTTTTCAAAAAAGACTTGACACATTACTTGACAGTACCTCTATCAACACAATTGTGGTTGATATAAAAGATGCGCCAGGTATCATCATGTATGATATTGGATTTCCTCATCCGTGTATTCAATCTTCTCTAAAAAAAGAAGATTTGGAGGCACTTATCAAGCATTATCATGACAAGGGTATATATGTTGTGGCTCGTATTGCTGTATTTCGTGATGCTTGTTTTGTAAAACAACAAACAGATCTTGCTGTGATGGATAAGTCAGGGAGTCCGTGGAGAGATAAGGGTGGTAACTACTGGCTAGCTCCACATGAAGAAAAAACACGAGAGTATATTCGTGATATTGCAAAAGCTGTATACGAGAGAGGTTTTGATGAAGTGCAGTTGGATTATATTCGATATCCTTCAGACGGTAATATGTCTACGCTTCGATACGAATATGTTTCAACGGTATCTGCAAGCTCAACTGCTATGGAAAAACGTCGAGCTACAATCAGGGACTTCATGTCATATATGAGAGCTGAACTGAAAGACATTCCACTCTCTGCTGATGTTTTTGGTATGGTGCTTACTAATCCTGATGATCTAACCATTGGACAACATCTCAACGATTTTGTTCCTAGTATAGATTTTATATCACCTATGATATATCCTTCACATTTTCCAAAACAGTGGGACGGCATCAAAGATACACATCGTAGTCCATATCAGACTATTTATAATTCAACCAAAAAAGGTTTGGATCGTATGATACCTTTGGTTGGTACATCGACAGCGCAAACTATGATGAGACCTTGGATACAAGATTTTAGTATATACGGTGTACAATACAATGCGGCTGAAGTTAAGGCGCAGATCAAAGCTCTGCACGATCTCGGAGTTAAGAGTTTCTTATTATGGAATGCTTCCAACAGGTACACTGCTGGTGTGCTATAATAGTAGGCATTCATGATTCATCATTATATAGATAATGCTTTGCGATATGCAGAGTTTGGGTCGGCGGCACTTACTGACTATTTGCTGATAATAGTGTTTTTAGCTGCGCTTCTAGAATCTACCCCTGTGATAGGAACACTCACACCGGGAACACTCTTCTTTTTGTTTTTTGGATATAGCGCTTTTGTAAACGACTCAAACTTATCAATGATCATAGCTGTTGCAACGCTAGGTGCTGTTGTTGGAGATATTATTGGATACCTGTTGGGTAAGTACGCTTCAGGGTGGATGATTCGCAATAAAAAAATACTAAAACAAGCGCACATAGAACAAGGTAGAAACTTTTTTAGCAAACATGGAGGCAAGAGTATTTTGATTGGTAGATTTGTTGGACCGATTCGACCGATTGTACCTCTCATTGCGGGAAGTATTCATATGACCCCAAAAAAATTCTTATTTTGGAACATATTAGGGGCTGTGTTGTGGTCTGCTTTGTATATATCGATCGGTTATTTTTTTGGTACCTATGCTCGAGAGATAGAGCGATATGTGTCAGAAGCAAGCTTATTAGTTGTAGTCATTCTTGCAATTGTAGCCTATCTCGTATATAGAAAGAATACATATGCGCAGCAACCATAAATTCATTCTTAAACATACACACCGGCCAGCTGGAGACCAGCCAGAGGCTATCAAACATCTTGTGCAAGGATTGGTTACTGGTATGCAAAAACAGACCCTTTTAGGAGCTACAGGAACAGGTAAGACCTTTACTATGGCAAACGTGATAGCTCAGGTTCAACGACCCACGTTGGTGATTGCTCACAATAAGACACTTGCCGCTCAACTCGCTCAGGAGTTTAAAGAATTTTTTCCAGATAATGCAGTGCATTATTTTGTATCGTACTATGATTATTATCAACCAGAAGCATATATCTCGGCTAGTGATACCTACATAGAAAAAGAAGCTCAGATCAATGAAGAAATAGATCGTTTACGTCACGCATCTACTCAAGCACTTCTTACACGTCGTGATGTTATCATCGTCGCATCTGTATCTTGTATATATGGTTTAGGTTCTCCTGAAGAATATGAAAAAGTTCACTTTCTAATTAAGAAAGGTATGAAGATTGATCGGGGAGAGATGGTGCGCAGATTGATCCATCTATACTTTACACGTACAACTGCCGATGTTACCCCTGCCACGTTTCGAGCTTTAGGCAATACGCTTGAGATCATGCCTACTCATGAACGAGTGATTATTCGAGTTAGCTTTATAGGTGATACTATCTCTCGAGTGGAGGAGATAGATCATATCACACGTTCTATTGTATCTAACGATGTTGAAAGTTATTTTATCTTTCCAGCAAAGCACTTTGTTACTCCGGAGGATGAACGTGCACGTGCTGTGGATGATATAAAAAAAGAATTGGAAGATCGTTTGTCTGAACTTAAAGCACAAGGTAAGCAGATAGAATATGAACGTTTGAAACGAAGAACAACGTATGACCTCGCATTGATTCGTGAGGTTGGATATTGTAACGGTATTGAAAACTATTCACGACATTTTTCTGGTAAGAAAGCTGGTGAAGCACCGGACACACTACTCTCATATTTTCCAAAAGATTTTCTAACAATCATCGACGAGTCGCACGTAACAGTTCCTCAGCTCAATGGTATGTTCGCAGGAGATGCGTCGCGTAAAAAAAATCTTATTGATTTTGGTTTTAGATTACCATCTGCGGCGGATAACAGACCAATGAAATTTGCAGAGTTTGAAGCTAAAGTGGGGCAAACTGTATACGTATCGGCGACACCTGGACCATATGAGTTGGAGCAATCTAAGAATACACAGGTTGTGGAGCAGATTATTCGCCCTACAGGTTTGATAGACCCAATACTTGAAGTTCGGGGTGTTGTGGCAACAACTGAATATTCAGGACAGATATATGATTTTATTACTGAGGTTGAAAAAACTATTGCCAAAGGTGAACGAGTGCTTGCAACTACTCTGACAAAGAAGATGGCTGAAGACCTCACTGATTTTCTAAAAGAAAAACATATAAAAACACGATATCTACACAGTGATGTTGATACTCTTGAACGTATTCAGATTTTGACAGAATTACGAAAAGGGGAGTTCGATGTACTTGTTGGTGTAAACTTGCTTCGAGAAGGTCTGGATCTTCCTGAAGTGTCACTTATCGGTATTCTTGATGCGGATAAAGAAGGATTCTTGAGATCAAAAACGGCCCTCATACAAACTATCGGACGTGCAGCGCGAAATGTTGGTGGTAAGGTTTTATTGTATGCAGACCATATGACAAACTCGCTCAACGGGGCGATGGAGGAGACTGAACGGCGTAGAAAGATACAACTTGCTTACAATGAAAAACACGGAATCACTCCACAGACAATCAAAAAAACAATTCATGATATTACTGAAGCTATAGAAAACAAACATGAAAAAAGTGTGCGTGAAGAGCTTACTATTGACTTAGGTATTGACAGTCTTGATGACGTGAAAAAGATAAAACCAAAAGATCTGGAAAAAAAGATAAAGGTGATCATGAAGCAGAAAGAAGCTGATATGAATCGAGCTGTTGAGATGTTGGATTTTGAAACTGCGGCACTTCTGCGTGATGAGATCAAGGCTTTGATCAAGATGATGGAAACTCCAAAAGTCAAAGTTGCAAAAACAGGGTACGGAGATATGAAAAGAAAAGGGGATACGAAAGTAAAAGAATATCTACCAAAAGTGGAACCTAAGCATATTGTGAATGTAAAGATCGGAAAGAAGGGTGGTGTGACAAAGAAAAAACCGGGGAAGAAGTAAGGTTGTGTAAGTGACTAATGAGTGCTATAGTTCGTTCGAAGCAGTGCAATCCGGCAGTGCTTCATGAACCTTAGATACACATCCCCCCCCTATGCCCTACAGATTTGCAGTGGACTTTAAGAGTATGGGTCCACCAGTTAATCCTGAAGACGTGAGGATTGGTACCTGGGAAGGGCCGTCAGCGCCATTGGTTCCAGCAAAACCACCTCCGGTTAATCCCGAAGGTGACAAAGCTGAAACTGATGAAAAGTCCTCCCAATCCAAGCCCGCATGACCCACCTCCTCGTTCAACATTCCCCACTTGAGAATCGCGTGTTACAACAACGTTCTCTTGTGGGTTTTTTCTTTACATGGTATAAACAAATACGGATGCATCGAATGCGTCTTTTCATTTGGCAACGTAGCCAGGTGGAATTTCCTCAAAAAACAAAAAGATAACAATACCGACACGACATGAAACGTTCACCTACAATCCCACCGAAGGCCGTCCTTTTCCTTGCTCCGCCCATGAGCGGAAAGGGAACGCAGACAGAACTTTTGGCACTGGCTCATCCTAGAAGGATTATTCCGTACGGAATGAGTCAAATTTTCGAACTGGCAAAAAAGACAGATGCCAAGCTTGCTAAAGCATTGGATGGTGTTCAGCGGAAAGGCTTGCTTCTCGACTGCGATGTTACGATCGGAGTTTTTAAGAAGTTCTTTAATCCACAAAGTTGCATTCCAGTCATTGAAGGTGTTCCTCGTACATCAAAACAGGTGGTACTTCTGCATGAAGTTTTGTTTGGTATGGGTTTCAAAGAGATCAGGTTGTGTCATCTGAGCCTGAATCGGGCTGGGTGCATAAAACGCTACGATGCGAGATGCTCAGCTAAAGATCGCAAAAGTCGATCAGATAAAGACCGTACTACACACCTTGATCGACTGTCTGTCTACTCTGCTCACGAAAGTGCCATTCTTTCCACTGCCCAGCGGATGGGTTGGAAGACACACTCTTTCTCAATCACACATGACCAGTGTCCGTACTGTCTGTTTCAACAGATCAATCGTGCGCTAGGCTTTAATGGGCCGGGTGAGCATGAGATGCTCAGCATGTTGAGACTGCTGCAAGAAAAAGAAATCCCAGTTTCGGTTGTTGCTGCCTGAACTTCCCGTACCTTCCCACAATGCCACCCGCCGTCGGGACCTTTCCCCAAAAAGGTCCCGACGGTACGGGTGGTTTTTTCATGCAAAAGACGCTATACTTATACACCAACAACATATGCCAGCCTCAAAAAAACCACATGAAGAAAAGATTGTGATTAAAGGAGCTCGGACTCACAATCTAAAAAATATTTCACTTGAAATTCCTCGAAACAAGATGACTGTGATCAGTGGTCTTTCAGGTTCAGGAAAATCATCACTTGCATTCGATACTATTTTTGCTGAAGGACAAAGAAGGTATGTCGAATCACTGTCTTCATACGCACGACAGTTTTTGCGACAGATGCAAAAGCCAGACGTTGATGAGATTACAGGTTTATCTCCTGCAATATCTATTGATCAAAAATCTCGATCAAACAACCCACGATCAACAGTAGCTACGATCACTGAGATATACGACTATCTTCGTATTTTTTATGCACGAGTCGGTAAACCTCACTGTTTGATCTGCGGTGATGAGATCAAAAAACTTTCGAAAGAACAGATTATAGATACTATTCATCATATTGTTAATAATTTAGATAAGCCTAATACAGAGAAAAAAACTTCTGCTAAAGGGAAGAAGGTTATGGGCGTGGCTGTAAGTGATGCAATGTTTAAGATATATGCACCTATTGTTATTGGGCGAAAGGGTGAATACTATCAGATGTTGTATGATCTACTCGGTAAAGGATACGAAGAGGTTCGTATTGATGGAAAAACATGCAAGTTGCGAGAGCGTATCTCGATAGATAAAAACAAAAAACATAATATTGATATTCTCATCGATCAATTTTATGTAACAGAGATAGATACTCCGTCACAAAGTTTTAATGAGCGTTTGAGTGAGTCTATCGAACGAGCACTTCATGAGACAGATGGACTACTTCGTATTACTACAGATACAGAAGATCATCTGATCTCTTCAAAGTTCATGTGTCCGAAAGATGGATTTTCATTTCCAGAGATTGAGCCACGATTGTTTTCATTCAACTCTCCATACGGTGCATGTCCTGAATGTAATGGTCTAGGTACAGATAGTTTCTTTGTTAATCGTGTGTGTAAAGTGTGTAATGGTGCACGATTGCGACCAGAAGCGCTCCATGTATTTATTAAAAAAGTTAATGTGATAGACATGACGGCGATGACTATACGAGAAGCTATAGATTGGTTCCTCGGTCTTGAACTTACTCCTATAGAAAAAGAAATCTCGGCTGTGATCACTAAAGAGATCATCGCACGTTTGGAATTTTTGGATGAAGTAGGGTTGGATTATCTACAGCTTAACCGTCGAGCCCACACACTTTCTGGTGGTGAGTCTCAGCGTATTCGTCTTGCGTCACAACTCGGATCAGGTCTTGTTGGCGCGATGTATGTACTCGATGAACCAACTATTGGTTTGCATCAGCGTGACAATGATCGTCTTATAAAAACATTGGTTCAACTAAAAGATATGGGTAACACAGTGATCATTGTTGAACATGATGAAGATACAATCCTCGCATCTGATTATCTTGTGGATATTGGGCCTGGTGCCGGTATTCATGGTGGTTCTGTTGTTGTGGCGGGTGAGTTACAAAAACTTTTGAAGGATCCTATCAAGTCTCTTCCTGTAAATAAAGAAGTCACAGACCCTAACTCTTTTACAGGTTCTTTAACACTTGATTATCTTCGAGGTGAACATAAGATAGAGATTCCAACACGAAGACGAGATACAGATAAAGGTTTTATAAAGATCGCTGGTGGAAAAGTAAATAACATCACAAACATCAATGCTGAGATTCCTCTTGGACGTCTTGTATGTGTGACAGGCGTATCTGGTTCAGGTAAATCTTCATTTGTGTATGAGATCTTGCATAAGAACTTACTCGGTAGACTTGAGAAAGAACACCGAACAGCCCAGATATATAACTGTACGAGTTTTACTGGTACCGAATACCTCGGACGTACTATTCTTATCGATCAATCACCTATAGGTCGAACACCTCGTTCAAACCCGGCAACATACACAGGCGCATTTACTCACATACGAGATATGTTTGCTGAGACTATAGAGGCTAAGGCTCGCGGCTGGGGTCCTGGAAGATTCTCGTTTAACGTAAAAGGTGGACGGTGTGAGACATGTCAAGGTAATGGCGCGATAGAGGTTGAGATGCACTTCTTGCCAACAGTGTTTGTGACATGTGATGTGTGCCAAGGAAAACGATTTATGAAGGAAACGTTGGAGGTAAAATACAAAAAGAAAAATATATACGAGATTCTTCGAATGACCGTTGAAGAGGCTGTAACGTTCTTTGAAGATGTGCCAGGTATTTATGACCGAGTAAAAACTCTTCAAGAGGTAGGGCTTGGATATCTTGAGCTTGGACAATCAGCAACAACTCTTTCTGGAGGTGAAGCACAACGTGTGAAGATTGCTTCTGAGTTGTATAAGCCACATATTCAAAAAACTATCTATATTCTTGATGAGCCAACTGTAGGTTTGCATTATCATGATGTAAAAAAACTGATAGAGATACTCCAAGCGCTTGTAACTCATGGCAACACTGTGGTTGTGATCGAACACAATATGGACCTGATAAAGTGTGCTGACTATATCCTAGATATTGGTCCTGAAGGAGGTGATAAAGGGGGTCAATTGATAGCAAAAGGAACCCCTGAACAGGTGGCTGCAAACCCAAAAAGTTATACAGGAATGTACCTGAAGAGGGTACTGTAGGAGTGTGATTTCTGGGTTGCAAAAGGGCTGTAGATGGTATATAATAACGCAATCATGGCTAAACCAACTAAAACAACTCCAACAGGTGCCCAGGCTGTCTTTAAGACTGGCGGAAAGCAATACCGTGTTCGAACAGGGGAAATACTGAAGATTGAAAAGCTTCTAGGAGAGCATAACGTAGGTGATACTGTTACTTTTGACAGTGTTCTTATGACAGATACAGGATCAGCTATCACAGTTGGCGCTCCGTTTATCTCAGGTGCTAAGGTTACTGCAACTATCACTGAGATTGGACGTGCTCCAAAAGTGGTAGTTGGTAAGTTTAAGCAAAAGAGTAAGTACTTCGTTAAGAACGGACATCGACAACCATTCTTCGCTGTAAAGATAGAATCTGTTGCTTAAGCTCCTATAGTGGTGAACTAGTTTTTACATACTAGATCTCAAAAATAAAAACCGTACTCACACAGAGTGCGGTTTTTATTTTTTTAATTTCTCTTAAATGCTCTACCGCCGAAACATCATCGCTTCCCGCAGTGTATCTTGATCCGCATATTCAAGCTCGCCACCAGTTGAGATACCTCGACCAAGTGTACTTACTTTTATACGACCATCATAATTTTTCTGTATGTATTCACGTATTACTTTGGCGGTGTAGTCTCCGTCCGAAGTTGCGTTTGTTGCAATGATGATCTCTTGCAACTCTTGTGCGAGTAGTCCGTCTATTCGTGCATGTAATGAAGGGAGGTGGATATACTCTTCTATCTTTTCACTAAAAAGAGGGATGTATCTTCCGAGAACATAATACTGTCCGTTAAAAGATAGTGTGTGTTCAAACACATCAACATCTGCATCATGTGCAACTATGAGCAGTAGGTTGTTGTCACGGCCAGCTTTTTTACAAGTGGGACATATTGGATTTCCATTGATCAGACCTTGATGTATGTATCGTTTATGACAATCTGTACATGTATGTACTTGAGCATGGGTATGTGTGATCGCTGCAATCAATTCTTTTCGATAACTTGGAGATGCATGCATGATGAAAGAAACAAAACGTTTTGCTTGTCTTCCACCGATACCGGGAAATTTTTTGAATAGTTCGACCAGATTGTCCATAGGGTATTGTTATGATTATGCGAGGTGATCTTCAAAGTCTCCGTATTCACTCTTGTCCAGAGTAACAAAGCATGAGTGTTTATCATCAAACTTCATACGTACGCTACCAGTTGGTCCGTTTCGGTGTTTTTCGATCAAGATATCCATGATGCCGTTTCTTTCATTGATGTCTTTGTATTGGTCTTCTCGGTGAATAAAGATAACTACGTCAGCATCCTGTTCGATAGAACCTGAGTCTCGAAGGTCAGAGAGGCGAGGTTTTCCTTGTCGCTGTTCTACGGCTCGAGAAAGCTGTGAAAGGGCAAGTACTGGTACGTCGAGTTCACGAGCAAGTAGTTTCAACGAACGAGAGATCTCAGTCATCTGTTGTACCACATTGTCTGAGTTACGACTCTGTGTGGGACTCATAAGCTGGAGATAGTCCACTACGATAAGACCAAGACCTTTCTCTGATTTTATCTTACGGGCAGTACTACGCATCTTTACGATGTTGGTTCCGGCTTGATCGTCGATATACATAGGTGCACGAGAAAGCTCACCGATACCATGTTGTAGTCGATCGTACTCTTCAGAGTTGTTTAGGTTTAGTTTACCAGTTCGAAGTTTCCATGAGTCTACTCGTGAATGAGAAGAGATCATACGATAGAGTAGTTGTTGAGCACTCATTTCCAAAGAGAAAATAAGTACAGGAGTGTTGTGGTGTACAGCGGCGTTTCGAGCGATATCAAGAGCAAGAGATGTCTTACCAACAGATGGACGGGCAGCTAGGATGATAAGGTCTGACTTCTGTAGTCCTGATAGTTTGTTATCGAGATCGCGAAAACCTGTGGGTACTCCTCGCATGTCTTGATCACTGTTGTGTAGTTTGTCGATCTGCTCCCATGCTTCTATCAAACCGTCTTTCATGTTTGTGATAGTTGTTCTTGTTTTCTTTTGGGTAACGGAGAAGATCTCTTTTTCAGCTTGATCCATGATATTTTCTAGATCTCCAGCCTCACCGTAGCCAAGTTGTCCTATATGCTCTGATGCATGTATGAGTTTACGCATCATAAGCTTCTTCTCGAGGATACGTGCATAATACTCGATGTTACTTGCGGAAGGAACAACGTTTACAAGTTCTGCAAGATATGAGGCACCTCCAACTTGTTCAAGTGCCCCCATCTCGTCGAGTGTGTTTTTAAGAGAGAGGTAGTCAACAGGGTTACCCTTACTGAGCAGTTCACTTATACCGGCATAGATAGTCTTGTGTTTTTCACTATAAAAACTTTCAGGTTCGATGATGTCGTTTATCTCAGCATATGCATCTGGTCGAAGCATGATGGATCCGAGTACTGCTTGTTCAGCTTCTATACTGTATGGTGGTAACTTCAAATTAAACGCATCACCAGTTTGGTGAGACGGTGAATGTCGAACATGTTGCCTATGAGTTGTCGGACCTTTCATATGTACTATTGTACATCTTTTCAAAGGATCGCAAACCCTAGTTCAGTAGTACGTAACACATATACAGAGATATCCACAATAGGAGACAGAGAATGGCGGTATTTCGTATTTCTACGTGATGTTTTATGAATGAATCAGACAGATGCTGGTGCTGCTCTTGATATCTGTACAAAGTTTTGATCTGATAATATTTTTGTGTAGCAATACAAAATACTAAAAGTCCAGAGATAGAAGTGGTGATCGTGTTTCTGATGTATGTCCAGGAATCATATACACCTCCAGTGTCTGTAAAGAATAGCAAGAACATGTGAACAAGTTCAGTCAAAAAAACAATCAATGCACTTAGAAAACTAAAAGATAATACACGGTTTACAATCCCTTTTTCCAAAGATCTGATTTTCTTGTATTTTTCAACAATAATCATAAATAGATCAATCACGAGTGAGCATGCAAGACCTACAACAAGTGCCACATGGTGAATAACGTACATAAAAAATAGAGATGCCATACAGATATTGTATCATGGGTGTATTCGATGATGCTACATATATGCATAATTCAGACCCCTACCAATCCAGCCCAAATTATGTATAATAGCGCTTATGACACGAACACGACTATGGGCAATTATCATCCTTATTATCGCAGGACTTCTTGCTCTCTATCTAAAAAATACTCAAGATAGTAAACCTTTCAAACTTGGTCTGGATCTAAACGGAGGTATCCACCTTGTGTACAAAGCGGATACATCGAAGTTGCCAGCATCTGATGTACAAGGTGCTATGGCCACATTGAAAAATGTGATTGAAGCCCGGGTAAACGCTTTTGGTGTTTCAGAACCTATCGTTCAAACAGAACAATCAACTTTGAATGGTGAGAAAGTTAACAAGCTTATTGTTGAACTTCCTGGTATCAATGACACAGAAAAAGCTGTTCAATTGATCGGACAAACTCCTGTACTTGAGTTCGCATTACTAACTCAAGCAACTTCAACTGCAACTTCTTCATCAGCAAGTACAACTGAACCAACTATGCGCTTGGTAGATACAGGTCTTACAGGCCGATATGTTACAACTGCACAAGTGGAATACGACGGTCAGACAGGTCGTCCACAGATCGGTCTAGTGTTCAATACAGAAGGTGCTGATATGTTTGCTAAGATTACAAAAGATAATATCGGTAATCAGCTTGCTATTGTTCTTGATGGATCAATAATCTCAGCCCCAACTATTCAAGCTGAGATTATCGGTGGAAAGGCTCAGATTACAGGATCATATTCTATAAAAGAAGCTAACGAACTAGTTCGAAGTCTAAAATATGGTGCTTTGCCTGTTGCGATAGATCTTATCGGAACACAAACAATCGGTGCATCTCTTGGAACTGATGCATTGCATGCAAGTGCTCGAGCTGGTATGTACGGTTTTGCGATCGTGGCAATATTTCTAATGCTTTGGTATCGAGTACGCGGTTTTGTGGCAGTAGTTGCTTTAGCTATTTACACAATTGTAAACCTGATCATCTTTAAGATTGGTGGTATTGTACTCACTTCAGCTGGATTGGCTGCATTTATCATCTCTATCGGTATGGCGGTTGATGGAAACATCTTGATCTTCGAGCGTATGCGAGAAGAGTTGAAAAGAGGCAAGACTCGAGTACAAGCTTTGAAGGATGGATTTGATCGAGCTTGGCCATCTATTCGAGATAGTAACATCTCAAGTATTATTACTGCGATTATATTGTATTCATTCGCAGCCTCACCGATGATCAAAGGTTTCGCGCTCGTGTTCTTTATCGGTGTTGTTGTATCTATGATGACAGCGGTATTTATCTCAAGAACTCTTCTATTAGCAATATCTAAGAATAAATAAGACATATATGCATATCATCAAAAACAGAGCTATCTTCTATACATTCTCAATTATATTATTTGCAGTTTCTATCTTCGCTATTACTGTGTGGGGTATGAACTACGGTATCGACTTCAAAGGAGGTACTGCGATCGAGCTACAACCTAATGCCTCATCAACAAGTGTTGCAAGTTTGGCTGATGTAAAAAAGACATTGGAAGCTACATTTCCAGAAAGTGTTGTTCGTGGATATGGAGACAAAGGTTTTTTGATCAATACAAAAGAACTTGATGCTGCAGGACAAGTTGGGGTTCGATCAAAAGTTGCACAAGTTGTTCCAACATATGAAGTTGCTCGACTTGATACAATAGGACCAGTGCTTGGAGACGAATTGAAAAAGAAATCAGTTACATCTATTGTGATGGTGTTGATTGCTATCGTATTGTTTATCGCATTTGCATTCCGACAAGTATCAAAACCTGTATCTTCATGGAAGTACGGATTTGCAGCTATTATTGCATTGTTCCACGATGTTATTATTCCAATGGGATTCTTTTCTATCATGGCGCATTTCTTTGGAGGATATGAGGTTGATGCGTTGTTTGTAACCGCACTTCTTGTTGTTCTTGGATTCTCAGTTCACGATACTATTGTGGTGTTTGATCGAGTTCGAGAAAACTTGCGACATGATTCTGATAAAGGTAATGCTCATTTTGAAGAGGTGGTAGGACGGTCTGTATCTGAAACATTCATCCGATCTATTAACACATCACTTACAACTATCTTGGCACTTGTTGCGGTATTTGTATGGGGACCTGAGACAACTCGAAACTTTTCATTGGTATTGATAGTGGGAATTATTGCCGGAACGTATTCATCTATTTTTATTGGTTCTGCGTTGTTGGTGACTATGGCAGGGAAGAGTGTGAAGAAAGTTAAGTAGAGATACCATTTTTGAAAAAAATGAAAATCCGCCGGACCCTGAAAAGGGTCCGGCGGTCGTTTTTTTATTGAGTCATTCACCCTCTTTTATTTTCCATGCCAAGTATGCGAATCTACCAAATCTTAAATCGTCTGTTAAAAAACGAGGAGATCTGTTTAAAGATCCCCAAACTTGTTTTGCCAAATCGAATTGGGATCGTGTCCCGGGCGATAGTAAAACCCGTTCCATACCCATATCTTTCATGAGGCTAAGTACCTCACTCGCAAACTCTTCTGGATCAGCAATACCATCATCACTGATCTTGTGGGTATACGGAGGTGTATGATATCCAAGCTGACTCAGTACTATATGGATAACCTCCGGATAAGTACCAACTCCGAGTATCATTGCATTTTTGGTAGGAGGTGGCGGTTGTGGCAATTCAGATGGGCAATAAGATCTCACCCTCTTTACTTTTTTTACTGCCACTATTTTCTCTTTTGGTTTTACTTCTTCAGCTTGCGGAAAATACTCTGCAGGAAGTGTTACTTTTGCTAGTGGAGCTTTGACTGGAGGTGGTTTAGGAATCGCAGCAAAGAATGGTTTTGCTTTGATGTCGAATTCTGTCATGAACATGTGTATCTCCCGAACAAGCTTTCCATAAGCCTCGTCGTCGCAGTTGCCTGATCTTCTGTATACTTCCAATCCCTTGTGCAGACCGTTGTGTGTTTTATCCCTAAATTCAGCAAGCCAACTGTTGGTGATTGGAGTTTCGATAAAAATTCTCCACTTAGCAGGATCTGTATTAGATTTTCTTGCAATCCAAGTATTGAACATGAATTTGGCCGGCTTGCAGTCTGTCTCCACCAGTACTATTAAAAATTCTTCAATAAGTGCCATGGCTTTAATATGGTTGAGGGTTAAAGTGCTGGGTTTGATATGGAGTATACGGATATTGTGAATGGTTGGCAATGAAAAAACCCCGACGAAGTTGCCGACAATGTCGGGGTTTTTCGTGGGGTTGGGGGGGGTAGGTCAGATCTTGAACCCGGCTTCACGCAGGGTGTCCAAGCACAAACCAATGGACTCTTCGGGCTCGAGGTCCGGCGGGAATCCGTTACCTATTTCGGGAACCGCTGCCCTGAAATCGGGGCCGAAGCCTTCGAAACAGATAGGTCCGGCATATCCGACTTTGTTGATTGCTGTGGCCCAAGCCTTCCAGTTGATGCGTCCACCTTGATATCCAGGAGTGTGGCGATCGGTACCACTGACGTGGAGCCAGTGGATTCGATTACCAAACATTTCCAGGAGTTCTGTTGGATCTATGGATCCTTCCCAAAGATCCACATGGAATGTGTCAATGTGAATACCCATGAAGGGGGACAAGTGGGTCATGAATTCGGCGATCGCTGGGTAGCCTTGAACTGCAGCACACTCTGCCGGCCGAAGGATTTCTAGGGCGAATAGTACATTCTCGAATTCATTGCCATCTGTCATCATCTGACTCACAAGCATCAAAAACAATTCAACTCGCCTTAGTGTTGCATCGTTTCGCGGGTACTTACTCCCGATCCGATAGGCCCAAGGACCAGTGATGACGGGCGTAACGCCTGTCATGTCGCCCAATTGGACGGCACATTTGGCTGCGGTGAGAATTCTCTCGAGCGCGGCTTCACGGGTTGCTTCCTTGAGTGGGTCAAGATCATCGGCCCCAAAGAACACACACAGAGCGTTGATAGGTACCCCTGCTGCGAGGCAGATCTCACCGAGGCGTTCTGTATCGGCAGGATTAAACAATGTGGGATGGAAAGCCAATTCGATGCCTCCACGACACTGCAAAAGTTTCGGAGGATTT
>CAYIYJ010000002.1:0-2049 GCA_964367655.1 uncultured Candidatus Saccharibacteria bacterium | reverse complement strand
TGACCTAATGTGAAAATGTGCAAAGCGGAAGCCTCACACACGGTAGAGAGAGGCCTGCTCGTCTGATAAATATAGTATAACAATAAAATGATTTGGTCAAATACCTAGATTATGTACAATCTGTGCTGTATAATAATTAAATTAATGAAAAAGTTTTTTATATACCTCTTGTTCTTTATTTCATATTGTCATGTTCAGGCTGCAGGTGAGTTTACTATGACTGTTGATACTACGATTACAAACTTAGGCTCTTCTCTTTCTGATCAGATGCAGATTCCTACATTCGCAGGGCGAGTATACAACTATACTGTTGACTGGGGTGATGGAAATATAACCTCAAATATAGTTGGTACTGTTACGCATACATATGCTGTATCTGGAGTGTATCAGCTTAAAATATCTGGTACTTTTCCTCATATATATTTTAATAACACAGGAGATGCTATTAAGGTTATATCTATAGATCAATGGGGAACAAATATATGGGCCTCGATGGAACGTGCTTTTGCTGGTACATCAAATATGACAGCTGTAGTTGCTGTGGATGCGCCAAATCTCTCTGTTGCGACAAGTACAGCATACATGTTTGCAAACTCTGCCATGAATAGTGACATATCAACATGGAATATGTCTCACATTGTAGATATGGAGGGTATGTTTACAAACAACACTCAGTTTAACCAAAACCTATCTGCGTGGAATGTATCACAGGTGACAAATATGAATTCTTTGTTTTATAACGCACAAGCATTCAACGGTAATGTAAGTACATGGAACACTGGAAATGTTGTCGACATGGCCACTTTATTTTCTAGTACTCCTTTTAATTCAGACATATCTGCTTGGAATACTGCGTCTGTAACAAGTATGGCCGGTATGTTTGAAGGTGATGCTAATTTCAATCAGGATATTTCCAATTGGAACACCTCATCTGTGACAAACATGACAAGCATGTTTAATAACGCAACATCTTTTAATCAAAACATTAATTCATGGAATGTGTCACAGGTATCAAACATGAGCAGTATGTTCCTGGGAGCGACGTCGTTTAATCAACCTCTCAATAATTGGAATACTGTATCTGTAACAAATATGGCCAGTATGTTTTCTGGGGCTAGTGTGTTTAATCAAAATCTCGGTTCGTGGAATGTTGAATCTGTAACAGATTTGACTGATTTTTTGTTAGGCGCAAATCTATCAGCTGTAAACTACGACGGTCTACTTGAAGGTTGGGCAGTACAAAACGTACAAAGTGGTTTAGCGATAACTGTTGATACAGGTATTTGGTGTAATGCAAGTGCGTCTCGATTGGATCTAGCAACAAATCATAGTTGGAGTTTTATAGATACTGGCGTGACGATAGGGTGTCCAGCTCCAACAGTTACAAGTGTTACTTCTTCAGATGCAAATGGCGATTATCGCACCGGACAAACAGTTCATATTCAGGTTGTATTTAGCGAAGCTGTTGCAGTGACTGGAACACCTGAGCTTGTACTAGAAACTGGTACAACTGATACTGTTGCAACATACACAAGTGGATCAGGAAGTAACACTCTTGTGTTTACATACGTAGTACAATCATCTGATACAAGCACCGATCTGCAGTATATAAGTACCTCAGCTCTAACTGGTTCTATCGCAGATAATGTGAATGCAAGTTTACCTGCGCGATTAACATTACCAGCACTTGTCTCTGTGAACAGTCTTGGTGGCAGTAAAGCGATTACTATAAATACTGTAGTTTCAAATTCTTCTCAAGTGTCAACTGGAGGATGGTCAAGTCCAAGTTCTGTTACATATTCAGGTACAGTACAATCAGGTGGTGGTTCAACATGTATTTTGTTCACCACACATCTTAGATCGTCTCAAAAACATGATGAAGTTCCATACATAAAAAGTTTTTTGAACATGAATCTGAATACTCGTTTAAACACATCGTCTGATGTCTTTGATCTTGCTACTAAAAAAGCAGTTATTCGTTTTCAAGAAAAATATAAAAAAGATATTTTGTACCCAAGTCGTCTAAAAAAGGGAACCGGATTGTGGTAT
>CAYIYJ010000001.1:83407-84676 GCA_964367655.1 uncultured Candidatus Saccharibacteria bacterium | reverse complement strand
CGCGGTGAATACGTTCTCAAGTCTTGTACTCACCGCCCGTCAACTCAAGGGAGCCAGGAGTACCCGATATCTCACCATGTGTGGGACTACGGTAAGCTTGGTGACAGGGAGTAAGTCGTAACAAGGCACGGGTAGCGGAAGCTGTTCGTGGATTTATTCAAGTGAAAACTGTTTTATGTCCTCTTTAGGGAGGGTATAAAATTTATAGCGGTCGTTCTTATACTTTACTTGTACTGTATAAACGAGACTCTAACTCGTCGCATTTAGAGCGTGGGAATCACGTAAAGATTTTGACCCCAGGAAAGACTGGCCAAACAGAACAAAATAATAGATTTAATTATTTAACTGTAATTTGCATTTTTTTGTGATAAAATAAATCGTATGAAAAACATACGATTACTTTTGATTTTGATTATTACCTTATCTTTTACAACACAGGCTGTATATTCTGCTGACGTGTCAAAAGTAAATTTGAAATTTGGAGATAACCCTGAAGTAAAAAAACTTCAGGAATTTTTGCGTACACTAGGTAATCCTAATTTCTTACAAGGTAAGAAAGGTGAATACCTTGGAGCTAAAGTAAAAACCTTTTTACAAAAGATTCCAACGACTGGTATTCCAGTTGGTGCGAGTGTTGTCGATCTAAAAGGGCAATATTCTTTTGATGATAATGCAAACGATAGTACTTCAGGAGGAAATAATGGAACTCTTTTCGGAGGTGCGCAATACAGTGCTGGTAAGATTGGAAAAGCTGTACAGCTTGACGGTGTTGATGATTATTTTTTGACTGATACTGTGAAGAGTAAGGTTTATGATGGTTTAAACGCCATGACTGTTTCTTATTGGATAAAACCAAATGCTTTTTCAGGCTATACATTGGCACGATGGGGTTCTGGAAGACAATTTTCACAGACGTTTATTAGTGATAGAGTGCGTATGTACTGGAGAGTTGGAGGAACTATGGGTGGTGGTACAACTGTGGATCATATAAGTGCTACATCTTTACCATTAAATACATGGTCGCACATCGTTATTGTGTATGAAAATCCAACATCAAAAATATATATCAATGGTGTTTTGGATAGTACTATAACTGGTTCAGGTGGAGCTTTAAACAATTCGGTTCCAGACGCTGTGAGTATTGGTCGAATGACATCAGCTCCTGCTGGAGGGTATTTTAATGGAGCAATAGATGATGTGTATTTGTATGGTAGAGCATTATCACTATCTGAAGTTGTCGATCTTTATACTCTGGGAGGAAGTGCGCCG
>CAYIYJ010000001.1:81049-83307 GCA_964367655.1 uncultured Candidatus Saccharibacteria bacterium | reverse complement strand
CCGTCACCATCGCCAGCTCCAGCACCAGCCCCTGTGACAAACAACAATCCTGCACCGGCACCTGCATCCGATCCGGCTCCTGTAAGCCTGTCTGAGTATTATGTGTCTACAACTGGTTCTGACCTGAACCCTGGAACACAAGCACAGCCGTTAAAAACAATTCAAAGAGCGGCAGATCTTGCCAATGCTGGTGCTACGGTTTATGTTCAGCCAGGAACCTATCCAGAACATGTATCGACAAAGAAAGGTGGTACTGGGGAATCGGCACGTATTATATTTAAGGCAAATGGACTTGTGACAATGAAAGGTTTTCATATCTATCATCCATATGTTACTATCGATGGTTTTGATATAACTGGACATCAAGGAGGTTATAGAGGTCATATAACAGTCGTTTCAACAAACTCATCAAAAGGTGATTACTGTAAGATAATAAACAACACTATCAGAGATGGGCTTCCACAAACACAAGGTATTATTTTTGAGAGAATAAATGGCCGTATATCAAACAATTGTGTTATTAAAAACAACTTGTTGACCAATCTCCGGTATACATTTTTAGGAATTGATGGAGATAACCATCTTATAGAAGATAACATTCTGGAAAAATTAAATAGTAGTGACTACATATATCTTTTTGGACACAATCATGTATTTAGACATAATATATTCCGGCAAGGAAACTCAATTGAGGGTACTGGAAATCACCCAGACTGGCTGCAAACATTCGGAGACAACTGTGGTGTGTCATCAGGTCACTTGTTTGAAGAAAACTATATTGAAGGTTTGGATCCTGGGGTACAGCTTGGTCAGATAAACAGTGGGGGTGTTGGATCCTCTCAATGTCCCGGATTGTCTAACGATATTAAAGATATAACATTTAGAAGAAATGTTTTTGCAAATATTGGACATAATTTCAACATAAGTGTTCCAAATATTACCATGGACCACAATACATTCTATCGAATGTCATATGATGCTTATGGATTAGCATTTGGTGCTGGACTTGTAAGAGGTGAAGCCTCAGGTGCCCGAGTAACAAATAACGCTTTTGCATCTATGCCAGATAGGGGTTTTCTTGGATTCCAAGGTGCTATCTTGAATGAAGAGGCTTTCAAGTTGTTTGTTTCTGCTACATATGCGGCTGATCTAAACACTGCATTCAGGGCAAACTTGTATATCGGTCCGAACGGACACTTGCTTCCTGCGGGTAGGGCTGTGACGGATATATCTCAATTCAATATTTGTGGATCAACTACCAGTGCTGCAACATGTGCAAATCTACAACAGTTTAAGACTGTGGCGTTTGACACATTGAAACGTGTTCAAGAGTTAGATCTAAAAGTTAGATCAACATCTATAGCTGATTATAACTATGTCTCTGGACCAGCCACTAGTGGATATCCTGCAAAACGAAGTGATGGTTGTACAGAGGGAACTTTTACTTCTTTTAGATTCTGTGAGAAGCGTCCAGGTTTGAACGGTGGTGATCCTAAGTTTAGAAGTATTACAGATCTGCTAGGTCCAGACGGTAGAATATTTACAGTTGACGATGGTCTTAAACCACAGCCAGGTTCTCCTTTGTGTGGAGCTGCTTCAGATGGTTCTGATATTGGTGCATATAGCTGTGATCCATCAAGAGTGTTTTCAGGAGGTAACTCAACAAACGTTGGGGTAAATCCAGGAAATGTTGTTGCTGTACAGCCAGTAGCTATAAATACAACTGATACTGACGGAGATGGAGTGTTTGACAACGTTGACACTTGTCCTAATACAGTGTCAGCGGTTCGTACAAGTGTTAATGCTCGCGGGTGTCCAATTCCTAGAGTTTCAGGTTTTGATATAAAACCAGATGTTGCAAATCTAAATACCGGAGCTGTTCAAAATTTTGAAGTTGGAAAAAATGGACTTGGTAAGATACGATGGGTTGATCCTGTAGATTTTTCTAAAGAATCAACAATAGTTGATGTGGATACAAACCTTGTATTTGCAGCAAAGTCTGTAAGCTTAAATTCAAGTAGGGTTTCTGTACTTAATAAACCTGCTGTTATAACACTGTATGGTATTACAGAGACTAATCCAAAGATTATGAAAGATGGGGTGCCATGTACTACATGTCAGATTAATTCATTCTTAAACGGAACACTTGTCTTTTCTGTAACTGGCTTCTCGACCTATCAAGTTGTTGAAGGTACTCTTCCACCAGTTATCGTACCAATACCAGAACCTGTTGTTGTAAATGTTCCAGTTGGGGGTGG
>CAYIYJ010000001.1:63383-80949 GCA_964367655.1 uncultured Candidatus Saccharibacteria bacterium | reverse complement strand
CAGTTATCGTACCAATACCAGAACCTGTTGTTGTAAATGTTCCAGTTGGGGGTGGTGGTGGCGCATCATCAGGTGGCGGAGGAGGAGGAGGCGGCGGTGGAGGTGGAGGTGGTGGAACATTTGTCAGTTCAGCTGCGGCAGTCCCAACACAAACATCAACACCAACACCAACAAATCCTGCAGTAACAACGAATTCTTCTTCTACTGTTGCTACAAAACCATACGTGTTTAAAAAGACTTTACGATTAAACACAGTTGGCGCTGATGTTAAAGTTCTGCAGCAGTTCTTAAACAAACAAGGTTTCTTGATAAGTAAAACAGGCGCTGGGTCACGAGGAAAAGAAACATTGAAGTTTGGAAAAGCAACACGGACATCATTGATGAAATTCCAGCGATGGTATAAACTTCCGGTTACAGGTATCTTGGATCTAAAAACTCGTACAAAAATAAATCAAATAATTAAGACAAATACCCAGAAATAAACAATACTTGATCTAGAGTTTCGATCGGATAATAAAGAAAAAACCCTTATGTGTGCATACATATAAGGGTTTTTCTGTTACCTGTACAGAATTGCCAATTCGTGATTTTTGTGTATAATACTGTATGAATAGGAATAGGCGCGTGTAGCTCAGTTGGTAGAGCATTCGACTGATACTCGAAAGGTCCTTGGTTCGAACCCAAGCATGCGCACATGACAAAAAAGAGCGGATAGTTCCGCTCTTTTTTTGTACATGTGCGAGACATGAGCCATGTTTTTCCTTGTTGAAAAACGGGCGATGTGTGACCACATGAACATATGATGTATAATATACCCATATGTTACACCCTTCTTCAAACCTCAACCCTAAACTCTTCGACACTGACGTCGAACAAGTCTACACCCGAAAAGGTTTCGGAGAAGGTCTTTTGATTGCAGGTGAAAAAGACGAGAGGGTATACGGTCTTTGTGCTGATCTTACCGAATCAACACAGATGCATCTCTTTAAAAAGAAGTTTCCTAATAGGTTTGTAGAAATAGGTGTAGCAGAGCAGAATATGGCTTCTGTAGCCTCTGGATTGGCTGCTATGGGCAAGATTCCAGCCATAACGTCATATGCCATGTTTAGCCCTGGACGGAACTGGGAGCAGATTAGAACCACTATTTGTTATAACAACCGTAAGGTGATTATCGCTGGTTCACATGCAGGTCTCTCGGTAGGTCCTGATGGAGGATCACACCAAGCTCTTGAGGATATTGCTCTTATGCGAGTTGTTCCTAACATGAGCATTATATATCCATGTGATGTGATAGAGGCTCGAAAGGCAACATTGGCAGCTTTTGATGAAAAACAAAAGACTCCAGTGTATATACGATTAGCACGAGAGAAAACTCCAGTGATGACTACTGAAGCAACTCCGTTTGTGTTTGGTAAGGCAAATATTTTTTATATGACTGAAGGGGTAACTGATGGGGTGGATTTTGATGTACTTATATGTACAACTGGTCCGCTTACACACAATGCACTAAGAGCGGCTGTTGAATTGGAAAAAGAACATAAGAAAAAAGTTGTAGTGCTTAACTTTCATACAATAAAACCTTTTGACGAGGAAACTCTTGTTAAGTTTGCAAAACATGCGCAGAAGGTGGTAACAGTTGAAGAGCATCAGATCGTCGGAGGTTTCGGAAGTGCGGTGTGTGAGGTGTTAAGCGAACAGTGTCCAAGACAGGTTGTGCGAATAGGTGTACATGATCGTTTTGGCCAATCAGGAACAGCAACAGAATTAATACGGGAATACAAGTTAGATGTGAAAGATATTGTCGGTGCTGCTTTATAATATTTCACTTTTCCATTCAGTTGGAGCGTTTTGTATGTATTCTTCAATCTTTGCCTCAGATAGCAATCCTCGTTGTGCACCAATATCTTGACATACTGACATGGAATTCACAGATCCCCACATAAGCGCCTCATGGATAGATCTTCCAAGCGCAAGAGCTACAGTAAATGTAGAAGCAAATGCATCACCTGCACCTGTTCTCTCTACTGGTGGTTTTGGATCTGGATATATAGGCATGTGTATGACTGGACTATGTTCATCAAATAGGGCAGTATCAACGATACGAATATCTGTGTCATATGTATAGGCACCATTTGGTCCGTCTGTGATGACAGGAAGTTTAACGCCCAAACCACGAAGTCCGAGCAATAGATGCTTCATATTATGATCAGCCTTGTCGTCAAGTTTAAGTATGCGAATAGCCTCTTCTTTGTTACAGAAGAATATAAGAGTTTTTTTATATATATCTGCGAGTTCATCTGTGCCGAATTTTATCTGGTACGTTCCAGGTTGAAAGATAAGTTTTATCTGAGGGTTTTGTGTCAAGTACTCTGTCAAGTTTTTATGAAAAGTGAGAGAGTTTTCTCCAAGTGAACTTAGATACAGGTATTCAGGAACAATAGATGGAACAGTGTATTCAAAGGTCTCATGTTTGATCAGGATTGTACGTTCGTTCTGAAACCACAGTACGTAGTGATAGTTGGTTGATTTTCCATTGTGGCTGTGTACTTCGGTTGTAACAACATTTTCTTTTTCAAGTTGTGCTAAACATTTTTTACCATTATCATCCTCGCCGATGTGGGTAAGTAAAGCGGAAGATAATCCAAGTCTTGCAGCTGAAACTGCAGCATTGGCACTGTTGCCAACGCCAGGGATCTCCACAGCTTCTTCAAAAGGAACTTTTTCTCCGAATGGCATACAGATAGTTTTGTTCTCTCCGTTCGCGTCTTCATGGGTTGTGGCTGTTTTTAATTTGATAAATGCATCAACCACGGTATCTCCGATGGCCAGGAATTGTATGTTTGTCATATATCCATTATCTTACAGATCTTATATAGGTTCAAGCTTGTGGTCTACAACTTCGTGGTGTAAACTTGTACATATGTCAACATTTGAAACTATGCAAAACCCTACTCAAGGTAGTAACCAAGGCTTTCAACTAGATGAATCTAAGTTCAAACTAAGATCTCGAAAGATCCTCGGTGAACCTGAGATTCCAACGATGATTCGTTTTTTGGTTTCAAAAGGTTTTGTTAAAACTGAGAATCAGGCAGTTGGTCTTATGCTCGGGTTGTGTCTAGTTATTGTTGCAAGTACTGTATTTATTTTCAAATCTTCAGGAGTACAGACTGCAACTTTTGATCCAACAATACTACAAGATGGATCTTCTTATCAAGAATAATTCAATTTTATTTAAACAAATACACACTATGCGTAAAAATACTAATCAAGGTTTCACCCTTATCGAACTACTTGTGGTAGTGGCTATCATCGGCCTACTTGGCTCAATTGTGTTGGCAAGTCTTTCAGGTGCACGATCAAAAGCTCGAGATACAAAGCGTATCGGTGAAGCTAAGTCTATCGCAACAGCTTTGACCATATATGCAAACAACCACTCGGGACGAGTGCCTGAGTCTTCTTATGCAACACTTGCTGCAGCTGATGCTGCAGATGGAACTGCTGATGGTGTTGTAAACTGTGCTGGTCCAAACAAGCAAAATAACATCGAGCTTTACAATGCTTTGATTGCGGATAAAGCTCTATCATCAGCGCCTCTAGATGATGCTATGGCTGGAAAGGGTTATTGTTATGTATACGTAACAGATGCTGGTATCCCAGGTGTTGCAACAGATCCTTCTAGTGGGGATACTATGATTGCCGGAGCTTTGTATGATAGTGAGGGTTCTGTAGATATTGGTAAGCCGATATTACTAGCAACTAACACTACAGATAAATCAGCAAATGCTATTTTTGGAATCTTGCTTGAAAATACAAAAACATTGGGTGGTCAAAACGCTCTTGTTGGTGTAAGTCATGGTTCAACTCCTATTACGGGGGCAATCTTGAATGTTGACCTCATCACAGGTGCTCGGTACAACACAGCTGTGATAGTACAGGGAAGTAACTAAAGTATGAAGATCGCTGTATTTCACAACTTCATGGATAACATTGGTGGGGCTGAGTTTGTTGTTCTTACACTTGCGCGTGGTTTGAATGCAGATATATATACTACTAACATAGATAGTCAGGCAATTATATCAATGGGTTATGAGGACGTACTTCCGCGTATTCATTCTATAGGTAAAGTACCGAAACAAGCTCCGTTTCGTCAGCAGATAGCTTTGTGGAGGTTTTCTAGATTGAATTTGGGAAACAAATATGACTTCTATGTTATTGCTGGAGATTGGTCAATGTCAGGTGTTGTGCATAACAAACCAAACATGTGGTATGTACACTCACCGTTGAATGAGTTGTGGGCTTTTAAAGATTTTATACGAGAAAAAGTATTAGTGGCGTGGAAGCGTCCATTGTATGATGTGTTCGTTTGGTTTAACAGAATCCTAACAAGAATATATTCAAAACATGTTGGAGTATGGGTATCTAATTCTAAGAATACTCAACAAAGAGTTGAAAAGTTTTATGGTTATACACCAGTAGTAATCAATCCTCCAACTGATACAAAAAAAGCATATTATGCACAGCATGAAAATTATTGGCTTTCTGTGAACAGACTGTTGAATCATAAAAGGGTAGAGATTCAGATGGAGGTGATGAGGTTACTACCGGATGAAAAATTGATAGTTGTTGGTAGTTTTGAAAAAGGTGTAAAACAGTTTGAAGAATATAAGGCGATGATTGATAGTATCAAACCTACCAATGTTGAAATACTGCATTTTGTTGAAGATGCTGATCTGTATAAGCTGTATTCCGAATGTAAGGGGTTTATTGCAACTGCAAAAGATGAAGATTTTGGTATGAGTGTTGTTGAAGCTTTGGCTTCAGGGAAGCCTGTTATTGCGGCAAATGAGGGCGGTTACAAAGAGTCGGTTATAGATGGGGTTACAGGTGTGCTGATCGATGATATAGATGGAGTGAAGTTGGCTGAAGCTATGAAGCGTATCGGTCCACATGTAGAAAGTTATCGCGAAGCGTGTCTGGCACGTGCAGAGGAGTTTGATGTCTCTGTGTTTATTAAAAAGATACAGGTAGAGATTGATAAAAAACTTGCTCAGACCGGATGAAAAAAAATCTACTTGTAACACTGGCAAATAGTGATTATGTTGAACGGTCAAAACAACTTTTTTCGAGCGTGTGGCATAACGCCGGTTGGGAGGGGGATATGATGTTGTTATCCTACAAGATACCAGAACAAGATCTGAACTGGTTTAGAACGCGAGGTATTCTTGTATATGAATGTGAGGATATACCTGGTCTAGGTGGAGCTCCGGGGAGATGGTCAGCTGTAGCGCTGCATAAGTTCAACCTGTTTAAGGTTTATTTTAAACAATGGGATCATCTTTTGTATTTGGATTCTGATATTATTGTGCGGGCAAGTCTAGATGCGTTAATTTCTTCTGATGATGGTTTTGTTGCTGTTAAAGGTGGTCATGTGAACTTCAGGCATTCTTTTTTTAGTACATTTCAAACATGGCTTGAAAAAAAAGATACTGGTCTATGTAAGGAGATAGAAAAAAAGTATGACATGAACAGTGATGTATTTAACGGAGGTGTTTTTGCCTTTTCTTCAAACTGCATAACTCAAGAGTTGTTTGATACTGCTGTGAGTATTCATAACAGATACGGTAGTATCAGTACATGTTTCGAAGAATTAACGTCAAATTTATTATTTCCTAATTGGATTAAACTGCCTGTTGTATATAACCTAGATCCTGATTTTTTTATTAAAACAACCAGTTTGAGGCCGACAGATATTGACGGTGTAATACTCCATTTTATTGCTCAAAAGCCGTGGGATAAGCAGAATCCGTTTTTCGATGAATGGAACTTGTATTATCGTAAAGCTGATGAGATTACAGCCACAAAGGTTTTACCTGCAAAAAAAATATCTACATCTGAAATAGAAATTATAGTACACAAACTTTTTAAGCGTACATACAAAGGGGAATATAAAAAGTTTTTATATTATGGCAATATTGTAGCTCAAAAATATATAGGGTTGGTAGGTTTAATCATTAAAAGAGTATCTCCTAGGTTGTATAGAACGTTACTTGTGATAAAGACTAGATTGGTTTAGACCATCTTGCCGTGTTTAAATTCAATAACTCGCGTACAGTTTTTTTGGATTAAATCCATATCGTGACTTACGAGTACAACACAAGCACCATGTACCACCAACTCTTTTATCTTCTCGGAACTTTTTTTTCTAAATGCATCATCACCAACTTCAAATACTTCATCTAAAAGTAGTATGTCAGGCTCAGAGTGTATTGCGATTGCAAAAGCCAAACGCTGAATCATTCCAGCTGAAAATTGATAAATCTTTGTGCCGATAAAGTCCTCTAGTTCGGAAAAAGCCACAATGGAATCAAATTTTTCAGTGATAGATTTTTTACTCATACCAAAAAGTGCTCCAACCATATAGATGTTGTCTCTCATGGGAAGTCGTTCCATCAGACCTACACCAAGGTTTATGATGGATACGACCCTTCCTTTGCTTTGGACGGTTCCTGAATCTGGTTTGTATATTCCTGCCATTATTCGAAGTAGGGTTGATTTACCTGAACCGTTGCTGCCGATAATGCCGAGAATCTCTCCGCTTCGAACCTCTAGCGAAACGTTGTCGAGGGCTTTAAATATTTTCTTAGATTCCCGAGTTGATAGATATGATGCTACATGAGCTAACACACTCTGTTTTTTTTCAAACCCAATAAGAAATGATTTTGAAATATGTTGTAGGTTAAGTCTTATCATATTAATTCAGCAAACTTTATTTTTAATCTACTAAACACTACTGTTCCCAAAGATAAGAAACAGATACTCCAGAGGATTGTACCAATCGATAATATCAAAGACGGTGTTGTTTGATAGATAATCAAATCTCTTCCTGTGCTTATGAAGTAATACAATGGGTTAATCATGTTTAATGTGTGGAGTAGGGTAGAGCTGTCCAGCATATAAAATATAGGTGTACCAAACCATATAATACGAATCGCAAAACTCCATATGTTATCTAAGTCTACAAAATAAACAGTTAGTGCTGAAATTAATAAAGAAAATCCATATATAAATAAAACAAACAGGATTATAAGAGGAATGTAATATAGCATTCCAATTAAACTAATACCTGTACTCACGAGTAATACACAAAATAGTATACATTCAAATATATGAGCAAAAACATGTTTCAATACAATCGAAAGTATTAAGGACTCTCTTGGAAAATTAATTGATTTTATAAGATAGTGATATTCTCTTAATATTGATTTTGTCGACTCTGTTGTGATTGTCTGAAATAGATTGAACAATATTATTCCAAGAAGTAGATACGCAGAATAATATTGTATGCCTGAGCCTAATTTGTCAGCAAATATAAAATACAAAACACCAAAAGTGAGTATTGGATTGAGGAGGTACCAGAATATGCCAAGATAACTACCTTCATTTCGTAGTTTAAATTCTGCTTTGGCCAATTGAAACCCTAGCCCACAGGTCTGTTTAATAAGAGTAAGGTTTTTTGGGGACATAGGGTTTTAATGCGTTGTATAGTTTTGGATTCTTTTTTTTCATGTAAGAGCCGATCTTGCCAAGGTTTTTATCTATAAAATGGCCGTACAATACTTTTGGTAAGATCTGAAAAAAAGCAACGTAAACACCTTTCTCTTTACGTTGTTTATGTACGTGATGCAACTGAGAGAGCAGTGAGTTGCCAAGCTTTTTACTATTAAATTGTGAAAATGTACCGTTCTCAATCATTCTTTTTACTTTCACCATCTGCTTCAGTTTACTTTTTGGAGAAACACCTGCTGCGATTGCGTGGTGAAGAATGATATCTGACGGACGGCTTGAAAGAATAGGTGTCCAGATAGTCTCTGGAAAAATAGTATGGGTAACACCTAGATTTTTATCAAGAAATTCATTAACTATAACCTCTTCCCAGCGACCAGTTTTTCGTATCTCTTCTCGTACAGCTTCAAAAAAAGCCAAAGTTTGAGGGCTGCAGTTGATGCCTATAAATCCCATATTTCTAGCTCTGTATGAGTCACCTTTTTGAAATGCCATATCGTATCCTACAAGAGATGCTCTGATCGTCGGTTCACTTTTTCTGAAGAATTGAATGTCGACATCAGACACAATAATGATTTTACCCATATTGTTTTTTATTGCATCACATATCATATTGCTCCGTGCGATAAACATATCAACAGCATGGCTTATAGGTTGGTGGTTCGCTTCAAAATCTCCAAGAACACAGTGGACTTCATAATCATCCTGCAGTGTGCTTAAAAATCTGTCTTTCAGGATGTTGAAATGACTATTGTAAAAAGTGAATAATTTTATTTTTTCTTGTGGCGCCATAGTTTTTTATATGTACTATACTTTAAGGTATATAAAATATATAGTAGACGTACGTATGCAAGCAATTATACCTATATTTCAAGGCCTTGTGCAGATCTCATTGTTTCTAATTTCTGGTCTACTATTATCATATATATTGACCCCTAGGCAGGGTTTGTTAAGTAGAAGCGTACAGTCACTGCTATTTTCTGTGTGTGTTACGGGCATATTGGCCGTCGTGCTATTGGTAGCCAAGGCTTTTTCTGAAGAAAGTTTTGTAGTCAGTTTGGTATGTGTCGACATCACACTTTTGATGTATGTAAAGTTTGTATTACTTGCATCTAAAAAATGGAGTGATGTTTTTGAGACATCAAACGATCGCGATATGTGGTTTGTAAGTATTTGTGCTGGTGTTGGTGCTGTGTGGAGAATGTGGTTTGCAAAATCACTGGTGCAAATAAATGACCCGTACAACTATGCTTTTACGTTCGTAGGAAAGAGTGTTCCGGATCTCGGTTTTTATACTGGAATGGCGGCAGACAGAGTCAACTATATTGGTCTTGTTGCTTTAGAAAAAGTACAACAAGTGTTTTTGGCCCCATATGTTTTTGTGCACTACTGGTTAACAACTTTTTTGTTTTTAGGACTTGTATACATGATAGTTGTTGCTTATAGAAACAGTAAGGTACTTGCACGAATAGCTATTTCTTTAATGTGTTTAGGTCCAATAGAATTATTCTATGCACTTTCTTTGTTTACAGGACATTCATTGGCGTATTTGTGTATTTTGCCGATGTTTTTATTTTTCAAAACAAGGCAAAGAGAGATATACACTATCTGTATTCTCATGGCTGTTTTGATGGTTTGTACTTACTATACAGCCACTATTGTTACACTACTTACAGCAGGAGGTCTTGTCGCTGCTGTTATTCTTAGAGGCCTTTTATATAAGGTTTCTTATGTAAAACAGGTTGTGTGTTTTGCGAGTATTGTTGCGATAGCGTCTTTGTCTATAGTGTCTAATTCTTCATTAGCTTTGTTTAGTATTGGTAAGTTGTCAGATAATTCTGATGTGCGAGTTGCGATCAATTCTCTGCGCAGTAACCAATTGTCTGATACAGGTGAGATAGTTCAAAACATGACTGTGTATAAGGATCCAACCACTCTAGGGTTTTCAGCCATCAGGTGGCAGATGATATTCTTTTTTATGTGTGGATGTACATTGTTCGTATGTTTCATAAAAAAAAGAAGTATTGATCAAGAGATTTCAGATCTTTTATTTGCGAGTATTCCGGTCCTTATTGTTTCTGTGTCTTTTTTTTACGCAAACTATCCAACTAGAATCTTCGATTATTTTGCTTTTTTTGGATTACTGGTTCTGTGTATTCCAAGAAGACGGTATATTGCTTTTGTTGTAGCTGGTTCAGTGTTTATACTTACATCTTCGTTTTTGGTAGCTAAAGATAAGAGGGTGTTTCTAAGTATTCCTGGTGGGGAAGTTCAAGGGGCTGTTGAAATATCGCACGCGTACACAGGTGTAATATTTACAGACATTGTATTTGCAAATCAACTTATTTCTAATGGGTACTATAAAGTGACTGGTACGCATGATAAAGACTCGTTGGTATACAATTTGTTTTATCAAAAAGATAAAAAGATTTTTGCTGAAGCTGTCGCTAATCTTCACAGGCAGGGTGTTCGATTTATAGCGGTTACAAAGCGTATGAAGGATCAATACATCTTGATGGTTAACTACCCTCAACAGGCAATGGTCAATGAAGATATGTATGAGAGTGAGAGCTTGCTGAAAAAAGTGTTTGATAACGGTGATGTTCAACTATTTCTCCTTGATGCCGATGATACTCAACATAAACGCTGAGAAGAACGTCTGAACACCAAGTGTGATACATGTAAGAGCTACTACAGAATTTTTTATCTGGTCTAATGATCCAAATCCTGACTGTATCCAAGAGGTAAATATATAGATGTAGATGAATCCTCCGATAAGGGTAAGTGTTATGCCTACCAAGCCAGCTTTTTCAATAGTAAGATGTTTCAGCAATGATTGAATAGTTTTGTTGGTGTCGCCTAGATGGGCTATGCTATACATCTTTGCAAATCCACCAAAGAATACTAGTTGGTATCCAAGTATCATAAGTACTGCTGATAAAAACATGGGATGAGTGTAAAATTCTATGTTGAATAGCGATAGGTGTCCAAAGTACAGTATCAACATTGAGATTGCACCCAGCGCAAAAAGTGTTAACCCTGGAAGCATGAAAAGAATCAGTGGGGCATAGAGGAGGTGATATCGAATATATCGCCATCCATCACTGAATGATTTTAATTTTGAAGTTCCAAGTCGAGGGCTGTATTTGATAGGAATCTCTTTGATGGTTAGTTTTGCTTTAGAGGCTTTGATAATCATCTCTGTTGCAAACTCCATCCCTCGAGTATGTAGATCAAGTTTTTCATATGTTGTCTTTGATAGAGCTCGTGCTCCGCATAGTACGTCATGTATTGGTACTTTGAAGAACAAACGTACTTGTCCTGAGATTATTGGATTTCCAATATACTGATGCAACCAAGGCATCACTTTTTTATCTAAGCCTGTGATGAAGCGATTGCCTACTACCATGTCTGCTCCTGCTTTTAATTCAGAAACAAAACGAGGGACATCGCCAAAATTGTACGTACCATCAGCATCAGCAAGAAAAAAATATGAACCCCTGGCTGCTGACAGTCCTTTTAGATAGGCCGATCCGTATCCTGGAATTGGTTCATGTTCAAGTCGAAGCCAAGAAAACTCTTTCATAGCAGAGGTAATGATATCAACTGATGCATCTGTAGAATTATTGTTGACGATGATTACTTCAGCTGATAGCGGGCTCTCACGTAGCATGTCACGGATTTGGTTTATACAAAAACGAAGTCCTTCAGCTTCATTTAAACAAGGAAGAATAATGCTTACTTCAGGCAGTGTACCCAACGGGTCTGTATTCATAGTGACTATGATACACTATTATTAATGAAATTTGTGAACGTGATATACAAAGCTTTTATGGTGGTTTTACCGGTTTTTGTTTTATCACATATGATCTGGACAATGGTTCTTTTGGCCAATCATGTAACAGATCGAAATCTGTATGTGGTGGGTGATGCTGTCATTGTGGTCTGTTCCTTGATATGGATATTCAGGTTGTTGAAAGCCTTTTCTTCTAAAAATCCTTTTGAAGGTGTTGCTGTGCATCGAACTAATGATGGTGGAGGATTGAAAGTTGTTACTGCAATATTCGTGTTTGTTGGTTTTCTAGGACTCTTGTATTCTGTACGAACTAATTACACAGGTATGGTATTTGATGGTGTAGAAATACATCGAGTTGAACACAAGAAGATTCAAACACCAATGTTGTCTGATGAATGGGTTCTGGCTGGATACGTACAAGATTCTGCAGAACGACATGTACTGCCAAGCTTCAATCCTTTTTTTGTAGACTTCGGATCTATTTATAATTTTTTAGCTCCGCTTATTGTTTCGTTTGCGGGTTTTATCATCTCCACAGATGGAAATATGTTTACGCAGTATTGGATATACGCATTGTTGTTTCAGTTTTTTTTCATATACACGTTTTTCATTTTTTTGAAAAAAAGTAGTATCTCGACAGTTGGTAGTTTGCTTGGAGTATTCATATTGCTTTGGCTTCCAGAAAGCAATCTTGCTCCTGGTATTTGGATTATGCTACCTGCGTACGCAGGACTTCCTTTTATTTGGTTGGCGTATTTTGCCTTATTGGAATATCGATTCGCATTCGCATATAAGTATAAAATATACATGTGGTTGAATATTATTGTGGCTGGGTTGATATATCCTCCATACTTAATATTAGCCGTTATATATAGCGTGTTACTGCAGGTAATAGGGTTGAAGTTTAAAATTATTCCAGTATTTCTTTTCTTTGCTGCTCTGATTGGAAGTTTGTATGTAACGATATATGCAGGTCATATGTCTGCAGGTATTGATAATGCGAAGGATTTATTGCGAGTTGTGCTCGAGTCGATGGTTCGTAGTCGCTTTGTTATCTCTACGGCTGAATTGTGGCATTATGTCCCCACAGTGTTGTTTGTAACAACTACTGGAGGATTTGTTTTTTGGTTTAAGTCTGAAGTAGTTGATAGGGAATTAAAAAAGCTTGTCGCAGTCACTGTGCTCATTCTCGGATCAATGCTCATCGGTGTGTATATCTGGAATGTTGAAATAATTTTGAGTCATCAGCGTGTTGTGTTTATGTGCTGGTTGGGCATGATAATGATGTCTGTATTCTTTTTTGATTATCTTGTAAAGAAGATTGTGAAGGATAGCTTTTTGGAAAAATTCCAATTTGGGATGTTGGTATGTTTTATTGTTGTGGAGATCTGTTTGATAACATTCCTACCGTATACGAGATTTGTTCCATGGTCAGGGGTTATAGCAACAGATACAGTGGGAGAGCATATGCTTGATTCTCGGCCAGTAGTAACATCTTTGTTTTCTCCAGATGCGCGAGACTATTTGAACAGTTTAATGATTGGAACCACTACTAAGGTTTTAGCCGTACCATATGTAAATCTGGCGATCGGATCCATGAGTAGGTTGCAACCTACATCAACGGTTGATTCGTATATATCTGTTGCTGGTTACACGTATTCAGAGTTTCTTAAGTTGTCGACTTGTGAAGATCGGTATAGAAAAGCTCAAGAGCTCGGCATTGCATATGTGGTGTTATATGAAGCTGATGTGCCCATCTTACAGAATTGCCCAAGATTTGCTTTGGATCGTCAGATTGACAGTTTGTATTATATGTATAGGACTGTGGTTGATAAATCTCGAAAATAGTGTATACTTCGCTACATTATGACATATACACTAAAAGTGGCTAAAATCGAGGCAGGACTAGATCTACAAGGTAAAACAAAGGCTGTTTGTTATGGTCCAAAGTTTGCTTCTACACCTATTACTGTGGACACAAAAGAATTTACAAAACTATACAAAGAGGCAGGAGAGTCTTCAGTTATCTCACTACAAGGTTTAGATGAGGAATTGGATGTTCTTATTCATGATGTACAAACAAATCCTGTTACAGGAGTTATCATTCATGCTGACTTGTACGCAATTGAGAAAGGAAAAAAGATTACTGTACACGTACCCCTTGTGTTCGTTGGAGTATCAAATGCAGTGAAAGCACTTGGCGCAGACCTTATCAAAGTTCTTCACGAAGTTGAAGTTGAGGCTGGAGTAAAAGACCTTCCTCATGAGATCGAGGTTGATCTTTCAAAACTTGCAGAAGTTGAAGACCAAATCCTTGTGTCTGATCTACCAAAACTATCAGGTGTAGAATATCTATCAGGGGCAGAAGAAGTTATCGCTCTTGCTGCGAAGCATAAAGAAGAAGAGGAAGAGGCTCCTGCCGAGATTGATATGTCTGCGATCGAAGTTTCTGCTCCAAAAGGCAAGAAAGAAGAAGAGGAATCAGCAGAATAGTCTAATCAAATCAGATAGTATCGTGAAAACCCTTAGTGATAAGGGTTTTCATTTTTTCCTGATGACTGGTATACTTATATACGTATATGAAACGTGTTATTTCTCCATGGTTGGTTCTTATAAGTTTTTTTATTTTTGTTTGTGCGCAGGTTTTTACCGCACAAGCTCTTGATTGTACCGATCCAAACAACAGAGCTGCCTGTTTGGAAGAATTGGATAAAGCTGAGGCTGAGATTGCAAAGTTGAGTGGGCAAAAGGCAGTGCTTGAAAAAGAAGCATCTTCTATTCAGCGTGATAAGAAACTTTTGGAAATTCAAACTCAGCAAGCAAAGTTAAAAATCAGAACGCATGAGTTATCTATATTGCGTCTCGGTAAAGATATTGTTGCAAAAGAGACGAATATCCAAACTCTAAAAAGTCGTATTGAAAAAAGTAAAGATAGTCTAGACGAGATCATAGCTCTTAGTTATGAGTTGGATGAGTATACGATGGTTGAGGCTTTGTTATCAAAAGAGGATATATCTAGTTTCTTTCAAGATCTTGATTCTTATGCATCCATACAATCACGTATACGAGATGAGATAGGATATATTAATAAAGATAGACAAGCGGAAGAAAAAGAGCGTACTGTACTTGATCAAAAACGAGATGAAGAATACGACTCAAAATATGCTATAGAAGCACAAAAGAAGGTCATAGAAAAAGCTGAAGCTGAAAAACAGAGACTTCTTAACTTAAACAAGAAAGAACAATCTCAATATAACCTCGCTATTAGTGAAAAGAAGAAAAAAGTAGCTGAGATTAAAAACGCCTTGTTTGCTTTGCGTGACTCAGGATCTATCAAGTTCGAGGATGCTGTTCGATATGCTAAAGCTGCAGGAAAGGCAACTGGGGTTCGACCTGCGTTTATTCTTGCTATCCTAAAACAGGAAACCAACATCGGTTCAAATCTCGGATCATGTTACTTGGCTGACGTTGATACAGGTGCGGGTGTAAAAGTGAGTTCTGGAAATGCTGTTAAAAACGTTATGAAGCCTACCCGAGATGTACAGCCTTTTTTGCGTATCACCAAAAAACTGGGTAAAGATCCGTTTAAGACACGGGTATCATGTCCGCTCTCGATCGGATACGGTGGAGCTATGGGTCCATCACAATTCATTCCATCAACCTGGGAGATGTTTGAAAGTCGGGTTGTTTCAGCTCGGGGCGGAGGAGGAAGTGCTAATCCTTGGAACGCTCAAGATGCCTTTACGGCTACAGCGCTCTATGTGGCTGACCTAGGTGCCACAGCTCAAACTGCTTCATCTGAGCGTAATGCTGCTTGTCGGTATTATTCCGGAAAAGCCTGTGGTTCCAATGGAAATACGAGCTACGGAAACTCGGTTATGGCCCATGCTTTGAAGCTTCAATCTGATATTGATTTAATTCAAGAATAATGTATAATAGGGCACTATGAAGAAATCAATCCATCCAACCTATTTTCCTAACGCAAAGTTTTCATGTGCGTGTGGTGCCACATATACTATAGGGTCAACAAAAGAGGCTCATAGTGTTGAAATCTGTTCAGCGTGCCACCCATTCTATACAGGAAACGAGAAGATCGTAGATACTGCTGGACGAGTAGAAAAGTTCAAGGCTCGACAGGCTGCTACAACAAAAAAGGTTGAAAAAAAGGCTACAAAAAAGACTAAATAACTTTAATATGTTATCTATCAAAGGGGCTCCAGCGTGGGCTCTTTTGTATTATACGCATGCTATACTATAAAAAATATGGAAGACCTAAATCTAGAAGAATTAAAAAAAGATTTTAAAACAAGTTTCTTTGCAGGGGAACTAGAACGACTTCAAAAAGAAAAGGAGTCTCTTTTGGATATGGCTGCGGATCCAGAGATGAAGGAGATGGCTGAATCTGATATACAGACAGTCGATGAACAGATCAACGCAATGGTTTCTAAGATAAAAGATATTATCAAAGAAGAGGAAGTTGCTGATGCATATCCAAATGAAATAGTTCTTGAAATACGTGCAGGTGTTGGTGGTGATGAGGCTGCTTTGTTTGCGGCGGATCTCTCTGAGATGTATAAGATCTATGCTCAACAAAAAGGTTGGACATTCTCAACTGTTGATATCTCTGAGAACGGTATCGGAGGATACAAGGAAGCTGCTTTTGAAGTGCGAGGTCTTGAAGTGTATCGATTCTTTAAATACGAGATCGGAGTGCATCGAATACAACGTATTCCTGAGACAGAAAAATCTGGACGGGTCCATACATCGACTGCCGTGGTTGCGGTACTACCTATCCGAAAGCGAGTGAAGTTTGAGATCAATCCCGCTGATCTTGATATGGAGTTTTCTCGATCGGGTGGAGCGGGTGGTCAAAACGTGAACAAGGTGGAAACGGCTGTTCGTTTGATCCATAAGCCTACAGGTATAGATGTTCGGTGTACATCAGAAAGAAGTCAGCTTAAGAACCGAGAAAAAGCTTTGTCTATTCTTCAGGCAAAGTTGGCATTGAAGAAAGATGAGGAAGAGATGGCGAAGTTTTCAGGTTTGAAGAAATCACAACTTGGAACAGGGGATAGATCTGAAAAGATTCGAACTTACAATGTACTGCAGGATCGAGTTACAGACCATCGATTGAAACAGTCATGGCACGGTATACAAAACATCTTTGCTGGACAGATAGATAAGATGATGACAGAGGTTGTAACGTATTTTGAGAATGGTGGGGAGGCTGCAGTTGATGAGGATGAGGAATAAGGTGTTAGGCTAGGCACTCTCAAGTAATACTCACTCTTGTTTTGTAAAAGAAAAACCCGCTGTGTCTCCGGTTGGAGAGCGCAGCGGGGGTTTTGACATGGCACGTAAAGTGCCTGTGGGGGGGGGTTATGGCAGGATGAACTGCCATACATCTGCCAGAAGGTACGCACCTTTAACGGTGACGTACACCACAGCCCCGATAAGAACTATAAGGTTCATGTGTTTTTTGGTCGGTAACGGGGGATACTCCCGGGTTTTAGGGTATAGAGGCTACGGAGCCTCCAATTCAGTGGCATCCTCACTCAATATATATATTATATCATATCTGACGATAAAGTCAAGCCTGTGGGTGTAGGGCTGGAAACTGCCAAAACCCCTTGATTTATCAGCTATAATTTGGTATATATAGAACCTATATGACACAACACAAAACAGCAGACGCACAAGCAATGTTTGAGGCTGGAGTTCACTACGGAACACTACGTTCTTTGAGAAATCCTTCAGTTGCTAAGCACGTGTACGGAACAAAGGGAAACATGGATATTATCGATATCGAAGTTACTCAAAAGCAGATCGCCGCAGCGCGAGAGTTTTTGGCGGGTTTGATTGCAGAAAATAAATCTATTCTTTTTGTATCTGGTAAAAAAGAAATCCAAGATCTTGCAAAAACATATGCAGAGAAACTAGGAAAGATATATGTTGCAGGACGATGGGTTGGAGGTTTGTTTACAAACTTTGATATTATCCGAAAACGAATTGATCGAATGCTTGAACTTATCGATATGAAAGCAAAAGGTGAGCTTAAGAAGTATACAAAGAAAGAGCAATCTTTGATGGATAAAGAAGTAGAGCGATTGGAAAAATTGTTTGGAGGTGTTCGAGAGATGCGTTCTCTACCAGCTGCTATAGTTGTGCTTGACCCTAAGAAAGAATTTATCGCTGTTGATGAAGCTA
>CAYIYJ010000001.1:53865-63283 GCA_964367655.1 uncultured Candidatus Saccharibacteria bacterium | reverse complement strand
GCTGCTATAGTTGTGCTTGACCCTAAGAAAGAATTTATCGCTGTTGATGAAGCTAATGATACTGGTGTTCCTGTTATTGCTATTGCTAATACGGATTGTAAGATTTCAAACATTACGTTTCCTATCCTTGCAAACGATTCATCACGATCTTCTGTACACTTCATTCTACACGAGTTGTTTGCGTAGATATACGAGTGCTCCTGTTAGTTATTACTAATTTTAAAAACTATAAATATCTTATGATTACATCTGATCAGATCAAAGCATTGCGAGAGGAAACTGGTATCTCAGTTATGCAATGTAAAAAAGCTTTGGAAGAAGCTGATGGAGATCGAGAAAAAGCATTAGCTATTCTTAAAGAGAAGAGTGCTGAACAAGCTGCTAAGAAAGCTGATCGTGAGTTAGGTGCTGGTGTTATTCAGTCATACATCCACTCAAACGGTATGATGGGCGCTTTGGTACAACTTGCATCTGAGACAGATTTTGTATCTAACAACACAGAGTTCAGAGCTTTAGCTTCTGATATCGCAATGCATATCACAGCCATGAACCCTGCATATCTTAAAGAAGATGAAGCTGTGGCTGCCGGAGCTACTGCTGAAGAGGCTCTTCTTAACCAACCTTTTATCAAAAATCCAGAAGTAACCATCAAAGGTCTTGTTGACGGTGCTGTTCAGAAGTTCGGTGAGAAGGTTGAGTTGGTTCGGTTTGCACGATTTGAAATCGGAAAGTAGATAGTGTATAGTATATCTGCGTGATGACCTTGGTTCTAGTCGGCCCAATTTGGGCACAGGACACTTTCCGCAAGGGGGTACAACCAGGGTTGTCACGTCAATATTGCCACTTTAGCTCAGTTGGTAGAGCAACTGTTTTGTAAACAGTAGGTCCCCAGTTCGAATCTGGGAAGTGGCTCCAAAAACGTGATACAATACAACCATGTTTGGTATCACAACTCCACCTACAAGATCGGATTCTTCTTCTGGTCGTAATACACACAATAAGCTTGAAGAAGTACGTGTCGGTACTAGTCGTAGTGGTTCATATGATGCCGGTGCTGCTGAGAGAATGAAGATGGATTATCTCAAAAAAGAGCGAGAGCGTCGTGAGAAGGAGCGTAACAAGCTTACATATGACAGTAAACGTCGGGAGTATGATTCGCTGTTACAGTCTGTGGATAGAATCAAATCAGAGAATCGTCGTTTAGAGATGGAGCTTAGCCGATATGAGCAAGATTCTGCACATGCTCACTCTGAAGAACAGAAAGTATCAACAACACTTACGAGTCAGAAAAGAGAGATGGAATCATTAGAGATACAGATTAAAAAGTTGGAGGCTGATCTGCAAATGTGTAAGAATAGGCATCAACGACTTGTACAAGATGTATCAAAGTTGGAACAACAAGAACGGGCTGGTGCTATGGATGCGAAAAAGAAAGAGGATTATGTTAGGGGGTTGAAGACAAAGATAGACACTGCAAAAAAGAGATTGATCGAATATGAACGAGATATGGAAACTGCACACAAAGAAACAGAGGCTTTAAAAAGAATTATATAAATATACTTACTTATGACATCATCAGCACGAAAGAAAGTTGCCCTTATTATCATGGATGGTTGGGGACACAGAGAAGAAGAAAAATACAACGCTATCAAAGAGGCTAAGACGCCGTTTTTTGACCATGTGTCGACACAGTACCCTCACACACTACTTGAAGCCAGTGGGCTTGCGGTAGGGCTTCCAGAAGGTCAGATGGGTAATAGTGAGATAGGTCATACAACGATCGGTGCAGGCGCTTCGATTGATACTGATCTTGTTACTATTGAAAAATCAATTACAGACGGAAGCTTTTTTGATAATCAGGCGTTTACTCAACTTATACAACATGTAAAAAAACATAACTCGCAGGTACACCTTATCGGGCTCTTGAGTGATGGGGGTGTGCATAGTCACAATACACATGTGTATGCGTTTTTGACATTGGCAGCACAGGCTGGTCTGAAGAAAGAACAGGTCGTGCTACATGTCTTTACTGATGGACGAGATACTGCACCAAAAACAGCTGCGATATATTTGAATCAACTTATGGATAAGATGAGTACAGCAGGTGTCGGAGTGCTTGGTAGTTTTGGTGGACGATATTATGGTATGGATAGAGCGGGAAACCATGATCGTATTGATCACGTGATGGATGTGCTGTTCCACGGAAAAGGCAATGTGTGTGATGCGGAAGAATTCACACCAGCACAGTTCATGGAAAAACAGTACGAGGAAAAAGATCCAACAGGAAAGATCGATGAATACCTAGAACACTATGCATATATCCAAAATGGAAAAACATATCAGATACAAGAACACGATGGTATTTTCTTCTTTAACTTCAGAGCTGATCGTGCACGACAGCTTACACAAAAGATTCTAGAAAAACGCGAAGAGATGGATCTGTGTTTTGTGAGTATGACACAATACGGAGATGAGATTGATACTATTGTTGCATTTCCACAGGCACATATAGAAACAACTTTGGCAAAAGAATTGGCTGAAGCAAACGTCTCACAAGTTCATGTTTCTGAATCTGAAAAATTTCCACATGTGACTTTCTTTATGAATGGTCAGAGTGATGGAGTACAGACAGGTGAGGTACATATAAAAGTTGATAGTCGAACTGATATTGCCACACATGATCAGGCTCCAGAAATGAAAGCAAAAGAAATAGTAGATGCATGTATTGACGGATTAGGATCTCATGACTTCTTGGTTGTGAATTTTCCTAATGCAGATGTTGTTGGTCACACCGGCAACATTCCGGCGATTATACAGGCTGTTGAGACTGTGGACGAGCAGTGCAAGCGCTTGGTTGACCATATCCAGTCTGTAGGAGGTATTGCGATCATAACAGCTGATCATGGCAATGCCGAGCTTACTGTAGATGAACAAACAGGAGCAAAGCACACAGCTCATACAACCAATCCTGTGCCATGTATTGTGGTTGGTGCTGGTGATGTCTCACTACGATCTGGTGGTACGCTTGCGGACTTGGCTCCAACAGTGCTGCACTTATTTAATATTTCTCCAACATCTAAGATGAAAGGGACTAGTTTGATCCTATAACATTATGAATATATTACACGAAGAAAAAGATTTTATTATCATCAATAAACCAGCAGGAGTTGTTACTCACCCAGATGGTAAAGTTGATACAACAAACAATCCAAGTTTGTGTGAGCAGATTGTTAAGTTGTATCCAGAGATGGCTAAAGTTGGTGAGCCGATGAAGCTTACGGAAAAAGGTGGTGAGCATATCTTGGTGCAACGACCAGGTGTTGTTCATCGACTTGATACAGAGACTTCCGGTGTTATGATATTTGCTCGGACAAAAAAGTTTTTTGATTATATAAAAGAACAGTTTCAGGCACATGCGATACAAAAAGAGTATAAAGCTTTTGTGTGGGGTTGGTTTAAAGATGGAGACAAAAAAGGTGTGATCAGTGCACCGATAGGTCGAAGTAAAAGTGATTTTCGTCAGTACTCCGCAGATAGATTTGCACGAGGTGAATTACGTGAAGCTGTTACTGAATATGAAGTGCTTGATGAATTTGAAACAAAAGCTTTTCCTAAAGTTTCTATTACTCCACGATTTGCATATGTGTCAGTAAAACCAAAAACCGGTAGAACTCACCAGATCAGAGTTCATATGAAGCATATTCATCACGTGATTGTTGCTGATAGTTTGTATGCACCTGCACATCCTAAAGCACTTGGTTTTAAGAGACAGGCACTGCACGCAGAAAAGATCATGTTTGTTGACATGAAAGGTAAGACTCGTATATTTGAAGCGCCACTACCGGAAGATTTTGCGCAGGCTATTGATACTCATGTGGGTAAGGGTGTAGTATAAGTATAACTTTATGAAGATACTTCAAATAGTCACACAGGGGGAACATGGCGGTGCACAAGTATATGTCAAAACTAGTTCTACTGCATTAGTGGCACAAGGTTATGACGTATATGTTGCTACAGGAATACAATCTACAGGCAAAGATCAGTGGTTATTTGAAGAGCTTTCTGCACAAGGTTTTAAACCATCCCAATTGCGTATTGTCCAAGATCTGCAAAGAGAGGTCGGTATCTGGAAAGATATAAAAGCTTGTATACAAACATATAAGCTTGTTCGTAAGATAAAACCAGATGTTGTACACCTTCACAGCTCTAAAGCTGGCACTGTATGTGCTGTAGGGGCTCGTCTTGCTGGTGCTAAAGTTGTATATACCGTGCATGGATTTGTATTCAATGAACCTATGAACGTGTTGAAAAAGTATTTTTATATTGCATCAGAATTACTTGGAAGATTTTTTAGAAATTATACTGTTACGGTCTCAAAATTTGATTACGATACTGGACGAAAAATGCATATCATTCCAAGAAAAAAAGGTGCGGTTATATACAATGGTATAGATGAATCGGTTGAAAAAAAGATTGTTACAAAAAAAGAAGCTCGTAAAAAGATTTGTGATGCTATTGGCATGCAGTTCGCTGAAGATGTTCGTATCGTTGGAGTGGTTGCAAACCTGTATCCAGCTAAAGGATTAATTCACCTTATCAATGCTGCATACTTGGCACGAAGGTATAAAGATCTTCATAACACTATATTCGTTGTTATTGGAGAGGGGGTGCTTCGAAAAGAACTTGAGGAAGAGATACGAGATCTACAGCTACAAGGAATATTCTTTTTAATAGGTTCTGTTCCAAACGCATATAAGTATCTAAAAGCTTTTGATGTTTTTGTTCTACCTTCTGTGAAAGAGGGTTTTCCATACACGTTATCTGAAGTTATCCTTGCCAAGGTTCCTTTTATAGCGACGTCTGTTGGTGGTATTCCTGAGATTGCTCAGTACGCAGCTTCGCCACTAGTGGTGCCTGGATCCGCTAAGTTTTTAACTGAGGCTATTGTTGAGTTTTTGAATAGGCCGGTGGTTGAGAAGAAAGTTGGTGTAAAAAAGTTTCCAGAGAGGTTAACTATTCATCATATGGTTGATAGGTTGGAGGAGGTGTATGAGAGGGTTGTGAGGGGGTAGGACGAGGTCCGGCTTTTCTCGTCCCACCCGAGACAGGACTCGCTCCTTACAGGAGCTGTACGCCTTTGCAGTTTTATTCGAACTCTACGAGTTCTCAAAAACATAGCAAAGCCTTTCGAGTCCCACACAAAAGCTTCGCTTTTTCCTCGGCACCTCATGCGAAAACCGTCCTGTTAAGGACGGTTTTCTTTTCGGTGCCTCGGGTGGGACTCGAACCCACACGGTATTGCTACCAAGGGATTTTAAGTCCCTCGTGTCTACCATTCCACCACCAAGGCATGTTCATTCTTTGAGGCGTAGGCCGGATTCGAACCGGCGCATATCGATTTTGCAGATCGCCGCGTTAACCAGCTTCGCCACTACGCCAAACTTCTGTACTATGTATAGCACAAAATCTAGATAATCTCAAAAATGCTTTGGCGGTGTTTTTCCCCTTTATCTATCTCGAAAGATAGGAAGGGTAGGATGCCTAGAGCTGAGTTTTCTTTGATATAATCTCGAATCTCTGTGGCATTTCTTTGTAGAAAATCAATTACAGCTTTTTCTTGAGTTTCTGGCAATACAGATACTCGAACCATAACGTTGTTACTTCGATCTGCCTGCTCGATAGATGTGACTGTGATTAAAGACTGTCCACCTGAGTTTCGAGAGATGTATTGATCGATCAACTGACGTGTTATAGACAAGCCTCGTCCTCGTGACACTTCTTTGTTTCTGGGGTTGTTTTTAGTTTTCATGGTAATAGTATTTATTTAATTATCGTTCGACAAATGAGACTGCTGATAGAACATCTCCTACAACAATCTCTATTTTTGATTCAACCATCAATCCACACTCTGAACCTTCTTCTACTTGTTTTGTGGCAACACGCATCTGTTGTAGTTCTACAACTTCACCGCGCCCGATCTCATTATCACGACGTAGAATCTTTACAGTATTTCCTAGTACCAAAGTTCCAGTTTCTACACGACCTCCGAGAACTTGTTTGTGTTTGTTTGAACTAAATACTTTTAGAACTTTTAATGCTGCATGTGATTCTTCGTTTCGTATCTTAGGAGCTCGTTTTACTGCTTCTTCTGCAACCCATTCGATCAACTTGTAAATAATATCAAATGTCTCAACTGTTGTTTTTGTTGTCTCAGCAAGTCTACGAGCACCTGCATCAATCTTTGTGTTGTATCCAAGTACCACGGAGTCACGACTTCCTTGAGCAAGCTTCATGTCGTTTTCGTTGATATCACCTGTTTCTGATCGTATGATTCGTATGTTGATTCTGTCTAGTTTGATCTTTCCAATCTCTTGTTTAAGAGCATCAAGTGTACCAACACTATCAGCTTTCAAAACAACAGGGAGTGTCCATGTGTCATCTTTTTCCAATCCGTACAATACTCGTATGTTAACAGGGATACCTCCTTTAACCTCAACAGGAGTACCTTCACCTAGATCTTGAGCAAGTTGTAACATTGATGTTTGCTCTGCTGCTACAAGTTCAGCAATATCTTTGTCTACTGCCATAGTACACATGTCACCAACTCGTGGTTCTGCAATCCAACCCATAACACGTACAGGTTGTCCTGGCAGTGCTTCTTTCAATTGCTTTCCTTCATAGTTTTCAATACTTCGTATTGGTGAGATTTGTCCGCCAGATACGATGTATGAACCTACTTTCAAAGTTCCGTTTCGTACGATAAGAGTTGCTTGAATACCTCGAACTTTATCACGACTTGATTCTATAACAAGACATTCTGCAGGAATATCAAACTCTGCTTTTATATCAGCTACATCTGCCATGAGCAGAATCATATCAAGTAGGTCTTCAACGCCGTCACCTGTTTTTCCAGAGAAGGGGATAAGAGAGATGTCTCCACCGTAACCTTCTACATAGATACTGTTTTCAGCTAGAGACTGTTTTGTTTTTTCAATATCAGCGTTTGGTCTGTCGATCTTACTTGCACCGATAAAATAAGGCACCTTAGCATCTGTGATAGCTTTAAGTGCATCAAGTGTTTGTGGTTTAACTCCATCTTCTGCAGAGACTATCAAGATTGCAATATCAGCAGCACTTGCTCCTCGTGCACGCATAGATGTAAAAGCTTCATGGCCTGGAGTGTCAAGAAATGTGATCTTTTGACCGTTGTGCTCAACCTCGTAGGCAGACATCTTCTGAGTGATACCTCCAACTTCTCGATCAACGATGTTTGATTTTCGAATGTAGTCGAGCAGTGTTGATTTTCCGTGATCGACATGTCCCATGATTGTTACCACAGGTGCTCTTCGGTTTATATCTGCACCAGATTCTTTTGTAAGCTCAAGTTTGTTCTGATGTGATTTGCCACTGACACGAGTTTTGAGTGTTGGCGCGTTTTTTGTTTTTACTCGAGGTGTTCGTCTATAATCTGAATAACTTGGCCCTGTTCGTGGCGGGTATTTTGTAAAAGTTTTTGTGAATGGACTAAGAGGTTTTCTAAAACCTCCAGTTTCTCCCGGTTTTTTTATGAATGTTTTTGCAAACGCTGTTCCACGATCATCCCCAGATATCTTAGGTGTTGTTGCTGAAGGTGTTGCTGTAACTTTACGAGCTTCAGCTTCTTTTTGTTGTATTAACTTCTTTTCTTCAGCTGTTAGGATCTTAGAACGAAAGGGAGTAGGTGATGTAAAAGTGTGACTGGTTGTCGGTGTCGGAATCTGAGGTTTTTCAACTTGTTGTAGTACAGATGTACTCTCAACAGGCCTTGCTTTTTTAGCGTCAAATGTTCGTGTAAGCTCTTCAACCCAGGCATCGTTCTTAGACTCCTCTTTTTTTGCAGGAGTTTCTTTTGATGTTTCTGTCTGGATAGTGAAAGTTCTTGATGATGAACGAAGAATAGGTGTGACTTTCTTCTCGGTTGTGGCCGCTTTCTTCTTCTTAACTTTAGATGTGGATCCGTCAGTGTTAAATTTTACTTCAAAACTATCTCCAAATGCACTGCCAAAAGCTCCTCCAAAGGCACCCCCAAAGGTGTCTTCAGATTCTGGGGAAGTATCGTCGCTGATGTTTAGATTTTTTTTGGCTGGCATGCTATAAGTAAATATACACATTTTTCAGAAAAATACAATGTTTTCAAGGTTTTGGCGAGCTTCGCCTACAAAAAAATATTTCGATTATGCCTCTATAACACCACTAGATTATAGGGTTGTAAAGGCCGTGCAAAAGGTTGAGAAAAGGCACTGGCAAAACCCTTCAGCTTTATATGATTCTGGGGTTCGGGCGGGCAAGCTTCTAGCCTCTGCACGGGAAGGGGTTGCCCGGGTCCTTTCTGGTACCTCAATCCATAGTGCTCATGCGGACGAGATTGTCTTTACCTCAGGAGGTACCGAATCCGACAATGTTGCTATACAGGGTGTTGTTAAGGCTTGGAAAAAGGATAATCCTACAGTGTCTGAACTCCCACATATTGTTATTTCCGCAATCGAACATCCGGCTGTAAAAAAGACCGTTGAAGATCTCGAGCATTCTGGTTTGATCACAGTTTCGTATATATCTGTTGATGAACAAGGGTTGATCTGTGAGAAAGAATTGAAAGAAGTATTTCAAAAAGAAAAAAATATTATTCTTGTATCTGTTATGTTGGTAAACAATGAGATCGGTACTATTCAACCTATCGCACATGTTGCATCATTGATCAGAAAATATCGAAAAGACCATGGATCTGTATATCCATATCTACATACTGATGCGTGTCAGGCACCATGTTATCTTGACATGCAGATTGACAAGCTGGGCGTTGATCTACTAAGTCTTGATGGTGGAAAAATCTATGGCCCAAGAGGAGTGGGTTGTTTGTATATAAAACGCGGAGTACGTATCGAAAAAATATCTCAGGGAGGTGCACAAGAATCTGATATACGTCCAGGAACTGAAAACCTTCCCGCAATTGTTGGTTTTGCTAAAGCCTTAGAGATTTGTACAAAAGAGAAAGAAAAAGAAAATATTCGCTTAAGAAAATTACAAGAATATATTATTAATAATTTACCAGAAGGTGTTACTGTAAATGGATCTGTTGATGTGGAAAAAAGAATTTCAAATAATATAAATATTTGTATTCCTGATAAAGATTCTGAATTTGTATTGTTTCAACTCGATGTGCAAGGGTTTGAAGTTTCAACTGGAACAACATGTCAGAATAAACAAGAAGAATCACGATCGTATGTTGTTGATGCTTTGGGTCATAACTGTGGAGCATCGTCGCTTCGTATTTCATTTGGACGATTTACAAAATTTGGAGAAGTTAAGAGTTTGATTAAGGTGTTAAAAAAATAAACAAAAAAACACGGCCTCGCCCCAAAGGGCTCGGCCGCTCGTTATT
>CAYIYJ010000001.1:0-53765 GCA_964367655.1 uncultured Candidatus Saccharibacteria bacterium | reverse complement strand
AAAAAATAAACAAAAAAACACGGCCTCGCCCCAAAGGGCTCGGCCGCTCGTTATTGTTTGAGCAGTTGCTCTACTGCCCTCATTGCTGTAGCTGCTGCAACGAAAGCAGAATGTGCTCTCTCAGGTGAGGTTTCTGCAAGGTGTATAGCTCCCAGAAACTTTGCTTTCAATATGCAGCCAACGGGTGGGATTTGTAACCTTCTCTCGCGCAAATCCCGTATTCCAAGAACTCTCTCAGGATCGATGACCGAATCCGGTAATCTGCTTGGGGGACTTAGTACAGAGAGTCTGTTTTGGGAATCTAAGGCCGCGGTGACCATTTCGCCGAACCTGTCATGACGTATCGTGGGTGTTCGGATGTCTAGTAGTACACTGCGCGTGCGTGCAGGGCTTCCTGCTGGGATGACAACCACAGGATTAGCCTGCTTCGCTTCGAAGATGCTTGGAGGTGTTAAAATCAATGGGTTTTCATAACCAAGTTTTTTACGCATTCCAAGAAAAACTCCAAAATAAATTTCTCCATTCCATGTAGTCACCGCACAAACTTCACCTTCTTCGGCCATGATTATGTGGGCGGACGACAAAGGGTGAAGAAGTTTTTTAGAACTCTTGGGTTCCGTGATTCCGAGCAGATACTGCTCAGCCTTCAGTACCTTTGCCGCGGATTCTGGCCACGAACCTGATTCCAAAAACATCTCAGTTGTAATGAGTCTACGAAGCATAGCCGCTCCTCTGATCACATCTTGTGATGGAAGAGTTTTTCTTCGAGGAAGACCCAAGAGGAATCGTCCTACAGATATACTCATGTTGTCTGCGGTCTTGTATGGCTTGGGGTTTGGTGTATCCAAGACTCTTCGCAGGTTTTTGAGAAAAGCTCGTGCAGATTTTTCGTATGCCATCGGAATCTTCAGTAGAGAAATTATATTTTCGTCCAACAAGCCTTCTTTTACAGAACTTATTGCACGCTCAAGAAGTAGTGATGTTCCTTTGGGCTCTAGTGCCAGGTTGTGTTTGCCGTCATACCACCAGCCTTCATCGCTAAGCAGGTGAAATGTGTAGGGGGTTGATTCGTCGGGGTGAAGTACTACACATACATCACCCGGTTTAAATGTACAAGTGTTCATGGGTTTGTGTATGTTGTACCTCACGCTGAGGTGGTTAAATACTCTCACTGTTTTCTATACAAGTCAAATTTGCACAACGGCTGGGAGATGGTTAAAAACCATAGTTCATCCGCTTGACATTTATGCTATACTACTCCGCATATGATACCTTTGAACCACTTTACTACGAGGGCTAAAGAGGCCATTCGCAGAGCTCACGAATTGGCAATAGAGCGAGGGCAAACCAATGTCCAGCCTATGCACCTCCTAGCCTCACTGCTTACACAAGAAGACTCTCTTGTTGTCACCATGCTTGAACGTATGGGGGTGGATTTTATATTGATGACAGACAATGCTTTTGAAGCTATTGATTCTGGAGAAACCTCAAATACTTTGAGTCCAGCATATCAGCTGTTCCTTACACCAGAACTTGCATCTATTATCGAATCATCAGGTAAGATATCTGCACAGGTTAAAGACAACTTCGTATCTGTAGAACATCTTTTTATTGCCTTTTTTGAAACTATGAATCCTGGTCGAGAACTTATAGAGAAGTTTAAGATCAATCAAGATCAATGTATTGAAACACTTGAAGCCTTAAAGTCTCAAAAAAATGGTGGAGTAGGTACTGCACAAACAGGTGATTCAAAAAAAGCAAAAGCACTTACAAAATACACACGCAATCTAACTGCATTGGCACGTGAACACAAACTTGATCCAGTTATCGGACGAGATGTTGAGATCGGTCGAGTAATACAGATTCTTTCACGACGAACAAAAAACAATCCTATTCTTCTTGGAGAAGCCGGTGTCGGTAAAACAGCTATCGTTGAAGGTTTGGCCAATCGTATCGCGATGGGAGATGTTCCAGAATCTTTGAAAGATAAAGAACTTCTTTCTCTTGATATGGGAACACTTGTTGCTGGTACAAAGTATAGAGGTGAATTTGAAGATCGATTGAAAACTATTTTGAAAGAGATTGAAAAAGCAGAAGGAAAGATTCTTCTCTTCATCGATGAAACTCATACTATGGTTGGAGCGGGAGGAACAGAAGGTTCTCTCGATGCGTCAAACATGTTGAAACCTGCACTTGCTCGAGGAGATCTTCGTGCGATCGGTGCAACAACTCTTCGTGAGTATCAGAAACATATTGAAAAAGATCCCGCATTACAGCGACGTTTTCAACCTGTGTATGTTCAGGAGCCGTCTATTGAAGATGCGACAGCAATCTTGCGAGGTTTGAAAGATAAGTACGAATTGTTCCACGGAGTACGAATCTTGGACGAAGCTATTGTTGCTGCAGTATCACTTTCAAGTCGATACATAACAGACAGACAACTTCCAGATAAAGCTATAGACCTTATCGATGAAGCTGCTTCATCACTAAAGATATCTTTGGAAAATAAACCACAAGCGGTTGAAGAGGCTCATCGAAAGATCATGCGTCTTGAGATTGAACGAGAAGCTCTTATCAAAGATCCTGCAAACAAAGCAACTAAAGAGCGTATTAAAGAGATCGAGCAAAACATCGCTGATGTCAAGGATGATGTCAAGGATGTAGAGGCAAAATGGAAATCAGAAAAAGAATCTCTTTCTGGTATCAAAGAAATCAAAAAAGAATTGGAAACATTACGACAAGAAGCGGAACGTGCAGAAGCACGAGCTGATCTGGGTAAAGCAGCCGAGATACGATACGGTCGTCTACCGCTTTTGGAAAAAGAACTTGAAGCTAAAACTAAAAAGCTAAGAAAGATGGATGCAAATAAAAGAATTCTTAAAGAAGAAATAAACGAAGCTGATATTGCACAAGTAGTTGCACGATGGACTGGTATCCCAGTTACTCGCATGCTTGAAGAGGAGGTTCGAAAACTTGCACGTATGGAAGAGGTTCTTAAGAGTCAGGTGATCGGACAAGATGCAGCTGTTAAAACAGTTGTTGATACAATCAAACGATCACGAGTTGGTATTCATGATCCATTGCGACCTATTGGTTCATTCATATTCCTTGGTCCAACTGGAGTAGGAAAGACTGAGCTTACAAAAGCACTTGCTAACTTTATGTTTGATGATGAGAAGGCGCTTATCCGTATCGATATGTCAGAATATGCAGAACGTCATACTGTGTCTAAGATCATCGGCGCACCTCCAGGATATGTTGGACATGAAGATACTGGAACACTGGCTGACAAGGTAAAACATCGACCATACTCAGTTATTCTCTTTGATGAGATCGAGAAGGCTCATCCTGATATCTTCAACGTGCTTCTACAGATCTTGGACAACGGACGTCTTACTGATTCAAAAGGAAGAACTGTAAACTTTAAAAATACAGTTATCATCATGACATCAAACATTGGCGCTCAATACATCGATCGGATGAAAAGTATTGGTTTTTCAGACACTGCAGATAAAACATCTCAGTATGATGAAGTGAAAGAAAAAGTGATGGAAAGTTTGAAAGAACATTTCCGTCCAGAGTTCTTGAACCGTCTTGATGAGATTATTACATTCGATGTATTGCGTCCTGAAGCAATACGAAAGATCGTGGATATTGAGATCAACAAGGTGCAAGCACGTCTTACTGAAAAAGAGATATCATTGCATTTTACTGACGCAGTATATGAATACCTTGCCAAGGAGGGATACAACCCACAATACGGTGCTCGACCACTACGACGATTAATACAATCAAAAGTGCTTACTCCACTTGCGTCTATGATGATATCTGAAGGTCTCACATCGGGTGCTCGAGTGACTATTGATATGGATAAACGAGGAGAACTGACTTTCGATGTAAAACAGAAGTCAAATAAGTCCAAGTCTCGAGGTACTATAAAGGAGCTGGTTGAGGAGGTTGATTAAGGCAGGGAGGATTGATTTTCCTCAAAAATAGTGTATATTTGTCATATGCACGAGCGCAGATGGCGGAGTGGTCAATCGCATCTGACTGTAAATCAGACGCCTTCGGGCTACGTAGGTTCAAATCCTACTCTGCGCACCAAATCGAAAAGATTTAATTATTAACATAATACAAGACGCATCACATGCCACAGAAAAAATTAGTAAAGCTTAGAAATAAAAAAACTGGTGAGACTATCCATATGCGAAAGTCAGGTAAGCCAGGTTCTTCTGTTATGCCAAAACTAAAGCTTAAAAAGTATAGTAAAATCACTCGAAAAAGAGAGGTTTTTGAAGAGTCAAAGAAATAAGATTCCTGACTTATATATTGCGAAAACCTGTGCTATATTGATGTAGTGCAGGTTTTTGCACACAAGGGCCTATAGTTTCAATGGTAAAACATCGCACTCCAAACGCGCAATTCTCCGTTCGAGTCGGAGTGGGCCCGCAGTTACCACAATATGTTAGAGTTAGGAAAAGCGTAGCTTTTCCCCGACTCGAAAAGCTTTGCGATGTTTGCGAGGACGTTTGTCCGAGTCAAACCGCAAAGGTATACTGAAGCTGTAAGCTTCGAGTCGGAGTGGGCCCGCCAACTCGTGCTAGCACGAATAGGCTAGTTTTTAAGGATATTTTGAAGGTCTGAATTTCGACCCCACTCGGGCTTAGAACCTAAGGTTACTGAGCTCAAACCGCACATTTTTTATTGTGTTAGGGAAGCTGTTAAGGGTTATGTATTTCTGTTAGTATGATTTATATGAACTCTCATCCATGAGTCTTATGAATTGTTCTATCAAATCGGGTTCATTTATGTACTCTCGCTTGCAGTCCGGATTTCTTGCTCTGGTACAGGCGTAGTAGATATGCCTGTTAACCGATCCGTCTTTCAGCTTCTTGAATTTCTCATCTGCACAGATACCTGATCCGCATAATCCGCAAGCCATGAGCTTGGTGAACGCGAACTCTTTAGGCTCTCCAGTGCGAAGGATTTGGCTTTTGATCTGAGATTGCACTAGTTCGAATAATTCTTTTGTTATGAGGGGTTCATGTTTGCCTGTGTACCAGTTTCCGCTTTTTGAAGGGTATTCAAATACTCCATAATAGAAGTGATTTTCGAGCAGGGTGTAGATATTACCCAGACTCATGTGCTTATGTCCGCAAGCCGTCCTGAAATTCAGATCGAATTTGAGCCAGTGCATTATTTTTCTGCCAGTCCACTTTTCATATGCAACCTTTTCAAATATGCTCTTGATGATATGGCCTCGCTCTGGATCTATGTATACCTGACATTTCCTATCTATCCTCTTTTCACTCAGATATCCAGTCGGTGCTCTCCCTGGCCACAATCCCATTTCGCAACGAGTTCTCATCCCACGCTTCACGTTTATGCTCTTATTATCGTTCTCTAATTTTGCCTGAGAGCAGAGAATCATTAGTAGAAACTTTTCATTAGGTGAATTTCTGAACTGTTGTCCATAGGTTCTAATTTCAGATAATAATCCTTGATCCATCAAATCTACGACTGATCCAAGATCGCCCGCATTTCTGGAAAGTCTGTCTGGCGCCCAAGTCAGAATTCCATTGAATCTTTGTCTTCGTATATCTTCCAACAATTCTTTATATACAGGACGTTGGCCTGAATCTTTGGCTGAGTGGGATTCTCTTCGAATATCAATTATTTCCAAACCATCTCGTTCGGCAATCTGCAGCATTTCCTTTACTTGCGATTCGATTGATAGAGCTTGTTTCTCATCCGATTCTGTAGATTTTCTTGCATAGAGGCAGTACTTCACTCTTGCTTGTGGCACTATCTCCGCCATCCGTATCTGGGCATTTATACCGAGCTGTTGCATATATTAATTAATGACAGACCTGTAAACCCTGCATAGCTATGCAGAATAGGGAATACGTAGTGTGGTCGCGTCAAAATACCTTTATTTTTCAGGCTAATTTAGCCCAAAACCCGCATATTGACATATATGGCATTTGTGGTGTATAATATATAGCATAAAGTACCTTGAAATAACTTGCGAATTCGCTTCAGCATTTTGAATCTTATTTTATAAGATGTGAAATGCTGAGGCGAAAAACATTCGGAGTGATACGTCATTTTCCAAGAGCCTATCTTGGAACGTACCACTTTGAAGGATTTAGTAACCCAGACTACGCAATGGCTCAAGCCACTGAAAAACAACATCGCCAATTCGCAGCCCTTTTCCTCAACGCTGGGGAACGAAGCGGATGGGACAAAGACAAAACCCAACTCATTCTCGATCTGCCGCCGGCCGAGTTCAACGCTTGGATCACCGCCCATATCAATGGGTATGAGGTCCCCGCTCTTCCCGAGCCTGTGAAAGTTGTCGTCGAACCGCCCACCGGCCCGTTGGTCCTTCCCGCAACATTCAACCCTTCCACGTTCGTGGGTAGCGGCTGGACGATCTGGAAAGGCCCTGCCAAAGGTGACGGTCTCAAGGGTGACGAGGAACAGGACAAGCGATCGCTTGCCCTCAAGGAAGTGGACTTCAGAGGCATGACCAAAGAAGCAAACTTCCTGACAGGACTCGAAGGGTCGGAAACAGTCGTCACGAGCGAAGTAAAGCGCGCCCGCCTCATCGCCAAAGCGATCCAAGCCGATGCTCGCATCGGTCAGGCGCTTTTTGAGGAGGAGGGGCAAAAGACGCTCCGTTGGCTCGACACCCTCGGTATCACCTGGTTCGAGCTGCTGGGTACCACTCTGCGGCGCTCCGATGGCCGCCGTGGTGCCCTGTACCTCGATCGTCAGGGTGGCGGTTCGTGGGGCTGGAGCTACAGCTGGCTCGACTACGACCGTAGTGCCTACAGTCCTGCGTTGTCTCTCGCAAGTAAGCCCTAAGAGCTTTGCCACTGTGACCTCCTTGGTCACTTTGAACTTTGCTCTTCGGCGATTTATCGCCAAACGCTCGGGAAGATACAGCGTTAAAAAACTTCCAGCCCTTGCACATGTCGTGCTTGGGCTATTTTTGTTGCTTTGCATAAGTGTTCCCTTATATAAATTATGATATGCTGATACCCGGTAATAGGCGAATATGCGGGAGATCAAGGTTTCCTGCTGCCGAATCCAGTATCTACATATCGAGAATGTTTCAGATCACGGTTTGAAATAGGGTGGTATGTGTAGACACTTCTACCCGAACGGAAATGCGTGCCTGTTCTTGAAAGATGAAGAGTATAAGCATTATTCATCTCAAAATAATATTCTTGAATTCATTGAGACGTGTGTGAAAAGCTTTTTTGTTTGGCAAATTGATTATGATTCAACAAGTGGCAACCCGACTATGAAAGCCAGAAGTCATAACATAAAAGGTAATCTCGAATTTTATCAGGAAGAACTCGGTATTAGTGACTTATATGGGATTATAAAATTTCTGGAATATCACACTTGTAAAAAAGTGAAAGGCCACTGGCCTTGTTATTGTGGTAGTGGTAAGGAATTGAGACGCTGTCATCGCGATAAAGTGATGGATATGAGAAACAAAGTTAAAAGATCTGACGGTGAGAAGTTTTTGAAGGGGATTAAGGGCCTTCTTGAAAAGAGCTAAAACTGTCACTTTTGTCACTTTTTGACCCGCACGAGTGGGGTCAATTAAGACATGCTACAATCCTTGAAACGGACTATACAGGTCTTAACCACCCACGGTTCTAGCACGAATAGGCCCGCAGTTACCACAATATGTTAGAGTTAGGAAAAGCGTAGCTTTTCCCCGACTCGAAAAGCTTTGCGATGTTTGCGAGGACGTTTGTCCGAGTCAAACCGCAAAGGTGTACTGAAGCTGTAAGCTTCGAGTCGGAGTCGGCCCGCCAATTAGAGCTAGCACGAGAGAGGTGGTCGTCTCGTGCTATCATAAAATTAAATGATAGAATCACCAAAACAAGAAAATTTTGAAAAATATTTAGAATCCGGGAAGCAGACGGTGATTACTCCCGCAGTTCTTGAAATTGCTCGTTCCTTCGAGGGAACAACCGAACAGAAAATTCATCAGATGGTTCAGTTTTTAAGAACTCTCAGATATCAAACTGAAAATAAAAATGAAGTGTTTCGAAAGAGGACAGCATCTCAAATTATTACCGATGGATACGTAACAGGTTGTACTGATGATGCACTTGTATTTATAGCACTTGCCCGGGCATTAAGTATTCCAACAAAATATATCGAAACCCTTGATCTTACGTGGCTTAAGAATGGAGGACGTCCTATCAATGGACATGTGTATGTTGGAATACAAAATGGGGTTGAATGGAAAGTGATCGATCCATCTGCAAGAAATGAAAATGCAAATATCGAACAAGATGGGCGAGTGATAATTGCAGAAGGGTTGGACTCTTGGGATATTGGTGCCACAGATTTTGATTCTTTGGCAAAGATGTCAGAGGAATTTAGAGAAAAACAACAGTCTCAAATTTAATAGATTTTCAACCCGCACGGGTGGGGTCGACCGCGACATACCACAATGCTCGAAACGGACGTTACAGGCCCTGCTCCCCACGGTTCTAGCACGAATGCGCCCGCCAATTAAGGCGCCTCTGTGGGGTATCCCATTCAGGTGCATATTATCTTTAGGAATAGCTATTTCCATCTAATTTACTATATAATTAATTATTCAATGTCATATCAAAAACCGATCAATTTAGATGAATGGATCCTCATCAAGAACAGAGGGGCTTTGGTAAGGACGGGCGCTGTTTATCGCTCGCAAGATTCGAAGTACATTCTGAGAACTGGTGGAAAAGATGAGATTCAAAATGAAGCAGATTTTGCACAGAAATTGTACCATGTTGGTTTTCCGATCCCTGCACCTGTAGAGAGGGGTGAAATAGATGGAGAAGTTTCATATTTTGTTGAGACATCGGTTGGCAACAAGACGTTTGGTGAAATGTTTGCCTCGGATTACAGGGATATAGGAAAAATAAATGATGATCTTTTTAAAAAGTTCACTGAGACTGTAAAGTTATTTGCTGTTGCTCAGCTTGATAACTCAAACCGCGAGTTAGAAACAATTCAGTTGGTCGAAGCGATTCAACTAGGAAATGTGCTACTCGAGAATCCGGATCTTCCCGAAGATCTTATAAACACGGCGATGGAAAAATTTAAAAAACGTACAAACTTACTTCCTGTGGTGATTAGTCACGGAGATTTCACCCCTTTTAATATAATGGAAGGTGGAGTTATTGATTTTGAAACTCGTGTCATGATGCCATTTGGATATGACATTGTTACAGGGGTGGTATTCCAAAAATTTTGGGATCACCCTAAACCAAACGGCTCAGGAACGATGAAATTATGGGATTTTTCAAATGAACAACTTACGTCCTACTTTGATCAAATTGACATGTTGTGTAAAAAATACAATATTTCTAATATTTCTGATTTCAAAAATGATTTTATTTTCCTGAAATCGATATGGGCACTCTCGTATGAAAAGGATGAGGTGTACTCGGCCCGATGGGAATGGAGAAAAAAAGTTATGCTCTCGTGCATGCATAAGTATATTTCTGATTTGGAAATAGACTCGAATTCTTTTCCGGAAATTGGATTGCAAGGCGGTCTATAAATCATTAATCTAGGCTGCCCGAGTGGGGTCGATGTGGTATTATGGAAATATCCAAAACGGACTAAGCAGGGCTTAACCACCCACGGTTCCAGCCCGAATCGACCCGCCAATTAGAGCTAGTACGAGACATAATAAATATATGAAAAATCATGTTTGTCACGATATAAAAAAATTTCCTTTGGAAAAGTTTCATCAGCTAGGTGTGGGAAAAGGAGAAAAGTTGTTAATTGTTGGAGAGTCTCCTGCACCAAATGGTTGGATTTTATCTGGTAAGGCTTGTTATCGCCCTGATGGAAAAATACTTCCAACAGGAAAGAGGTTAAATGAACTTTTAGAACCTTTTGGTCTTTCTGTCGAAAATAGTGGATTTACAGAACTATCAAAGTGTTTTGTTTCAAAACGAACAGAGCTTGAATCTTGTGGTAAAAAATGTTGGCCAATTTTTTTAGAACAAATTAAAGATCAAGAATATGAATTATTGATAATTTTAGGCGTACAGACTACAAGTATTTTATCGAAAATAATTGATCAAAACTTAGTTATGGGAGAAATTTTGAATATTAAGTTCGGAAATAAAACATATAAAGTTTTTCCAATTTTTCACCCGTCACCCGTTAACCCTACAGGACATGCCAAGAACAAGATTCTATTCAAAAATCTGGAATTAGATCTGAAGAGTATTTTAGGTTAATTTACCTGCACGAGTAGGTCCGCCAACAAGGGCACCTGAGAGGGGTTATATAGTAGTGGTATATTTAATTTAATGATATAATTTGATTATTATGAAAAATAAACAAAATGGTTTTACTGGAATCATTGTCGCAGTCATCATTGCTCTTGTGCTAGGAATCGGAGGTACATACTGGTATATGCAGCAAAATGGTGATAATGTCATGGTGAATTCTGAAACTGTGAGTGATACGCGTGATACACAGAATAATAGTTCAGCCTCTTCTACTCTCACTCCTGGTCAGACAGACCCCTCTGTAAACCAAATTGTCGCACCTACAAAGGTCTCTACAACACCATCAGCTCAGACAAAGGTTGTTTCAGTAAATAGCTTTTCTGTAACTGTACCGGATAATTTTACATATACAACGAATTTTTCAAGAACACATAAGGATGCCAAAGGTTTAACTGTATATTTCAACGGCAAAGAAGTTCTTTCTCTTGTGCGATATGACAACCAGCAAGCATATGACAGTGCGAACCCAGAGAAAAATTCGGCTTATACCTTAAAGATGCTGAGTGAGTATAATGGAATCTACTATTCGAATGACACTGGCGCAGAAATGATTATCGTACCTTCTGTTCGTGTAGTCGGATTCTTCGAACCAGCTACCAAAATCGGCATATCGCAGGAAGCATTGGACAAGATTAAAGGCTCTGTGAAGTTCTAATAGGAAAGGACAGTTTTGTTTCTTAGAAAGTGACATTTAACTATAACTCTTAGTACCTCAACCTGTATCACTTTTTGACACGCCCGATTGGGGTCGAGTCAGCTATGTTACAATATCCCCAACGGACATTACAGACCTTAACCGCCCACGGTTCTAGCACGAGTCGGCCCGCCAACAAGAGCGTATGAGAGCTTAATTTGATACAATACCCATATTATGAAAGAATCCTTCAACGGCACAGAATTCCTTGGACAAAAATTCCAAGATATACATACATCTGAAGAAGCTCAGACTTTGGCTGAATATACAACCAAAAAAGAGCATTTGCCTCAAAAAAAATCTAAGCATGCAACTATCGATCGGTATCTCAGAGGTCTTGATAGGATCATGAAAAAACGACCGTCTGTCGTAAAGATGATTGAGGAATCAATCACCGATGATTATATATTGAATGTTCAAGATGAAGATCTTGTGAGATCACTTGCGCAAGACTTATATGAATCTGAAAAGAAAATAGCTATCGATCAGGGTAGAGGTGGTGATATCAAAAGGTTAGATGGTGAAGAAATTTTTAAACGATACAAGGAATCAATAATTGAGAAGGCTCAAATCCAGAAAAGATCTTTGCAATCGTGGATTACATATCTCAAAGAAGGAGAAGGTTATCCGATATGGTTTAAATATTACGTTGTCCGGTCGCTTAAAAAGATGGGTCAATTCAATCGTGGTAGCATGAGCTATTCTACAAGAACAGAAAAGACAGTTGCTCCTTTTCCAGAGGCAAATGCAGAATCTTTAAGGTTCGTATTCAGAGCGCTGATAGGTGAACTCGAGAAAGAGGGTTTAGAATTGAATACTGAGAGAAAGGATGAATTAGAAAAAGAGCTTGATAAAAGACTTGCCTCAAAAGACTTTTCCAAACTGTATGCCTTTGCTCAAGTTGAATGTGCTGGAAATCTTGATCGTGAATCACTAGAGGGAGAATGGGTGATATATCCTCAAGGTTCTGATTATAGAGAACTAGAAAGAGGGCTTAAGGGTAAGGGTACGGGTTGGTGTACAGCTTCAGGATCAGCAGAAGGACAACTTGCTTCTGGTGATTTTCATGTGTTCTATACAAAAAACAAGGCTGGTATTCCAACTGAACCTCGAATTGCAGTGAGAATGGAAAATTATAATAATGTGCAAAACGTTGCTGAGATACGAGGGGTTGATCCCGGTCAAGCTCTTGAGCCTGTGCTGATTGATATCGCGAAAGAACATTACTCTAAACTGGATGGTGCGGAACAATATGAGAAAGCTGATCGTGATATGAAAATGTTGACGGCGATTTATGAAAAATGTTTTAAGGTTGATAAAAATACCAAAGAAAAGATCGTATGTGATTCGAAATTAAGTTTCGATGAAGTTGAGTTTTTGTTTGAACTCAATGGGCCAATTCAAGGTTTTGGATATGAGACTGATCCGCGAATATCAGAAATATTGGCGGTCAGACTTGGTCTGAGAACAGAATTATCAAAAGCTTTGGACTGTGATCAAAATCAAATTGCCCTTTCATCTGAAGATTTGATTGCGAAAGACGTCATCTACACTACTGTCGATTTGGACGAGGATAACTGGGATTTTGATAGTAGGCCAGTCTTGCCGAAATATGCGAAAAGTGATGTCCATTTGCATAAAAAAGGTTCTTTGGAAAGTATTGTACTTCCACAAAAAGTGGGCAGGATGTTAATTTTAGAAGTTGAATCTGTAAAAGATCTTACTTTGTCAGAGGAGGTTGGGGGGCTGTCAATTTGTACCGAAGACGAATCTGATATTGTTTTGCCAAAAAAAATTCACGGCATACTTGACCTGCAAAATTTATCTACAGCATCACGATTGGTTTTACCTGAAATCTTCAGGGGGGTAAAATTAGATGAAGCAGAAAGAAATTCAGTTTCTTTTTGTGGTTTAGATCCTTTGAGTCCTGACACTAAAACACTACTGCATAGAGGCCCTGTCCTTAAGACTGAATTCTCAAAGTTCCGTAGGAATTATTTTAGTACTTTTCCGTCGAATGCATCAATTAAGTTTTTTGACTGTGGTTTGAGAACAGCGATACAATCTGTAATTAGATCCAGGACATTTACTACAGGTGGTAAAACTTGTGAAGTTCTCACCTTGCCATTTTGTATCACAGAGGCTCAAAATATTGCAGGGGATTATGAAGAATATCAAGAGTTCTCTAGTGAGGAGGTTTTGTCTAACCTTAACAAATTAGGACTCCGCCCTCTTGAAAAGGATGAGGTTGATTCATTGCTGAAGAACGATATGTCTACATATGAAGGTACAATGTTTATTGTGGAAGATCCAACTCAGGGTGAGTCAGGGTTAAAATATTTGAGAATGGTAGACGGCGTGTTAGTTGATGGTCATACTGGCGGTGATGACTGTGTGGCTGTTGGCTTTAATCAGGTAAGGTATAAAGGAGATCCTCTGGTTGACGAATATAAACCTATGACTGATAATCCCTTTACTCGTCAGTTGTAAGTTTGTCACTTTTTGATCTGCCCGAGTGAGGTATCCCATTCGGGCACTCGAGAGATAAGTCTGGTACAATATTCGATATGTCTCAAGAATTTCCGAAATCAAAAAATACAGAACAAGAAGACGGTCTGTCTTCAATTATTCGAGTCGAAGAGCTGACGGTAAAAGGTGATTCTGGTCCGCGGGCACTGGAAAGTCGGATCCCTCTCGATATGGTCGAGGATTCAACTGGCCGAAAATTATATGGCGGAGAGGGCTTCGAACGTGGCGCGGATCAAATGCTTCTGACGAGAATGCTCAAGGGCATCATTCCAGTGTCGGATGTTGTCTGTGTTGAAAATACAGGTGGACAAAAATGGTTTTATTCAAATGTGCTATCTATAAAAAATGAAAGCGTTAGGGACATACGCTCGGATCTTTTGATGCCGCTAAAGACAGATATATTCATACTGACAAATGTTTTTCACGATACGGACCATCTTTTGCCAAACGATGAGGATCCTCTTCACAATATTAGGGTAGGGGAAAACGGGCATGTGTTTTTTGATTTTGATTGGTTTGGAGGTTTCTGGGAGCCATTAAGCGAGTATCGTCTTGCTAACAATGCCAAGCAATTAAAGGGTTTTGATGAAGCTGCGATAAGCATGCTACGTGTAAAAATAAATGAATTAATGAGTGCCTTTGATGGCGCAGAAGGGTATCGATTTCTGAATAATATTGTTATATCTATACGGCAAGCTAGCCAGGAGGAGCCTGAAGTTATTATGCAAGCTCCAGGAGAAGACAAGGTAGCATCTTTCCAAAATGAATTAATAAATCGATTACATCAATTGGTTGAACAGCTAAATAAAGTATGAGTTTTACAGGAGGAGAGGCAGACAGTGGCTTAATTGAGTACCTGCTGATACAGTCAAGGTACTACAGGTATCTCTTTTAGTGGTATAATATTAAATATGGAAAATATGCATCAGGAGTTTCGAAATGATCTTGCTAAGCGTCTAAGATCAGAATCTGACCATACGCAAAGAATAAATTTACATAAACAGATCTTTTCTCTCGGTGTCGGCTCTGAATATCAACGGTATCGAGAAGCTAGAATTCATAAAATTAGTACTAGTGAAAATACAGATCGGCGGCAGATTCTTTTTTTAAATGAGAGGGAGAAAGGAAGAGCGTTAGATGCTTTGGCAGAAAGTATCAAGACTATGTGTTTTACTGATTATGTTCCCACAAGACTACATGGTACTTTGTTGGGTAAAATATTCGATGAGATTGAAGAGAGAAGTTCTGGTTTGGGTAAAACAGGATATCATGATTTATATGATTTTTTTTCTTCAATTCCTGTAGGTGTAGATTTGTCAGAGTGGTGTACTTTTGTAGCTGAGAAGCTGTCTGTTGAGGATACGGAAATATTTGATGTTATTCCGCAACAAGAAGGTTTAGAGTCAGGGGTTATGTCTATGGAATTACATCGAGTTAAAAAAGATCCATGGGCAGATATTGGAGGGCTTCAATTTGAAAAAAGAGTGATTCCAGGAGAAAGAATAGGGGGAAATATTAGGGAGCTAAGGGAGAATCAAATAACTGAGATACAGCAGGGGTGGTTATTAGGAGATATGGATCAGCTACCACATTCTAAGCTTGATATTGGAAAGATTAACATCGATAGTCTTAAAAATGTTCACTACTGGTCTACAAATATTTTAGGTTCTCCTCAGCCGTATTCTGAACAGGTTGAAAGATCTGATATGGAGAAACTTTCTTTAGTTCTTGATAAAATTGACAGTGGTACTAAATTTAGATTGATAATAGATAGTGAAGATTTTGATCCACTTGATCCGGACGGTACCCTCTTTTGGACGGTAAATAAAGATAGTCGACAGCAAGATCATCATCCTTATGCAGGTGAACTATACTGTGCTAGGCTTCAACTTGAAGAAGATGATATTCTAAGTACCTACTATCCATTATTTTTAGATGCAGGTGCACAACATCCTCAATTAATAGAATCTAGGCATGTGGTTAATCATCCTGATTACGGACAGGTTGTTATTGAGGGTATAGGTTGTACAGCAAAGGAATTGTATGCTTCTCTGAAGCATGTATATGGAGATCAGTTTGTTGGATTGTTTTAATGGTGAAAGGATTAAATAGGTAAGTGATGCCCGCCAATTAGAGCTAGCACGAGAGGGGTTATCAATGCTACAATTTATGTATGATAAGAAAGAGTCTTTTGTATACAATGGTGGGTATAATAGCTTTTTTAGTAATACTAGGAACTATAGTTTCTAAAAAAGAAGAAGTAACAACCTCTTCGCATTCATGGGAAAGCTTTATGCTTGTCTTACCTTTTATTATTTTTATAGGTGTCGCTCTTGCTATCATATGGGCTGTGGTTTACGGAATTAAAAAAGCTGTCTCAGGGAAATAGAAGGGTGGAAAGACACCAATTAACTTAAATTGACTTATTATATACACCATGCCATACTGCTTTTTGCCTATATTGCTTTTTAAGTAGGGTGACCTACTGGTGATATGTGTATTGAACATTAAATACCCAAAAGACAAGGAGAATCTTATGAGTCAGAAAGAAACTCGATATTATTTACGTGTTGGTGAGGAAAAAAAAGGATTTGCAGACAAGGTCCGCAAGCTGATGAAAGAATTCTTCAGACTTACTTCGACTGAATTTCATGTCTCCGGAGGTGGAGATGGTGATTTGCACGAAGAGACTGCTGAGTGGAACTTATTTCATGCAGGTTACGATGAACGAGTAGAGTTGTATACTCTGTGTGACAACGGTGCGAATGGTTATGCTGAGTGCTTGTCTGTGATCTGTCATCTCCCTGACGGTGATCAATCTGACGGCATACAGGTGCTGCTTGCATTTCTTGGAGAACATGATTTTGTAGGCAAAAATACCTCTTTCGAAAAAAGGCCGGAAGGTTACAAAACCTATGCCAGCTATCTGGATAAAGCATATTCGCCTGCAATGAAACCTCCATTCGTGACCAAGAATGGTAGTGGGGATTAAACAATGACCAGTCATGCAAATGACTGGTCTTATATTTTTTAGGGGTCAACTGTTTGAGAGAGGCTATCAGTGCTACAATTTATGTATGAAAACATATCAAAAAGGTTTTACTGGTCTCGTGGCCGTTATTGTGATTGCTATCGTTATAGGCATTTCTCTATATTATGGTAATACAGGTACAACTTCAGACAGCCTTACTTATCAGTGGTTTGCTACATCGACACCTGCACGATTAGAAGGACAAAAACTTCAGTCACAAAATGTCTCTACTTCTACGAAAAAAACCATTATTAGATCTTCAGCAACTACGAATAAAGGGTTTCCAGTGATCTCTCTTAGTAAAACTTCTGGTCCTGCTGGTGCAAATATTGTTATCTATCTGTCCGCAACTGTACCACACATGAATGCATCCAATAAGGTTCGTGTTAATTTTAAAAATACATCTGACACTGCAAGTTATATATATGACATACCTGAAGGTTCAAAGCAGATTATGTATGTTGTCCCAGACATAATCAATAGTGGCTGTACGAGTGTGAGAGAGAGTATCCCTGTGAATATGTCCGTCGGTTGTGATCCGTATCCTGCTAAAGTTGTGCCTGGAACATATGAGATATATATATCGATGAGTGAAGACGGCTCTAAAAATCAGGTCCAGAGTAATAGGGTTGGTTTTACTGTTACGCAGTAAATATTGACCCACCCGAGTGGGACATAAAACCAAATTGAAGAAGAAATAAAGAGTATTACAAATTTGATACAATCAAATAATATGAAAATCACCCTCTCACTAATCACACTACTCCTGGTATTTTATGCCGTTTCCCAACACAAACCCGCACAGAGCACCTCTTCAACCTTTATGGCAACGGTTAACAATCGCAGTGAGTTGTTGAATAAGATAGAAGATACGTTTCCAAATTCGAAGATTCCGAAGATAGTCCCTTTGAAAGTACCAATGCTTTCATTTCCAAATGAAAAGGAATATCCTGTCTACGGGACACTTTCTTTTAATAGTGGTGGTTACAAAATAACATTTAGTGACGAAGAGGGATGTGATGAGACTGGTGGAACACATTGTGAGTTGGCTGCTATTGAGGTTGGAAATTCTAACGGAAAGATAGAGTTTGATGACCGTATGATCCCTGTATCATTGCATGACGGTATAACCGGATACTATTCTTTATATTCTTGTGATGAGGGGACGGGACTGTGTGGAGGAGGGAGGTTACATGTTGATTATAAGGGGGTAGCTGAATATATATTCTATGCACCTATAGATACCGAGAAAGTTTGGATTGATTTTGTAAATTCTGCAATAGATAGTTCTGAAAAAATGCTATAATTCATGGTATGAAAACATATCAAAATAGAATTTATACTTATAAAATATGCGTATATTAAAAATATCTTTTGCCTTATTATTTCTCATTTTGTCCACACTAAGTGGTTCAAAAAGTGTCATCGCTATAACTGCTGATGGTTTGATAGGGTACTGGACATTTGATGATGCTGGTTCTGGTACGACTGCTGTTAATTCTGCAGGATCAAACAGTGCAAGCTTAGCAAATGGAACTACATGGGTTGAGGGTAAAATAGGAAACGGTTCACTTCGTTTTGATGGTGTAGATGATTATGTGAATACTGGTACCTTTGCGTCTTTGGGATCAGATACTACAAAAACTATCTCTGCTTGGGTCAATCCGTCAGGTTCGGCTACAGGATTTATATTTGCTGTTCCTCGAACATTTGGTGCTACGGCTGGATTTGGATTTCTAGTTGAAAATGGAAAATGGGGTGCGAGATATTGGACTAGTACAAGTGCAGCCTTGAGCTCAACTGTTGATGCTACTGCAGGGCAGTGGGCGCTTGTAACGCTTGTACAATCAGGCACCACAGCTTCTTTGTATGTAAACGGTGTATCTGTTGCTACGGCAAACAATGCAGGTGCTTTCGATTCATCTTTGCGAGCTACATATATTGGAGCTCTTAACAATAATAATGTTCCGTCATATCCATTCTCTGGCAAGGTTGATGATGTTCGTATATATGATAGAGACTTGAGTGCTGGTGAAATCGCAGAGATATATACTGCTGGAAATGTAATAGTGACAAATTCTCAAACAGATTCAATTGCTCCTTCCATGCCATCTAATCTAAGTGCAGCAGCTTTGTCTGGTACAGAAATTAGTTTAAATTGGACAGCTTCTACTGATAATGTGGGAGTTGTTGGGTATAAATTATTCAGAAATGATGTATTAATTGCTGATGTTGTTGGTAGCCCCTCGTTTAGTGATGTGGGTCTATCTCCTAATGTTTTGTATTCTTACAAAGTTTCTGCTTATGATGCTGCTGGAAATTTTTCAGCTAGCGGAAATGTTGTGAGCATAAATACGTTAACGGGAAACAGAGTTGATTTAAAGAATTCGTCAGGTGTATTAGTTAGGACGTTTTCAACGATTCAATCTTGTGTAGATGCTGCTACAGCGGGTAGTACATGTTTGGCTCATAGTGGTGATTATGATGAGGTGATTACCACAAAAACACATGGCACCCCTTCGCTGCCTATAATCATAAAAGCTGAAAATGCAGCTATTGTTGCAGGTGGTCAAGGTATAGATATAACACCAACAAGACTTCCTACTTCTATAGTCCGTAATGTTATTATTGCTCATGACTATGTAACCGTAGAAGGGTTTGAAATAATAGGTAAAGGTGGTGGATACCAAAATGGTATCGACGTGATGGCTCAAGCTAGTTATGGAAAGATTTTGAATAATTATGTACACGACCTGCCGATCAATGGAGGTGGAATTGGTTTTGCGTATCAGTACGGTGTTTTGTACACATCTGACAACTTTTTAGTAAAAAATAATTATATTAAGAATATTCGCTACGGAGCATTGGTAGGGATTAATGGTAGAGGTCATGTTATAGAAAATAATAAGCTTGAACAAGCAAATGGAACCGATGCGATGAGACTGAATGGAAAGGATCATGTTATTCGAAAGAATTATTTTGTAAATATCTCATCTGTTGCATCCAATGGGAACCATACTGACATAATACAAACATTTGGTAACAATGACTTTGTTGCACATGATATCTTGTTTGAGAACAATTTTATTTACAATAGTGATGCTCAAATAGGTAATTTCACTCAGGACGGTGTTTCTGATATCAGAGACTGGACATTTAGAGGTAATGTATTTGTTAACGTTGGAGGACAAGCCAACATCTTTGCTCCTGGATTTAAGTTTGTGAATAATACATTTTTCAATGTAAAACCAACTAGTATAGTTTTGATTTATCGTGCTGTGGTGACTGGTGGAAAAAAGAGTTCTGCTGATCGTGGAGTGGTCAGAAATAACTTGTTTGTTGATGGTGGCGTAGATCTTCGTAATTCTTTGTACTCATCAGAACCTGTACTTGTTGGTTTTGTTGCGGATCATAATTTTATTACAGGTACTCCTCCAGCATATAAGGTAAAAACAAACTGGTCCGATGCTGTCAACGAACCTTCTTTGATTAACGGTGGAGATCCAAAATTCACAAACTACTCAAACCCTCTTGGAAATGACGGTATACCATTTACTGCAGATGACGGGTTAATACTTCAGACAGGGTCTCGTGCTCTAGGTGCGGGTGAGGGAGGGTTTGATATTGGTGCATATCAATTCGGAGGAAATGGTCTTGCTGGATCTGGATCTATATCTGCTGAGCCTACTCGTGTTGCTGATTCTGGTGCGGGGGGTGGTGGTAACACAAACGTATTGGCACCAGTGCCTACGCCTGTACCTGTATCTGTACCACAGCAGCAGACATCATCTGATGGTGGTAGAGATAGTTCACCGGCTATTGTGTATGGAAGTACTACCTCTCCACTTCCGATAACGACTGTAGCTCCAAAACCTGTTTTTGCTAGGAATCTCTCTATTGGTATGAAAGGTGACGATGTTCTTGCTCTTCAGAAGTTTCTCAACAAAAAAGGCTTCCTCATTGCTCGAACAGGTGTTGGTTCAAAAGGAAAAGAAACTCGACTCTTTGGTTTTGCGACAAGATCCGCGCTGATTAGATTCCAGAAGTATTATAAGATTAAACCTGCTACCGGATCCTTCAACCTTGCCACAAGAAAATTTATTCAAGTTAGATTTGGGGTGAGATAGTGTTGACATGTGTATATAATATGATATTATTTTGGCAGATCTCACATTGACCACGTCTTTCAAAACATACGAGTCTTGCTGGATGATGCTCTGGCAGACCTCGCAGTGCCCGAAAGGGAAAGGTCGTATTTACTGGATCGTGCCAGGAAAATACAAGAACGTATTTGTCGAATGGGGGAATGCCCACCTGTCACAACGTGTTGTTGAGATGTGGTATGCTCCAGGAAGACAAATTTAAGCCCGATTCTCAGAAGTGAGAATCGGGCTCTTATTTTTAGATATAGAGACGTGGGGATTACTTAAACCAAACACTCTTCCAACCCTTCATCATCTCAATCTCTTTTGTTTGTGCATCGATGATGTCTTTTGCCATCTTCTGCAGTTCAGGCCGTTTTGTTCCTTTCTGTAATTCAACTGCCATATCAACTGCTCCTTGATGATGAACAACCATGTCTTCAAGGAATATTTTATCAAGATCATCTCCTGTTTTTCCTTTCATCCGTGCTGTCATATCCATCATCATGGATCCCATAGATTGATCTGGATTCATCTGATGCATCATCTTACCCTTCATGTGCATACCGTGATCATATCTCATATGTCCACGTCCATGCATTGAACCCCAGCTCCAACAAAGTGTTGCAAGGATTATACCTAATAGTACCCATGTTGTAATTTTGTAGTTTATATTCATATGTTTGTTGTTATTGTATTTTGTAGTGTGAGTAATCGGCGTCCAGAAGACGTCTTACCTCTATTATACACCACCAAGCAAGACCTCTCGTAACTTCTCAACTCCGATCTTTTTTTCTGCAGAATAGGGGACAATAGTGTGTGCACCTACTAGCTTTTCTATTGATTGAAGTGATTTGTGTAATTCACTTTGTTTGAGTTTGTCTATCTTGTTAACCACGATCACAATGTCTTTTTTTGCGCGTTCTAACTCTTTAAGCGTTCCTAAGTCATCATATGATGGTCCAACTTTTGCATCTAAGACAAGTACTATCTTTTTTTGTTGTAGGGTGGGGTGGAAAACATACCACTGTATAAGTGCAATGATCTTTTCTTGATCTGTTTTAGATCCTTTTGCGTATCCGTAGCCTGGAAGATCTACGAGATAGGTGTCTTCATTGATAAGAAAAAAGTTTGCTTCTTTGGTGAAGCCTGGAGTCTTGCTGGAACGTACTAGTTCTTTTCTACCAACAAATGAGTTTATAACTGAGGATTTGCCGACGTTTGACCTACCTATAAAAGCGATCTGGGGTAGATCATCTATGATAAGGTTGTGGTCATTGGTGACCGATTTTACAAATGTGACAGACTTGATATCCATGTAAGGAGCATAGCAGATTTGGTGAGGTCTGCCTATCTCTGTGCTATACTCCAAGCAATGAAGCCATATAACGTATTTCTTACCGTATCCTTTGTTTTGGTGTGGGTTTGGGCCGCAATAGAGCCTATATATAGAGATGATTGGTTTTTGGAAAACTGTCTTGTGTTTGTTGCCATCATCGGTCTATTTATTTCTTTGCGATGGTTTAGATTTTCAAACGCATCATACGGTCTTATCACCTTATTTTTAATATTGCATGTTATAGGATCTCACTATACATACGCGGAAGTACCGTTCGGTTACACACTACAAGAACTGTTAGGCGAAAGTAGAAACATGTACGACCGAATGGTTCATTTTTCGTACGGTTTATTATTGGCGTATCCAACTTGGGAAGTGTTTAGACATGTCTCACAAACTAGAGGATTGTGGACGTACTATATCCCTGTAGAGATGACTTTGGCAGCTTCAGCTTTGTATGAGATTATGGAGTGGTATGCTGCAGCAACTGTAAATCCTGCAGCTGGAATTGCTTTTTTGGGTGCTCAAGGTGATATATGGGATGCGCAAAAGGATATGTGGCTAGCGACGGTTGGGGCTGTGATTGCAATGTTTGTACTTGCTGTTGTTCGAAGATGGAGAAGGAGGGTTATTGTGTAGTAGAATATAGGTGTGTGGATATTGTATTCTGCACACCGCACCCTACAGGTTTTTTATTTTAAAAACTGAGTTATCAAACTTTTAGTTTTCTCTAGTAGATCCGTATCTTGTATATCAAACCAGTGAATATCTTTATTTCTCTTAAACCAAGTTCTCTGTCGTTTTGCGTAGTGCCAAATAGCGAAGAATAGTCTGCGTTTAAATTCTTCAAGGTTGATCTTCTTTTGTAATAAGTCGGATATAAACTTATATTCCAAACCAAGAGTTTGCATTCGTTCGTGTGTGAGGGCGCCTTGTCGTAGTAAATCTTCTGATTCTTGTATCATTCCTTTTTCTATCCGAGTGTCTATTCGGTTTTTTATTTTTTCTTGAAGAACAGTATCTGATCCGTTGAGTCCTATATATAAAACATCGTAGATATCTTTTTTCTCAAGTGGGGGAATAGCACCTAGTTCTTGTATGACTTCGATAGCGCGGATTATTTTTCTTTTATTTTTTAAATCTACGTTGTGAGGTTTATCTTTGTTAAGTTCGTGAAATTGAGAAGTTAATTCATCAACTGTTTTTGTTTCAAGTTCATCTCGGAGTGTTTGGTTTATAGAAACATCAGGAAAGTTTAGATCGTGAATGAGTGCTTCGATGTATAACCCTGTTCCACCACAAAGTATGGGAGTGTTTGATCTGTTGCATATATCTGTAAGAATCTGTCCAGCCTCTCTTCTGAATCGATCTACGGTATATGTGTTGAATGGTGTTATAAGATCAAGCATGTGATGAGGAATAGACTGCATCTCATCTCTTGTTATCTTTCCGGTGCCGAGGTCAAGATATCTATATATCTGTCTTGAGTCGGTCGAGATAACCTCTGCTTTCTGCAGGTGTTTAGCTATAGAAACAGCCAGGTCACTTTTTCCTGTCGCTGTGGGTCCACATATAACTATAACCTTTGGTTTTTTCATGTAGATTGAGCATAGCACATCTACCGCAAATTACGATACTTTTTGTGAAAAAAGGGAAGTGGTCGGTTTTGGTTTTTGGGGTCATTATGTAGGGGCGGAGCCTGTGTGGGTTCCAATTTTTTAAACAATCAAGAACTTTGTTTTTTATGAATGTTATTCTTAATGCAGGTGGTGGCGGATCTATATCGCTTATTCCAACAACCCCGGCTGATGTCAAATTGATCGAAAGCCTCTTCGCCCCTGGTGTATCTGAGGCGGAGCGGTTGGATATGCTGGGGCAGGCCTTGATAAATTCTGCGAGTATGGATAAAGTTCCGGAGTTGCCGTTCGACGATGGTCAGAGGACGCTTGATCTGTATGGGAAGGGGAAGAAGGGTAGTGATCCTGCGAAAGGGAGTCGTCAAAGTACAGGGGATGGGTGTGGGGAGTGTACGCATTGTACAGGTTGAGGAGACAACAGAGTCCGTTCAATCCTCAGAGGTATTCCAAGGTCTAACAAAGACTTAGGATGCCTCTGGGGAATTTTTTATGCCAAAGTATAGAGACTTGGTCCTTACAGGACCAGTACGCCTTTGTGGTTTTTTCAGATTCTTCGAATCCTCAAAAACATCACAAAGCCCTTCAAGTCTCCCACGCAAGTGCATTAGCACTTGCTCTTCGTGCCAAACAACAAAAACACCCTCTTTCAAGGGTGTTTTTGTTGTTTGTGCCGAAGGAGAGACTTGAACTCTCACGGGTTGCCCCGCACGATTTTGAGTCGTGTGCGTCTACCATTCCGCCACTTCGGCATATGTGCTATAATAGCATGTATGCGTAAACCTTCAACCCTCATCATTATAGCCATAGTTGTCATTTTGGCAATCATCGCTATTTTTATAAAAACAGGTGGTACCCACCACTTTATCGATAAGTCCATCACAACTCCTGATGCTGCTACAAAAACCTTCATAGAGTTGATGGTTCCTCATCATCAAGAGGCCGTTCGAACCTCTATGCAGATTGCGGAGGACAGAACTGCTGAAAATGTAGATGTTAAGATCTTGTCAGGACGAATCATCGATAATCAAACATTCGAAATTATTCAGATGCTGAACTGGTATGAAGAATGGTTTGGTATGGAGTTTGATCTGTCAGGTGCATCTCATGCAAAAAAGTATATTCCTATGATGGATACAGCAAGTACAACAGGTGCTGTGCTGGAGCAAAGATATGTAGAAGGAATGATCAAGCATCATAAGATGGCTGTTGAGATGGCAGAAGAGCTTCTGGCTTTCTTCGATAAAACTGATAAAGAGCGAAGTAGTACAGATGGAGAATTAACCGTTCGTGAATCTCATCCAAACGTTGAGACTATGCGAGATTTTGCAAAAAAGATCATCGAAGTACAAAACAAAGAAATTCAGCAATTGTCTAGCTTGAAGTTGAGTAAGTAGTGGTATAATAAAAGAGTCTCCTGATAGTTGGCTTAAACAATTTTTTTCAGGGAGATCGTCGTAGAAGGAGGCCTTGGTTTCTTTCTCGGATCACCCACCTAGTTTTCACTAGGTCCAACTCATTGGGGGGCTTCACTAAGAGTTAAGTATAAGTTAACTCTTGCTGAAGCTTATGGACAGATACTCATACAAAAAGATATTGGGATTAGGTTTTGTGTGTTTGTTTCTTTTACTGTGTATAAACGAACTTGCTGTACGGTTCCATATCTTCTATATATATAAATGGTTCGATACGCCGATGCATTTTCTTGGAGGATTTGGTGTAGGTATAGTTGCTCTTGGGTTATTGCGTTGGTTTTTTACAAAAGAAAAATATGATAACACTCCACAGTTCTGGTATACGTTGTTTTTAGTACTAGGTGTTGGTCTTGTCTGGGAGCTTGTTGAAGTTTTTTATAAAGTGTCTGTTATCTTTGGTGGTAGTTTCTGGTTTGATACTATAAAAGATTTGCTAATGGATACATTTGGTGGAATACTTAGTTACATATGTTTCCATCAACGACTAAAAAAGTAAATAAAGTAGAAGAGGAGTGTGCTCATATTACATTCTGTGGCGGTGTCACTTCTGTGACAGGTGCCAACTTTCTTTTTGAGATTTACAAAAAAGACGGTAAGCATCGAAAGGTTCTTGTTGATTGTGGTATGGAACAAGGTACTGCAAAAGCCAAGACCTATAACGCTTCTCCTTTTATATTTGATCCTGCAGATATCGATATATTGCTTGTAACGCATGCCCACATGGATCACATCGGACTTATACCAAAACTTGTTCGACATGGTTTTAGAGGAATAATATACAGTACTCCGGAGACTCGAGACTTATCTGTATACATGCTTGATGATTGTTTGAAGATTATCACTCAAGAAGCTGAGCATGAACACAAACCTGCTTTGTTTGAAGCGGAGGATGTGCGCAGAGCTTTTGATTTGTGGAAAACTATTCCTTATCACAAAGACTTCACACTGTTTTCAGCGGAAGGTGAGAAGGGTGAAGAAAAGATATCTGTTTTCTTGAAGGATGCTGGGCATGTGCTCGGTTCTTCTATGTTTGAGATATCTGTTCCTTTAAATGGTGTTGTACGTAAGTTTTTGTTTACTGGAGACTTGGGCAACAGTCCTGCACCTATCTTAAAAGATACAGAGAAGATTGAGGATGTCGATTATGTTGTTATGGAGAGTGTATATGGTGATCGTAATCATGAAGATAAACCAGAACGCGTGAGGAAGCTGCAGGAGGCTATTGAGGACACTATTAGCCGACAAGGGATACTGCTTATTCCTTCTTTCTCTCTAGAAAAAACGCAAGAGGTTATGTACGAGATCAATAAGTTGTTTGAGGACGGTATCGTTCGAGAGATTCCACTGTATCTGGATTCTCCTTTGGCTTCAAAACTTATTCCTGTATACAAAAAATACATCAAAGACTATAACAAGGAGGCAACAGAAAGACGTACACACGGTGATGATATTTTGAATTTTAAAACACTGAAGATCATCCGTGATGCGGAAGAATCAAAATCTATAAAGTTTACTAAAAACCCAAAGATCATCATGGCAGGTTCTGGTATGTCGACAGGTGGCCGTATTTTACATCACGAACTTAACTATCTCGGTGATACAAATACAATCCTGTTGTTCATGGGTTTTCAAGCTCTAGGAACTCTCGGTAGAGAGATTCGAGATGGTGCTAAAGTAGTTGAAGTCTATGGAACAAGCGTCCCTGTACATGCTGAGATTCGAACCATTGATGGATATTCAGGTCACAAAGATTCAGATCACCTGGTTTCTTTTGTCGAGGATACTGCACACAGTGTTAAGAAAGTGTTTGTTACTATGGGCGAAAGTAAGTCTGCATTGTTTCTTGTACAACGACTTCGTGATTATCTAGGGGTAGATGCTACACACCCTCAAGACGGAGATACTGTTGTGCTTTATTAGTGCTTTCGGTAGTATTAGATATATATGAATACTCACCGAATATATGTTACTCGCGCTATTCCTCAAAACGGAATTGATATGTTGGTTCAAAAAGGATATGAAGTTGTGGTTGGTGCTGATACAAAACCTTTAAAACCTGGAAAGTTAAATACCATCCTAGGTAAAGCTGAAAAAAAAGGTCGAGGTTATGATGCTGTACTAACATTGCTCACTGATAAGATCGGTGTGGATATACTTGAACATGCTCCAAGATTGAAGATTGTTTCAAACATGGCGATAGGGTTCGATAACATAGATGTGAAAGGTTTATCTGACAAGCATGTTGCTGTTACAAACACGCCAGGGGATTATTGTGATACTGTTGCTGAGCACGTGGTAGCTCTTACATTATCGTTGGTGAACAGTGTGGTTGCGGGAGATAGGTTTATGCGAAAGGGAAAATATGTCGGATGGGATCCCATGCTGTTTGTAGGTAAAAATATATCAAAACAAACAATCGGTATTATTGGTGCAGGGCGAATAGGGGAAAGAACTGCATATCATTTTAAAAAAGGATTTGATACTGAGATTTTGTATTTTGATTTGAAACCAAATGAAAAATTAGAGCAGGAATATGGCGCAAAAAAGATGCCGACAATCGAATCATTGTTGGAGCAGTCAGATGTGGTCACACTGCATGTTCCACTACTACCAAGCACTCGACATATGGTAAATGAATCTTTTTTAAAGAAGATGAAAAAAGATGCGGTATTGATCAATACATCTCGCGGACCTGTTGTTGACGAAGTGCTATTGGTTAAAGCTCTAAAAGAAAAATGGATTGCTGGTGCAGCTCTTGATGTGTTTGAGTTTGAACCAAAACTAACAAAAGGTTTAGCAAAACTAGAACATGTTGTCCTGACTCCTCATATCGCATCAGCTAGTGTGTATGCGCGCGAAGAGATGTCTCGTATTGCTGCACAAAATATAATAGATGTGCTCGAAGACCGTGTACCTGTTGGATTAGTACGACTATAACATGATATACTTTACGCTATGAAAGTAACTTCAACCATTCAATCTGATATTAAAAAAGCATATCTGACACCAAAAATAGGTATCAGTGCTTCAGCAGACGGAAGTTTTTTGAATCAAGAGGCAAGTGAAATAGGAAAAGAGCTTGGTCGACAAGTTGTTGAACAAGGAGGTATTGTTGTTACTGGTGCGTCTACTGGATTCCCGTATTGGTCAGCTATGGGCGCTAAACAAGCCGGAGGATTGTCTATAGGATTCTCTCCAGCTGTAAGCCCTAAAGAACATACTGATGTATATCGACTTCCGTTGGATTATATGGATTTGATTTCATTTACAGGTTTTGGATATCCAGGAAGAGATCTTATCTTTACTCGTTCATGTGACGGTATTATTATCGGTCCAGGACGTATCGGAACTATCCATGAGTTTACTATTGCGTTTGAGGATGATAAACCTCTTGGTATACTTGAAAGTAATCTTTGGGAAACTGATGAGGTGATTAAGCTTATCATCGAGAAGAGTCATCGAAAAGACAGATGGATTGTGTTTGATAAAGATCCTCGAACTCTTGTGACCAAAGTGTTGAACTTGGTACGAGAGAAAAAAGAGATGGATGGAAGATAGGAAGGTGTCACAACAAAAAAACGTCTAGACGAACTAGACGTTTTTTTGTTGTATGCAAGTTATGCAGTAACTGATGTAACAAATCGATTGAATACTTCAGGTTCATGTTGAGCCATGTCAGCCATGATCTTTCGATCAACTTCAATGTTCTTCTTCTTTAGAAGACCGATGAATTTACTGTAAGTAAGACCTTGTGCTCGTAGAGCGGCGTTGATCTTAACATTCCACAATCGTCGAAAGTCTCCCTTCTTATCTCGTCGGTGTGTGAAGGCTGTGTTTAATGAGTGAACGATCTGTTCATACGCTAGTTTCTCTTTGTTCTTTCGTGGTCCTCGGAATCCTTTGGCCATCTTAAGAACATTTCGTCTTGTTTTTGCTGCGTGAACACCTTTTTTTACGCGTACCATATGTTTATATTTTTAGATTAAATAAATAAAAAGCCAATCAGAATTATAGATGAGCCAAGAAACGTCGTTTCTCTTTTGTAGACATGTTGAAGTCGACCATTCTTCGTTTGTTACTTTGTTTTCGTCCACTCTCTTTTGCGTTGAAGTGGTTGTGTCCTGGAACACGTGCTTTTATTTTGCCATTTTTACTTACTTTAAGTCTTTTGGCAAAAGATTTGTTTGCTTTTACAGCCATAATGAAATGAATTATATGTTATGTTAATAAGTCTCGAGGCGGGGAAGTAAACCTCCCACTTCTAGTGCCTTGTCGACGGATGTGTCGTGAAGTGTATCTTATCGCTTTCTTTCGATCACGAGTGCGGGTCCTTTAGGACCACGCTTCATAGGGACAGATATCTTGTAGTCTACAGAGATAAGGTTAAGGTATTTTTGAAGACGTTCGCTTAGGAACGCATCATTCAGGATGAATTTTGATCGTCCTGATAGGAAGATCTCAACTTTCACCTGGTTACCTTCCTCAAGCCACTCAGAGGCTTTTTTAGCCTTAAGCGCGAGGTCATTCTCTCCTGTACCTACTTTGATCTGTATATTCTTTACTTCAACGACCTTAGCAGTAGCTTTTGAGGCTTTCTGCTTCTTGTTCTCGTCATACTGAAATTTACCATACTCCTGGATTTTTGCAACCGGAGGGTTGGCATTTGGTGATATCTCTATAAGGTCCAAACCGGCCTCCTGAGCCATCTTCTGAGCCTCACTGTTTGAGACTACTCCGATATTGTTGCCATTTTCGTCGATAAGTCGAAGTTCTGGAGCTCGAATGTGGTAGTTGATATTGATCCGGGGAGTGTTATTTCTGGGATGGTTGTATGGTTGTGCCAAGGTTTTGTTTTTATCTTTTCTTTAAATTGTGTTGATATATATGGCTGTATTGTAGCAGTAAGATAGGAAAGGGGCAAGGGGATAGGGTTTTTGGATGCAGGTCTTTTACAGTAATCCTTTTACTACCCCGACAATCCTCTCCAGCAGTTTATCCCACCAGCTTCTGCGTTGCCACTCTGTGTAGTCAACCTGCGTTGATGTTGTTTTTAGATATTCCACATCTGCATGAATTTGTGTTAGTAGTCCGGCATCTCGTACAAAAACTCCATTCTCAAAATTGTACCGTAAAGACACGTTGTCCAGATTCAAACTTCCTACAAACACAGTGTCGTCAAATACAGAGACTTTGGCATGCAACATCTCTGAACATAGATGAATACGAATATTATATCGGAGTAATTTTGTAAAAAAAGTTCGTGCTGCGATATCAACTGTTCTGTAATCTGTATATTTTGGTAGGTAGATGTGAATATCAACACCTCTACGTTTTGCTTTCAGCATCTCTCGAACTAGTCGGCGTCCAGGTACAAAATATGGTGCTATTAAAACAATTTCCTTATTTGCAGATTTGATTAATTTTATGTACGTGTAGTAAATGTGTCGGGCACGCAGTAGAGGAGCTTGATATGCGTATTGATGAGTATGATCGGCTTCAAGGCTATATGTAAATCTTTTTTCATGTTGAAACTTGAGAGTTCTTTTCTTAGCAAATTTGTGCATGTTTTTAAAATCCGCCAGTGCACGATGAATAACATGTGGATTTGTAATCTCTATGTTACTGTCAATCCAATCAGAAGATTTTTTGCCAATACACCAACCTCCTATATGTACACTTTTCTCATCGATGATTAAAACGCGTTTATGATTCCTAAAAAACCATGAACGTTTATTTCGTATGCTCCAAGGGGTCAACCAATTGAAATACTCTATGTGTACTCCGGCTGCTATGGCTTGTTTTTCTTCTTTACTACCACTGAGCCCTCGTGCGCCAAGCGCATCAAATAGACAGGTGACTTTCACTCCGTGAGCAGCTTTGTGTATCAAAGCCTCCAAAAACTTCTTGCCAACGATATCATTGTCAAAATAGAATGTTTGCAATATGACCTCTCTCTCAGCATTCTGTACGGCTGAGATGAGTGTATCAACGATAGCAGATGTCTTTTGAAGAATTGGTTTCATCTCTATTTTACTTTAGCAAAATTGAATTTACCTTTTTGTAGTATGTCACCGTTCTTTAGTGTCGTAGTCGTATCCTCCACAACAACACCATTGATCTTGATACCTTTTTCGTCTAATACTCGACGGGCCTCACTTTTACTTTTTACAAGTCCTGAAGTAACTAAAGCACTAACAACGTCTGCATCAGCCCCAAGTTCAAATTCTGGAACCTCAGTCGGCACTTCTTTGTCTTGAATTGTTTTCTTAAAGTACTCAGCAGCTTTATCAGCCTCGTTACTATTGTGATACATAGTCACCAACACATGAGCAAGTTCTTTCTTTGCTTCCATTGGGTGAATAGATGCATCAACTAAACCTGCTTTGATCTCGTTGATACGTTCTGTCAACACTCGTGTCAATAGTGTAAAATATTCCGCAATCAAGTCATCCTGCATACTCATCACTTTTCCATACATAGTATTTGGATCATCCATCAAGTTGATAGTATTGCCCCAACTTGAACTCATTTTTCGTCCATCAAGTCCGTTGATAAGGGGACACATAACAATCTGCTGTTCAGGTTGGCCGTACAGTTTTTGTAGAGTTCTTCCCGCAAGTAGGTTGAATCGTTGATCGGTTCCACCAAGTTCAACATCTGCTTTCAATGCCACAGAGTCATATCCTTGCATCAGTGGATACATAAGTTCTCGCATTGATACCCGTGAACCACTCTCAAGTCGTTTGGCGATAAGTTCTCGACTAATAAAATCATTGATGGAAAAAGCATCAGCTTGTTTACATATCTCTAAGTATGAAAGAGGAGAAAGCCATTCGCTGTTTTTATGAACTTCGACTTTAGATATATCAAGAATCTTACTAACTTGTTCTAGATATGTTTCCATATTTTTCTTCACAGTATCCTCTACAAGCATCGGACGTTCTGCATTCTTATCAGATGTGTCTCCGATAACACCTGTAAAATCTCCGATAAGGAAAATAACTTTGTGTCCCAGGTTTTGGAAATCTCGCAGTTTGAGAAGGGGAACTGTTCGTCCAAGGTGGATGTTTGGGCTTGTTGGGTCGATGCCAAGCTTGATACGTAAAGGGGAACCCTCTCGAAGTTTCTTTTCGAGCTCGGCTTTATGGATGATCTCATCAACACCACGGTTAAGAAGGGTGTCAATAAGGTGTTCTGTGTTTTCTGGTTGAGTCATGTAGATAAGTATGCGGGTTTTTGGGGTGGGTGGCAAGGGGTCATATATCAGTTAATATATACTGAAAATCCCCTCAATATATGCTACTATCAAAAAATGAAACATAATGACCCTATAGAGAATATCCGGCACTCATTAGCCCATCTTTTAGCTGCGGCTGTATTGGAACTGTATCCAACCTCTCAAGTAACTATCGGTCCTGCTGTAGATGATGGTTTTTACTATGATATTGATATGCCAAAAGTTGGAGAAGAAGATCTGAAAACTATTGAAGCTAAGATGAAAGAGATTCTTCCAACATGGACTGCATTTGAAAAACAGGATGTTGATGCGGATTTTGCACGAGATTACTTTAAGAATAATCCATACAAACTTGAACTCATTGAAGATATTATCGCTCGAGGTGAACAGATCACATTGTATAAGTCTGGAAACTTCCTAGATCTATGTCGAGGAGGTCATGTTGAAGATATGAGTAAGATTGACCCTGAGTCTTTTATGTTGAGTCGTCTTGCAGGAGCGTATTGGAAGGGTAATGAGAAAAATAAGATGCTTACTCGTATCTACGGTTTGGCATTTGAGAATAAGGCGGCGTTGGATGAGCACTTGAATATGCTTGAGGAGGCGAAGAAGCGGGATCATAAAAAACTCGGTAAAGAGCTTGGTCTGTTTACATTTTCAGAGTTAGTTGGTCCAGGTCTTCCTTTGTGGACACCAAAAGGAACAGTTCTTCGAGAAGTGTTGAACGATTATGTTATGGAATTGCGATCTAGATATGCATATCAAAAAGTATCCATTCCTCATATCACAAAAAAAGATCTGTATGAAAAATCTGGACATTGGGATAAATACAAAGATGATTTGTTTAAGATCGAGACGCGAGAGAAGCATGTGTATGCAATGAAGCCGATGAATTGTCCTCACCATACCCAGATCTTTGATTCAGAGATGCGTAGTTATAGAGATATGCCACAAAGATATTGTGAGACAACTGCTGTGTATAGAGATGAGCAATCAGGAGAACTTTCAGGTCTCTCTCGAGTGTTGTGTATCACACAAGATGATGCTCATGTATTTTGTCGAGTAAGTCAGATCAATCAAGAGGTTGAAAATGTGTGGAATATTATTAACGAGTTTTATTCCACATTCGGTTTAACACAGATTACACCTCGGTGGTCTAGACGAGATCCTGCGAATCCAGAAAAATATCTTGGTGATACTGGTAATTGGGACATTGCAGAAGAAACACTGAAAAACGTTATTCTTTCTCACACAAAAGAATGGATTGACGGTCCAGGCGAAGCCGCTTTTTATGGTCCAAAGATTGACTTCATGGCTAAGGATGCAATAGGGCGAACTCATCAAGTTGCAACTATCCAATTGGATTTTGTGATGCCAAAACGATTTGAGCTATTTTGTATTAATGAAAAAGGTGAGAAGGAAGACGTTGTGATGTTGCACGTTGCTATCATGGGATCTATTGAGCGATTCTTAAGTGTTGTTATCGAACACTTCGCCGGAGCATTCCCAACATGGCTATCGCCAGTCCAAGTAAAAGTTGTACCTATCGGCGAGCGACAAGCAGACTTTGCACATGATGTATATACAGAATTAAAAAATGCAGGTATTCGCGCTGAGATTGATCAATCAAGTGAGAGTCTTGGTAAAAAAGTTCGAAATGCAAAAACAGAAAAGATTCCATATGTGATTGTGATTGGTGATAAAGAGATGGAGTCTGGCGAGATGTCACTTGAAGGACGAACAGGGAAATTAGATCCAAAGACTATTTCGGATGTGATCGTATTTTTGAAGAAAGAGATTGAGGAGAAGAAGTAGGGGTTATATAAAAGATCTAGGGTTCTAGGTCTTTTTGTATGGTAAAATAACTTCATGAATAATGAACCTAATAAACCTCTGGTTGTCTTCTTGTTTGTGTTAAACATTGTACAGGCAGCCTCTGTCTTCTTGTTCAGAGACTTGGTCAACTTTTTATTCCATGGTTCTATAGAATATGCTACATGGGCATTAGGTGTTTTATCCGTTATTGCAATCTTGTGTTTCCAAGGAGTGAATAAGTATTCGAAGACGATGCAATTTGTACTAGGAGTACCACTAATTCTTACTGTTATATTTGCAGCATTGATTTTTTCTTAAGCTTGAAATCTGTGCTATAGTCTCTCCATGTCAAAACGACCTCTCTCATTTACCATCAAACATCGCTCACAAAAATCCCGAGCTAGAACTGGTGTTATTAAAACTCTACACGGAGATATTCAAACTCCAGCTTTTATTCCTGTTGGTACTAAGGCAACTATCAAAGGCCTTACTCCTGAGATGGTTCGCGATCTTGGTGCCGATGCTATCCTTGCCAATACATACCATCTATATCTACAACCTGGCTCAGAGATTATAAAAAATCATGGAGGTTTGGGAAAATTCTGCGGATGGAGTGGTCCTACGTTTACTGACTCTGGTGGATTTCAAGCGTTTTCACTCGGTGTTGCTCTTGGAAAAAATATCACTAAGTTTACTTCAAAAGCACGACCTGGATATGATGAGATTGCTATACAACATACGGGTCATAAAGCTGATCCAGATGCGAGTGCTCTACAGCCTGCAAAGGTGGATGAACAAGGTGTGATGTTTCGATCTATCATTGATGGTAGTGCGCATTATTTTACTCCAACAAAATCTATAGAGATTCAACAGGCAATAGGCGCAGATATTATCTTTGCTTTTGATGAGTGTACTTCACCACATGAACCAATAGAATATCAAAAAAGATCTTTGGATAGAACTCATCGATGGGCGATGGAATCATTGAAAGCTCATGTTGATAATGCAGATGCTTTTTCTAAACAAGCATTGTTTGGAATTATTCAAGGGGGTCGTCATGAAGACCTACGAAAGGAAAGTGCTGAAGTAATATCAAAGATGCAATACCAAGGTGTTGAGTTTGATGGTTTTGGTATCGGTGGTTCTTTTGCAAAAGAAGATATGATGACTGCTGTATCTTGGGTTAATGATATATTACCAGAAGATAAGCCTCGTCATCTTTTAGGTATTGGAGAACCTGCTGACATTGTTATGGCGGTGAAAGAAGGCTGCGATACGTTTGATTGTGTTATGCCAACACGTAATGCTCGAACAGGAACTGTGTTTATGCGAGATGATTCTGTTGAATTCGGATATGTAAATCTTAACCTTAAGAATGCTCAATACACATCTGATATGAATCCGATAGATGCACAGTGTACTTGTTATACATGTAAAAACTATACACGAAGTTATGTATCACACTTGTATCGTGCTCAAGAGATGTTGGGAGGAACGTTGGCTTCAATCCATAACTTACAGTTCATGATTGATTTTGTAAAACGAGTAAGAGAAAGTATTGAAAGAGGGGAGATATAATATATAAAAAAAGGGCCTCCTCTCGACACAAACAACTGATGAAAGTCTATGCGAGAGGAGGCGGTTCCTCGTTACCAACAAAATTTAAAAAAAGTGCTGTGGCCGGCGCCCTGTGTCTGGAACCACCCGAAACTTTTCAGGGCGCCGACCTTGTGGCATGCAAGACCTAAGTCGTTGCATATATAGATTATCCTGAACAGGATAATGTGTCAACAGTCATATGTGAATAAAAAAGCGCCCAGGAGAATTGCTTCTCCCGGGCTGTCAGCTCTGATTTGGGTTTACCGGAGAAAGTACCTGGAAACCCGGTGTCGCCGTCAGAACTGACTTGCTGTGGACCATGGCAGCAAACCTCGGCCAACAAATACATAATATCACCTATAAGTAGTTATGTCAACTTCTTTGCATTCTCAAACATCAGACCTTTTTTATCCTCTCGAATGGAGAATTTACCCTTGAGTACGATACATGTTTCGTTTTGGATAATAGGCCGAGCTTCAGCTATCTGTTTTGGAAATACAACAACCTCGATCTCGCCAGAGAGATCTTTCAATGTGAAAAACATGATTCGTTTTAGTGGATCTTTTTTTGTAGGAATCTCTTTCATGTTTTCCACGATACCTCCTAGTATGTATACACTTTCTTCTTTTCCTTCAACAAGAACTTTTGCAATATCAACATCTCTTTTTTCAAGCACAGCTCGATACTTATCTAGTGGGTGACCAGAGATGTAAAAACCAAGTAATTCTTTTTCCCAAAGAAGATATTGCTGTTTTTGTTCAGGTGATACTTCTTTCTTAATAACTATTTCAACTTGTGGTTCTGATGCTGCGAATAGTCCAAACAGATCACCTTGAGATATATCTTTTTTCGCCTGCTCTCGATTGTAGTCAAGATATCTGTCAAGATTTGCAAGTAGTTCCACTCGATCACCAAAGCAATCCATTGCACCAGTTTTTATAAGTGCCTCCATTGATTTTTTGTTGAGAGCTCGTTCCTGTATTCGTTCAAGAAAGTTTTCGATACTTGTAAACGGGCCATGTTCTTTTCTATTGGCGATGATGACATCGGCAATTGCTTCACCGAAGTTCTTAACACTGTATAGTCCGAATCGAATAGCATCTTTTGATACACCGTCAATCTCTTGATAATTTTTTACTACGGTAAATGTTCCAAAACTCTCATTGATATCAGGTGGTAGTATGGCAATGCTCATACGACGGCATTCTTTGATGGACACCGCTACGTTATCTGTATCTCCAGCTTCAGCTGTAAGAATAGCTGCCATGTATTCACTAGGAAAGTTTGCTTTAAGATATGCGGTGATATATGCAACTCGACCGTATGACACAGAGTGAGCTTTGTTGAATCCGTATGATGCAAACGGTTCGATCCATTTCCATACGTCACGAGCTTTTTTATCACTCCAACCACTGTGAGATACGCACCCTTTAATAAATTTTTCTTTTTGTAGGGCCATCTCTTCTGGAATTTTTTTACCTACAGCCTTACGGAACTTGTCCACTTCACCCCAACTATATCCAGCAATCTTATGGGCCATCATCAACAAGTCGTCTTGGTACACAAGAACCCCGTATGTTTTGTACAAGATTTCTTCAAGGAGAGGATCGGCATAGGTGATAAGAGAAGGATTGTGCTTTCGTTCGATGTACAGAGGAATAAACTGAATAGGTCCAGGTCGATAAAGCGCCACCATAGCGTTGATATCGTGAATGGTTGTTGGTTTAAGATCAACCAGATATTTGGTCATACCATCTCCGTTCAGCTGAAACAAGTCTTCTGTTTCCCCACGTGCCAACATCTCAAATGTTTTTTTATCATCGAGTGCAAGGTTGTCAATATCGATGTCAACATTGTAATTATTCTTTACCATCTGCTTACACTGATAGATAATCTTTAAGTTTTTCAAACCCAAGAAGTCAAACTTCAAAAGACCTGCCTCTTCAATAGAGTACATATCATATTGACTGATGATTTTATTTTCTCCTTTCGTATCGTATTGGAGTGGGGTAAAATCTGTTAACTCAGTAGGTGAGATAACCACACCGGCCGCGTGTACAGAAATGTGTCGGGCACAGCCTTCGATCTTTTGTGCCATGTCGATGATTGTGCGTACATCAGCATTTTTATTGTACAACTCTTGTAATTCTGGAGTTATCTCAAGTGCGTGTTTGATAGTCATCAAAAAACCTTGTGAACCGAGCGGTATCATCTTTGAGATCTGATCTCCAAGTGTATATGGAAAACCAAGAGCTCGCGCTACGTCTTTCACACTACCTTTCGCGGCCATGGTTCCAAAGGTTCCGATCTGGGCCACCTTATCAATACCGTACTTACGTCGTGCATAATCCACCATGTCATCGCGTCTATCATCGGCGTAGTCCATGTCGATATCTGGAGCTGATGGACGTTCTGGGTTTAGAAAACGTTCAAATGGAATCTGGAATTCGAGCGGATCAATGTGTGTGATACCTGAGAGGTATGTAACCATAGATCCAGACACTGATCCACGAATGTTGGAAAGGATTTCATTTTGTTTGGCATATGCTAGAAGATCAGACACAATCAAAAAATACGGTGAATATCCTTTGGTTTTAATAACTTCAAGTTCGTACTCAACACGTTTAAGAATGTCTTCACTTTTGGGCACACCTCGTTTTTCAAAACCTTGATACACAACATCACGTAATGCTTCGTCAGCATTTTTTCCTTCTGGTAGATTGATCTTTGGAAATACCCACTTACCAAGTTCTATTTCCCAATTACACATATCAGTTATGACAGATGTGTTCTCAACAGCTTTTTTGTATAGTGCGTCAAGCGACGGATCTGTCTCGGAAACAAAAAGTTCTTCAACTCGAGCAGGGGAGATGAACGAATAGTCGGTGTCATCTTCCACAAAACGTTCAGGTGAATTTGATTGTACCGACATCATGGTTGCCCGAGCTTTTTTATCCTCTGGGTCCATGTAAAAGACATCGTTAGTTGCAACCGGCTGTACGTTGTATTTTTGAATAAATCGCAACACTCGAGCTTCTATCTGATTATCATCAATGATATCAACGTGTCGGGTTACTTCATAAAATACAGAATCAACGCCGTAGGTCTCTTGTAAAAAAAGTAATTCTTTATGAGCTGTTTCTTCATCGTCCATCTTTAAAGCATCAGAAACTTTGCTGTATATAAAGGGAATAATACACACAAGGTCTTTGTTGTATTTTGCAATAAGCTCTGCATCCAATCGTGGTCGGTAGTAATAACCTTCAATATATGAATCGGTAACTAGTTTAATAAGATTGAGATATCCTTCATAATTTTTTGCCAATAAAATATGACGTGTTTTCTTTGTATCAAGACGGCCTTCTTTGTCATGTCGTGTACGATTTGCTACATAAAAATCTACGCCAATGATAGGTTTGATTCCTGCACTTTTGCATTCTTTATAAAACTCGATTGCTCCGTACATGTTACCGTTGTCAGTTAGAGCAACTGCACTCATTCCATAAGCTTTGGCTCTTGATATAAGGTCATCTACCTTGGGTACTGCCTGCAGAAGACTGTAGTGGCTATGGGTGTGGAGGTGGGTGAATGGCATGTAATATGTATTATACTGGATTATTGCATAATAAAAACCCTTGTGTTTACAAAGGTTTTTATGTTTTTATATGACGCTATGGATCAGTTTTTTATTTCTTACTCAACAATTCTTGGATGATTCTCGCAACTACTTCGTATGGTAGAGCGCCAAGACTATTACCCTCAGGATTTACTAGAGGAATATGTTGATCTTTGAATAATACAACTGTATAGGGTGTTCCTCGAGCACCAGCTTTTGTACCTGCGTCGTAAGATTCTTTGATCTTGTTTGCGTATTTTCCACTATCAAGACATGCTGTGAACTTTGCTTTATCGATACCTTGCTTAACAGCGATGTCTGTTAGACTAGACATAACAAGTCCTCCTTTCTGATGATCAATAGACGCATAGACTGTATCAAGATATGTCCAGAAAGCGTCTTCTCCTCCAAGTTCGTTTACACACTCTGTTGCTTCTGAAGCTTTTGCAGATGTTGGGTGCAAAGGATCTTTTCCGTATGCGAGTGGGAAGTGTCGATATACCCAAGCAAACTTCTTATCCTTGCCATACTCTTTGTATGCTTGCTCCATTGTTACTTGATACATCTGACAGAATGGGCACTCAATGTCTGAGTACTCGATAAAGATAACATCTGCATCTTTACTACCTCGTATGTGATCTACTGAAGAGATAGGTGCAACCTCGATCTTAGGTTCATTAAGGGCGTTGTTGATAAGAGCTTTGTTATCTGTTTTTGCAGGGCTTTGTTGTGAAAGTCCAAATGCAATCAATGCACCTGCAATAACGATTGCTAAAGGTGTTGTCCATTGACGTTTTGCTACAGTAGTAGTCTCTACTACTGGCGGTGTTGTTGTTGGTTCCATGAGGAGTATTATATCAACCCCTCAGTAATATTCCACTATTAAAAAGGTAGACTGTATGTCATGCGTATGTTTTGATCCAACGTCTTTTCCCAGCTACGTGTATCGAGAGGGACAGTTCTTTTTTCTGTGCCATCCATATAGAAGAGCTTTTGTTCTTTGATAGCATGTTCGTATACGTTCTTGGTAACCTCCACATCTTTCATACAATAATCAATGATTTTCTGAATTTCTCCTTTTTTCCACCAGGTAATAGCTTCCAAACCGTTACCGCTTTTACCTTTATTGAGTGTGGCTTGCGCAACTGAATCCAATCCAACTCGTCGGCCGATAACTTTCTGAATTTCTTTTAAGAGGTCAACGTGACGCATCTTGGTTAGGTCTCCATTGTAGTATTTGTTTAGTATCGGTAGGTCAAAGTGATCTCCGTTGTAGGTGATGATAAGATCTGCAGCTTCAAGAATGGGCCATAGTGAGGGGAGTGTTTCGATGGTGTAGCTACTGTATTTATTTGTATCTGATTCGTATATACACATGATCGATAGATCGAGTGCTGTTGGGTCGTTCTTTCCAACTTCGGCAAAGGTGTTCTGAGTTTCAATATCGAGTACAATTTTTTTCATAGATATATATTGTATCAGACGTTTCTATTTTTGTATTTAGTTTTACTTTCCACCTTTTTCGCTTTCGTATAGTTCTTTATATACATCACAAGTCTTAAGTAGTGTTTTGTGTGATCCATCACCGACTATCGTACCTTTATCGAACACAAGTATTCGTGTTGCTGCGAGTGGTATATCAACCATGTTGTGGCATACAAACAGAAGTATTTTTTTAGGATCAAATTGAGCAAGATTTTCAAAAATCTTTTTTGCCGAGATGGAATCTATGGCTGAAGTTGGTTCGTCGAGGATGAGAATAGGTGCATCTTTATAGAATGCACGGGCAAGAGCAAGTTTCTGCCACTGTCCTTTTGAAGGCTTCACTCCTTTGAAAGAAATACCGAGTTGTTGGGTATATGTGTTTTTCCACTTTTCAATAAACTCATCTGCTGTGGCTTGTTTTGCAGCCCATTGTACACGCTCAAGATCAGGAGTATCTATCTCAGATAGACCAATATACTCATGAGCTTTCAAGTCGGTTTGAGCATAATCTTGAAATAGCATAGAGTAGTATTTTTGAATATCTACCTGATTCATATGCTGTATCTGTGTGTTGAATATATGTATTGTTCCTTTTTGAGGTTGGTACAAATTCAAGATTAGCTGGAGAAAGGTTGTTTTACCATTACCATTTTTACCAACGATCGCGACACGTTCTCCTGGTTGTATGGACAACGTAGGTATGGTTAGTGAAAAACTTTCCTTCTTTTTGGATTCTTTAGTGTCTGCTTCTTTTTTAAGTCCAAAATATTTTTCAGAAACTGTATCGATTTCTTCATTTAGTTTTCGCATTTCTTTGAATATAACTTCAGGGTATTCAAACTGGATATCTTGTAGGGTGATACCTTTAGTTAGGTCTGGTGTAGGCGTTGGTAAAGCAACGTTTTCTGTATTTTCTTTGGTATCTAAGTATAAGAATAGATATTTACAAGCGACAACGTTTTCATATTGATCTGGTAGGAACCAAGAAAGTTCCTTTAGGTTTGATTGCAATCTAAAAATCTGGGCGATTATAAGTGTTGCCTGTCCGATCATGAGAAGTCCATCTATCGCATCTTTCAATACAAAGTACTGAACAGTAAACGCAACTGCTAGTGCTAGTAGGTTGGTAATATATCCAATATTAAGATATTTTTTCCACACCTTATAATTTTCGTCACGATACCACTCTCGGCGAGTTCTAAAAATATCTAGGATTCTATCAGCGGATCCTGAAGCTTTTGTATCTTTAAGTGCTGTGTAATTACCAAAATGTTTTCCATATACGCTGGTGAGTCGGCCGTATGTAAGATGTTTTTCCCAGTTTTTTCTCATAGCAAACTGTTGGGTGAAAGCAACGGAGAATCCTGGAATGATCGATAACAATGTCAGTACCATAAACATGGGGCTAAAAGCAAAAAGTATTCCTGCCGCAAATACTGAGTTTATGATAATACGTATTAATGTAGGAACATTTGTGATCATGTTGATCTGTGCATTAAAACCAGAACCGCTGTAATCAATCCGCTGGTTCAACGTGTCGTAATCTTCAGAATCAATGAAAGGGATTGTGAATGTTGATTTCTTTTTCTGTCGTTCCACATCTATGAGTAATCTTAGTTTACTTTGCCACACCCAAGTCACACTTCTACTTAACCAACTAAAGGTTTCATCAAGAATTTCTAAACCGATAATCACCAGAAAAACAGGCATGATTATATAAAGTAATCCTGTGCCGAAATTTTGCTGAAGACCGTCTGCTAATCGTGCATTGGCGATAGTTAAGAAGTTTGCAATAAGAGGGAATATCATCAAGATTCCCAATCGACCCAAAGTACCTTTTTTATCAAAAGTATAAACATACCGTAAGCACTGCCAAAGCACTTTTGTGTACTCTTTTATTGTATAGATGTATTTCATATCCACTTACTATACGTGTGTGTCAACACCCATGTCAAGACACCCCTTGCACTTTGTCAATGGGGTGCTATAATGGATATATACAAGGGCAGTAATAGCCTTCGAACTGACTTGATTCATGAACTGATTTATAGACTTTTAACCTCAAACTTTTTCTCCAACACTTCTTTTTCTCCAATTACAACGATATTTTTTATACCAAGTTTTTCTGCAAGTTTTACATTGTCGGGATATTTACGGGCTGTGTAGTTAACAGCTACATTTTTTCCTTCAGTTCTTAGTTCTGATGCGACTTCATCTGCATACGATAATATATTTTCTGATTCATCGAGTACACATACAAGTGTATCTGTCTTGGCAGTGTATGTTGGAACCAATCCTCGTGATTCTAAAAAGTTTGCCATAGCAACATCGCCCATACCAAAACCAATACCTGAGATGGTTGTTTCTTCTGTTGGCCCTTCAAACATGTCGACCAAGTTGTCATAACGTCCGCCTCCAAAAAGAGCTCGATTGTTTTCAGGGTTGGTGTCGTATACTTCAAATACAAGCCCTGTATAATAATCAAGACCTCGAACTACATCTACATCAAACGTGATATTTGTAATACCAGCCTCAGCACACAAACTCATAACTTCAACTATCGCTTCAAATTGAGCTTGGGCACCGGGTAATGCTTTTATAGTCTCAAGATCGTCAGGGTTGTTGATGTCTAGTAGTTTTTTATTTGATAGTTTTGCATATTCTGCAGCAAACTCTTCTGGGCTGATTTTGTTTTTTCGATCTACAAGTTTTTGAAATTGTGTAGCAGTCTCCGCTGTTAATCCATAATACTCTGTATATAGAGCATTGATAAACAAACGAGAGTTGATCTTAATCTCGTAATCTTCAGGTTTTGCATTGAATGCAGACATGATACGAGTGACAACTTGCAATATCTCAACATCGTAGCGTACACCTGTCTTTTTTGTGAGAAGGTCAACGTTTAATTGCCAGAATTCACGTAGTCGTCCTCGTTGAGGTCGTTCATATCGAAAACAGTTTGGAATAGAGAAGAGTCGTAGTGGAAATCCAAGTTCTCGTTTTCGAGCTGCTACCATACGTGCAAGGGTTGGTGTCATCTCAGGTCGGAGAGTTACTTCTCGCTCGCCACGGTCAATAAAGGTGTATGTTTGCTCATTCACAAGTTCTTGTCCGGACTTGGCTTTATAGATCTCAGAATTTTCTAGGATTGATGCATCATATTCTTCATATCCAAAAGTTTGTACAGCTTTTCGCCATGTCTCGAAGATATAATGTTGAACAAAAAGATCTGCAGGGTAAAAATCCCGCACCCCTTTATAGGAGTCTGTAGATAGTTTTTTTGTGGTGTCTTTTTCGTTCATATGTTGTTATATATAGCATATTTAGGGTTTAGAGGGTATAGTCACTATATATGTATGATCACTTCTTAAAAACTCCGGATTCAGGTTCTGGATATACAGATATAGACATGTCTCATGTTGTAGATGGATATATGTCTGCATATAAAAAGATAGGGTATACACCACTTCAAGTTTTAGAAGAGATCAGGAGCTCGGTTGGGCACGTGGGTCCTATGACATATGTTGGTCGTTTAGATCCTATGGCGGAAGGATGGTTTGATATCTTATTCAATGGTGATATGGATCTAAAAAATACATTGATGCAAAAAGATAAAACATATGAGGTTAAAGTTTTGTTTGGTGCATCAACCGATACTGGGGATGTGTTAGGTAAGATACAGAAAGTTGAGATAAAAAATATAGACAGAGAATTATTGGAGAAAACAATACCTCAATTTATTGGAAAGTTTACGTGGGAGTATCCAACGTACTCATCACCGATGTTAAGTCGTACTTCAAATAACGCTGATGTTGTGCGAGAAAAAGAAATTCAGATATATAAACTAGAACTTGTTGATGTTAAAGATATTAATTCTGAAGATCTTTTGATGAGAATAAAAACAGATCTAGATGCTTGTGTTATGCCTGGAGATTTTCGTATTAAAGAGATTTTGAAACTGTGGAAAAAGGAGCTTGAAGAAAAAAAAGTTGTTTTTTCAATAGTTACTGTTACTGTAAGTTGTTCCTCTGGTACGTACATGAGGACTCTGGCTGAAAAATTAGGTAATGCCTTAAACGTACCTGCGCTGGCTTTGCATATAAAACGTATTTCACATTAGAAGGATTTAACTTAGGTTTTTCTTGAGATTTTATTTGCCGTGTGCATATCTTATATATGTTTTACTAGGTGAGTGAATCCTTCTGCGAAAAAAGATATATACATATTTATTTCATCGCTTATTGAAAAAGCTGTTGCTCTTTCGGCGTCAGATATTCACATTGATCCAAGGGAATCTGCTGTATTTGTACGATTCCGTATTGCAGGTCATATGCATGAGGGTGGCTGTTTTGAAAGTGATCTGTTAGATCTCTGTATTGGTAAGATTAAAGTATTGGCTGCATTACGTTCTGATGTACACGATCGATCACAAGATGGGAGATTCTATTTTGTATCAAAGTCAACGGGAGAGAAGTTGGATGTGCGAGTATCGATCGCACCAACGTTCTTTGGAGAAAACTGTGTTATGCGAATACTACGACCTCACGCTATGCGAGGTAGTAGTTTTATGGAATTGGGAATGACTCATTCTCAGGCTGTACAGTTTAAACATTCGTTAAGTAAAACATCGGGATTGATCATTGTTGCTGGTCCGACAGGGTCAGGAAAAACAAGTACGCTATATGCTGCTTTAAGATATCTTGCACGAGGAATAGATATAAACACATCTATGTTTGAGGAGCTATCTACAGAAAAGAATATTGTGACCATAGAGGATCCTGTTGAATCAGTTGTACCGACTATTAGACAAATTCCTATCTCGGTAGAAAAAGGTTTTGGTTTTAAAGAAGCTTTACGGGGTATCTTACGTCAAGATCCTGACGTTATCATGATTGGCGAGATTCGCGATAAGGAAACTGCGATGGCCGCAGTGCAAACTGCTTTGACGGGTCATCTTGTTTTAACCACAATCCATGCACCAAGTGCTGCTTCTGTGATTCCTCGATTGATAGATATGGGTATAGAAGCATATCTTCTCTCATCTGCAGTATCTTTGATCTTAAGTCAAAGACTTGTCAGAGTGTTTGATTATTCGATTGGTCTGTATGGAGAACGTAGAGGTGTGTTTGAGCTTGTTCAAGTGGATTCTCAGGTCCGTGATATGATTCATCAAAAAAAGACTGCATACGAGATAGAGCGATATCTAGTTGATTCGGGACATGTGTTGTTACGAGATGCTTGTAGTGAGATGTATAGTCGACACGTTACTACCGAAGAAGAGATTAAAAGAATTAATCTTGATATTTTTTCATGAAAACTTTAAAACATACACAATATCGTTCTTTTTGGTATAAAAAGATTTTTTATTATCTTCAGGCAGGACAGTCTTTAGTTGATGCGGTTTTTATTGCTGGAGAAGATGTGTATACGAAAGATATATATGAGAAGTTGCAAACAGGAACACGTTTATCGGTTGTGTGTAATGAGTATCCGTATATATTTTCCCATACAGAACTTTCTCTTATTGAGATAGGGGAGAAGACTTCGATGCTAAAAGAGATCTTCTGTACATTGAGTACACTTCTCAATATGCGTTTTGCTCAGAAAACAAAACTTGTATCGCTGCTCATATATCCTCTGCTAGTACTTCTGTTATCTGGTGGTTTACTTGCAATGATACTGGTTTTTATTGTTCCGAAGATTACTCCGTTGTTTCAAGGTATGGATACGATACCTGGCACAACGTCGATGTTGATTGCGTTGAGTGAACATGTGATTCGTTTTTGGTGGGTAGATAGTATTATTGTGATGTTTTTTATCGCCATGCATATATGGCTTAGAAATAATATTACGTATACAACATACTCAAATAGGGTAAAACAATACATACTGAATCGAACTATATATGTTCGAGACGTGTATCTGTACTGGCATTTAGAGAAATGGTTACAGATTATGTATATATGCTTATCTACTAAGATACCTCTTTTTGAATCCATTATTCTTTCCAATAAATCAGTATCTAGCAGTTCTGTACGTCGTAGTTTTTTAGCACTTGAGTCATACGTTGGTCAGGGTGGAACTTGTGCAGAAGGTATGATGTTACTTGATGCACGTATTTATAAAAAGTTAAAAGACTGGCAATCGATTATTAAATCTGGCGAACAAACAGGCTTGTTGTCTGAGGTGTTTTTGGTGTGTCATGCACATATACAGCAAGAGTTGAATACTTTGCTTGATCGAGTTCAAAAGTTTATTGAACCAGCTCTCATTGTTGGTGTCGGTCTCATGGTTCTTATTATCTGTATTTCTATTATTGTGCCTATGTATCAACTAACGCAATCCTTTCAATAATATGAACAAACAATCGTCTACATATATACAAGGTTTTAGTGTATTTGAGCTTGTTATCGCAGTTAGTGTATTTACGATATGTATGCTGTTTGTTTTTCAGTACTCTCAAACTATGTATCGTATGCTATCAGACAGTGCGCTTATTTCAACCTCATCACAAAACCTAGTCAGATACCCGTACGGAGACGCATCGTGTTATATGTTTAATCCTGATGATTCCAAGAACGGTAATGTGCAAGATGTTAATCTTGGAAATTTATTTTCCACATCAACTGTGATCACCAGGATGTTTGTATTTCTTGACGGTGCACAACGCAAGATTGTTTTTGTTGGAGATTCTGCTTCTACAACGGAGGCTGATATATATGTAGGAAGATTGGAAGGTGATCAAGTCTATATTGATGCAGCTTTGGATGTTGGTCCAGGTATTAGGGGTGCAGTATTCATGCCTCCGTATATGTTTGTTGCAAACACAAGTGTGAACAGTCATGTGAAAGTTTTCAAAATAGATACCAGTATCAACAGTACATCTTCTGTAATTCAAGAAATTCAAAGTATAAAGATAAACTCACTCTCGCAAAGTTTGTCTATGCCACGTACTTTAGCAATGTTTGGGCAACAATTAGTTCTTGGTACTGAAAAAAATAATGCTGGAGGTGAATTATTTTTTCTGAACCTAAGCACTACCACGATGTATGTGAGTGCGCCACATAGGGAAATAGAGCTCGGAGGTCAGGCGCATCATGCGGCAGTGTTCGGTAGATCATTACTTGTAACTACCGCTGGTGATCCTGAACTAAAGAAAATTTCTTTTGATGGATTGGAGGAGTTGCAATACGATGCGCCGCTATCTATCGGTAACGGTAAGAGCATATTGTCCATGTATCCGTATGCAGTGCTTGGAAGAACTCTAGGATCTCATGAGCTCACACTTCTCGATACATCTTTGACCATGCTTGATTCGGCAAGAACGTATGGGACCGTGGATGCTTTAGAGGTTGTTCACGATAAACAAAGTTCTAAGTTTTTGGCTTTCACTGCAAATTCCGAAAAAGAATTACAGGTATGGTCTGTTGGTAATAATCAAAGTTTATCACTCGAATATAGTCTTGACCTGCCTGGGCGTATGACCTCGTACACCTGCACAGATGGTCATCTATATATAACAGTATCGATAGTATCGATACAACATCTATTAATCCTATGAAAACAAATACAGGTGCCACACTTATTGAATTATTAGTATATATAGCCATATTTTCAATATGCATGATTACTGTGCTGACTACTACTGTGTACATGCAAAAGATTTTTGAAAGAGGTATGTCTCGATATGTACATGCTATTGATGTGTATGTATATATGAGTACAATGCAAACATATTTGTTATCAGCTAAAGGTGTTGATCTGTCGATAGGTGATGTGCGTATGTTTATGGGGAAATCAGGAGATGCTGTAGTTACATTTAAAATTGTCGATGGTTTTTTATCGATAGTACATAACTCTAAAGTGATACATATTTCAAACAGCAGATTCGATTCATTTTCTGTAACTTCGGCATCGGAAGGGGGAGTTGGAGATACGTTTAAGTACATGTCAGAGCACACATCTTTTTTTAGATGGGGTGACTATCAAAAAAAATATACGATGGTAGATCGTGTATTATTGCCAAACAGATAGTTTTTTGTCTTTTAAATGAAAATATGTTATAGTATGACTATTATTATAAAAATTCTAGAGTCTTAATTATCTATGATTACAACATTTGAATTGGTGTACGAAGTGATCATGTTCGTAGCCATTTATATTCAGGTGTTTTTTCTGTTGGTTTTTTTTGAACATAGACAGAAGATTTCTCCCAAGATCCCAACGATCAGCCTTACTGATACTGAGAAACTCTCTGTTTCTTTTCTGCTTCCATGTTGGAATGAGGGCGCAACTGTTTTGGGGACCGTTGAATCGATTCTTGGTCTAGATTATCCGAAAGAAAAATTGCACATCATCATCATAGATGACGGTAGTACGGATAATACTCCTCAAGTGTTGAAAGTATATGAAGGACATCCACAAGTCACACTGTTGCGTAAAGAGAATGGTGGTAAATATACTGCTTTGAACTACGCGCTACCATTTGTTAAAACTGATCTGGTTGTTTCTTTTGATGCTGATACAACAATTGAACCGCAAGCTCTGCATAAGGCAATACCTTATTTTGTAAAAGATCACGAGCTCATGGCATTGGGTGGTACTGTTCTCATTGGTAACCCAAAAACTTTCGTACAAAAAGCTCAAGAGATTGAATATCAAACCTTTTCATTTACTAAGAAAATGCTTGGGTTAATCGGTGCCGTACTTGTGGTGCCGGGTGCATTTGCTATATTTCGCAGAGGTGTGTTCGATAAGGTTGGTGGGTATAAACATGCGTATCTACTTGAAGATGGAGAGATGACTATGCGTCTACACTCACATGGTATGAAGATTGATCATTGTCATGAGGCGATTGTTCGTACAAAAGGTCCGGATACAATTAAAAAATTGTTTAAACAGAGACTTCGTTGGAGTTATGGTTTTATTCGAAACATGGTTGATTATCGTCACATGTTTGTAAATAAGAAATATAGAGATTTTGGTTTATTCACACTACCAGCAGGTGTTTTTGCGTATGTACTCCTTGTTTTTGTTTTCTCATACTCTATATATAAAGTCACGGTTGCCACTATTGCCTCTATTCATAAGATAATGTTGGTCGGTTGGGAAGGTTTTACATTTGGAACGTGGGATCTGTTTTATTTTGATACCAAGGCAACAACGCTGATGTCCTTATTTATATATACGGCCATCATCGCAGGTTTCTTACTTGGTCGATATATTTCTCGGATTACCCACAAAAATTTTCACAATATTCCGTATTTTATCGTTGTGTACGGGTATGTCGCCCCATTATGGGTGATACGCTCTATATATGATTGGTTATTTTCTCGGACTGTGACTTGGAGATAGGCTCTAGAGATATTATTAAAAATAGCGTACTATACAAAATATGAACTGGAAACGATACATATATACATTTATTATCACTCTGTTTATCTTTAGCTTTGCCATCTGGTTGAGTAATAAATTTAACGATGAAAAAATAGACTCTTTAAGAGGGTTGGGTAGTCAAATCAGTCTCGATATCTTATCGGCTGAAACACGTTTTTCGCTACTTCAAAAAACTTCGTGTGAACACATTGTTGATCAAGCTACAAGTACTATTGGATTTAACTCTGAATTGCAAGATCTTGCGTCTCGGATAAAGTTCATGGAAAACCAGCTTGGATATGAGAACCCTGACGTGGTTGCTTTAAAGAAGAACTATACACTGCTACAGATCAAGGACTACCTATTAAGTAAGGAATATCATGATAGATGTAAACAAAATATAGTGTCTGTGCTGTATTTCCATGGTACTGATTGTAAAGAGTGTACAAACCAGTCTATTATTTTGGATAAGATTACAAGTGATTATCCAGAAATACGGATATACTATTTTGATCTCTCAACATACACTCCAGCGCTTGCAACACTGGCATCTGTTTTCAAAGTAACTCAAACTCCAAGTTTGGTTATTAACGACAAGTTGTATGTAGGATTTCAAGGTATAGATAAAGTAGAGTCTTATATTCCTGAAATCAAAAAATGGAAAAAAGATAAAGAGCGAATGAAGAATGCTACAACAACACCTGCCACATCAACCAAAATAAGAAAGTAGAGTATGAATACACAAAAAAACTTAGGTCATTTGCATCCTATTACTCAAACAATCCAGCAATTCACAGACATCTTTTCTGAGATAGGTTTTTCTCTATACAACGGTCCAGAGATAGATACTGAATGGAAGATCTTTGACGCGTTGCGTGTTGCTAAAGATCACCCAGCTCGAGATGCACAAGATACATTTTGGATGCCTGATGGATATGTACGTGATGGGCAAAAACTGTTACCGCGAACTCATACTTCAAATGCACAGATTAAGTGTATGAACGAAAACGTTCCACCAATAAGAATCATATCTGCAGGTAAGGTGTTTCGAAATGAAGCAACCGATGCAACGCATGAGGCTGAGTTTCATCAGCTTGAAGGTGTGTGTATTGATAAACAGATTTCTATTGCAGATTTGAAAAATACACTTACGTATGTGTTTAAAAAATATTTTGGTGATGATATCCAGGTTAGATTCAGAGCGAGTTATTTTCCATTCGTGAAGCCTGGCATTGAAGTTGATATTTTTTGGAAAGATAGATGGCTTGAAGTGTGCGGGGCTGGCTTGATGCATGAGGAAGTCTTGCAACATGGTTTGGACAAACAATACGGTGGGCAGTTGAGTTCTGAGGATGTAAAACAATATAGTGGTTTTGCGTTTGGTATGGGTCTTGAGCGTCTGGTGATGCTTAAGTACGGTATTGATGATATACGAGATATGTCGAGCGGGGATATTAGATTTAGTAGATGGTTTTAATTTTAAAATATATGTTGATCTCACACAATTGGCTTAAAGGCTATTTTACAAACAAAGAATTAGTGCCAGCACCTGACAAAGTCGCTGAACTTTTCACTATGCGTGCATTTGAAGTAGAGAGTGTGGAGGAAAAAGATGGTGATACTATCTATGATCTAAAACTAACCGCAGATCGTGCACCATATGCATACGCTCTTAGATATGTTGCGCTCGAGTTGGCACTTCTAGTTCCCGAACTCATTCTTTCTCCTGAAGTGTACAATTTGTATACTGCGGATCTTTCGGTTGATGGTATTACATATACAACAGATTCGAATCTTGTTGATGCAGATGTTGCTGATGATTGCCAGATGTATTCTTTGACTAAGATAGAAGGTGTTGCGAATACGACAAGTCCAGATTGGGTAAAGATGGGTATTGAGATACTTGGGCAACAGAGTCGAGGTACTATTGTTGATCTAACAAATTTTGTCATGTTCGATAGTGGTCAGCCTCTACACGCGTTCGATGCTGATAAAGTAGAAGGGCAGATACGTGTAGGAAAGAGTTTGGAAGGGGAAAAGATAACTATACTTGGTGGAAAAGAGATTGCTCTCCCTACAGGAACTTTGGTTATACGAGACGATAAAGATATACTTGCTATTGCTGGAGTCAAGGGTGGTATCAAGGCTGAAGTGGATTCTAATACTAAAAATATATATCTTGAAGCCGCTCATTTTAATTCTGTAAAAGTAAGGCGAACTGCACGAGGATTAAACCTGTTGAATGATTCTTCAAAACGATTTGAGCAAAACCTAACAGCTGAACGTTTTTTGGTTGGACAACAAACATTCTTACATATGATTAAGCATGTTTTTCCTGATGCAAAAGTCGGAGAGCTTCAGGTGTCTGCTGATATAAAAACACTTCTTGATACAAATAAACTTCGGAAGATATCTGTAGATATTGCATCTGCATCTGTTGCAGTTAACAAAGAAGATTCTCGGGTACCTGCTTTGTTACGAGAATTTCTTGAGAATATATTGCCTAAAACCGGGGCAAAAGTTGAGAAGAAAGATGATAATACTTATATAGTAACTCAACCGCATTATAGATCAGATCTAGTGTCTCAGGCGGATGTTGTTGATGAGTTTTTGAGAAATAAAGGATATGACTTTTTGGAGTACGTAGAGCCTAAAAAGGATAAAGTAGAGGGTCTTAAGGAAAATATGGATAAACTGGAGGCGGTGATTCGAGATTATTTTGTGAATGCTGGATTTGATGAGGTGAAGTTGCATACGTTGGTTGATAATAAAGAGCAATGGGCTGATGTGGTTTCATTGGATAACTCTCTTACCGCAGAAAGAGACGCATTAAGAAATAAACTTTCTGTTAACCTGGGAAAGGTTCTTGAGTACAACATAAAACATTTGGATTTGGTGTCAAAAGATAGAACTGTATTTAAAGATGAAGATAAGGTTAAATTATTTGAAATTGGAAATGTTTTTACTGATGCTAAACCTAATGTAATTGAATCAAATCATTTATCATTTGGAGTAGGTGTATTTAAGTGGCCTAAAGGTGAAAACGCGGTAGGTTTTATTAATACAATATGTATTGATTTAATGAATATCTTTAATATTGAGAAAACATCTTTCGGAGACTTATTTGATAATTCTGGAAATACCTCAGAATTAGATCTTCAAAAATTAGAGAAATTGGTAGATGCGAATATGTTAGATAATTTGGTAAAAAATATCTCACGATACAAATCTCCAGAAGAAAAAACATACAAAAAAGCCTCAATCTACCCAGCCATGTCTAGAGATATTGCATTCTTTGGTTCCCAAAATAAAGAAGATGTAGATCTTTTCATGGAAACTCAGGCTAAGAAATCCGACCTGATAGAAAACCATTTTTGTTTTGATAAATTCCCAAAAGAAGATAAAACCTCATACGCCTACCGATTCGTATTCCAGTCATACGAAAAAACTCTAACAGAAGAAG